>CAYFLR010000006.1:83044-88119 GCA_964343805.1 uncultured bacterium | reverse complement strand
GTGTCTTCAGCCTGTTAAATCTTGTCGGCTATGCTGAGATAGATATAAACCCCACCCTATTGAGTCAAAACCTGACTTTTACTTTAGAGAACTTAAATCCTCTTCCTAAAAATGATCCTCAAGTCTTACCTCGAGCAAAATCATATGGGTTGAATCAAATCAAAGGTAAGGAAATTATAGTTGCGGATATGATGCAAGAGATCGAAGAGCAGGGTATTGTGTCTGTTCAGAATCCCCTCCCTGCCCAGCCCGTATTTAAGGTGGCCAAAATCTGGGTACATCCTTCTCAAGTGAGCATGGCATTGGGCAATGAGCAAAAGCTAAACGTCATTGCTGTGGATGAGCAGGGCGATACAATGACACTGCACCAGAGTCAGTATAAATTATTTTCTAGAAGCGAAAAATTAGTGAAAGTTGATGGAAATAATGCAGGGCTTACAGCTTTAAAAACAGGAGTAACTGAGATTGTGGTGGTAGCCTTTGATCAAATTCAATTTATTCCGGTGGTTGTGAAACCAGCACCTACAGAGATTTCAGAAGAGACAGATGAAAGTGAAGAATCTCTACATGATCCACAGGGCAAGGCTGCTACTTTGGTAGAGTTTAGTTTAGATGATGTAAAGCGTGTGAATATAAGTGGTGTTATCGTTGGTGTGGATCGGGATTTTACAGGAACCCCCCAGCCTTTAGAAGGTATTCAGGTGACTCTTATTGGCAGTGACCAATCCTACCGAACGGATAAAGATGGTCTTTTTGTATTTGAATCTTTGCCTGTCAATTCTCTGTTTGAAGTGGATCTGTTGGACTTTGAGGGACGCTATAATCAAGGTCGGCACTACTTGTTAGTGGATGAAGATTCGGAGCTGAAAACTCTACAAATGATACCCTATGAATATGATGAGTTATACTCCAGAGTCCTAAACATTGATCTCGATCATACCAAATCCACTGTTTGTGGAACTGTTGTTAACAATAAAGGAGAGCCTGTTGAAGGGGCAGAGGTGTTCTCCTCCGAGAATGTGGATGCCTATTATTTTAATCGTTTTGGCTTTCCTGATACCGAGTTAGAGACCACTTCATTTAGAGGACAATTCTGTTTTTATAACCATCAACCCGGTTTATGGATTATCTCCGCTTTTTACGAAGAAGAGATCATCTCCTCTTTTACCGGACATTTTGCCGAAGGGGTAAGATATGAATTGCAGTTAAGTGATGGAGAAAAAGGAGCGGCCACTTTAAAAGTGACTCTTCCTGATGATCCACTCTCTCCCTTGGTGGGAATCGAAGGTGAAATCATTGGTATTGATAAAGAGGTTGAGACTGATCTTGATGGGATAATCTCCCTCAATGATGTGTTGAATGACTCCCCTATGAGTGTCATCATTGACACTCCTGAATTTGAAAGATCCCTACTTAATTATAATCAATCAATGGAAATGTCTGCTGCTCTGCAAAAGCAAGTTCCTGTTTATCCTGTTCATTTTATAGGATTTTTGGATAGAATTATGGTTGCCAATCCTGACTTAGCACTGGATTTAGATCGAGCTGGTGTTGTAGCGATCTATCTGGATGAGAAGTACGCTCCTAGCACTGATTATAGAGTAAAACTCACCAGTCATCAAAGAGGCCAATCTTATCAAACATACACTCCTTGGTATTTTAAAGAGAAGCCAGATTTTGATCTGAATCAATCTTTTGAAATGACGAGTGATATTAAGCTATCCAACCACTCCTCCCTACGCTTTTTCCTTCAACTTGAGGAAGGTGAATACAGTGTCGGGCTATATCTAGGAAACCATCTCATTGCTAATCAGCCTTTGAAAGTGATCGATGGCACTATCTCACCTATTAAATTTTAAATTGAATAGAGAGCAGAAGAGTTATTTCTTACCTAATAGAAGTTTATTCACTATGGCGACTATTTCAGTAATATCAAAGGGTTTTGTTACATAATCATCACAGCCGCTATCAAACCCTTTTTGGATGTCTTCATCTGATTTTCGGCCAGAAATGAAGATAATAGGAATGTGCTTCATAATATGATGGGCTTTCAGAATTCTGCACAGCTCGAAGCCATTCACCCATGGAAGATTGACATCGAGTATAACTAGATCTAGGCGTGTATTTTCAAGTATCTTGGATAGTTCTAAACCGTCGCAAGCAGTGATAACTTTATACTTTTCACCTTCAAATATACGTGCCAAAGCTTTCCGCATCACTTCATCATCGTCTACTACCAGAAGTGTTTTAGAATTTACCGTCTCTTTGAGGGCTCGAAATTCATCTAAGGAGACGATCTTTTTAGCGCAAAGCTTAGATCGTTTTATGTGTTCAATTTGTTTTGTGATTGTGCGATCGACCATAAAACTGCTCTCCAGGTTTAATTATTAAAGCCCATATCAAGAAATGAATTCTAAAAAGGACGAGTTATTACGTATGACTAAATTATATGGAAATAGATAAAATTGTTCAAGTAAATGATCATTGAAAAGAGTGATAAAAAATGACCTATGTTTTTAAAGCGTTGATAGATAACCTTGTTAGAGATTCCTAGGAGAAAACCCTAAATATCTTAATTATGAAGCCGAAAGAAAAAAATGAAGCTAATTAACCTTTTGGTATCTAGATGAAAAATAGAGGATACACTTTTTTATTGGTAGATGATCATGAGAATATCCGGAAGGGAATTCGCAGGATTCTATCAAATGGAAAAAATAAGTTCATTGAAGCCTCTCATGGTCAGAAAGCATTGCAATTATTTCAAAGCAATTCAGTGGATATGATAATTGCTGATATCTACTTACCAGGATTGAATGGTCTTGATTTGCTTAGGGATATCCGAGGTAGCCATAAGCCAGATCTTCCTTTCATTGTTTTAACTGGAGAAACTAGTAAAGAGGATATAGTTAAAGCTGTCGACCTGGGAGTTAATGACTATATTATTAAACCCTTTCAGCCTGATGAAATGGTGAAAAAGGTAGAAGAAATTCTCAGTAAGTATTTTAACCCTGGTCCCACCCTAAAGAAAATTAGGGAAGCTGAGAATTATCTAATCATGGGTATGTATGAGGAAGCCAAGAAGATGTTTTTGGATTTGGTCAAATCCTCTCCAGACTCATCCAGGGTACTTCATGGCATGGGTGACACTTATAGGATGTTGGGAGAATTTGATGATGCAATCTTGTTCTTTACCAGGTCTATTGAAGCAAACCCTGAGTATTTCAAGAGTCATGCTCGATTAGTAGATATTTATTTAGAGATGGGGAATGAACAAGAAGCTCTCAAGTACCTAACAGAGGAACTGAAAATAAATCCCAAACAGTTGGATCGACTCTATTTTGCTGCTCGCCTTTTTTTGAAAAACGAAAATCCCATCGCTGCTCAAAGGTACTTTCAACAAGCTCTACAAATAGATGCAAGAGATTTTGACACCGTACTTTGGGTGGCAAAAAACTATGTAAAATTAGGAGATTTGGATAAAGGGGATCAGTATTTCAGACGGGCACTTCGCATTGATCCCAAGCACCCTGATCCTATAGCTGGACGGGTGGATATATTCCTACAAAAAAATGAAGCCGACCAAGCATTAAAATTTATAAACGGAATTGTAAAAGCCAATTCAGGTCAAGCTATATTTTACGTGATTCGTTCTGATGTTCATATGTTTAAGAAGAAAGTAAAGGATGCAGAAGTTGACCTAAAGATGGCCTATAAAATAAATGATGAAGATCAAACTATTATTAATAAACTCATTCGCGTCTACACCGGTTTGAAAAACTATAAAAAAGCCATCATGTTTTATAAGCGCTTGATTCAGTTAAATCCCAAAGATGCAGAAATCATGCGACGGTTAGGCTTCCTCTATCGCCGAATTGATATGATCAATGATGCAATCAAAATGTACCTGAGAAGTTTAGTACTGGAATCTGATGATCCAGATTCTTATCACAATCTCGGTGTTCTCTATATGAAGAACAAGCAGTTTTCTAAATCAAAAGCTTCTTTTCAAAAAGCTTTACAGATATCTCCTGATGATTTTAGAATTCGTCAGAGCTATGAAAAATTGAAAAAAGCTATTAAAAAGAAGGCCAAAAAAAAAGCTCCCCAAAAATTAAAAGGGGCTTCCTAAGTTCTGCAAGTCAGCCAAGTCCGCAGTCATTGAAAATAGGTAACGAATTATACCGATGTTACCTACCTTTTAAGTAAAAACTGTTACCTATGTGCCCGGAATAAAATGTTTACTATGTGCCCGGAATATACCATATAACGTTCAGACCCCAGACCTCAGATCTTACTGAAGATGTTATGATCAAATCGTACGGAAAAAATAAAGCCCCGATTCACTTTGAGATGATCCATCCAAAGCACAATCGGGGCTTTTTTATACTAACTATTTATTAATTCATTAACCCAATAATGATAGTACAATTTGCGAGTTTTGATTCGCTTGGGTTAATACCGCCGTACCAGCTTGTTGCAGGATTTGTGACTGAGTCATAGCTGCAGTCTCTTTGGCAAAATCTACGTCCTTGATTCGAGATTTCGCTGCACTGAGGTTTTCGGTACCAATACTTAAGTTATTGATAGTTGAGCCCAGCCTATTTTGGATCGATCCTAAATGGGCTCGGTAACCAGCAATTTTTTGCATGGCCCCATCAATTCTGCCGATGGCTTTTTGGGCATCAAGCTTATTATCCACTTGAGCACCATCTGAAGTGGTAGAATTTCCTATTCCCAGGCTATTGTCACCATCAGTTTGAGAATTCATATTCCCTAAATCTATCTTAATAATGTTTACGGGATTGATGGCATCGGGAGCATCCGACTTTTCATAATAATCTTTTCCCACTTGAATTTCTAGTGGGTAGGGATTGGAGTTGTTACGAAGCTCTGGTTCGATAGAAGATTGATCTCCAACTAATAATTTGGTGCCGTTAAATTCCGTGGTTTTAGAGATACGGTCAATCTCATCTTTGAGAGCAAAAAATTCTTTGTTAAGAAATCCACGCTCATTGTTTCCAATAGTATCAGAAGCACCCTGAATGGCTAACTCTTTTAGCCTTACAAGGATATTT
>CAYFLR010000006.1:77389-83034 GCA_964343805.1 uncultured bacterium | reverse complement strand
ATTTCCAACTTCGTTAAGACCTCCCTCAGCTGTTTGTACCAAGGATATTCCGTCATTTGCATTTCTTTTTGATTGATTTAAACCTCTAATATCAGCTCTTAAGTTTTCTGAAATAGCAAGACC
Organism: uncultured bacterium; assembly: GCA_964343805.1. GTDB lineage: Bacteria > Bdellovibrionota_B > Oligoflexia > CAYFLR01 > CAYFLR01 > CAYFLR01. The sequence goes on along the minus strand of CAYFLR010000006.1, from coordinate 82,911 downwards.
TGCAGCATCGTCAGCAGCTTTGTTAATTCGATAACCTGAACTTAATTTTTCGAGAGATTTGTTGAGAGACGAGCGGGCAACTCCTAATGAACGTTGCGCTGTTAATGAAGATACATTGGTTCTAATCCTTAAACCCATAATAATTCCTCCTTGAATTATAATATGAAATTATAAAGCTCAAAAATGTTGTAATTAAACTAATCCATAAGTTTAGATTCTCATCTTGGCCTATTTACAGTATTTTTACCTCCAAATTAAAGTTAAAGATGTGGGGGGTAGGGGTAAGGGCTTACGTGTCCCTTGTTACACCTAAATATCTCATCGGCGAGTGGGTAAAATCTTTAGCATAAAATAGGAAAAATTTTCCTAGATTAAATTTATCTAGGAATTATCTGTAGTTAGGAAAAAATTGCCCAGTAGATCCTGAGAGCGATGGTTAAAAGTCGTTCAATTTGATGTTAAAAAAATGAGCTGTATATGGAGTTTGTTCTTTGAAAACAGTTGTTTAGGTGTTTGCTTAGAATGCTGGGCGAATTTTGCCCATCTCTTCGGAGATAAAATCAAGAATGGGATTTAGGCTGTATTCGTCTTCTGTCTCGGAGGTTACTTTTTTCCAGAAGATGAGATTGAAGTGATCTTGACCATTTTGCCGGATGACACTTAAGCTACTATTTGAAAGTATATTATTGAGTCTGAGAGCTTGGGTCAGTTTAGAACCATAAGCAACTCCAAGAGCACATGATATGCGAAGAGATTCACTCATGGGAAAGTACTCTATGGTAGCGCACCTATTGGGTACGATCCCTTGGGTGATCTGATCCGGTAACTGGATTTGTAACCGGTTATCATCCAAGAGTTCATGGCCAATATTATTAGATTGGCAGTAATTATACATTTTCTCAATTGTAGCACTCATAACTGGGCCATCGGTCTTTGAGGGAATTTCTTAATCAGTTTTTGGAAAAAGCCTCAGATTAGAAAACCTTATAACTCTTCATTCGCGAGGGTAAGGGTGCCTTTAAATTGATCACTTCTTTTGAAATGGGATGAATAAACTCCAACTTATATGCGTGTAATAAATGATGAGGTGTTTGTTTGTCAAGCTCACTGGGAGGGTTCTGGCCATATTGCTTATCACCAATGATGGGGCAATTTAATTCTGCCAGATGGATGCGTATTTGGTGAGTTCGACCAGTTATAGGTTTGGCTTCAATACAAAGGACATTTTTAGCTCTTTTTTTAATGATTTTAAATCTTGTTTCACTCGCTTTTTCCTTTTTGCTGGCAGAGCTTTTATAAGTCATGGTCCTTTGATCCATTTTTCCTTGGCTTATAGCAATATAGACCTTTTTGAATTGGTTCTTTTTGAACTGCTCCTGCATGGGCTTTGCTAATTGTGGGTCTTTTATAAAGACTAAAATTCCTGAGGTCTCTTTGTCTAGGCGATGGAGTAGTTCTAGATAATTATTAGGCCCTAGTAACTTCCCTTGTTGGCAATATTCTTTGACTTGATAAAGAAAGCAATGGGGATCATTGGATTTGTACTGTTTCACAACCGGGATTCCAGCGGGCTTATTTACAATGAGTAGGTAGTTATCTAGTTTTAGTTTTTTGCTATCTGGAGATGAACCAATAACCTCAATCTTGTCTCCAACTTTTAAAGGTGTCTTCGCCATTCGGGCTCTCTGGCCATTGATAAGAACTTGCTTTTTATCCAGCAGTAATTTGGCTTTCTTGCGGGATAGGGCGAAACCTTGAACCAAGTAAAGGTCAATTCTGTTTTGACTTAAGCTTTCCAGTTCTTCGCCTTTTACAATCTTAGGAGGATCTGAGGGGGGTCTTTTCATCCCATATAAGACCTAGTTTCAATGAGTTCCAGTAGGTCTATAGCCCGGTTGTCATTGGGATTAATACTTAAGATTTCATTGAGCAGGCCTTGCGCTTCCTTACTTTTGCCTTGACGATATTTTATTCCGGCTAGAGAGAAAATAAAATCTGTGTCATGGGGATGCTCTTCGATATAGTTCTCTAAATGTTTCTCTATTTTATCAAATTTGTTCGTATCATAAGAAATCTGAGTCAGGGTATAAATCGCGGCTGTGTTGTGAGTATTTACATCCAGTGCTCGGCTACTCCATAGGAGGGCTTCATCGTTGAGTCCCATTTGCTGAAATGAGAGTCCTAAGCCGAGCATGGCCATATCATTTTTGGGAGCATGCTCGATGGCTTTTTGGAAGTAGAGAATAGCTTGATCGGTTCCTTGTTGTTGCAGTTTTATAGTGCCCAGACCAATGAGTGCCTTTGCATGAGTTGGGTTCATGTTAAGGCATCTTTGATAGCTTTCTTCTCCACTTTGATAGTCACCTAGTTTGGTGAAGCAATCACCAATAAATTGATGAAGGATGGTCTGTTGGTTGATGTTCAATTCAGAGATTTTTAGGCATGATTCGATGAGGTCAATGGCATCAATATAGTTATTGGCCTCCATGTATTCTTGAATCTCCTCAATAATGATATCTATCTGATTAAATTCAACTACTTCTTGGTTACGATTCAATCGTTTCATAAGCTTGTTAAGCGATGTGGCTGTGAGATCAGAGTTGAAATGATTTTCAGCATACTTCACACCATTTTGAGAGAACTTCTGATAGAGCCCTTTGTTTTTGGCTAGCTTTTCAATATAACGATAAAGCTTGTGATGATCTCCACTATGAAAGAGTAATCCATGACCTTTGATAATATTGCGGTTGAAATAATTTCCAACTGCTATGATTGGAATACCGCATGACAAAGCTCTGACATAAGAAAAGATCGAGAGACTTGTATCATCAGAGTCTTCTGATGTTCCTGGGTTGGGGTCAATAAAGAGGTCGGCCATTTGATAAAACCGTGGATCAAAAATGTTCTCAGGTGGAAGGAAGAACACATGATTTCCAAGCCCTAACTCAGTTATGTATTGTTTTAGTTGGGAGCCTAGATTGCCAAATGTACAAAAGAGTAGTTTGAAACGTTTGAAGAGTGAGGGGTTATATTGTTCCATCATTTTCAAAGCATTAATAGCACAAAATGTTCCATAATTTAATTCTATTGGCGTAGTACAAATGGCGAAAATGTCATTTTCATTTAAATTGTATTCACTTCTAAGGTCTGCAACAAGAGCTCGATTAATTGCTGGTTTATAGAGACTCAGATCACTCACAGGAGGTAGCAGTGTTACTTTGTGTTTGGCAACACCGGAAGCTATCAAACTGTAATTTGAAATTGCTGAGTGAGTTAAGAAGTGATCAGTATGCTGACTTACTTCATGACTGATGGTTCTTTCATTTTTATTATGAAGTGGATTGTGGGTCAGTGGTGAGTTGGTATAAACAACAAGTTTGTTTTTAACCTGTTTTTTTGTTTTTAAAGCTTGAAAGGCATAGGTGGTAGTATTTTCATCACAGACTATGATGTTGAAACTTTCCAGCCTTTTACCTAGATCTTGCATAAAGTTGCGATCCTCTTCCACTGACTTTAACTGAACAATGGGAAAGGGGTATTTAATGTATTCCTTTTGAGGGGTGGTAGTAAAAACATAAATTTCATAGTCAGAAACGAGATGTTGGAAAGATTCTAATAAAAGAGATCTTTCAAGTATGTTGGTTACGATTGCGATAGAAAATTTTGCCATAGTTAAAGCTCCTACACTTTTTGATAAAACTTAGCATAAGTTGGTTTATTTAAACGATACTGTTTAATGGTTTTGAAACCATTCGCTGTACTGATTAGCTGATTCTTGGTGGCTTTTTTCTCTTGTCTATAAAGCCGAGACAGCTTTTCATCCAGCCCAGCTAGTTTTTCAACTAACTGGTTTATTTCTAATAGCCCTTCATTAATTTCTGGACTCTTTTTTTCTAATGCTAAAAAAACATCGTAAAGGTATTCTCGCTTTTGCCTAAATTGCGAAATTTGCTGATGGTTCGATTGGAAAAAATTCTTGATAAAAGTTTCAGTAAGAGAACATATTTTTTGAAGGCAGGATATTTGATTTTGAATAGTTGGATTCACGCACCACCTTTATCCTGCTTTGTTTTGAAATAAATTTTTGGCAAATTCTCCGAGATAGGTCTCTTCCAATTCATTTCTAATAGTAAAGTAGAGCTTTTTTAGATCCAAAGGTTTTTCAATAATCTCATTGATATCATATTTTTGAGCATTTCTTTTATTGCTCTCATTGGAGTATCCTGAAATAAGAATGACCGGAAGGTCTTTCTTATTGACTCTGATCTCTTTAAGGAGCTTTAAGCCATTTAGCTTTGGCATTACAATATCGGACAGAATGAGATCGAAGGGCTCGGTTTTGATTAGTCTTAAGGCTTCTTTGGAATCACTGCAGATAGTTATATTTGAGAAAAACTGATTTAAATGGATTTTTAAGAATTTAAGCATCTCTTTATCATCATCAATTATCAAAATTCGGGCTTGGTGGATGTCAAACTGCTCGGAGGAATTTTGCTCTGTGCTCATAGTTAATCCTATTGTTATCACGATGTTATTCGTAAATAGCCCAAAATACAGAGGGGGATGAGACCCTCAAATGCTCATGACTGTAGGCTATTTCTCTGCCTAAAAAAATTATCTGGAATACCTTAGGAGCATTATAACACTGCCCATCTTTGAGATTCAAGGTAAAATATTGTACAATAAGATAGAGGTATCAGGATTATAAGTATCGTAAAGGACTGTGAATGCAGAATAATGCCATAAATAGTGGGGCTTTAATCAATTCATCATCCCATTTTAGTGATGTTCTGTTTAAATATTCAGCTCCCTCCTATAATCTAGTTCTTTCCTATATTTATGACCTTCCCCATGCGGAAAAGGTATTTGAATTAGTTTGGAGAACATGGCTGCAAAAAAACCTTTATAAAGAGGTTGATGTCAATGATCCGCAGCTTAAGGTTGGTATTTTTTGTATTTGCCGGGATATTTGTCGGCATGAAATTAAACACCGGCCTGAGCTCCATGAAGTAGAAGATCAAGTCAATGAACCACCTGATGAAGGAACAGGTGCTAGAGTGGAATTTTTTACAGATCAATTTTATGATCAATTGGATCTTGCAGATCAAGAACTTTGGAATCTTACCTTTCGTTTTAAACTTTCAGAAAGTGATATTAACACAATTTTAAAGCAGCGATCCATCAATGGTGCTGCGAGAGATAAGCTATTAGCCTCTTATGAGGAGATGCTAGCGCAGTACAAAATAAATATTTCGGTAAGAGATGCTCTTAGGCGCTATTTGAACCATAATCTAAATGGCATGGACTTTGACCCTCCTCCCTTTTTAATAAATAAAGTCAGGGCTTATTTCTTAAATCTTCAGACTAGCAGTGAGTCAAAGTTTCAACATCCCATTATGTCAACTCAAATGGTAAAAGATGTAAGGCAACTTTTAACTCCTAAAGAGTTTAAGGTGAGCAAGAGCTGGGGGTGGATCTCCTTTGTGGTTTTAGCAATTATAATCTTTACTGTTTTCCCCCTA
>CAYFLR010000006.1:75544-77292 GCA_964343805.1 uncultured bacterium | reverse complement strand
CTACCGGGCTTCAAGATCTCTATTTGGATTGCGAGAATGAATTCGGTGCGGGTAATTACGAAGCAGTGATAAAACGGACTCAATCTTTAATGGCCAAATACCAGAAAGAGAAATATCTTTACTCGCTGTTAACCCTTAGAAAAGAAAGCTTTCGTCGACTTAAAATGGTTGCGAGTGAGAGACAAACAGAACTAAAAATTGAAGAACTATTTCCTGAAAATAAATCTCCAAAAACCAAACTTACCAAGAGGTAGCTAGATCAATGAAGCAGCTCAATGTAGCCCAGCGTTTGCAGCAATCAGGAAGAATTACTCAGGAACAATATCATCATTTAGAAAAAGTGTGTCAACTTTATGATGAACCATTTGTTAGTGCTGTCAAACATATGGGTTACCTAACCGAAGATGACCTTTGTAGCTTTATGTGTGCTTCTTATGATTGTGAAATGCTGGGAAAGAAGGATTTTCAAAATATTGACGACGAAGCTCTCGATATATTGCCAATGGATTACATTTGCAAACTAGAAGTTATTCCTGTTGAGGTGGATGAAAAAACTATTCAACTGGCCATGACCGATCCCAGTGATCGTTACAAAATAAATGTAGTGAATTTCTTCACTGGTCTTAGAGTTATTCCTTGTATAGCTAAAAAAGATGATATAGCTGAGGCCCTTAAATACTATTATAATTATGAGTTAGGCGAGAGCCCCTTCTTTGGCTTGCTAAAATCAGTAAAAATGGCTCAAATTGAGATTGAGACTAAACCTGTGGCTGAAGAACAAGAAGAGGTGCAAGAAGAGTTATTCTGGGAAGACCTAGCTTCTGCTCCTGCGGCAGGGTCTGAAACCGATCATAGTGGTCTTGAAGATGATTGGGATGATGATGGTCTAGGTGATGGTGGTCTAGATGTCGATGATATGGACGATGGTTTGGGGGCTGATCTAGATGCCTTGCCAAGTAATGAAATAGACGATGATGTTGATGATATATTAGAGATGGAAGCCTCAGAAGGGGAGGGAATTGAAGAAGAAGAGGGGTTAGAGCCTCTAGACAAAGAAGATGAGCTTTTACCAGGTCGAGGCAAAGATGATGCTCTGCTTGACTTAGACCCCGAGGATCTGAAAGCTGACGAAGCTATGGGATCAGAAGAGATTATGGCTGATCCAGATGATTTAATGGATGCTGAAGATGATCTTGATGCAGAAGTATCTGCTCTAGTAGATGAAGATGAACCCTTTGAAGCACCCGCCGATGTAGACGGAATAGAAGATGAAGATCTAGATATGTTAGGTGATATTGATGGTGAATCAGATGGTGGTGGTGATGCCTCAGATGATGAAATGGTTGATTTAGATCTGCTTGCAGAAATTGAACAGGATGAAAAATTAAGTGCCGCGGAAGAACCTGATGCAGAAGATCAATCTGCCGCCGATTTTATTGATGAGCAAGAAGAGTTAGATTCTAATGAAGTTTTAGATGAAGATGCTGCAATGTCTCTATTGGAAGAAGACGAAGAATCCTCTGATGATGCCATGGTTGACATGGATTTACTGGCTGAAATTGAACAAGATGAAAAACTTGCAAATTCCAAAGAGGAGGAGTCCGATACACAGGAAGCCGCAGCCGATGATGATATGGCCGACCTGGCGGATGAGCTAGGTGTTGACTTGGATATGGATGGTGCACCTGAGGAAGAGGCCCCCGACATGGAAATGGAAGCTGCTGGGGAGGATCCCGCAGCCGATGATG
>CAYFLR010000006.1:64958-75444 GCA_964343805.1 uncultured bacterium | reverse complement strand
GAGGCCCCCGACATGGAAATGGAAGCTGCTGGGGAGGATCCCGCAGCCGATGATGGTATGGCAGACCTGGAGGATGAGCTAGGTGTTGACTTGGATATGGATGGAGCCGAGGAAGAAGATCCATTGGCAGTGGAAGAGCCCGCAGATGATTCACTGGATATGGAAATGGCCGCCGAAGAGGAGCCCGCAGCCGATGCTGCGGCATCCGATGATGATATGGCTGACCTGGCTGATGAGCTGGGTGTTGATTTAGATATGGATGGAGCCGAGGAAGAAGATCCATTGGCAGTGGAAGAGCCCGCAGATGATTCACTGGATATGGAAATGGCCGCCGAAGAGGAGCCCGCAGCCGATGATGCGGCAGCCGATGATGATATGGCCGACCTGGCTGATGAGCTGGGTGTTGATTTAGATATGGATGGGGCGGAAGGTGAAGCTGCAACTGAGGAAGAATCCAAGGACTGGGGAGAGGAAATTGAAGCCTGTCAGGATAAAACAGAACTAGAAGATCTTTTCTTTAAGGCGATTAAAGGGTTCTTGGATGATAGTTTTACCAGAGAACAGTTTCTTATATTTATCCGCGTTAAAGATGGCTTGATTGGGTCTGGGGTTAACATGGGGCACCCTAACTATCCAGCTGTCAAATCGTTTAAATGGAAGTTTCAGAAAGCTTCAGCTGTTTACCAAAATATGTTAGACCTTAAATCTCAGACCATACGGGATGCAGGGGGGGATCCATTCTTAGAGGCCTTGTCTCAAAATGGAGATATTTACTCGCAAAACATCTTTCAACTCTGGACAAAAGGGATGGCTATGGAAGGTAAATCTCCCATTGGTATCGTTGCTCTTATCAACCCTACCTTTTTAAGTGAAGTTAACGAAGCAACGGAGAATGCAATTGGCCAAATTCTTGCTCAAGTAGCTGGTAAGTTTAAGGAATTTGCCCTAAAAAACCGTAAGTAGGTGTAATAGTAAATATAAGCTTCTTTTATTTGATCTTTATCATTTAACCTGATAATGTTTTCTTCTTGAATTTAATTATAGAGCTTACATTTTAGGGGGGATGGCATGATGGATCTTGAAAAGCTTTACTCTTCAACTGTTAGACGAACTAAGAAGTCTGTTATACGTGAACTACTGGCTTTGACAGCAAATCCTGATGTTATTTCTTTTGCGGGTGGTTTACCTGATCCTGCTCTGTTTCCTAAGGAAGAACTTAAAGATACTGTTGACTATGTGTTGGAAAACTATGGTAATTTAGCATTGCAATATGGTCCCACATCCGGCGTGGATATACTAAAGGATGAGATTATCAAGTTATCCGCGGCCTCAAATGAAAATATATCCAGAGAAAACATTGTGATCACCACAGCTTCTCAGCAGGGACTAAACTTAGTTGGGAAAGTTTTTCTAGATGAAGGCGATACTGTGGTAGTGGGTTTACCAACTTACCTTGGTGGACTCCAAGCTTTTGAAGCACATGGGGCTGGTTTTATTGGCATTGACTTAGACGATGAGGGAATGAGGGTCGATCTGCTTGAAGTGGAATATGAGAAACTAATTGCCAAAGGAGTGCATCCTAAGTTTGTCTATGTAGTTCCTGATTTCCAAAATCCTTCTGGCGTCACTCTCTCCTACGAGAGAAGAAAGCAGCTTCTTGCATTAGCTAAAAAGTATGAGTTTTTTATTGTGGAAGACAGTCCCTATCGTGAACTTAGATTTGAAGGCGAGCATGTTCCTTCTTTATTATCTATGGGAGAAGATGGACAGGTTATTACTCTGCGTACATTTTCAAAGACTCTAATTCCTGGTTTTAGAATTGGTTATGCCATTGGTAACGCAGATGTTATAGATAAACTTTCCACTATGAAGCAGAGTGTAGATCTCTGTTCTTCGCCATTTAATCAACATCTCATTGCAGAATTTTGTCGGCGGGGATTTCTCGAAAAGCATGTAAAAAGAATCAATGGCATCTATAAAAAGAAGCGTGATGTCATGTTAGATGCTCTGGAAGAGTATATGCCGGATGATGAAAGAATAAGCTGGAGTCATCCTCAAGGTGGGCTTTTCTTATGGCTTGTTCTCCCTGAGCATTTCAATATGGAAGAGATGTTTAAGAAGTGCATTGATGAACATAATGTGGCCTTTATTATGGGCAGTGCCTTCTGTTGTGATGGCAGTGGTAAGAATAAAGCCAGAATGAATTTCTCTTTTTCATCAGAAGAGCAGATCGTTGAGGGGGTTCGGCGCCTGTCCTTGTTTGTTAAAGATCATTTATAATTAGGGGAAACTCCCTTTATAGGTTAAATCATCATGGGAACCCATCCTAGTAGAAGGAAGAGAATCGGTGTCTGGGAAATGGGTTCAAGATTTTTTCGCCTACTCCTTTTAAGGCTACTCAGACTTCCTGAATCCACAAAATCTATAGCACGCGGGGTTGCTATAGGACTATTTATTGCTTTTACTCCAACAATAGGGATTCAAATGGGGTTGGCTTTTGTGGTTTGTTTGCCATTTCGTGCATCCAAAATCGCAGCCATTACCATGTGCTGGTTAACCAATGCTTTAACTGCTATACCTGTTTATTCTTTTAACTTTGTAGTTGGTCAATTTTTCTATCCTGTGAAAGTGCAATTTAGGAGTGAATATTTAAGCTCCTTTGATCAACTGCTTAAAGCAGGGACCGATTTTTTGATTGTTCTCTGGTTGGGATCGGGTATTGTTTCTATTATACTTGGAGTTTTAGGATATGTATTGACAATGAAGTATTACACTCAGGTCAAAGAGACCTTTTTAAGTGCGACAAAATTAAAACTGCGCAATCGTTTAGAGGCTGATAAAAAAATAAATATGACAAATCAAATGCCTGCCGCAGAGCGAGAGGAAATTAAATGAAAGTCCTTGAAAATTTTTTTTTTCAAGATAGTATGTCTCGCATTCTAGCAGCTTTTCATTTGATGGATAGAATAGTATAATAGGTACTGCAATGGCTTTTTTGACCGTCGATCAAATGAGTTACGTGAGTTATATAGAGCAAACCCATTTATTTTATAGGGGCAAGGGGATGCAGTTAACTCCACTAGAATATGAGCAGATTTATCAATGGATGGAGCAGAATGTACCTGCTTCAGTGGTATGCGATGCTTTACGTTCTGAAGGGGAACTCTGTCAGAGTGAAGAGCGAAAGTATCCTCGATCACTGCTATACTTTAAAGCTCCAGTGAAAGATCGATTTAACTCATATTTAGAAAAGCAAGTGGGCTGGAACCCTTAGATTAGAGAATTATGGCCAATTTAACCCAACAATTTAATATGCCGGAGCAAAATCCGCATATTTCTCCCATGTACAAACGGTGTCGTCAATGCGGCGATCGAAAGTATATCATTGGGGCTAGAAATGGAATTGCTGAGGCTAAATGGTGTGATTGCCAAATCGACTCGGAGACTAAAAGGTTTAAATGCTCTGAATGTTCTGGTAAGGGCTTTCTAATCCTAGAAGACAACTATGGTTATGAATACAACAAGCCATGTCAGTGTCGTAAACAGCAAAAACGTCTCGACCGCTTCAATCAAACTGGAATTCCTCTCAAATTTGCTTCCGTATCCATTGACTCTTATGTCCCTTCATCAGAGCGTCAAGGCAATGCAAGGCGCTATTTAGAAGCTTTTGTAAAAAGAGAAGAGTACACCAGTCAGGGCTTTGTTTTAATGGGGCCTTGTGGGATTGGTAAAACTCATTTACTGGCTGCAGTTCTTAAAACTCTTACACTAGAGCGTGATGTGTCCTGTCGTTTTGTGGATTTCTTTCACTTACTGCAAAGTATTCGAAATTGCTATTCTTCCAAAATTCCCGAATCAACTCTCATTGATCCCTTGATCGAAGTGGACATTTTAGCTGTCGATGAACTTGGAAAAGGAAAAAGAGATAGTGAGTGGGAACAAAACGTTTTAGATCAGATTATTTCCAGGCGATATAATTTGAATAAATCCACCCTGTTTACAACCAATTATACCCTCGATCAGGATTCAACATACAAAGGTAAAGAGAAAATTGATAATCGTCGATCTCGTTTTATACCTCAGCCCCAAAATGACACTTTAAGGGATCGAATTGGTGAACGTATTTATTCACGTATCTGCGAAATGTGTGACTTTCTATTAATTGATGGAGATGACTTTAGAAAGCTCTCTGGCTAATCCCCTACCTATTCAGCTAAGGTTATTATTTGATCAAATACAGTTAGAGGTTCATCATCAAGAACCAATGTCCTGGTTTTGGATTGTTTCGCTTGCTGTTTTAGTTTCGGAAGCATAGCAGATTGAAAACGAGGCTGTACTTCATGTCCTACAAACTTTTCCAATTCTGGAATGGTATGAACTTCAAATAACTTTGCAGTGGTTTCCGTGAGGATGGAGACGGTCTTTTTCATTAGCACCTCCATAGATTTGGTAAGGAGGTGTTTCAGATGTTCTCTCAGTTGCTCTTTGATATGTGGTTTGCGATGAAGATTTTTAAGTTGGGCTGGAGAAAAATACTTTTGTAAAAAGGTGCTAAAGGGTTTGGGGTGTTTGAACATAAATTGCTTCAATGCCTCACTGAGGATTTGAGTGTTATCATCTGGGTCATCTAAAAAGGCATTAAAATTCTGATAGAGATAATTTAAAGCTGCAACCTGCTTTCGCTTACTATTTGAGAACTGAGAAAAGAGATATTCTAAAATTGTGAAACCAAAGCGTTGAATAATTTTGTTGCTGTATCCGCCATGATTTTCTTGAAAGTAGTTATAGTAGTTAAGTAAAACCAGCCTAATAATATGATTGCAGGTGAGGTTTAGAGATAAAAGTTGGGTATAAACATAGTCATGGAGGATGACTCGTTCTGGATCTCCATCTATTTTTTCATGGTAGTGCTTGGAGAATTCAGAAACAAAAACTGCAGCCACTAGAGCCAAAGGTTCCTCTTCAGTGTTAATAATGTTGATCATATGACGGATCATGAGTTTGAACTGAACCGGATCTTTGCTGTAGGTATAAAGTTGCTTTACACTGTAATTGAAGTACTTATTAGATTTTGAAAACCAGAGTATTTCCAATAGGTTGTAGAGGTTGGCTAGCAAGTACCTTTCTTGTTTCTCACTCGTCAGAATATTGAAGATATGCTGAATAAGGTCTATGATCTGACCTTCATCTGAGTTTCTAAGCAGGTTTTTTACTTCAATCTGTTTGAAGTCATAACCTTTATATATAAGAACTTTGGATGCTGAATTTTGTCCTTTTTGGAAAGCCTGTTTTATAAGCTGGAAAGAGCGTTTGGTTTCAAATGAGCATAAGGTGGTGATGATCTCTTGCACTAACTTAGGAGATTCGTGCTCATCTAGCATCTGAGTGAGAGTCGTTACATAACTCGTATCTCTAAATTTTTTAATGAGGCTTATTAATGTATAAAGAGTCTCTTCGTCTTTTTCTGACTTCAGGTAAGAGAGCACTTCTTTGCGCTTTTGGATTTCAATGAGGTTTGCCAGGGCAATAAATGTGCTTCTTCGAGTCGGAATATCCTTTTCAGAACGCAGTATTTTTAGAAAGGTAGATTCATACTGTTCGTTTTCTGCCGATTGCCCTAAAAATTCGATGGCCTTAATACGGGAATCAGGGTCTTTTTCTTTATTGATAATATTAATAGCAATTGGGTAAGCCAATTCGTTAAAGCAGTCAACTATGGCGTATTGCTTTTCGCTTAGGAAATGCAGAATGATTTTCTCTTTTTGCTTTTTGGTGATTTTGGCAAAATTCTCAGTGGCAGTGATATGGTCAAAGAAAAGGCGAATAGCATCAGTTTTACGGCAATTGTAGGCAAAGTATTGAGTCTCTTTTAAACAGGTCTTTTGATTAAGGCTAAATAGTATATCTTGAATATAACCGTGTAAAAAGAGTCTTAATTTACGGCTTTTCTCGCGTGATGAAAAGGCTATTAGGTAGTGAAGCGAATCTTGTTTGGTGGTTTGAAAAAATAAATTATAAGCCCAAGACTTTTGAAGCTCATTCAACCCATTCAAAAATAAAACAAGCCCTTTTACTATATAGTAGGGTGATGGTTTTTGTTCACAGAGCAAAGCAAAAACTCGTTGGGAGTATTCATAGGGGCTGATATTTTTTGTCTTTTTTAAGAGCTTTAAAATCGAATGAACAACCTCTTCTTCGGATTGCTTGAGAATCTCTTCAATCTCTTGTTCAAACGGTTGAGTTAGCTCAAGTTGATGAACCTGCGCCGTATTATTCATCACCACTATCTCCTTGCCTAATTAGAAGGCTCAATTAAACCTTTCCCTTTGGGATAAGATGCCTTTATCCTTGCTCGGTTATTTAGCTCAGTTCTTAAGTAAAAAAATAATAAGTCGCAGAGAAAAAAGAATTTTTTTTTTGCCATCCATGTTAATATAGATAATGCCTATTGAACATAGAATTTTAATATTTGCACTGGATTAATCCATGGACCAAGAGGAACTCAAACTTATATTTGTAGAAGAAATGAACGATATTGTACTCGCTCTCAAAGAGGACATAACTTCTTTGGAATCAGCTAAAGGTAACTTAGCTCTCATAGAACAAATACAGCGAGGAGCCCATACCGCAAAAAGCTCTGCGACTGTTTTTAATTTGAAATGGTTACGAGAAGGTTCCCTAGCGGTCGAAGAATTTGCCGAATATATTCTAGAACAGAAAGGAAGAGTGGGTGAAGATTACTATCCTTTGCTAGTCAATGGAATAAAACTGATAGATACTCTGTATAAAGATGTGGAGAGCAGTTCAGAAGTTAAACAGGAAATTATTGATCAGATATATCAAAATGGAGAAAGAATAGATGATTTTATTGACCGGCATAAGAACGGTCATTTTTATAGGGGGCTGTTAGGAGAGTGTTTAAAAAAGTATAAATTGGTGGAGGCGCAGTTAAAGGAAAACGAGCAATTTAGTGAACTGGCTGAGTCGTTGGATTCTCTCAGTACGGTTTTTAATGATCAAAAGTTGGAAAATGAAGAGGTAAAACAGGATATAGATTTTCAACTGAATGGGGTAGACTTAGGTCCCTATTTGACTTGGTGCCGGGATTGGGTTCGACTTTTAGAAAAGGAAGAGACCACAGCGCTTTATGAATTGTCTAATTTCCTAGAGAGAATGCAATTTATCTCAGCAACCTTAGGTGATAGCCAAGACTCTTTTTATCATCAACTATCTAAAGATTTGGTGGAGACTATTGAAATAGTTGAGATTCAGCATGGAGAATGTACTGATTTGATAATGGATTATTTTCCTAAGGCGATTGATAAAATAATTTCCCATGAAGAGTGAGGAGTCAAAATTGGAAGCCAAGAAAAAAGTTTTTTTATTACCCGGAGAGTTTCAGGTCAGTAAACAACCAACCTATATTTCAACTCTCTTAGGTTCCTGTATTTCTGTAATTCTTTTTAATAGCAGAGAGAAAATTGGAGCGATGAATCACTATATGCTCCCTACCGCACCTGAACCGGGAAGTAAGGATCCTAAATATGGGGATGTATCTATTAATTTAATGATTAACACCCTGCTGCGTTTTGATCCAAAAATTGGTCATTTGAAAGCGATGCTGTTTGGTGGTGCCGCAGTAACCGAGTCTCTATCCAGTACTATTAATGTGGGTGATCGTAATATTGAAGTGGCAAGGCAAATTTTAAGTGAAAAAAATATCTTTGTTGACAAAGAGGATGTAGGTGGGATTCATGGCAGAAAGCTCTACTATCAGACATGGGATAATCAGATCCAAGTCAATCAAATAAGAAAGTCTGAGTATAATACCCATGTGGCCAAAAAAGAGTCCCATTTTAAGCAAAACAAGGTTAAAGTTTTGGTGGTAGATGACTCTCCTTTGATTCAAAATATCATTAAGAATGGTTTAAATGCCAATGACGATTTGCAAGTGGTGGGCGTAGCATCTAATGCCTATGAAGCACGTGAAAAGCTCTTAAGTTTGGAGCCCGATGTAATCACCCTAGATATTATTATGCCTAAAATGAACGGCCTCCATTTCCTTAAGAAAGTAATGGAATTTAAACCCCTCCCGGTGGTGGTGGTGAGCTCTATTGCTAAAAAGGGTAGTGCCATTTGTTCTCAAGCTAAAGATGTGGGAGCTGTGGATGTTCTTGATAAAGAAGAATTGACTCTCTACTCTGATCCGTCCAGAGTGACTAAGCTCTTAGGGGATCGAGTGCGCATGGCAGCCAGAGTTCCAGTTAAAAAGAAAATTCCATTAAAATAAAATTTGGCTTAGAAGCTATTCTGTAGGAATAGTTGGAATAACTCGACCTGTTTTTTGCCAGCTACTTTCTAAGTATTGGTAGGTAGAGATGGCTCCTCCGTTAAATAACACATCATCGTTATAAGGAGTTCCTACCACTATTTTTCCACCAAAGATAGACACTTGGTGTCCGAAGTAGTCATTAGCTTTGGCAGTCTCAGGAGTGACTTTCTGTTTAAAATTCCAGAGTCCATTTTCTTTTTCATAAATGTAAATAACTCCGCTGTCATTGTCACTGCCACTATCTTTGTAAGGAGCTCCAACTACCAGATAAATTCCATCAGTCCATAATGATTTTCCGAAATAGTCATTTACAGTAGCATCTGGAGCCACCAGTGTTTGGGATAGTGTCCAGCTCCCGCTTTGTTCCGTAAAAACATAAACAAGACCTTGATCGGTGATGGATTTCTCTCCGTAGGGAGATCCCACAAAAACACTCTCACCATTGATGGCTAAGCTACTTCCAAAGAGATCACTCTCACCTGCTTCATCGGCAACCAACTTATTGTTATAAACCCAAGATCCTTCAACGAGTTTGTATATATAGGCAGCCCCTTGATCGACTTTATCTCTATCTTGAAGAGGGGCCCCCACTAGAGCAAGGTTGTTTGATAGAGCGACGGTCTGGCCAAATAGTTCATTATTTTTTAAGTCAGTTGGTGCTAGTTTAAATCCACTGCTCCATACACCTTCATCACTTCTGGTATAAATAAAGGCGGCTCCGGAGTTGCTAAAGGTTCCATTCGCGTAAGGGGCACCCGCTAAAGCATAATTCCCATTGATGGCTACACTTTTACCTAGCATATCGCTATCTTTATTATCATCATGGGTAAGGATTGTGCTTTCCTCCCATTTGCCATCGACCTTATTAAATAGATAGACGATTCCCTGATCAATATTATTGTCATCGGCATATGGAGCACTAATAATTAAGGTGTCGCCAGAGATATGGAGAGCGTGACCAAAGAAGTCACGGGCTTTTGGATTACTGACTTTGAGCACACCCTCTAGTTTTAACTGATCATTTGCTTCAATAGCATAGACATAAACCACACCATTATCTTTACTCACTCCGTCTTTATAAGGAGCACTGGCTACGACATATTTATCAGATATGACTACATCAAACCCGAATCGGGCATTTGCCTCTGCGACGACTGAATTAGATTCAGCATCCGGGTTACTGTTGTTTGTACTAGAATCACCTTCTTTTTCACCCGCTCCTTCTTCTTCGGATAAACTTTTACCCGATGCGGTAAGAATAGAAAGTGCTGCCGCGTTGGTTCCATCTCTTTGGGGTGTTTGGTCATCTTTGACGGTAACTGAACCAATGGCAATGGTGCCTGCAGTGTGAGTATTCAATGTGGCTCGTCCTATTCCAATTACAAAATCAAAGCTAGTGGGAGGAGCATCAAGAATTCCACTGTCATAGGTCCAAGTGAACCCAGATATATTTGTTCCATCGATTGAACCATCATCTATAATACGACCAAAATCATCATATCCCTCAACTTTGGCTTGAAAAGAGGTTCCTACACTCTCAGAAGCTGATGGCCAAACAATTTTGTACTCTTTTAATATTTTACGATCTCTTTTAACATCGGAATACCAATAAATATCGCTTCCTGGTACACTCACATCGGGAGTTTTGGAATCAAATTTAAAACGATACTTGCCTTCTAGATTGGTACTAAAAGTGGCAGTACCAATACCGTTTGTAAGGTCAATGCAGGTATTCCCTGAATCTGGATAGATCATGTTAATAGCAGGGCCACTGCCAGAACTATTGATGTCGACAGCGTTATAGGCTTTCCAGGTGGAATCAAAATATTCGGGTGCCAGCGTGACACAGGTGGCCATTGGAACCACGTTTCCGTATGTGTCGCGAATGGCTACATCAATATCAATAGGTATTTTGGTGGTGCCAGCTAAAGTTGAAACGGCTGCCACTTGCTCTTGGGATTTGTTGTAGGTCCAAAAGTGGTTGGCACTGGCTGGGTTAACAGTAAAAACTGGAGTCTGTTCTGATACTGTGGTTCCACTATAGGTCACCGCTAAATTGATAAAGGGTGTTTTGCTGGAATTAAAGAGAGTGAAGGAAAGGTTGGTGTCTATAAGTCCATCAGTGAAACCTTTGGTTCCATTTGCTTCTACCGT
>CAYFLR010000006.1:58202-64841 GCA_964343805.1 uncultured bacterium | reverse complement strand
AAGCGGGCTGGCAGTGCCCAGAACCGTCAGGCTGCTGTCGATGGCTTGAATTGAAATGGCAAAAGGAGTTCCTGCATCAGCGATAAAATCTGAACCATGCCCATCACTATTGGTTTCAACTCTTGCAAGAGTTAAACCGGCAAAGTTACCTGCATCCACGTTGATAATTCCTGTTTCGTATGTTTTGCCATCACACCCATCTTTACCATTGATGGTAATTGTTCCAAGCCCTACTTTTCTAGGTGTTAAAATGGCATTCATGGATCCAGAGGAAACACTTCCACTGGGAAGGATATTTATAGTTGGGTGAGTGGGAGTAATACCGTTGACAAAGTAGGCGACACAACCACGAATATAGTTGTTGTATATGTCATAAGCCGCTACATACATGGGTAGACTTTCATCGGTGGTCATATCATGGGTAGTGATTTTGCTGCCACCTCCATAGTCGGCATCTCGTAAATAGATGTTATCGATACTTTCGGGTAAAACGGTAATGGGCAGTGAGGTCTTTCCTAGAAAATCACTTTCAATGGTTAGGGTGGGGTTAGCATCATATCCTGCATAAGTTCCAGATGGAGAGTAAAGAGTAAAATCAGCTGCGGTGGTAAAGGTTCCACTGGCAAAAGTTATGGATCCATCAGCCGCTTTCACCGGGTTATTGGAAGAGGGCCCTGGATTAGCGGTTGCCGTGGCAACACTGTCATTATCATCGTAGGTCCAAGTGACATTATTACTATTGTTGTATAAGAAGACGGTATTTTCCTTCTCATCTTTTACATCCACTTGGACGGAAAAAGTTTCTCCTACTTTCACAGTTTCTGTCTCATTGATAGTGAGAGAGAAGTGATCAGGGGGTCCTGGATAGATTTTGGTAGGAATCAATACATCCGCTAGAGCACCGCAGTTTTCCAGTTTTAACTTAGAACTAATATTAGAGTAACCGGGGGTCCAAGTGACCTCTTTAGCTGTTTTAGGCAGGAGCTGATCATCAGAGTAAGGGTTATTTCCTCCAGTAATGACTCCAGCCCAATCACATGTTTCCAGATCAATTAAGTTGCCGCCATAATCTACTATTCCAGCATAGAGTTTACGAACATTGGACATATCTCGGCCTTGATAGGGAAGGTTGGGTCCTTTGTTCTCCCAAGACGAGCAGGTGTTTCCTTCGGGGTCGGTTGTAATAGAAGGATCAATCCAATCACAAAGTTTAGTTGCATTAATACCCGATGGGTACCCAGTAATACTGGTAGAACCACTTAAGATTCCAGCATTATTATTTGCATTATCAGGTGAGCCACTTATAAAAACTTGAATATGATCCGCGGTGCCTGCGGCAACCGTGACAGTTCCTGAAGAGCCGGAAAGAGCGGGCCATGGTTTTGAGGCGGCATCGACATAGGAGGGAATGGAAGCGGTGATAGAAGCATTCGTATTGGTATTATCATAGAGGCAGACATTTCCAGGGTAATCAATAATTCCAGATAAAATATTGAGTGTTTCAGTATAGGGGCCCTGGGCTTTGCTTGGGTTACCACTGTAATTAAAGTGGGCAAACTCTCTCACTTCCAAAATGTTATTGTTGGAGCTGCTGTAGGGAAGTCCATAAGGGGTGTCTGCATTTTCTATATTGAATGTGACGTCTACATTTCCGGTGTAAGAGGTGATCACATTATCATCATAATCAATTAGATTAAAGGAGGTTAAAAAGCAAACACCCGGTTGTTCAACTCCATCGTTTTCCGTCGTGATCTTAATTCGATTGGCTACACCATGGGTGATGGTAATATCACCGGTTGTGTAGGATTGAAGGCTGCCATTCACATTATCATTTACGGTGAGCCTTGCCACTCCAGCCTTTTTGGGATTGAAGTCAATCGTGGTGCCTGTGTAGGCAGAGAGATTGTGACTTAAAGTCATGATGTAATCGGCACCAGAACCAGTAATTTCATTCCCTTCTGGATCATAGGCTTTACCGGTCCAGTCACCAGTACGATCGGAAACAAAATTACCCCCTTTATCCACGCCTACCGCATAAAAATCGAAAGTGAGTTGATTGGCATTTGTCCCACTTGAATAGGTCACCGTATCACCCGGTAGGAACCCATCGGCAGAAAGAGTGAGGGTGTTGATCACATTGGTTAGAGGATAAGATTCGTTGCTAGGATCTCCTGGTCCCCCTGCTCCATCAGCTATAGCAAGGCCGTACAAGCTTCCTTTGGTTACATTAAAGGTGGTATTGAAAAGACCGGGGACATATCCAGATTCATCACTGACATAAATTGTTGGACTTTCGTCCGCATTGGTGAGTTTAAAGCTTGCTGCTGTTGTACAAACTCCATTAACAAAATTACAATCCAGAAGACCGGTGGGGACATTGGGATCTTGCCCTCCCCAGCTGGTGGTGGCATCATGATTAAATCGCATAATATTGTTATCATTACCGCCTAAATAGTCAGGAGATAATCCTCCTTCATTATGGGCTTCAATGATCAGTGAAAAAGTCTCTCCAGCTGGAAGGTAATTGTTGGCATTGGAGTTACTGGTTTTAATGACAAACTTCGTTACTTCAGTAAATACCGTGATATTACCAGTGTCATAGGATCTCTGAGGAGTCACATTGTCGGTCAGTAGATTAATTTTTCCAGTTCCAGAAGAACTTGGGCTAAAGGTGGCATAAGTGGTTGGGGTGGTAATATTAAATGATCCGTTGCCCCAAGGTGTGCTATTGCTAAACACTCCTTCTACACCAGGTATATAGTTTCCTTGTGCATCATACCCTGCAACAAACATAGAGATGGTTCCATTTAGTGCAAGGAAAAAATCATTATTATAAGTATCGCCAAAACCAGAATCTTGCGACCTTAATAGAACGGAGTTGATAGTTCCGGGATTAGATGTAACAGTAACGGTTCCGTCTGCTAAATCTCCAGAAAGCGTAATGATTACCTCGGTATCATTATTAGCATATATTCCAGTGGCATTTGGAATAAGGAAGCTTTGAGCGGTGGTAAATGTTCCTGAGGTAAAGCTGAGATTTCCGCTAGCCAGGGAAGGACCGTTTCCCTCTGGAGATGAACTTGCTCCACTTACACTCCAACTGGCACTGCTATCTACTTCTGTGGATTCATAAGATAAATTACCGTGAGCGTCTAGTTGGCTTACAATAACTTCAAAGGCATTGGTTGCTGTCACAGTATTGGTTTCATTAATATAAAGATCATATTTACTAGGAGGACCAGGAAAAACTTGCATCGGTACCGTAGCATAAAGTTTTTTCCCGTCCACTTCGGTCGCACAATTTTTAGCGATCAGTTTGCTGTTCACATTGGCAAACTTAGGGACCCAGGTGGCCGAACTGGCGGGGGTATTAACAGTAAGTTGGGTGTTGTCAAAAGGATTTTGTCCTGTGGGAACAAATCCTTCCCATTCACAGGTATCGGGAGACTTATAATTACCGCCTTTATCCACTACCGCAGCATAAAAATTTCGAGTCGAGACAATATCACGTCCGGAAGGTCCGTCATTAACCCAGGTGCTGCAGTTTGGTAAATTGATATCGTCTGGATCTGTTGAGGGTGACCATTCACAAAGCCGAGATGCTTGAATACTACTTCCTGAAACGATGTCAACACTTCCCCCGGCATTACCAGGTAAACCCGAAACAAACATTTGTAAATGATGGGCGTCACCAACCTCAAAGGTAATTTGTCCAGTACTGCCAGAAAGTGCAGGCCAATTATCACTTCCATTAGTAAATGAAGAAGTTGAGATGGTCACTTCTGGTGTTACATCGGTGGCATCAAATAAGCAAAGTGTTCCGGGGTAGATAATAGATCCATTATTGGCTGAGAGAGTAGGGGATATACTTCCATGGTTCTTATCCAAATTACCAGAATAATCAAAGTAAGACAGAGGAACTTCTAATAGATTGTTATTATCTGAGCTGTAAGCCTCACCATAAGGAGTGTCTGCGGTTAGTACATCTAGGGTGGAGGGAACATCTCCAGCAAAACTTTTGGCGGTATTTTCTTCAATATCTTCTACGGTGAAACTTAAAGTGAAACAATCCCCAGGAGCTTCATTATTATTGTTTTGGGTGACCACTTGAATGTGATGGGGTACACCATGACTAACGGTAATCATTGAGGTGGTGTAGCTACTCAATGTGGTAGCTGGGTCTGAAACAGTGAGCTTCACTCTTCCAGTTTTTACCGGGTCAAAGTAGAGCCGCTCTCCATCTGCATTGGAAGCAGAACCAGCAGCAGTACTAATGTTTTCAGGATAAGAGATGATGTTATTATTGTCACTGACACTGTCATTGATATCAAAAGCATCGCCGGCCCAGCTAGCCACTTTGTCTTCTATGTAGTTTCCACCCTTATCAATAGCGCCAGCATAAAATACAAATTTCTTCTGATCCGCATCGTTTCCAGTATAAGTAACCGTTTCGGTTGGTAGATAACCATCGGTAGAAATAACAAAGTTTTTCAGAATGTCAACAACGGGGTAACCTGCATCTCCCATAGTTCCTGGACCACCGTCTCCTGTTTTTACCACCATTTGAAAAGCGGGCCCTTTATTAATGCTAAGCTGAACCGCAGCTATATCAGGGATGGCATCGGTTGGATCTTGGATAAAAATAGTGGGGCTTTCATCGGCATTGGTAACATAATATTCGCCGGGAACGGTACACTCACCATTTATAAATTGGCATGTGATGGTTCCTTGAGGAAGGTCGGGTGCGTAGTCTGCCCAACTATTTTTTGCATTATGAGTCACTTGAATATCATAGTTTCCATTGGAATTGTTAAAACCTGTCACCACGTTATTTGAAGGGTCTAGAACCTGGACAATGAGTTTGAATAATTCACCTGCCACCTCAGTTCCATTATTATTGGTATTGATAGCAAACTTGGCTGCACTCAGTGAACCAACGACCACATCTCCTGTTTCATAATTTTGCCCAACATAGTCACCTTGGGCTTCTATTTTTAATTTACCAGTTCCAGTGGTTTTAGGACTAAAAGTGGCCTCGGATACTCCAGGTGCACTGGTGCTATCTGCTGGTAAACGAGTGATTCCAACCCATCCAGGATTAGGTAGATGAGTAGAAGAGAAGATGGCTTTGATATCAGGAATGTAATTTCCTTTGGCATCATAGCCCGCAACAAAGAGATCTAAATTATCATCAGTACCCATATTATAAGTAGTGATCACATTTCCAAAACCAAAATTGGTGTCTCTAATATTTACCTCGATGGAAGGTCCAGCCTTTACATCTAAACTGAGAACACTGGTTCCTCGGGGAGTTGTGGCTGTAATATAAGCCTTGGGGTTATTCTTATTAAAGGTTCCTGTGGCATTTGGTAGGTAAAAAGTATCTGTACTAGTATAGACTCCATTCTCAATGACTTGGTCTCCATTGGTGAGTAAAATTGGGTCGTTATTCCCATCATCTCTTGGAGAGCTGTTGGCATTGGTATTCCAATCAATATTCTCAGTTTTGTTGAATTGAATTACTGTATTTTCTTTTTTATCTTTGACCATGAGTTGAACTACAAAGGTAGAAAGGGCGCTCACTTCGGCTTCGTCATTAACATACAAGGTATCATGATCTGGAGAACCTGGATAAATTTCCATGGGGACCACGACTGATTCACTGCTCATAATGTCGCAGTTGTTTAACATCATACGAGCGCCGATATTGGCATAGTGAGGTTGCCAAAGGAGACTGGAGCCTCGAAGTTGAGTTATTTGATCATATTCGGCAGAGAAAGGATTATTTCCAGCCTCCACTGTTCCTTGCCAGTCACAGGTATCGAGTCGCTTAAAGTTTCCTCCATAATCTACTACCCCGACATAAAAGGTTCGATTGGTTTCAATATCGCGTCCGTTATTATCCAGTCCGGGACCTGCGTTTTCCCAAGGAGTACAGGTTACATCTGAATCACCTTCTACCACTGGATCTATCCAATCACAAAGAGGAGAGGCGTTAATAGCTGGCCCGATAGTAGCTGAATTAGAAACCGGATCTTGTGAAACCGTTCCATCATCAGGATAACCATTGACGAAAAGTTGGAGATGATGATCCGCTCCAATATCCAAAGTGATTTCGGAACTCTGTCCAGCTAATGACTCCCAGCTCTTTCCGCTAATCACAGAGTCATTAAAACCATCGGATTCAATGGTTATTTGGGGAGTGGTATCGGTGGCATCATAGAGGCATACATTTCCACTGTAGTTAACCACGCCAGAAGAAATTTCTAGACTCATGGTCTTTTCGCCACCAGATTTATTAGGGTTATCGGCATAATTAAAGTGAGCTAATTCTCTCACTTCTAATATGTTGTTATTGGCACTGTCGTACGCTACACCATAGGGAGTGTCGGCGTTTACAATATTCAATCGCATATTGGTGGTTCCATTACAGGAATCAACCGTATTGTTGTCATTGTCTTTAACTTTGATGGTAATAGAAAAACAATTTCCTGGAACTTCCACTTCATCGTTTTGGGTGTCTATGCTAAAGTGATCTGCTTCTCCATGGGAAACTTCCAGGCTTGCAGAGGTGAATGATTCCCAGGTTCCGTTTGGATCAGAGGCGGTTAATTTTCCAATCCCTACTTTTTTAGGATC
>CAYFLR010000006.1:29522-58192 GCA_964343805.1 uncultured bacterium | reverse complement strand
AAATTTTCAGGGTAGGAAATAATGCGGTGAGTGCTGATCTCTTGCCCTAGGTTGTTAAATGCATTGGAGTTCCAGTTGACGGGAATATCTCTTAGGTAGTTACCCCCTTTGTCCACAAGGGCTCCGTAAAAAGTATGAGTTTTTTGAGTAACAATGCCATTGGCATTTCTTTCAATGGTTTGATTTTGCATATAGCCATCAGTGGTAAGGCTCATCATCTGATTTAAAACCTTAGCTACCGGGTAGGAAGGATCCCCTGGATCTCCTGGACCACCGGCTTCCTCTGTAATCACAATTCTATTTTGAGAGTCGTCTGTAGTGAGAACTGTGATGGCTACGCCATAGAGACCTTCCAGTCTCTTTGAATTATCATTGTTACTATCTTGAACAAAAACGGTGGGAGACTCTAAAGCATTTACTACATAATAGGTAAGTGGTGTTGAGCAAACTCCGTCTTGAAAGGTGCAATCAATTTCTTTTCTTAATAGGTTGGGTTCATCACCGGACCAACTTGAGGTGGCGTCATGGTCAAACCTAAGGCGGGTGGTTCCTAAGCCTTCTAAGTAGTCAATAACCACATTGTCTTTTTGATCAAGGGCAGTGATTTCAAAACCAAAAGTCTCTTTGGCACTTTCAATATTGTCATGAGTGGTTTTAATTGCGTATTTTGATATTTTAGATGCCTCTACCGTGATGGTGGGTGTTTGGGATGAAGAGATGCTTCCATCAATGGGAACAGCATAGACGATTCCACTTCCTACTTTTCTTGGTGTGAGAACTGTCTTTTTACCGAAGTCAAAATCCAAATAGCCAAGGAGATCACCATCTGCCTGCCAATAACTATCCACATCTTTTACATAGTTTCCTTCACTATCATAACCAGAGGCAAACATTTCCAATTCACCTAGGGTAGTCATGATCAGATTGTCAGGTATTGGATCCCCTTTTCCTTCCTGTTTATCAGCAATGACGGTGGCGAAAATGGGACCAGCTTCAATCACAAAGGTGTTGGATTGAGAATCTTCATATGTCGACTTAATAACGATCTGTGGGCGACTCTTGACGTTAGGAACATAAAATTGATTGCCCGGAGTTTGCCCTGCCAGAGCGGATCCTTCCACAAAGCTTACCATTTCATTAGAAGGAACCCTGGGTTCAGTGCCATTGGGTGAATTGTAGACACCAACCATAGAATATTCCAGTTCAATGGTCTCATTGAGGTCAGCCACAAGGTTGTCTTTGATATCGAAGGCTTCGAGCCTGATAAAGAAAGGCTCAACCGCGCTTTCTAGTCCGTAGTTTTCTGTTACAATATTAAAGTGATGAGGAACTCCTGGAACCACTCGAAAGGAGATTTCTTGGGTAAAGTTTTTTTCTGGCAAAGAGAGGTAGAAATATCCACGCCCCGTTCGCTTAGGATCTATTTTTATGGAGTAGCCATCATCCGATACTGTGAACCTGTTATCTAAAGGAAAACTGGCATTCCAAGTGATGGGCATTTGACCGAGAAAATTCCCTCCTTGGTCCATCACAAGCCCATATAAAGCTTCCGGGGGATTATCGGCATAGATGATGCTGCACTTCTTTTTCAGATCTTCATATTTACAGACAAATTTATCGGTTTTTTCAATATCTGGTGATAAAGAGAGCAGGATATGCTCTACATCTGTGAGAGCGACATTAATAATATCACTGACCCCATCAATCATAGGGTAACCATCTTCAGCGGCAATTTCCATTCTGATGCGTGGTTCCACATCTGTGGCATCATTCAAGCAAACCAATTCTTTAGGTTTTAAAACCCCTCGGCTGAAAGCTTTTCTATCCTTCAGAATCTTTTTCCCTTTGGTTTTTGAACCACGGAAATGGGCCTTTGCTTTTGTTGGGATTCCACTATCTGCATTCAGAATGCTAAATTCTACATCTCTAAATCCATTAAAGGTATCGATATCATTATCATTAATGTCTCTGAGATAGACAATCATGTTAAAGCATTTACCCGCTTCCTCGAAGAGGTTGTGTTCAGTTTGTACAAAGAGATGATCAAAGCTACCATGTTCCACTCGAATGGGAGGGGAGAATCCTTCAAAGGTGTCAGTGAAGGCACGAACCGAGTAACTCCCTATTTTTCTGGGAATAATGAGGGCTCCATCTTTGGTTTCTGTGGGTATAATTTGATCTTGGTCAATCCCCTCTCCTTCCCATTCTAATTCTAGGGGAGCTTCCTGTTCTTGGATGATATTTCCGCCTTTATCAACTAAAACAGCAAATAAGTTGAGACTTTCATCGGAAGCAATGACGATCTCATCAGGTATTTGCCCCATTTCAGTTTCGTTGGGAGCTTTATCAAGGAGGATGACCCGTGCTGGGTCTCCCTTTTTTATAATAAAAGGAACATTAGCTACACCCTGTACTAAATTAAAAAATCCATCAGCAGAAGGGATGGGTTCAACTTCAACAGTCGCTAAGGGGGTTTCCAAAGCATTGGAGAAATAATAGATGGCTTCGGTTTCGCAAGTTCCATTTTGAAATTCACAAGAGGTGTTTTCGGGTAAGTTTTGAGTGGAGTCTAAGAGAGTTGCATCATCTAATTTTTCAGCCCAAGAGGGGGTGTTCACAAAAGACCAAGTGAAATCAAGCTTACCATTAAAGTTTTCTACCCGAAAGCCATTACTGTCAACAACTTCTATGATGAATGCAAAGGGAGCACCAGCGATTTCATTGAAACTATTGGTGGAAGATAATTTGATAGCACTCGGAGTACCATAGGGAATTGTTTTTAATTCTATGCTGTATTCTGATTCTAAATCGGGAAGAGAAGCGAGGACTTTTATCTGCATATTGTACAAACTTCCAGAAATAATATTGGCCGTCACAATACCATCATCATCGCTATGAGAATCACTGGTTCCAACATAACTGGGAGTGTACCCTGGCTTACTTTCAGGTACAGGGGCTTCATTTTGCCAATCTGTGGTTCTAAATTCTACTTGGACACCAGAAAGAGGCATGCCGGTTGCGTCAAGTATCTTAAGCTTTAAGGGGATGGCAAAGGCGGTGCCAGGCTCTACAGGTGCTTGGTTGCCACCTTGAATGAGCTCAAATTGGAATTCACCCTCAAGATCTTCCTCTACTGGCTGACAAGAAGGTCCTGTAACGACAACCAATAAAAAGAGACTTATAAGAATTGCGCTAAGCTTTGTCTTATCCAAATCCAATCACTCTCATGAAAAAAGAAATTTACACTATAATATTTTGTTCGGAATAAATGAGATTATATTTAAATGAAAACGAGAAAAAAAAAATAGGGCTGTTAATTCAGATGGTTAAAAAATAAATAATAGAGCACTTTTGGTGGCCAAAAAGGCTCTTTTTTACTTTAGGTTTTTTTTTTATTTTTTGAATTTATGAACCTAAATTGAACAAGTATTAGATTCATTTCTTAAGTTATTATTTTAATAAATTTAAATACTTATATGTATCTGGTGGTTTTTTACCTTTTCGGTTTAAGGTTTTGGAAAATTAACCCGAATAAATAGTTATACAGTTGTGCCATAAATCTTACAGGTGTGCAGAGGTAATCTTTAGGTTATGAATTATTGCTGGAATCAAGTGATTATCAAGAGGTTAGCGGGAATTTTTCTCTGTCTGACGATTCTAGCTGCTTCTTTGTCTTGTAAAAGAGAGGAAGATAGTGAACCTCTGTCTGAGATTGCTGCTCCTCCTGAAATTGAAATAGCGGAAGCGGTGAAGCCTTCTTTTATTCAAGGAAAAGCCTTTTATGGGGAGATATTGCAGTCGGCTGCAGTGAGTATGTTTCAGCAGGAGGAAGGAGAAGAAACTCTGAATTCATCCTTTGCTCCGGTGCAAGCCAACAGTCAGGGTCTCTATCAATTTCCTGTGTTGGAGGCAACTGAGGTCAGTGATGAAGGCGCGGCCCCTAGAACCTTAATTCACACTGTCAGGGCTACTAAAGTTTTAGCAGCAACTGAGTTAGATCCGGTTGAGCGATCAATCACTCTTAATGTTTACGTTGATAATGTAAATGAGGCTGCCACATACAATGTGAATGTTTTTACGACTCTCGTTCTCGAGGTGGCAGCCGCTGCAATTAAAAAAGAGAATCTAGCAAACAAAGGAAGTAATGATAGTGATAGTTCATCGGGCTTAACCCTTTCTCAAATAAAAGCCAGCAGTGAGATTGTCAAGAACGCTTTTCCCTTGGAAGGAGATGTCCATACTTTAGATGAAAGTGATCAATTGCATGGTTTAATGGTTCAATTGATTGGAGTTATTGCTAAAAACTCTAATTTGGCTCTGAATACTATCATTAAATACCTCGCGCTGGATATTTTAGATGGTTCGTTTGATGGAAAAGAGGGAAAGGATCCCATTCGCTTAGGAACTTCTCGACAGTTATTGGCCAGTTACTCCAATCTGATACAAAGTGTCCTTTCCAAGACCGATTTTTCAGAAGAACAGCTAGCAAATATCCAGATCTTAAAGGATGAAGCGGTGGCCATAAATTTGGCCATGGAGACCAATGTTAAAGAGCTGAAAGTGGAAGAAGGAAGTAGTGGACTTGTCAAACTTCGCTTGCTGACTAAACCCAAGCTCTATAAAGAAATCAAAGTTTCCGTGACCAAGGGCCCGATTGAAATTAAGTCCAACGCCTCAATGATCTTTAAAGAAGATGATTATGATGAGTATCAAGAGATTGAAATTGCGGGAGTTGAGGAAAATGAAGATCTCAATCCTGATACTGGGGAGGTTACCATATCAGGGGATGGTATGGATCCGCTTAAAATCAAAGTAGAAGTCAGTGATGATGATATTGAGACCCCGGAAATGGAGCTTTTCTCTAGTGCCATCACCAGTTCAAAAGATGTAAAACTAACCGCCATCAGTTGTGATATGTTTTCAGAGAGCAACCTGCTCCTAATGATTCGGGTTGGCAAGAGTGTATTACCAACTCAGGCTCTATTCTCCACACCTTGCAAGGAGAAGACAGTAAAATTCATAAGGTGTATGTCTGGGGTAAGAGAAGCTATTTTGTAACTGGTGTTCCAAAGGTTTTTGATATTACTTACGACAAGGATCCTGCCACCTTTAGTAAAATGAAGATCGATGGAGGGCCTGATTCTCCCACCGGGTTAACTCGAAATACCAATGTGCGAGTTTCTTTTAAAGTTTCAGACTTTTTTACAAAGATTAATAATATCTGCATTAAGTTCAATGACTCTTCCAAACCTATTGCTGGTGATTCGTGTTTCATACCAGTGAATTTAGGAACCTTTGGATTGCCGCCGGCAAAGCAGTTGGACGTAGTTGACTATCCTTACCTCATTGGTTTCTCGCCTGGCATTTTCTATCTCTATATTTGGGCTCAAGATGAAGCAGGTAATATTACCGATCTTGGTAATTCTGGGATAGGAAGTTCCCAACTAGATATGGATACCATTAACTACGCTCCCTCTGGAGCGCCTGAAGTTCTTAAATTTCACGTAGCTAACACCTCCAGTTCTGATTATCCGGCTTCCAATGCCGCTATGCAGTTTGGAGCAAATGACGATGTTTTTATTCAGTGGAATATCCGTGATGATATTGGAGTGGCAGAAAACGGAATATCTCTCTATGTGACCTATGACGATGTGAATTACACTCTGATTGCAGAAAACCTAGCAAATCAATCCAATTCAGCTTGTACCGTGAACCACGAGACCTCCATTGGAAATACTGAACTTCAGTATATGACCGGCTGTTATCGTTGGAAAGATCGAAATGGAAGTACCAGTTATATGGCAATAAGGATGTTTGTTAAGGATTTAGATGGGATTACTTCCACTATCACTTCTGCACCTTTGAATATTGCTAAATTCCGTCCTTTGGCTGGAAATGTGGATCCAGGTACAGATGGAAGTGCTGTTGCATCCATGTTTATGTATGAGAATCGGTCAGAGCGGTATGGATACCCAGGCTCTCTATTAGTGGCAAAAAATGGAACAGTGTATTTTAGAGATAAAGAGAGAGGTATTTTGCAGGTTCATCCCAGTGATGGAATTCAGCGAGTTTTAATTCCCACTACCGGGACCCAAACTGGAGATGGGCAAACTGTTAAGAACTTAGGAGGCGAATTTCAGGCCAGTTTAAAACATCCTGTTAAAATAGCCTTAGACCCAGAAGATCGAGTGTTGGTTTGGGATTATGATCGCATCCGCATAATTGATACCACCATTGGTAATCCAACCATTGATACCTTGATAAGTGGTGGGACTGCGATGACTGATCCTCCTTCGGGTACTGCTAATGTTAATCCCACCAAAGTATATATCCAATTTCCAGGGAACGATGCTGATCTTTCTGATTATACCAGCGTGGATGAGGTCACGGCACCTTTTTATGTACTGCCTAATGGGGACATCGTTTTTAGATCAGAATCTTACTTTACGGCCCCTTCTTCCGGAGGGCGGATCCGATATTTTAAAAGAGGTGAATATAAAGTTATTGGAATAGTTCCAAGTGGAAATGGCTCTTTTGTAAGTAAAGATATCTCTGCTTGTAAATTTAGGCATGTGGGACTGAATTATGATATTACCAACGCGGCGGTTACAGGGCTGTTTACTCTCTTTGAAGGTGAAGATACCGGAGATTGTCAAACTTCTTCTTATGTGAGTCACTCTAATATTGACCCTGTAACTGGAATCTCAGCAGACACTAGTCATCCTCCATTAATTAATAATGATGCTGATTTCACTCGTAATTCCACTCGAGTTTTTGGTCGAAATGGCAAAATGTATGCATTTTCAAAAGAAAAAGGACAATTGTATAAATACGTCAGCACATCTGGTGAATGGACCTTACTAGCTGGAACTGGAACCAGTGGAAGTTGCAGTGATAGTACCAAAGCGACTGAATGTGATATGGACATTCTCGATGTGTATATTGCCAAAGATAAAGATGATGGGAAAGATGCTGTTTACATTCTCGATAGAGGCTTAGTTAGAACCATCAATTCCGGAGGGAAAATTGTTACCATGATGGGAGTCAGTTTCTCTGCAGGGGATACCAATCCAGCTCTTGTCTCTCGTTTCAATGAGATTGACCGGTTTCTCTTCTTTGATACCGATAGTGAGGTTTTTACCTTGGATCATGAAGAAAAAAGGTTCCGTTCCTTTGTGAAAACTGATGACATAAGGGGGATCGCCGGAAATGGAATTAACACTGTCCCTGTGCTCGCCACCTCTGCACATCTCACTAGTACCGTTACAGTAGGAGATACCTACGGCTACGGTGATTTTGGTTTCTTCTATGATAATTCAAAAAAGAATTTAGTTTTTCCCATGGGCAAAGAAGCTGTGGGTAAATTGACCGAAGGAGGGGGAGATACCTACTCATGGGGTAATTTTATCGGTACTATTGCTGGAGGCAGTGGAACCACTTACTCCGCAGCCGATGGTTTATCGGGTACTAGTATCCAGTTAGGTGGTTATATGCCACGTATTTTAGGGGCTACCACCACTGAAGTTTTATCTATTATTACCAAAACTGATGGAACCAACTCCCTAATGAAAATATGGGCTATGGCCGATGGAACTCAGACTCACTATTTAGGAGATAATGAGGAGCCTGTTTCAACTAGTGGAATATGTTCCGATGGAACCGCTAATACAGCATGTATCCTTCCTAGCAGTGCGGATGCTACCTATACCGGAGCTTCTTATTTGGTTGATAAATGGTACTTTAGTTTGGTGGGGAGTGATAAGATTTATTATATAAATGGATCTGATCAACTGGCCTCTTACTCCATTCCATCTACCGAGGCGGGTGACAATCTCATTCGTGGTTTTGCACAGCGGAAAATTGGGGTGGCCGATGCCAATGGAGAAGGAAACCAAGACGATATAGTTATTTACTATTGTGCAACCAATGGAAAGCTTTATCGTTACAACCGAACCCAGGCAGTAAAAGCAGAGTTAGATTTAGGAGTGAGCGGAATTACCTGTACTGGTCGTAACGTGGCATTTGATCCAGACGGCACACAGCCTACTCTTATTTTCCTCTATAAACGTAATGGTATGTTAGGGATGGGGGAATATCTCTTGCCGTAAGTCTGTAGGTCAGTTAAGTCAGTGGTTAGATGTCCGCAGTCTTGTCGGTATATTCCGGGCACATTGACCTTCGCTATTTATCCACTCATAGGACATGAATTGTCCCTCTTTTAAGTTTTCTAAGGATTCTTTTCCCACCTCCACCGGGATGTCGGCTCTATTGCTAAACCCATTCAGAAGTGATCCGAGGGGATTTGCTTGGATGGATAAAGGGACGGTGCAGATGATGGCTATGATGGCTGTTTTTAATAATTTGCTTTTCATTGTGAACTCCTATTGGTGTTATGTTTTTTCTAACAGGTGTGGGGGAAACCTCACAAAAAACACTACCAGCCAGAGGCTGATAGCGTTGCAAGTAAGTAAGAAAAAAGTGGAACATACTTACAAAATGGCGTACACTTTGTAAGTATGATTACAAGATTGGTTAAGCTGCCTAAAAATTTAGATTTTTTTCTATTTGGTCCAAGATCAACTGGCAAAACAACTCTATTGAAAGAACAGTTTTCTAAAGATTTCTGCTATTACATAGACTTATTGGATCCTGAAATTGAAGAGCGATTTAGTGAAGATATCGGTAGTTTTGGTCGGTTTTTAGATTCACTAGACAGTAAAATTAACACCATTATCATTGATGAGATTCAAAAGATTCCAAAATTACTTGATGTTGTTCAATTAAAAATTCATGATAAAAGGTTTCGCTTCATTTTAACAGGGTCTAGTGCGAGAAAATTAAAAAGAGGAAAGGCAAATCTATTGGGAGGTCGAGCAGCCCTTAGGTCCTTATGGTCGTTTGTTCATAGCGAACTTAATCCACAGGACTTTAACCTTGATAAGGTACTACACTGGGGAACTCTTCCTCAAGTATTTTTATCGGAGGAAGAATCAGAAAAGAAGGATATTCTGCAAGCTTATGTGCAAGTTTATTTATCAGAAGAGGTTGTGGCAGAGCAGCTAGTAAGAAATTTAACTCCTTTTCGAAAATTTATTCGTCTGGCTGGGCAAATGAATGGAAAAGTTATCAATGCCTCTAAAATAGGTAGAGATGTTGGTACTGACCACAACACCATTCGAAGTTATTTTGAAATATTAGAAGATACCTTAATCGGTTTTACTCTACCTGCATACAGCGGCTCATTCAGAAAAAGATTGAGACAGCATCCCAAGTTTTACATATTTGACACTGGAGTTGGTCGTGCATTATCTCGTCACTTAGATGTCATTCCCAAAGCAGGGACAAGCTACTATGGAGAACTATTTGAGCAGTACATTATAACTGAATTGTTTAAACTTTCTAGTTATTTCAAACCTGATTGGGAGCTCTCTTATCTTTGTACCAAAGACGATGCAGAAATTGACGTGGTGATTATACGACCAGAGAGTAAACCTGCTTTAATTGAAATCAAATCTGCTAGTAAAATAGACATCGTTGCTTTGAAATCAACCTTTGATTTGATGTCAAGTTTTGGTGAAGCAGATTGCTATGTTTTCTCCAACGACCCTTTAAATCAATTATTAGAAGGTATAAATTGTCTGCACTGGCGTGAGGGTTTTGCGGCAATTGGGTTGAGTTGATTGGGGATCAAGGTTCATAGGTAACAAAAAAAACGCTACCAACCAGAGGCTGATAGCGTTTATAAATTTAGATTGTCACAAAAGTGTTATACAACACCTTGATCCATCATAGCGTGAACAACTTTTAAGAAACCAGCAATGTTAGCACCATTTACATAGTTTCCTGGAGTTCCATATTCATTGGAAGCGTCCATACAAGATTTGTGAATGCTCTTCATAATTTGTTGTAAACGATTATCAACTTCTTCACGTGGCCATGCTAAACGCATGCTGTTTTGTGACATTTCTAATCCAGAAACAGCCACACCACCAGCATCAGCAGCTTTTCCTGGTCCGTAGAGAATTTTATTTTCAACAAAAAGGTTAACGCCATCTGGAGTTGTAGGCATATTAGCGCCTTCACTAACTACGTATACGCCGTTGTTAAGAAGGTTTTGAGCATCTTTGGCATTGATTTCGTTCTGGGTTGCACTTGGGAATGCACAATGTGCTTTATGGTTCCAGAGTGGGTTGTGGTCTAGGGAAGCATCAGATGCAGTATAGGTTGCAGATGAATACTTCTCAGCATACTCGTTGATACGACCCCGTTTTACG
This sequence comes from uncultured bacterium, assembly GCA_964343805.1. Lineage (GTDB taxonomy): Bacteria > Bdellovibrionota_B > Oligoflexia > CAYFLR01 > CAYFLR01 > CAYFLR01. The sequence goes on along the minus strand of CAYFLR010000006.1, from coordinate 47,918 downwards.
TTTTTGAGTTGCATTACATATTGGAGTTTCTCACGATCGATACCAGCTTCATCATAAATATAACCGGAAGAGTCAGAGAGAGTAACAACCTTTCCTCCAAGATCCAAAATCTTCTCAACGGTGAATTGAGCAACGTTTCCAGAGCCAGAAACTAGACAAGTTTTACCTTCAAAAGTTTCATTTTTAGTATTAAGCATTTCAGCTGCAAAATAAACACTACCATAACCGGTTGCTTCTGGACGAATGAGGCTTCCACCCCAGTTTAAGCTTTTACCAGTTAAGACACCGGTAAACTCATTTTTAAGTCTTTTGTACATACCAAAAAGGAAACCAATTTCACGACCACCCACACCAATGTCACCTGCAGGTACGTCAGTGTTAGGTCCAATGTGCCTGGATAATTCGGTCATAAAGCTTTGGCAAAAACGCATAACTTCATTATCAGATTTTCCTTTAGGATCAAAGTCACTACCACCTTTACCACCACCCATGGGGAGAGTCGTTAAAGCATTTTTGAAAACTTGTTCAAATGCTAAGAACTTAAGGATACTTAGGTTGACTGAAGGATGAAAACGAAGTCCACCTTTGTAAGGACCAATAGCGCTGTTCATTTCAATTCTGAAACCTCTATTTACCTGTACTTCACCTCGGTCATCTACCCAAGGAACGCGAAACATGAGTACACGTTCAGGTTCAATAATTCTTTCTAGAATCCTTGCATGTTGAAATTCAGGGTGCCTTTCGATGACGGGTTGGATAGATTCAATCACTTCACCGACAGCCTGATGAAATTCATGCTGATTGGGATCTCTGTCTTTAAGTTTTTGGATAATATCAGACATAACAGGCCTCCAAACAATTAGTTGAGCTAGGTATGAGACCGTTGCGGTCACCATACTAAATTGTGCGTGGAAAAGACATTAGCACTCCGAAATAGGGACTGCAACACAATTTTGTCCATTTTATTAACTATATGCTATGTAGTATTGCACCTTTTGAACGTTTACCATCTACTTTTACTAATAGAGGTTGTTCTAATTGGACGTGGCGGATATAGGAGGTCTCCCTGATAAACTTTTGGCCGTTTAGCCAATCCCAGTTTATGCGATCTTCCCCGGCTGAGGTCACATTGAGGTACTGAATGCCTAAGGTAGTAATATTTTGAAAGAGATGAGTTCCTTGTGAGGGATCTGGTTTAAATTTAGGAAGGGCTGTTTCCACAATGGCTTTTGCATTAGAAATATCATTCCAGGCAATAGGAATACCGAGCCAATGGTCGCTCGATCCCCAGCGTCCCGGTCCGATGAGAAGGTAGTTTATATTTTCGTTTTTTAACAGGGCATTATATTTTGAAATTTCTCTCGCTATGAGTAGTGTATTTGCATTATTAAATTGATCAGGTTTTACATAAATGATGTTAGTAAGGCCTTCTGTTACACCATTACCAAGAGTGGTGGTGGAAAAACAGAGGGAATCCTCAATCTCTTTCTCTGTCAATGTCACCTCTTCTTGGTTCTTTGTGTTGGCCATCGGGCGGATTTGGAGGACTGAAAATTGAGGTTTCTGAGGAAGTCCAGTATTAAGATTTATGGAAAACTCAATTTCAACAGGTCCGCCTATTCCTTTCTGCCCAACATGCAAAAGATCCGTAATGATTTCAGAAAGAGGGAAGGTATTAAACTTTAAAATGGGAGCGAAGGTCAGGACTTTGGGTCCTGGTACCCCAAAAGAATCTCTGATTCGCTGGTCTTCTGGAACATAGGTGCTACAGAGTATTTTAATGGGTAATTCATCCATTGCATCGCAAATTTCTCTTTTTCTAAGGGTTGAATCCTCCCTGAGTGAGAGCTCATCAATGCAGTTGGCCATTTTGAGAGAAAAGAAGTGACGTTGAGAATTTTTTAAGACATCTTCCACCTTGGAAAAGTGGGGTAAAAACTGGGGATATCGTGGGGAAAATCTTAGAACCTTTTCGCCTTCCACGACTGTTTTACCCAGTCCTAAAGCTATGTGAACAATTCCCTCTTCGGGTTTCATATAGTCAAGGGGATAATAGTTATAAGACTGAGCCACTCCAGATATATCCGGATAGTAATTTCCTTGATGGTTATTGCCGGTTACTTCTTGCAGTAAGACGGCCATTTTCTCTTCTTCAATTCGGCGTGAGGTTCTTTGAGCATAGGCTTTAGGTCCTTGAAAGTATGCTGAAGCAAAAACCAACTTGATTGCTTTAATGGCTTGCTGCAATCTCACTTCAATATTTCCATCACAATTGGGTATCATATAGGTACTGTAAAGACCTGCGTAGGGTTGAAATTGGTTATCTTCTAAAAGACTTGATGACCTTACTGCTAAAGGAAAAGTATTCTGTTCTAAATACTGTCTGAGGCTTTCCGTGATTCCCTGAGGAAAGGAGGTATCTAAAAACTGTCTGGCAATTTCTTCATCTGGACAATCTACTTTCGCTAAATGCTCCAAGTGATTTTCTGAGATAAACTGATCAAAACCTTCAGTAGTTAAGACAAGTGTTTTCGGAAGGAAGATTTCAATATCGGGATATTTTTCTAGTATGTGGGAATTATTCCTAAACATATAAGATAGGAAGGCCAGTCCTCTAGCTTTACCTCCCATAGATCCATTTCCCACTTTCATAAATTCAGCGTCAGGATCATAATCAGTGGGATTAAATCTAACCACAACTCCCTTTTGTCTGGCAGTACGTAGAGAGCGAAGATTGGACACAAGGTAGTTACGAATCTCATCAATTGTTTTAAAATCATGGGCGCTGGCGGAACGAAATTTCATAGCCAGCATAATTTCTGAACGAGCCATTAACCAACGAGAGAAATGATTTTGGGATACATGATAGTGTAGTGAATCAGCTGGAATCTCTGGGAGCAGCTTCTCTAAGGATCTTAGATTTTTAGCCCGTGAAACTTGCTCCCCGGAAGGAAGATTAAAAACAAAGTCTCCAAACCCTAAATTATAAATAAAGAAATTCTTAATTTCATTGTGAAGTGAGCGAGAGTGCTTATTGATGAAATGAGCTGGAATGGATTGAGCTAATTCTTCATTTTCTGATCTAAAACTGAGTAGTAAGAGTGGAAGGTGGGGGGTCTCTTTATGAATACGAGAGAGTAATTTCCCTCCCGCCTCACCGATCATCTTACCTTTTCTAGGATAAACAGTGTCAGATATGACTGTCATAAGAAATGGTTTGTACTGTTCGTAGAGAGTGAGGGCTTCTTCATAGTTCGTGGCAACCAAGAGCTTGGGACGAGCTCTCAATTTGAGCAATTGATGCTCAGGGTTGATCCCTTCTTCCATAACTGAACGAGTTTGGTTGACTATTTCTCTATAAATAATAGGCATGAGAGAAGACCGGTAGGTAGGATCATCTTCCACAAAGATGACTACCTGGACCATAGCGGTCTTGGTATCATGTCGGACATTAACTCGATCCTCTGCCCATTTGATGATGGCAAGCAAAATATCAGTGTTTCCTTGCCAAACAAAAACTTGATCAATCCCACTGGCTCTTTGTTTTTGATGAATTAGATCCTGTAAGCGATGAGTGGAATGTGTTAGTAGTATTACCGGAAGTCGTGGGTTGGCTTTTTTGATCATTTTACCAAAGGTAAATACATTCATGTCTAAGAGGCGAGGCATGGCAATGATGAGATCAAACTTTTTTTCTTCTAAGATTTGTAGTGCCTTTTGAGCGCCGTCAACTCGAGTTAACCTGGGTGGAGGGAAGGCCAAACTCATTCCATAATACTCTTGTGAAATCTTTTCACTGAGCAGACCATCACCTTCCATAATAAAAGCATCATAGGCACCAGAAACGAGCAAGATCTCTTTGATTCGATAGGGCATCAGCTCATGGTATTTTTTGAAGCCTTTGGAAAAATGATTAATATAGGAGTGAGATCGTTGCATGAACTTATTATAGAATTCTAATAATTATGAATCAAGTGCCCTATTTTTTTATGTATTTTTTAAGAGTAAAAGTGGACTTTCTCTTATCCCAGATAGTAAAATATCAATTATAATCGGTTGAAAAGGCAGGATGAAGATGGAATATGAGGTTAAGAAAGCAGAATTTATAAAGTCATTTCATGGATTTAAAGACTACGAGGATTTAGGGTTGCCTGAAATTGCCTTTTTGGGCCGCTCCAATGTGGGCAAATCATCCCTTATTAACTCATTAGTTCGAAGAAAAAGCCTTGCAAAGACCAGTCGAACTCCAGGACGAACTCAATCTATCAACCTATTCAAGGTGAATGATCTCTACACCTTTGTGGATCTTCCCGGTTTTGGTTATGCCAAGGCGAGTAAATCACTGCAACAAAACTGGCAGATTTTTATTGCAGACTATCTAAAGAAGAGCCAGCAAATTGCACTATTTTGTTATTTATTTGATGTAAGACGGAGCCCTAATCAAGAAGATCTGCGTATATTTGAATGGGTTTTATCTTTTGATCGACCGGTGATGCTCATTGGTACAAAAGCTGATAAACTCTCTAAAAATCAATCGAAGAATCAGCTCAAGAAAATCGTGCAATCCTTTCAATTAGAAATGGATAACTGCCTTCTCTACTCAGTTCCTAAACGAAAAGGGCGAGAAGACCTTTGGCACGTTATAGAGTCCGTTGTATGAGAATAGGCTAGCCATAGGTTTATTATCCAAAAAAGTTAGAGTATAATATAATTACATTGGAATTATATAGATAAGGAGTGTTTATGTCTAACGTGAGAAGTCTATCAATGGGTTTAATGTCCTTAATTATAGGAGTCTTATTAATTACTTCCTGTAAAACATTAGGACCAGGGAGTCAAACTAAGACCTGGGATCACTTGAGTGAGTCGGAAAGACCCATTTTAAACCAATTGGATAAAGATATAATTGACTATCAATCTATGGTTGAAGAGGCGCTTGTTCTCAGAAAAGAGGCCATTATGTTTTATAACGGTCTTAAAAGTGGTGAGCGTCAAGTGGATCATCTGACAAGTGGTGATTTAAGAGCTCTAAGCTCTGGTTTAGTCTCCTATCTAGAATTGAGAGATAAGATTTTCAAACTTATTAATAAGTATAAAACCTGGGATCAGAAAGGAAATCAGCCTGGTTTAGATAAGCACCTTCGCTTAAAGGGAGTAATGCTCGCTCTTTCCGCCGCCTTAGTGCTATATGATAACTACAATGCAGCAGTTGTCCTCTATCAGAACGATAGAAAGTTAAGAAGAAAACTCAATGAAAACGACCAGGCATATAAAATTCAAAGTGACAGCCTTTTAGATATATCCATATCTTTTCACTCTAATCATAATCGGAGAGAGGTAAAAAAGGCTATTAATAGGTACAAAAATTACAATTCATGGATTGGATATGCCAGTGATGGAGATATGAATCTGGCCTACTTGAATATTCTCATTAAAAATAGTCCTTCCTATGAAGTATTTACCTCTGCCAGCCATTTTAAGAGAATTGCTGACAAAGTGACTAAATATGTAACTTTCCTAAGAGATGGACGAGACGATATGAATGATCTGCGGGAAGGGACCATGAATGAACTCTCCAAAGTTTTTGGTAATACCATGGGGCTTTTTGCCACCAGAAAGGGGAAAATGTACAACAAACCCAAGGTTGAGCAAGCCATTCTAGCCGAACTAAAACCACTCGATATTATATTAGAAAAAACTCCCTTTAGATTGACAGATAAGTTTATCCCCGGCCACTTTGGTCATGTGGCGATTTGGATGGGAACACGACCTGAGTTGGAAGAATTAGGTGTTTGGGATGAATTATCAGCAGAACATAAAGCCAAAATAGAATCCGGTCACGGTGTGTTGGAAGCTTTAAGAGATGGAGTTCAATTGAATACCATGGCTCACTTTTTAAATATTGATGACTACGCAGCTCTTCGTTATGAAGGCATGACCCTGACTCAAAAAAGAGAATTCATTCGCTTGGCTTTCGGTCAAGATGGTAAAAAGTACGATTTTAATTTTGATGTAGAAACTCAAGATAAAATTGTATGCTCAGAGCTGGCCTATGTGGTTTATACCGATTTAGATTGGCCTACCAAAGCCACCTTGGGACGAGTGACCATTAGTCCAGATAATGTGGCAGAGAAGGCTCTCAATAATGGCCCACTTCGTCTGATCTCCTTCTATCATGATGGAAAAAAAGTGAGTGATAAAAATGCCTATAAACTGTATGAAGATCTTCAAAAAAAGGGCAATCGCGGAAGCCCTTTTGCTGCTGTTCAGGCGCAAGCCCAGCGAATAGTCGAATGATAACATTTGGGAGAACTTAAGGAGACGGTTGCTATGGTTAAGCATGGATTGTGGTTGATGATGTTTTTGATTGGCGGGAATGTCTTTGGTTCTGATGATTACGTGCCGGTGAGAGTGATTGAACAAACCTATTTTGTAAAAAAAGCCAGACCGGAAATATCACTGCAAGGAGGGCTTTTACTCAATGAAACCTACCTGACCACAGGTCGTATTACAGGTAAAGCCGGATTCTATTTTAACGACTTTTGGGGAGTCGAGCTTTCTGGAGCGGCGATTACTGCTAGCGATAATGCCGAAAAAGAGGCTTTAGGCAACTTACGATATCCATCCAAGAGTGATCCAACTAAAGAGGTGGGAATAGAGCCTGAAATAAATCAAATCCATTCAAGTTTTGATCTGGCCGCCATTTTTGTTCCTATCTATGGGAAGGTATCTCTCTTATCCAAAGCCATACTCTATTCGGATCTGTTTTTCACCGCAGGAGTTGGCTTGAGTCAAACGGATCAAGGGGGAAAAGTGGCTTTTACCACCGGTATTGGACAACACTATTTTGTCACCAAAAGCTGGTCGATACGACTTGATTTCAAAAATTACGCTTTTTGGGAATCAAAGAAAGCCTTAGATACAGATTACCTTCGAAGTAGCGTTAGCTTTTCATTAGGGGCCTCCGTTTTTCTTTAACCTCATCGCGGATATTTCATGAAAAATCTATTGCTAATAAGATTTCTTGGATTCTTCATTTTGGTTTTTAGTAAGCTGTTGTTTGCCGGAACGTTGCCCGCCAAGAAAAAGGCGCCTGTCACTTTGGAGCAATTGGCAAGTAGGTATGAGAAATTAATGAGTGCGAAAGCCTTAGCCTGGAAAGAGGCGGAATCTATTTTAAACTCTTTGCATAGCAAGGGGTTTATAAATTCTTCCCTGTGGCTCCGAGGAGACCTACTGCTTAAAGAGAAAAATCCAGATCCTGTGAATAAGTACTTTGGTCGTGTGGGCAAAGGTAAATTTAGAGGAATGGATGGCGTGCTTGCTTATCATATTGATAAACTCAAAGTGTCCAAGCTTACTTCATCTGGGCAAGACTTATTCTTTTTCTTGAAGGCTATCAATGCTTTTAATAGAAAGGAATACAAAGCATCTCTAAATTACCTATCTCGCATTGGGGTGAAAAGTCGTTACTATCGGAAAGCCAAATTCCATGAGGCTTACATTTTTTATCTGAAAAAGGACTTTCCCAAAGCTGCTAAAACTTTTAAGTTGATTCTTAATCAGCCAGTTTCGAAGGGGAAATGGCAGCCCTTTGAGCGTCATGTTTACCATCAAAGTGCATTGGCATTAGCGAGAATTTTTTATGCCAATCAACAATATAAAAATGCGGCTTTCTATTATAAAAAAGTAAAAAAACCAGCCTACCTATGGATTGATGGCCTTTTTGAACAAGCTTGGGCTTACTTTATGATGGCTGATTACAATCGAGCTATGGGGAATCTTCATTCTCTTCACTCTCCTTTCTTTAAGGATTTTTATATGCCAGAGAGTCATATTTTGGCTGTGATGGTTTACTTTAGCTTGTGTCAATACGATAAGGCAAAAAAAGAGCTCTATAATTATATGACCAGATATATGCAATTAGGAAAGAAATTTACGGCTTTCCTGGAGACGGTTAAAAATGCAAATCCGGAGGTGTTTTATAAACAATGGGAGAGCTATAAGCAAGGCATAGATGAAGTTTATCTCCAGATTCCCGAAATGGTTTGGAATACCTTGAAAAAGGAAAAAGACTTCCAAAAGCTCAGTGATGAAATAGAGACTTGGGAGGCGGAGAATCTTCTCTTTCAAGATATGCCCCCGACCTTTAAACAATCTCAACTAGGTAACCGGGTGTTTGAGCATATTGCTGGAGGAACCAAGCGGAGCCAGCAAGCTTTAGGCCAAATTATAAAAACTCGTTTGATTCAGGCTCAGGGTATTTTTGAGGAGAGTTTTGGTCAGGCGAAACTTCTTTATATTGAACTAATGATGGGGAAAAAGGACCAGCTTATGGGCACTGATAAGAGGAACCAAAGTAAGTTGCTCCGAACTGCTGCTCTTAAAATGGAGCAATCAGTGGTTTCTCATCGAAGCTGGACATTAGATAATAAGAATGAATACTGGTGGGATGAAGTGGGGCACTATATTTACGATTTAAAAAGTCTATGCCGGAAAGGAAAGTAAAATGAGTATGGTTCGGATCATTTTAGGGGGGATCCTTTTTACTCTCTCCTTAGGTTTTATCGGTTGGCAAGTATCCTGGTTAAATGCTGAGTCGGCAAGCACTTTAAACACTAATAGCACTGATGATGACAATGTGGTTTATCGAAAGAAAACTGTGATTGATCTGGCGGGAGACGATATAGAAGGAGCTATGAAAACTCCAGGAACTTCATTTATAAAAGCTCGTAAAGGAGACGAGTTTTCCAATATTATGCGCTTGAAGAAGAGATTTGGTTCAAAATTCGAGCAGTCAGTCAAATCGGTACAGGTCTATACACTGCCCCAATAAAAAATCTTGTTAGGCTCTCGATTTCTCTTTCTGAATAATAGAAAGCATTTTCATAAACCTTTTTACGCCAAGTCCTTTAGCCATCCCATTGAGACCATTTTTATTTCGGTATTTGTTTAATTTATTTACTCTATTGGCAATAGAAGGATGGGTATGACCTTGTCTCTGCATGGTCTTGGATGATTTTATTTTATGGAGTCTTTTTAAGTAAGACTCCAGTGCTAAGGGGGAATACCCTGCTCTTAGGGCATAGAGGACACCAGATTGATCGGCCTCAAATTCATACATTTGATCAATCCCTTTGTTGATCAAAATGTCATAGGCTGCATTTGCCATTGCTTTGAACAGTGCCACTGCAGCGGTTCCACCTAAACCTACCATTTTGGCCAGAACCTTACTATTGTCAGAGCTATCGCTGTTAGGATCATTATGGGGTCTCTGACGAGCTTTCATTTCTTTGGTTTGAACCTTGTCTTTTTCTTTGAGAGCTTTTACGGTGTTGTATACATGAGCTTTGGCTACATGAGCGATTTCATGACCGAGGATAGCGGCGAGCTCTGCTTCATTTTTTGCATTGAGTAAAGCCCCTCTGGTAATAAAAATATAACCACCGGGCGCTGAATAGGCATTAATATGAGAGGTGTTGAGTATGTGAAAGGTATATTTTCTATTTGGGGCATCACTATTGGCTGCAATGGTTTGGCCCAGCAGGTTTATATAGGCATTGACCTTGGGATGGTTATAAAGACCAAAGGCCGCTATTAATTTACCTGCAACGTTTCTGCCTACCTCAATCTCTTTCTTTATGTCGTCATGCTCCTTATGATTTACTTTCTGGGCAACGACAGGTTGAGCCGGTTCATTTTTTTGGCTGGTGCAGTTATTCATTAAGAATATGAGGCCAATCAAAAAAATATTAATGCGGTTTATGTGTTTTTTCATAATAATTCCTTATTGTTATATTATAAACATCCTGTTTAATGCATGGTACGTAGAAACTTTTTCATGACTCTGGGTTTAATGGGGAAATATTGTCGATCGATTCGATCCACAGTGTCATAATCTGGTTCGATATCGAGGTTTTTTAAGTCTCCTTCTTCATCTAATCCTCTGATACCCATGACGGTGGCTCTTTTACGGCCCGTCCCAGCCTTCTTTTTCATTTTGGAGATCATGCCTTTAAAGACTGAGAGAAATCCTCTTCTAGCCGCCTTGGGATTTTTGTCCGAGAGGTACATGTTATGTATCCATAATGATTGGCTTTTATGGGAAATTTGGACCCAAAAATCCTGTGTTTTTACTTTTTTTACTTGGGTTCCCATGGGAATTTTTACCTGCGGTGTCCCTTTATTATCAGGGGATGAAAAGGCTGGGGCCGCTTCCGCTGCGATAAAGGCATTGGTACTGGCGAAAAGCGAGCAGCTAAAAAATAGCAGGAATATTAAAATGAAATATTTTAAACTGTTATAACTTCTCATATAAATCCCCTTCTTTTGGCTTCACCTTTTTATCATTAGGTCGGACCTAATTCTGGAAACCTAAAAATGTTTATAAACTGCACTTATATCAAGATTTTACCTTGATCATTCCTGGAGTTCAATATAGAACTTTCTACATGAAGGAACGAACCCCTAATAAAACACCAACTCAGCCTATAGATCTAAACAAGAAGCTTATGCAACTGCTCAGTCGTCGTGATTATTCAAGAGCCAGATTAAGGGAACACTTATTGACTAAAGGTTATTTGATCGAAGATATTGAAGGCGCGATAAATGAATTTGAACTGAAAGGATTATTCAGTGAAGAGAGATACATCGAAGTTAAACTCAGAGGTTGGATTCGAAAAGGATGCGGTCCCAATTACATTCAAAATAAGCTTTATCAAGAGGATATCAACCTCTCTCAGGAAGAAATAATTAGCTACTATGAGGCCATGGAAACTACGGTGGAAGAGTGTGCCCGGCAGGTTTTAACTAAAAAACTTAAAACTATAAAGATAACCGTAGAAAAAAGAAAAGCCCTTAAATTCAAGATGGTTAATTTTCTTAAATCCAAGGGCTTTGATTATAAAGACTTCAAAGCTGCGATTGACGCTTCTTTTTAGATGTCTAATGAGATCATTGCTTTTACTTTGTAACTCTTATCGCCTTTCTTGGGTATTTCTAATGCATATTCGAAAATGGGGCGAAAGTAACCATTGTCAATAAAGAAAGTGGTATTTGCCGCTACCACTTGATCCATTTTATCTTCTTTTCCAAAAGTGGAGTAACTGACACCAGGACGGAAAAATTTAGGAATAGCCATATAAGCTAGTGCTAAATTATAAGAAGATTTTTCTTTATCTTTGGTTAAATCAAATTCAAGTCCAGCTGCTAAGAAAAGATTTGACACAGACATGAGAAAGTAAGGAGATACATAGTTTCTCTCTGGACCTGAAGTAGGAGCTAAATGAATCAGGCTAATTCCATACTTATACCTTAAACCACCACTCAGATCTTTTTCTTTGATACTTTTATCAGATTTTCCAGAGAAATCAAATTGCACATCATATTTATTGTCTTGGTTTTTGGCGCGGTAGGTAGAGTCCTCAGTGTCATTTTGGAGAGAGAATCTCCAGCTAAATTTACCAGGTAATTTACCAATTAATTGAAGACCGAGAGAGTATTCACCTGCAAATAAAGAGCCTTCTTCAAAAGCAAAGGTAATAGGGTACATACTATCGAGTTGATCTGCTACACCCGCTCCTGGGCTGACTTTTCCAGCTCTTAACTTTACAGCACCATCAGCAAAAGCATAGCTTAACCAAGCTTGATCTACCATTTTAAACATAGAGAAATCTTGATCATCTTTGGCTTTTACATGTTGCATGCGAATTTTAAATTTGTAACCGATGTCTTTTTGAATTTTTCCACTGAAGCCAAATCGTCCTTTATAGAGTCTGAAAGAGGACTTATAGCCTTCTTCTTCCATAGTTCGTCCATATTCAAAACCTGTGATAATATCCGCAGCCATTCTCATTTGACCGCCATTCTCTTCTGAAATAACAAAGTTAGCGTTGAGAGCGGTGAAACTAATGACACTGATCAAAGAAACTAAAAACAACTTCATACCATCTCCTTCATTTGGTTAATGACTGAACGAGCCAGGCGCTATAAAGAAAAAGAACCTAGCATTTTTTAAAATTTCTAAAAAAATCGACTCAATGGTTTTAATTGCCATCCCTTCTAAAGTCAAATAGAAAGATTTAGAAAGAGCCCTCCTTGATTGAAAGGCAGGCTCTAAAAGTAGGTTTGGATTTATTTTTTGCAGCTTACTTTTTTGTCAGTAATTACTTGCTTTAGATCTTTGAGGGCGAGTTTTATTTGAGCAAGGGCTTTTGTATCATTTCCTTGCCAGCAGTTCTTTGTTTCAAGTCCGCTCAGCATGATGGAGGCTTTATTCAGGTTGGATTTTGCCTTACATACATTTTGGCTCTTTGCTAATAGATCTTTACTCTTGGCTTTTTTGTCTTTTCCGCGTGCTTTATTGATAAAGCTGGAGGCCATCAAAGTCTCGGTTGTGGCTTTGTCTAGAAGTCCTTTGGCTTTCTTAGGAGTGACATTGAGATGGCCAAGCGCATGTCTTACTTTTTTGTGAATTTTCTTCATGTTTTTTTTCTCTGGCTTAGTACATGGAGCAGCCCAAGCAGTATTTAAACCAAATACAATGATGAATGAAAAAAGGATTTTGCTAATCATTGATGTTCTCCTAACGCGATTTTTAATGAAATGATAATAAGGGGGGTTAATTAAAACAATAACCAAAATTTATACCCTCCCCGGATTCCTTATACTTAAATTCCATTTGAAATACCACCTCAATTTTTTACTTTTTGAGGCCTTGTCCATAATATACTTTTATTGCAACGGTTTTTTTGTTTTATTACCTGGATCCAGAATAGACAGGATCATGTGTAATGAGGAGTGAAAGTGAGTGAACTGGAAGGGCAAATAGTCGAGTATGTCTTTGAAAATAGCACTAAATTTGCGGTAGTGACGCGAGCCAATAAAGACCGTTTAGGTGTGGTGGATGAATTTGGTAGAAATGGTAAATTACGAGCTGATCAAGTGCTTTGGACTCACGGAAGCTGTTCTCCTAATCAATTTGCCGGTCGCGTGAAGAAGATTGAACAGGTTATAATTGATTTACAACAAGATATCGATACGGAGTTGCTATGGGAGACGCTCATTGAAGAGTATGATGAGAAGACTCGAATCGAGATTTCAGATGTAACACTCGATTATTTTGGCAATTCTGACTCTTCTCATTCTTCTGCTATGCTCCGAGAAATGTTTAATGATTTTATTCACTTCCGTAGGAAAGGGGTGTTTGTTTTTGTTCGCACCCATGACGCTGTGGAAACTCGAAAACAGGAAATTATTGCCCGTCGTAAAAAAGCGGACCTTATTGCAGGTCAGGTCGCCTACATTAAACAGGTTTTAGGTAATGATGAGGCCGAACCTGTACCGCAGGAAATGACTGATTTAGTCAGACGAGTGGAAATGTTTGTACAGAATAAAGAGGTGGGTTCCTTGGAGTCCATCCTAAGATCCGCTAACTCTAACAGTGATTTACAAGAGGTGGCCTTTCGTTTCTTACAGAACTTGGGTCGAATTTCCAAAGATGCGGACCCTTGGGTCATCAAAGCGGGATTTACCGATACCTTTAATAAGAAAGTAGCTTCATTTGTTGAGAGTTGCCCTCCTTTTTCTATGGATGACCCTAGTATCAGTTCTCGCCAAGATTTCAGAGATTTAATGACCTTTAGTATTGATGATGTGGAAACAGAAGAGATTGATGATGCTATTTCCCTCGAAACCACTGATGAGGGAACCCAAATTTGGATACATATTGCTGATATGGCTCATTATTGCGAAAAAGATGATCTCTTGGATGAGGTGGGCTATGATCGCTGCTCCAGCATTTACTTGCCTACATCTGTTGTGTCGATGGTTCCAAAGAGAATTGCTCATGACCTGGCAAGCCTAGTACAAGGAGAAATGAGACCCTCTCTTTCTTATGGAATATTAGTTAATGATCAGGGTGAGATTCTTTCATCGGAAATCAAGAGAGGAGTGATTGAGGTTAATTATCGTCTGAACTATGATGATGTAGATCAATTTCTTAACAATGAAGAAATAAGTATTCCTGATAGTGAAACATTGCAAGGGGCCTTACAAAAACTAGCCCAATTAGCCCCATTATTTCAAGATGAACGCGCTCGTTCAGGGGCTCTCATATTTAAACGTAGAGAACCTAAGCTCATGGTGAAAGATGAGCAAATAGAACTCAAAATCATCGATACCAATAGCCTTAGCCGTACAATGATTAGTGAACTGATGATCATCGCTAATAATATTGCCGCGTCTTTTGCTGCAGAAAATAATCTTCCTTTTATTTATCGAACCCAGGATAAAGCCTCCAAAGAACTAGATACTGAATTGGTAGCCGATATTCGCAAGTGCTATGATCCTATCAAAACACAGTCCATCATTCGATTTCTACCACCAGCTAGGCTGACGATAGATCCTGCGGGTCATTTTGGTTTGGGGCTTTCACTTTATACTCAAGTAACGTCACCCATTCGGCGCTATCCTGATCTTGTATTGCAAAGGCAGATAGTTAGTCTGTTAGAGGAATCTGAAGCCTCCTATACATCCCAAGAATTACTTCAAATATTATCTCATGCAGAAGAAGAGCAAAGAAAAATTCGTAATCTCGAACAAGATGTGACTCGATTTTATCAACTCAAATATATACATAATCAACCCAGTGGAACCCTATTTAGGGTAGCGATTTTAAATGATCTAGCCGATGGTTTTTTTGTTGAGTTAGAAAATTTAAATATTCGCGGAAAGCTCAAAGCATCTAAAAATTCCAAACTAAATGGTTGGGTGCAGGCCACTATTCAACATATCGATGCTCGGCGAGGGGAATTAGTTTTTAAACATCATTCTTAGTCTTAAACTCTGGTTAATCCGATTTTTAGCAGTAATAAATAATACGATTTAACGTATTTTTAATAGGTCTTAAAATCAGTATAAGACTCGTTAGTCTTGTACTCCTCACTTTGTACATTGTCCACTCGAGACATTTCTGGACCCTTTTTACACCACTCAATTAAACGATTGATGTTAGCTGGGTCACCCTGTGCAATGACTTCCACTCGCCCATCAGGTAGGTTTTTTGCGTATCCATTTATCTGCAAAAGTTTGGCTTCGCGTTGAGTGCTCAGACGATAAAAAACACCTTGAACTCTCCCACTCACATAACAACGATACGTCACCATAATATCAATCCTTTCCAGAAAATTTGATTGGATAAGTGGAGTATATCTTGCCGCCATAGGTTCCTCAAGTTATAATTCTAGGCTTAAAATAACTTGGATGAAGACAGATGCCAATTATAGACTTTCCACCAGTAAATAAATCCACCTCAGATGGTCTATTAGCCGTAGGAGGAGACCTCACACCCGCTCGTCTGATTCTTGCTTATGCCAGTGGTATTTTCCCCTGGTACAATGAAGAACCCATTTTGTGGTTTTCTCCTCATCCGCGCTTGGTACTATACCCTTTGAAATTTCACTGTTCAAAAAAGCTAAAACAACTGGAAAAAAAAGGAATATACCGATGTGAGTTTGACACTCATTTTGAACAGGTTATTGAACACTGTGCCAAGGTTCCCAGAGAGGGGCAAGATGGAACTTGGATTCATCAAGATATGAAAAAGGCCTATAGGCGACTTTTCCATATAGGTATTGCTCATTGCGTGGCGGTCTTCAATGCAGAAAATCAACTATGTGGTGGTCTATATGGTCTTTCTTTGGGGCGCTGTTTTTTTGGAGAATCCATGTTTCACCTAGAGCCCAACACCTCCAAATTGGCTATGAAATTTCTGTGTGAACACCTTGTAAGTTGGAATTTTGATTTAATCGATTGCCAAATGACCACATCTCACCTTTTAAGTTTAGGAGCTGAAGAGATTGATCGGAGTGAGTTTATTAAAATGTTGAGCCTGTCAATTCAGTCCACAACAAGGAATTTTAATTGGGGCTAATCCAGCTTTAACCAGCCCACATCAGGTTGAAAAAGAGAGCGATGAGTTTGCGGTAAATCAGAAAAAATGAAATTGAAAGTAAGGGAACGGCAAGCGGGTGCCGGTAGGCAAATTGCCCTAAAATAAGAAAGGGAAATACTGTTTGCAGTTGATACCTTCCAATGGAGCCCATTGCCAGCCAAGATTCCTTGACTCCACTGGTGGCATAAATGGGGTAGAGTAAAGCAATGAAACCGTAAACTAACAAGTACCATGGAAGTTTAAAACTTCTGATAAAAAACAGCAAAAATAAGTTTCCCAGTATCAACAGACTACTTAAAAAGGGAACATGGTAGGCAGGGAGCCTAAATAGAGTCTTAAAAATTGAGCTGTATCTGACCATGATTTGATCAAAGGCATGGTAAAAAGTGAGAGTATTAACCATGGACGGAGGTTGATAACCCCAAGCTTGGAGGGTGGTCATAAATGCCACTGGATCATCAAATTTAGCATAGAGATAACTCATATAGAGTAGAATTCCAGATAAGGATAATAAACTGTATCCTATTACTTTGCCAGTTAGAGAGAGCCATTTAGGCACGGAAAAAGGGGTGAAGGGGGGTCTATGAATAAAGATGTAATGAAGTACTAAAGCAAAGGAGAAAAAAGCTCCTGCAGAGCGAGTTCCTGTGGATAGCCCCGCCAATAAAAAAGCCAAGAAGGTTAGGTTCTTCTGGTAGGCCAAAATAGCAGCAAAAATAAAAAATAAAAAAGTACTTTCCGTATAGCCAGCTAGCAAGAAGAAACTGGGGGGGTAGAGTAAAAAGAAAAGGCAAGAAAAAAAGGCGGCTACTCGATTAAAAAAATGGGAACTAACATAAAATAAGAGGATTAAGGATCCTAAACTAGAGAGAAAGGAAACCAGGTATTGGCAGATGATGTAGGAGAATCCGGTGAGGAAGTGGGTTCCTTTTATAAGTAATGGATAAATGGGGAAAAAAGCCACATTAGATTGGACCTTTGGATCAGTGCTGAACTGGTAACCATCAACTACAATCTTATGATACCAGTGACTGTCAAAGGGGAGAAAATTTCTAAATTTCCAGAAGCCATCCGCCACTCTTCCCCACTTTAAGAAAAAGTAAGCTTCCATTAGGAGGACCAATAATATCACTAACCATAAAGCCCAGCGGTCGATTTTGGGGTAGAACGTCTTTAGAGATGAGGAGATTTTGCTTAAATTCAATTTAGTTTTTCTTTCTGGTTTGATGGAGTTCTTGCAGTATTTTTTCAGGTTGCAGTTCATTGAGGTTGAGCATTTGCCTTAAACTGTCATAGGTGCTGTCATTAGCAGGCATCAGGTTATCAATTCCATAGATGCCGAAAAAGATTTTTTTCCCTTCGGCAGTTTTTAGATACTCTAATAAAGCATGCTCAATTTTTTCTTTCATTGGGGTAGGCATCCCATATCTAAATACCAACGGATCATTGGGAATGGGATCGGTGAGGGCTATGATTTTTACTTTTTCTGCCACATCGGGGAATTGGGTGAGTACAAGGTTGCGGGCATCATGGATTTTCCCATTTTTTGCTGGGGGAGCATAATAAGTGGCGCCAGCATCCACCTGGCGTTGATAGACCATGGTAACTACATTGTCATGCTTCATGGCGAAAACGGTGTTTCCTAAATTTATTTTCCTCTCCTTAAACATTTTGTAAGGGAGCAAAAATCCTGAGGTGGAAGCAGAATCTGTAAATGCAAAATTCTTTCCTTTCAGATCGGCAATGCGTTCTATACCACTGTCAACATGAGTGATGATTTGCCCTTGGTAGGTGGTTTTGCCATATCTGGAAACGATGAAGCGGGCTTGAGCTTGATATTTTCGATTAGCTAAAATATAACCAAAACTATTCATGACGGCCAGATCCGCTTGTTTGGACCCAAAGGCTTCTACTAAAGCAATATAACTCATAGGTATGGCAGTTGTAAAAAAGTACCCTGTTTTTTTCTCTAAAAAAGTCAGTAGCTTTTCTGACTTTTTAGAAATGGTCTGCCGGTCAACGGAAGGGGAAAAGTAGAGCTTCACCGGGTTATCTCGGCTGCCTAATTCCACACTCCTTTGACATTTGCTGCAGCCGCCTAAGCTGAGTGTGAGCAATAGAAAAGAAATGGAGAGCATTTGTTTATATTTCATTATGAAGTATCCGGGTTGAATTCAGGTTGTAATAAGAGCATTGATTTTCTATCATAATTTGCCTCAAAGTAAACTAGGATATTACATATTATGGAAACAGTTAATAAAATCACTCAAAAATACCAGCAAATACTAGAGCAAGGGCAAAGGGTGAATTGTTTGTTTGACGGAAACCCCCTATCTTGTGGTATTGAATTTCCTTCTTCCATCCTCGATGACTCCTGGCAGCGTTTTACTAAGCATATTGATTATGCTCCCGTTTCCAAAGGGGATTTATCTGCTCGGGAAAGT
>CAYFLR010000006.1:4940-29507 GCA_964343805.1 uncultured bacterium | reverse complement strand
ACCTGTGGATAGATTTTTAGCTGCTAATCCTTCTTATCCCTTATTCGATCACATTGCTGAGCATTGTTATGTCAAATTAGATAACTATGAGCTTAAAGAAGATGACAACTGGCAAATCGATTTTGCCGCCATGGAAAAGAAAATCACTCGGTTGACCCGTGCTATTATCATTATCTCTCCCAACAACCCTACCGGCCATATTCTTTGCGAAGAAGAGGCAAAAAAGGTTGAATCATTGGCGATCAAATATGATTTAGCAATTATCGTTGATGAGGTTTTTGAACCCTTTCAATTTGATGATTCATTGTCCTCCCAATTTTCGATCAATAGATTCTTTGCTAAGGCTCCCCTGGTTTTTATTTTAAATGGGGTTTCAAAAATGTTTGCTCTCCCATGGCTCAAGTGTGGGTGGATTGCGGTGATGGGATCCTCTCATTTAAAAAAGCATGCTTGCGATCATTTAGAAACTTATATTGATACTTATTTATCATGCAATACCTTTGCTGGTTTTGCTCTTCCTGACCTTTTTAAGCATGGAATTCCTTTTGTTGAGCATTACCAACAAATAGTAGCTGAACGCAGACTGCGAGCCCTCAAACTGCTTAAATCCTGCCATCGAATATCTTTTGTGGAGCCTCAAGGTGGTTTTTATATGGTGCTTAAGTTGCATATAGACAGTTTGGATGAAGAGGAGATGGTCCTCCAATTATTAGAAAGGCATCAAGTTTATTTTTATCCCGGCTTCTTTTTTAATTTGTCCGATCAAAATGGCCCTCACCTCATTCTCTCCTTTCTTTTAGAAGTAAAACCATTGGAGTCTGGAATTAAAGAGTTAATTTCATTTCTTATGAAAAACTCAGACTAGCACCGCCAAATCTTGTTTCATTATCCACAATCATTTATAGTTATAAATACAGTTCATTCCATTTCAGATCGATAATTTGTGAGGTATGTATGAAGAGATCCTATTCGTTGACACTGGGGAGCCTGCTTTGTTTTGTCTTACTGATGCTCCAATTTCTTTCCTGTGAGAATCTTGATTTAGGAAAGGAGGAGGATAAGGACAAGGATAAAGAGGAAAAAACCGAAGGGAATGAGGAGGTGGAAGCAGCGAGTACACTTGCTATTTCTGAAAATCCCTTAGCTGTAACTTATCCGGAAGGATTAGCTGTATCTGCCTTTCCTACAGAAGTAGATGACTCACCAGGAGAGGAATCAGCTAGCACGGTCGCCCTCCCGTTGGTTTCGGTGAATGACAATCCACCGCCTGCTCATCAGGGAGATGGACCGCCACCGCCAGTTCATAATGGTGAAGGAGGTCATCCTCCTCCACCGCATAATGGAGAAGGGGGGCATCCACCACCACATAATGGAGAAGGGGGACAACCTCCACCACCACATAATGGACCTGGAGGTCCTGGAGGTCCTGGAGGTCCTGGTGGACCAGGTGGTCAAGGCGGCCAGGGTGGTCAAGGGTCAGATGATGGTTTCGGTAAAGTCCATCCCAAAAAGCACTTGAAAGACATTAAGAATCGACTAGATGGAAAGGGAGAGTGTTTTGATTTTGATTTGAATTATGCCTTCTCCCAAGGTGGTGCCGGAGGTGAAGAGGCCTGTTATCAATTTGATTTCGGTATTCTATCTGGGACTGTGCAAGGACCCGCAAGAGGAAATGTGAATCAAATACTAGACAGTGGTGGTGCTGAAGATCTTTTTGCTACCATCTCGGATGATGAGGTTAATACCACCGGTGAAGCCTGTATGGTTGGTAAGAGCCGTGAGTTAATTGAGGCCACGATGAAACGAGTTGACTCCGCTCTAAAACTACTTCAAGGGATGCTTTGTCAAATGAAGAAGAGTTATAGTGAGGAAGCGGTTCTCCCAAAAGAGGTGGGTGACTCATTGGATTTACTGAAAACTGTTGCGGGGCGAGGTCCTAATTTCACTGCTGCCACAATTACGAGAAGACCCAATGTTAAGAAACGTCTTGTCTATCACACCCAAATTAAAATGGAGAGTTCTGGTAGTAATGCCAATGACACCTATGTAAACCTGGTTCATTCACCTTCCAGTAAAGGGAATGTTGCTTACGATGGAGTAATGTGGATTAAGGTTGTTCCCCAGGAATCAGCGGGGGGAGGAGGGCCACAAGGTCCTGGTCCACAAGGTCCTGCTGGAGGAAATGGTTCGAGCATGAACCATGTAACCAGTTTGCAGTACAGTAAGGTATACAATTCAGCGAAAGATCAAAAAATCAAATATGAAGTTCGTTCTGCTAGTTTAGCTGCTGAAAAAGATCTTTTTACTAAAGATGGATTGGTCAATTACAATGCCGGTATGCCCATGGGCGATGAGAGTGCCGAAAATTCGAATCAATATGGTTCAAACATTGCTTATGCTGCATTCGATATTCACCCCACCACCTTTGCTGGTACCGTGGTCTATTGGCGTAATCCAGGAGGATCTTATGGGGAAGCTGCTCGTGGATTTATTACCCAAACCACTCAGTCTAAGGATGGTAAACTGAAAGGTTGTGGATGGGCAGGTGCCATGCTGGAAGTAAGTGTCAGAAAGGCACTTAAAGAGAAAGGTGAGTTTAAAATGACGGGATGTTACACTCCCGTATGGGGGGGTAAAAGCGGCTGTGGTAAGTTAGGTCCACCTAGAGACAATCAAGGACCTACCGTATGGAAACAGTGCTTTAATCAAAATGATGAAGGCTATTATGTGATTGACAAAACGGCCACCGGTGATGATGAATTTGTGATCTTAAATCACAAGAAAGCGGGTATTCCTACCATTGATACCTCTGATCTAAGCACCTTTGATGGAGCGACTGCCTACTAATTATATGCAGATATTAAATGAGTGCCTTGCGAACCGAGGCACTCAGTAAATCTAAAATCCATACAATAAATGCAATTACGATAATAATGAGTCCCACCTCATTCCATTTTCCGATGCCTTGGTATTGCATTAACAGGGTTCCGATACCTCCACCTCCCACCAGACCAATAACGGTTGCCATGCGAACATTAATATCCCATCGGTAAATGGTAAAAGAGAGAAAGGGTAAAAATACTTGAGGCACCACGGCATACCAAATGATTTGAACCCCGTTGGCACCAGTTGCAGTTATGGCTTCCACAGGTCCTGGATCAATATTTTCTATCTGTTCAGAGTAAAGTTTGGTAAGGGCTGCTATAGAGTGAATGCATAAAGCAATCATACCAGAAAAGGGCCCAATTCCCACCCAAACAGAAAAAATAATGGCCCAGACTAAGGGCTCTACGGCACGAGTTACGTTCAGAATAAATCGAATACAAAAATAACCCAGTTTTAAAAAAGTGTTGTTTTGAGTTAGGTTTTGAGCAGCGAAAAAACTGAACACAAAGGAGATAGGAATGGCTAATACCGTTGCCATTAAAGCCATGTATATTGATTCTATAGCACTGAATACGGCTTCATTAAAGATACTGAAGTTGGGCGTTAGGAGGGAGCTAAAAATTCGACCTGCTGCGGCAAATCCGTACTGGGAGAAGAAGGACTGAAGAGAGAGTTGAGTAAAGTAGATCCCTGCAATGAGAGTGACTAGAGAAAAAATAAGTAGTTGGATCAGATGCAACTTTGAGAGGGTGAATGGTTTTCTCTTTAGAAACAAAATGAGCTCTCGTCCCAGTGATGAAGGCTGGATGATCTTCATAGTGAGGGTGATGAGTACAGACCCGAGAAGAGCATAAGCAAAATCTGAAGATGCAAAATGAAGAAATCTAACGCGGAGAATGCTTTGCTGCCAAAGAATTTTGTAGAGAATTAAAATGTTATAGAACCAAAAAAAGAGATCCACCAAATTCCACTTTAGCAAGAAGAGCATTCTATCGAATTGAGTGGGAAGGTAGCTTTTATTCATCATAATTCACTTTGAGCAGCTGTATCTGGGTATATTTTAAAGAACCATTCTTCATCAATCCCAAAGGGATCTCCATCATAGACCAGCTCTCCTTTGTTCAGGGCTACAACTCGATCTGCATACTGTTGTACCAAGGGAAGGAGATGAAGATTACATAAAATGGTGATTTGCATCTCTTGATTAATTTGCTTTAGATACTGCATCACATTTTTACTGGTGGTAGGGTCTAAATTGGAAACGGGTTCATCTGCCAAAATCAACTGAGGTGATTGCATTAAGACTCTTGCAATGGCAACTCTTTGTTGTTCACCGCCACTCAATTCTTCTACTTTTGCTTTAGCTTTATCCTCCAAATTTACCTGCCTAAGGCACTTTATGGCCTGGTGATTTTGAGATTCAGAAAAAGCAAATAAGAGCGAGCGGGGGAGGTTGGTTATGGATAGACTGCCCGCCAATACATTGGTGAGAACTGTCTTTCGGGGTATCAGATGGAACTGTTGAAATATCATCCCCATTTTGGACCTGATGTTACGTAATTCTGAGGATGAGGCTTGTTGAATATTAGCTCCATCAAAAAATATGTCTCCAGTGGTATCAGAAATTAAACGGTTGATAGAGCGAAGCAAAGTGGATTTTCCAGATCCACTTGGGCCTATAATGGCGAGAAATTCACCTTTTTTTACATTCAAAGAGACATTTTTTAAGGCTACAGTACCGTTGGGATAAATTTTGTCGAGATGCTTAATTTCTAACATGGTGTCCACCTAGTATCATAATCTTCTTATGTGGTAAATGTTCTTTAATTTGTAGGCAACAATCAGCTAAATTGTTGAAATAAAAGTTCCTGTGTGTTAATCGGCCTTCAACCCTCAGAATTTTATAATTGTGAGGTCTGAGTTTTTTCCGATAACGCAACTGCTGCAGAGGTCAATATGGATTTAAATCAAATTCGAGATAAGATCGATCGCATAGATTTTGACATATTAAAGCTATTGGACCAGCGCCTTGAGCTTGCTTTGCGTGCCAGAAAATTAAAAAGCCAAGTGGTGGATGCTAAGAGAGAAGCTGAAGTATTAAATTACATCAAGCAACATTCTATTGGATTAACCAGAGAAGACTTTTCTACAGAGCTTTTTACCAATATTATGAGTGAAAGTCGGCGGTTACAAAAGCAAGATATAAAACTCTTAGCTTTTCAAGGTGAACATGGAGCCTATGCGGAAGTGGCGGCTCGCGAGTTTGCTCCTCAGATGGCCTATATTCCCTGCTTAAAATTCTCTGAAGTTTTTAAAGGGGTTTGCAAAGGCTTTTTTGATTATGGAATTGTTCCCGTTGAAAATTCCATTGGAGGTTCAGTCACTGAGGTGAACGAGCTGTTATCTAATGAAAATGTCACCGTGGTGGGAGAGATAAAGATTCCCATTCATCATTGCTTATTGGCTCTTCCTGGGGCAAATGTACGGGAACTCAAAAAAGTTTACTCGCATCCGCAGGCCTTATCTCAATGCTCCAAATTTCTTCGCGATAAGGATATTGAACCCACGCCATTCTATGATACCGCAGGTTCCGCAAAAATGCTGTCCGAAGCCAAATGGTCTGGAGTAGGAGCCATTGCCAGTGAGTTAAGTGCTGAGCTCTACCATTTACAGATTCTTCATAAAGGTATTGAGGATCACGGAAAAAATAAGACCCGGTTTCTTATAATAGCAAAGGAGGGGGCAAAGGTAGAAGGAGCTCTGTCCAAATGTTCAGTTACCTTCAGAGCAGAGGATCGCGCAGGGAGTCTTTATGAGATTTTGGCACTTTTTGCCAAAGAAAAAATTAATTTAACCCGGATCGAGTCCATTCCAAGTCGAGATTATCCAGATCATTTTCTATTTTTTCTCGATTTTCAAGGTGATATAATGTCTGAGAAGGTGGTTGCTCTACTAGAAAAGGTGAAGGTTATGACAACCACTTTTAAGCTGTTGGGACGTTACCAAGCTTCCTAAGCTTAAAGGGGTTAATAATATATAGGTGAAAAAATACTAGACAGAAAGAGAGGAATTTAATAAGGTACCCTCTCATTTTGGAATCAGTGCCAGGAGGAATTTAGTGGGAAGTGTTATAAAAAAACGTAAGAAAAAGATGAGAAAACATAAGCATCGTAAACTGTTAGCTAGAACACGACATCAGCGTAAGAAGAGATAGAAAATTCCTTCGGGCGGTGCTCGCAAGGTTCCGCCTGCGATCCCTCATTTCGTCTCAGAGGAAACTTTTCTTTTAATACCATGCTCAAGCTAGAAGATTCTTTTTTTGGGAAGGATCTTTTCCTATCTATCGGTCTATCTTGATTTTATCCAGGCATTCTAAATCAATCGGTTTACTACTATTTGGTGAGAATCATGAAACTACCTACACTTAAGCTACGAAAACAGCGAGATTATTCAGCTCGCTGTGGACACCCTTGGATTTTTTCTGGGGCAGTCAAATCTGTTCCTGAATTGAATGGAGGGGACTTGGTCGAAGTTGTAGATCATAAGGGAAATTTTGTGGGACGCGGTTATTATAATGCTCACTCCCAAATTGCCGTTCGACTTTTAAGCTGGGATCCTGCGGAGTCGATTGATTCCTTATTTATGAGCAAGAAGGTTAAATCTGCATTTCAACTGCGTCATCGACTTGGTTTATGTCCTCAAAGCACTGATCTAAGCAGCAATAAGCAGGCTTTTCGTTTAATTAACTCCGAGTCAGATGGATTACCTGGGGTGGTTGTAGATGCTTATGGACCTTTTTTCGTGATTCAAATATTTACCAAAGGGATGGAACTGCTAAAACCTGATTTAGTGAAAGAGCTGAAGAAGTTCAACCCTCAAGGAATCTTAGAGCGAAGTAAAGATGATCTCAGATTGAAAGAGGGCTTAGAGAAAGAAGTTCAGACTTTAGCTGGGATCTGCCCTGAAGATTGTATCGAAATTTGGGAAGGGGATTGTAAATTTGCGGTGGACATTGGTGCGGGGCAAAAAACCGGTTTTTATTTAGATCAAAGATACAGTCGGGAACGATTGAAAGACTTGGTTCAACATTATAAAAACTCGGTCAATGGCCGACCTATAAATATTCTAAATGCCTTTTCTTATACGGGGGCTTTTGGGGTTGTCGCAGCGAATGTTGATTCCGACATTCATGTAACTAATGTGGATTCTTCTGAGCCTGCCTTAGAGGTGGCGAAGACCAATTTTGAATGGAATGACTGCTTATCTCAAGGGAGTTTTGTATGTGCAAAAGCCTTTGATGTTTTGAGGGGGTATAAAGCGGAGGGGAGAAAATGGGATGTCATTATTTTAGATCCCCCTAAGTTTGCTCCTTCCAAGCGTGGTTTAAGCAAAGCCTTAAGGGTTTATCGGGAATTAAATCAGCTAGGAATGTCATTATTGGAACCAGGAGGCTTTCTGCTGACCTATTCCTGTAGTGGAGCAGTGAAACCCGATATTTTTCAAAAAGTCATTTCAGAAGCTACTTTGGCAGCAGGACGAGAGGCTCAAATTGTCGAGAAATTAGGTGGGGGTGGCGACCATCCCGTAATGGCCGCTTTTCCGGATGGAGACTATTTAAAAGGTTTTCTGATCTATATTGGCTAGAAGTGACCGTGGCAGATCGCTTGGCAATGAGGGCAAGCTCCATTCTCTTTAAGTAAGTTCTCTTGAACATGATGCCAATCTCGAGTGATGACTGGCTTTTGGCATTCATGGCAATAGGTGGTCGCAGTGTCCTGCTTTGTCACATTTCCTAAATAAACGTATTTAATGCCTGCTTTTTGTGCAATTTCATAACAACTCTCTAGAGTTGAAAGAGGGGTTGATTCTCGATGGGAGAGTTTGAAATCGGGATGAAAGGCTGAAAAGTGGAGGGGAACTTCCGGTCCTAGGTTTTCCACAATCCATTCACACATCTCCTTTATCTCTTGGGGATCATCATTCTCTTTAGGAATCACTAAATTGGTGATTTCCAGCCAGCATTTGGTTTCATGTTTGATATATTTTAAAGTATCCAAAACCGGTTGTAAGGAGGCACTGGCAAGCTTTTGATAAAATCTATCAGTAAAAGCTTTTAAATCTACATTGGCCGCATCCATATGGGAAAAAAATTCATTTCTAGCAGGAGCGGATATGTAGCCTGCAGTTACAGCCACCGTTTTTATATTGTTCTCATGGGCGATTTTAGCCACATCCACAACAAATTCGGTAATGATGACGGGGTCATTATAGGTGAAGGCAATCATTTTGCAGCCCTCTCTTTGGGCAAGTTGAACAATTTGTTCGGGTGAGGCATGTTGGGAAAGGGTTTCCATGGCTCGGCTTTTAGAAATGGACCAGTTTTGACAAAATTGGCAAGTTAGGTTACAACCTGCTGTGCCAAAGGATAATATGGGTTCATTGGGGTAAAAGTGAAATAGAGGTTTCTTTTCAACGGGATCGACTGCGAAACTACTACTTCTACCATAGGCTGTAAGAATCATAGATCCTTCAATATTTTGGCGTACAAAGCAGACCCCTCGTTTACCATCTGTTAGGTGGCAATTCCTGGGGCATAGTTGGCAGGTGACCTCTCTGTTATTTTTAGATTCAAAGTATCGAGCAGGATGTCTGGTAATATTACCTTTCATAGCAGATCCTTTAGATAGAAAAGTTAATAAAAGTTTAATTGGCTTTATTTATAAAAATATATCTGTTAGAAGTCAAAATAATTAAAGACAATTTTGTGATCACTTTATCAAAGGTAATCCAAGTATGGCATTTCGTAATAAGTGTGTTCTTTTTACTAGTGTGGTGCTGTGTGTTCTGATGGTAAATATTAACGCTCAATCTGAGATTGAACCCGAATGTCGGATGAGGTGGGACAAGTTCCTCGATTCCTTAGGTGAAGAGAGGGAGGGCTTTCTCTTAGACTACTCCCCCATAGTTAACAGGTGTGATCATAAGCTTAAACGTGAAATGAGAAAGTTGTTGTTTGGGGCAAATACCTTAGACTATTGGTTGGCTAGGCATTTAATGTTTACCGAGCTGGATAATAAAGATGGAGTCGTCTGTGGGGTATACACGGGTAAATGTGTGCATACTAATAAGGTGCCCAATGCTAATATAATGAACTGTGAACATACATGGCCTCGTAGTAAGGGAGCAAGAGGAAAGGCTAAGTCGGATCTGTATCATCTTTATCCCTCAGATTCTAGAACTAACTCTACTCGTGGAAACTATCCTTTTTGTGAGGTTGTTTACTCTGATTATATGGATGAGGGTTCAAAGCTTGGTTACAGTCAATGGGACACCCACTGCTTTGAACCATGGGACCGTCATAAGGGGAATGTGGCTCGCTCCATGTTTTATTTTTCTGTGCGTTACAGTAAGCGAATTGATTTTGAGCAGGAGTACTTTTTCCGTAAGTGGATGACTCAGGATCCAGTGGATGAAAAAGAGCGAGTGCGTGCTGCTAAAATCGCCGAGTATCAAGATGTGGCTAATCCGTTTATATCCTACCCCTCTTTGATTGATTTAATTCAAGACTTTTAAGAATCTAGTTTTAATATTAAATTTTAGCATTCTGTGGTATATTTAAGCTCTGCATTTTCCAAATTCTGAGGATCCAAGTAAAGGGGTTGCTGCATGAGTGCAAAGAAGATTCTAATCGTTGATGATGAAAAGCACATAATCAATGTTTTAACTCAAACATTAGAAGAGTTTGAAGATGAGGGAGTTGAGATTCTTTCCGCTGTCAATGGGAAAGAAGCCTTGGAAATAATTATTAATGATAAGCCTGAATTTGTTTTTCTGGATATTATGATGCCAGAGATGGACGGTTATCAAGTTTGCGAGAAGGTAAAGCAAGAGCTCAAGATGGAAGATATATTTATTACCATGTTGACGGCCAAGGGGCAGACGCCTGATCGGAAAAAAGGTCTGGCTGTGGGGGCTGATCGTTATATTACTAAACCCTTTGATCCTGATGAAATCTTTGAGTTGGTTGGAAAAGTTTTGGATATGGACCTCTAATTAGAGTATTTTATATTTTTTTGTAAATTTCAGAAATCATTTCTTTGAAATATCTTTATAATTCTAATTAATTAGCATGATTTAATATTTTTATTTAATTTTTTTTGATTGTGTTTCCGATAAGTTTATTACTGAGTCTAAAAAATCTTAGGAAATAACTTAGGTGGGGCATCACATGAAAAAATTATCAGAAATAAGCCGAACTATTTTGGGGTCTTTGGTATTTTTTACCGTAATTCTAGTCGGATGCAGTGACCGATTTATAACAAGTCCTGTGCAAGATGGCAAGAAGTTGAAGGTTAAAGTGAGTCATAAGCCTGATTCAGAGGAGGAAACGAGGGTCCCAGGACCAACAATCCCGGTGGTTGAAGAAGTTAGGGAGCCGGAAAAAAAGGAAGAGAAGGAAGAGGAGGGAGAGAAAACAACCAAACCTCAAACTCCTGAGTCAAAAAACGAGGATGATAACGATAAGGATCCCTTGTCAGAATATACAACCGTTTTGCAGCAGCCACTTCCAGAACGTGATAAGAATCTATCTGAGATTTTGATCAGAAGTGAACCTGCATTAGCAGCTAAAGCTGAAGATGCCTATGAATATCAATTGAATGCGGTGGATTTAAATGATCATGAACTCGCCTTTGAAATTGAAAATGGTCCAAAAGAGATGACCATCAATGAAGTAGGTCTTCTTAAGTGGCAGATACCTGCCTATACCAATGACAATTTTGTAATTCAAATCGCTATCTACCCAAAACATGATAAAACTCAAAAAGTGGTCCAAAACTTTACTCTGCAAGTGGAGGGTCCTACTCCAGAACCTCAGCCTGAATCCCAACCAGAACCCCAACCAGAACCTCAGCCAGAACCCCAACCAGAACCCCAACCAGAACCTCAACCAGAACCTCAGCCTGAACCTCAGCCTGAACCTCAGCCAGAACCTCAACCAGAACCTCAGCCCGAGCCACAACCTGAACCTCAACCCACAAGTTGTTATGGGATTGGGAGTCCTTGTGATGGGGGATACCAAGTTGATGAGGAGGGTGGCTTGATTGTCGCTAAGGAAAGTCTTCCACGGGGAGGCGAATTTCCCAATGTAGGTGGAAACAACAATTATTGGCGAGAAAATGTGGCCTTATGTGAAAGCTCCACTGCAGAGGGTTTCAGTGATTGGCGACTTCCCACTATAGATGAGTTAAAGATGGTTCGGGCTAATCTAGCTTCCAAGGTCGGCTTTGAAAAGGTCTATTTTGCCTCTATAACTGATGCAGAGGATCCTAATTATTATTTATCCATTCCGCTCAACACTAATTCTGGTGAAGCCAGAAATCATCATAAGGACGCTTCTGGAGATTATGGTCGGTGTGTTCGCTCTCGGTAGGTAAGTAGTGTCAAAACCTGAATTATAAAATTTATAACTGAAGTTTTGTCACCATTTTCTCCTGAATTCGTGCCAATAGTCGAGTTATAACCGTTATAATCAAAGTATTGGCACTATTTTGGGCAATAATACTGCCATAACTTCAGTTATAAATTTTATAAACTGACTTATGACACTCGTGTTACAAATTACACTTACCATAACCACACTAGTCAAATAAGCTGACTGCTTTGCTTTTGAATAACATCTGAGAATAAAAAGTAATTTAAGCCCTACCTCTAGCGATCTTTTTGAAATTCCGATCAGTAATACATGAGATTTGTTTTTCTATGCTTCTCCTTATTGTTATATGTACCCTTTGGGGAATTAATATCTTCGGAAATGAAAATAGATATCACTCCTTTTAAAGAGCGAATTAGGTTTTCCCAGACCTATACGGAGGATTTTGGGAGTTCATCTCCGTTTAGTCTAGAAGAGAGAATTAAGAATTATGTAGCAGCAGCTATAAAAACCTCACCTGATCTATTTCAACTCATTCTTTATAAGGTCATTAAAAACGGAGAGGTGACCCACAATCGGTATCGGATAGTGATTAATAGCCGCATGATTCACAACTTTTCTCTGTCTGCTCACATCCAAAATAATGAAATTCTCAACATCAATGGGAGGGGAATCCCCTCTCTCAATGCGTTTGATTTTAGGAAAGTATCCGTCCTGCAATCTTTTGAGACAGAGGAGATTGTCACTGACCTTTTTGGTTTAGATAATATTGAATATTTTGAACAACAAGAAGTTTATTTTTTTAAGGATAACGAGTTACTTCTTTGCTATCTGGTCACCTTATCGGATGCGCGGTTAAGAACTCCTGCCTGGCAAATATTAATAAATGCCATTGATGGAATGATTGTTGAAAAACTTCCCCTCATTCAAGAGGTGACAGGACAAGGAGTTGTTTATCCGGAGAACAAGGTTAAAACCCCCGATTTAGAGCAGGTTCCTTTAGATAATTTAAAAGAGGAACAATCCTTAAATGGAAAATTTGTTCAGATAATTAATAGCGATCCCCATAGCCAACAAGCCATGGCAGAGGATTATAATTTTATTTACAGGGAATATGAAACTCACTTTGCGGAAGTGAGTACCTATTTTTATGCAGACACCTATTTGAATTGGCTTGCAAATCAGCTTCCTGATATGGAGCTGGAAATCAAGATAAAAGTTCATGTTCCTGATCCGGTCACTTTGCAAGCAGGTAATATCGCCTATTATGATTTTGTTGCGAATACCATTTCTCTGGGGGATGGAGATGGGAAATTTCTACAAAATTTGAGTATCGATAGTGATGTGATCATGCATGAAATTGGGCATTACTTGGTTTATACTTTTGGTGGTATTACCAGTATCCAAGGAGAAAGCGGGGCCATTCATGAGGGAATTGCTGATTTTTTAGCAATGCATAGGAGTGATGATCCTTGTTTAGGAGAGTCAGTAATGGTGGGAAAGCCCTGTGTTCGCAGGGCAGATAATAATTATATCTATCCTGACTCCATGAGTCATGACCCTCATAAGTCGGGTGAAATTCTTTCTGGCACTCTGTGGCAGATTCGAAGTTCTCTCCCGCAAGGTGATCGTGAAACTTTCGCCAGTTTGGTTGTGAGATCTCTTCCCTTTATAGGTATTAAGAATGCGCTTTTCGAAGATGCTTATCATGCCATGTTAAAGGCAGATTCCTATCTGTTCGATCAAAAATTTTATTGCTCTCTGACGGATCATTTTAAACAAAGAGGATTCCTTTTTTCCTACGAAGATATAAACAAACCCTTCTGTCCAGCCTCTCCTAGGGAGGAAAGTGAGCCCGATAACTCTATTAATCTGGTGAAAGAGTCAGGGTCAAATAAAGGAAAAAAATCTTCAAACGGTTGCGCCATAAATGCCACCGTAAATACCCGAACAGGATCTTCAGGGGGGGTAATTTTATTGTTTTTAATCTTTCTGGCTCCCATTTTAATACGAGAGTAAGACTATTTATCTCTTATCTGTAGAAGTTGAGCTGCAATACTTATAGCTATTTCTTCTGGAGTGTTATTCCCTAATGGAAGCCCAATGGGGCTGGTGATTTTTTCTACGGCTGCAGCTGTGAATTTTTCGACTAAGTTTCCTTTTAAGGTTTTGGCTTTAGCTTTACTCCCGATCACTCCAATATAAGGAAAGTCTATTTTTGCAGCTAAAAGTTGTTCTAAAATAACCTGGTCAAACTCATGTCCTGTGGTCATGATAACAATAAATGAATTGGCTTGCAGCTGCTTCCCATCTATTTTAAATTTCTCCACTTCCATTTTTTTGACATGGGCTTCTTCCGGAATTTTTTCCAGCCACTCTTCTCGATAATCATAACAGGTGAGGTTACAGTTTAAATCTTTTAGAATGTTGATCAATGAGAGACTTACATGACCGGCTCCAAAGATGACAATATTCCAGTTGGGTTCTGCGGTTTTTTCAAAGGAGAGAGTGACTCTTCCTCCACAGCTCATACCTAAATCTTTATTAAGATCAAAGTCTATCAATTGATGGCTGTCTTGGGTCTCTAATAGGGAAAGGGAGTTTTTTATGGCCTGATTTTCAATGGCCCCTCCCCCAATAGTTCCATAATAAAGACCTTCCATTGTAACAATCATTTTGGCTCCGGTCTTCTGAGGAGTGCTTCCACATGACTTTTGAACGGTCACAGTTACAAATGGTATTTTCTGCTGATTCAGTTTAAAAGCGGCAGCAAAATAGTTGTTATTTTTTTTATTCATGACGATTCCGAAAAAACGGTAAAAAATTGATTCTTTTTAGTTTCCATTTTTTACCGAATTGGAACCAATTGGTCTATTACTTATCAGCTGGTTAGGGTAAGTAATTAAATACATTGATGTTTTAAAAGTGGCATGTTTTGTGCAAATTAAATATCTTGTTGCCCAAAAGAAAGTACCTTTAAGGAGGAAGACCCATGTTTATAAAAAAAGTTATTTTTAGTTTGCTGCTGTTTTTAGTTTGGGAATCAGCTCTTTTGGCCCGAACCGTTACCATACCTGCCAGATCCAGAAATGTCTGTGTAGGTAATAGCAGTCGGTTAATCCAGCTGGAGTATCAAGCTTTATGGTGGAAAGTGAATGGTCGAGGATCTAGATTATCCACTTGGCACTATAGAGGAACCAATAGCACCCTCACTTTGGATGTGGACACTGCCAATGTCTACGCTCGTTGCCATAGAGTGGGAAGAGAAACCTACAATATCTCTTGGAGGGTCGCTTATTCTGATCCTAATACCTATCAAATGCGTTACACCGTGAATTGCATTCCTTGTTTAGATACTAAAAGTATCAAAAAAGCCCAAATTCATATCAATAAGGCCACGAAGTTAGCCAAAGAGGGAGGTATTAGAAAGCTCCGTCAAGCCAAGGTGCAAACCAATTTAGCTAAGAAGTTACTTGGAAAAGTGCTTAAAGATAAAGCCACTCCCGCAAATAAAAAACCTCTCATCAAGAAAATAATTAAACTCTTAAATGAAGCTTTGAGAATGCTATCTCAGTTTCAAAATCCGGCAGAGCAGCTGATACAAGCTCAGCAGATGATGAAAAAATTGCTCTTAACCCAAGTTGTAATTGAAAATCCCATTGGTGTAGAGGAGCCTATCAGGCCGATCCCAGATTATCCAGGAGAAGGGTTTCCGATTGAAGTGGAAGAGCAACCCGTACAACCGATTATTTTAGAATTGAGGTAGTTACTCAATCTCTAACATAATGATGCCCTGTTCAATGGTGTCGCCTTCTTTGACGTGGATGGCCTTAACCAGGCCATCCACACCGCTTATTATTTCATTTTCCATTTTCATCGCTTCTAAAATAATCAAGGGTTCACCTTGTTTTACTTTTTGACCCATCTCTACCAATAGCTTTACTACTTTACCTGGCATTTGGGTTCTGAGTTCGCCTTTGGCGGACTGAGAAAGACCGGCAGGTTTATATCCGCGGAAGATTTTAAACACTTTATCAACTGAGAGGAGGTGGGGGGGGAGGTCTTGTCTTGCAATCTTTTCCCATTGTTTTCCGTTTAAAGAGGCAAAGTATTTACCTGCAAGAATACGGATGAAAACGGTAAATTTGGGAAAGGTTTCCTGTTCGGTATGATGGAGGAATTGATATTCAAAGAGGTGCTTAGAGTGGGTAATGGCATTCGCCAGTTCAATGATATGCTCTTTTTCCTCTTGATCTCTTAAATAAATCCTCATCCACTCATCTCCGATAGATTGTAACCGGTTCTCAATCTATCATACTTTTTGTGATTTAAAATCAAGTTTTTTATTGGTATATCTCAAAGCCTAAGAGGAAAACTATGGGATCTCAACTTAAGAAAGAAGATTATGTAAATGGGGTTAAAGACCGCGACCCGGTTTTGCTGTCCAGAGCCATTACTCTCATTGAAAGCAGTCATCCCAAGCACCGACTGCTAGCTACAGAGGTGTTGGAAGCTCTAGAGAGTGAAAAAAACACCAGCATTCGAGTGGGCATCACGGGAGTACCCGGAGCTGGAAAGAGCACCTTTATTGATGGCTTGGGTTCTTTTTTATGTAAAGAGGGGCACCATGTGGCCGTCCTCTCTATAGATCCTAGCAGTGCGCTTTCGGGAGGCAGTATACTCGGGGATAAGACTCGAATGGAGGAGTTATCCCGGATGGAGAATTCCTTTATCAGACCCTCACCCTCATCGGGAGTGTTAGGTGGGGTGGCCTGCCGAACCAGAGAAACTATTATGATTTGTGAAGCTGCTGGCTTTGATGTGATTTTAGTGGAAACAGTGGGGGTCGGGCAGAGTGAAATCACCGTCAGTTCTATGGTGGATTTTATGCTCCTTCTCGCTCTCACAGGTGCGGGAGATGACCTGCAAACTATTAAAAAAGGGATTATGGAACTGGCTGATGGAATCATTGTCAATAAAGCAGATGGTGATAATCAGGTTCCTGCCGAAAAGTTTGCTCATGAATTAGCGCAAGCTCTTCACTTACTCTATTCAAGACATGAAAACTGGAGCTGTCCAGTCACTCCTCACTCTTCCTTATCGCAAGCAGGATATAAAGATATTTGGGAAATGATTTTATCTTTCAAAACTAAGATGGAGTTAAAAGGGTGGTGGCAAGAGCATCGGTTAGAACAATCCCAGCTTTGGTTCGAACAGCGGGTTTTAGATGAGTTAAAAGCCGCTTATTTTAATAAAACCGATAAAAAAGATAGCTATATGGAGATGGTTAATAAAATCAAGAGTGGCAGCTTGTCAGTATCTAGCGCCATCAGAAAGTTGTTCAAGGAGTGATGATGATAAATAAAATTGACCATATTGGAATAGCGGTGGAATCCATAGATGCCGCCAGAGAGATCTATGAAAAGGCCTTAGGGCTTTCTTATATTTCGACCGAAGAGGTGCCCGAGCAAAAGGTGAAGGTGGCCTTTTTTAAAGCAGGTGAGGTTAATATTGAACTCCTTGAGCCCATCTCGCCTGAAAGCCCCATTGCAAAGTTTTTAGAGAAAAAGGGACCCGGTATTCATCACCTGGCTTTTGCAACCGATGGTATTTTAGATCAGATCAGTCAAGTAGAAGCGGCAGGTTGTAAGATGATTAATAAAGAACCCACCAAAGGTGCTCATGATAAACAGGTGGCTTTTATTCATCCTAAGTCCACCTTAGGAGTGCTCACTGAATTATGTCAGTGAAAAGGTCTTTGTTCAGAAAGATCGAGAATGTTTCTAATCTGTTGACCATAGGCTTCACGATAGTAATCCTGTACATACCAGCAGGCATCCTCTTGCACTTGCAGACTCCCTTTTTCTTGTCCCTGAATTAAGGGGAGTATTTCTGGGATATATTTTTTACAAGTGCGAGGGACATATTTAGACTCCATATTTCTAAAAACCAGACAAGCATGCTGTAGGTAAGGCAGATATTCTTCTGGTTTACTTTTTGCTCTGGAACCGTATCTTTTTATTTGCGAGTTGATTCCTTCTCGAAAGGCAATATCAAAGGAGCGGATCAATTCATTAATGTCCACGGAATCTTTGGTTCCCTCTCCACCCACACGGCCCCAATCGTTCCAGAGGTTCGCCTCTATTTCATATTTTAAGGTGAAGGAGCGGAAACGATTACGGAGATCTTGTTCTGGGTGGAAGGCGTAAAAATTTTCTATTTCATTCAGGTAACTGCGAAAGAGAGTAGCGATGATGGATTCATTCACCGTAGCTCCGGTTCCAGGATCCGAAATGTAGGCGATGGTGTTGTACATTTCATTTCCCGCTTTGGTGATCTCATCTATATCTACGCTACTGCGTGTGCTCAAGGTAGAGAATTTCTTGATGGCCTCTAAAATACTTTTTACTTTATGGGTTCGGTATTTATTGGCTGTCACCTTTTGGTCATAGTAATCCACTTTGGACATATAGTAATCTAAGAGTTCATTGAACTTAAACTCTCGGCTGAGATAGCCCGTCACATTTGTGTTTTCAGCTTGCACCCGACTCCATACATCATCAAAGCTTTTGGCGTCTTGCAGCTCTTTTTGTTTTTCGGCTTGGTCTAAATTGGTTTGAATCATGATCTGTCTTAAAACCCAGAGAGAGGCCTTTAAGTTATTACCAATTCGACTCAGTCGACAAGACTCATGGAGAGAATTATAGATAGAAGCCCCAAAGAACTCCGTGGTTTTTTTGCAAAAAGTACTCATGTATTTTTCATATTCTGGAGCATCCGAGTGCTTGATACCAATGGTCCAAGAGTAGAAGTTTTTCTTCTTTTGGTCATCTTCAGTCCAGGTGATATTCTGCATGGTGGCTTGGGCTTCCTCTTTATTTTTGTCGAGAGTGCTCTCACTGGTGATGGCTAACTTATCTCTAGGTCTTGGTAATAGACGGTCCCAGCTACTTTTTGCACCGGCAATTTTTTGGAGGTCCACCAGTAGATCGTGCTTATTACTATTGATAACCCCCGCAATTTCGCTCACCAGATTGAGAATCCGATCGTTATGATCCGTGAGTTTAAAAAAGGCAGTAAACTCTTTATCAGGAGTATCCAGACCTTCAATCTCCTTAAAAATCTTTTCTCTGGCGGCCTTCACTTGAAACTCTTTTCGTTCTTTTTCACTGCACCTTAGTTTATGCAGATTCATATAACTGCACATCAGGCTGTCAAAATTAATGTTAGCCAGGAGGTTTTTGCGGGCTTTGCGCACATTATTGAAGCGAGCTAGATACATATTGGTAAGGTTGATAGCAGACTCTTGCAGTCCTTTGATGATAGGGATGCCGAAAGCTCCGGTAGTAGGTAGAAATGCGAGCCCTGAAAGACCAATGGCCATATTGGCAACAGACCCAGCTTTGTTATTATCAAAACAGTCTGGATGAGCAGAAAGAGCTGCTAGTATTTGATTACTATGGCTGATTATGTCTAGGGCGGCGTCTCGTTTAATTGAATTCTTCTGTACTTTGTAATCTTTCTTCAGCTCTCTTTCATAGAGATAGGCATCAAAGTAAGCACTTTCCCAAGTGGCAATGGTGGAAGCACTGGAACCCAGTAAAATATGACGTTGCACTTCACTTTGAAAAACTTCTGAAGCAAGTTCAGCTTGTTTTATCGCAGACCTCGCATTGGTCATGTCTCTAGTTAATTGAGTGAGTAGGGATGTGGTCTGCATCATGAGTTGTCGACATTTCTCCTCACCATGCTCTAAGCTTTCGAATAGGGAGATATACTCATTGACCAAAATATTTAAGTTTTTATTCTTTAAAAAGGGGCAATATCCTAGCATCAGAGATGAGAAGGCCATCTTTTGCTGTTCTAATTGATTGCTTTTTACCTCTGATTTATTGTTGGAGGTTGTTAGATTTCTTTTTTGGCAGCTAAAAAAAGTTAATAAAAACAGTATTAAGCAAAAAACAAAGCCTTTAATCATAGAGCTTTCCCTTAATGATAGATGGGTGAATTGAACTGTATCCTCTTATTATAATACATTTGCCGTAGGGGTGCAGTAAAAAGCTTTGCATAGATGATAGGGTCATACCACAAATTTAATTCTACCTGTTAATCGGATTTCTTTCACGATATACTTCTCCGAAATAATCTTCTAGGAGGTGGTATGAAAGGTTTACTTATTGTTAGTTCTTTTGGGGTTCTGCTTTTTTTTCAATGTTCCGATGAACCAACAGCCACAAAAGCAGCCTCAGATCCAGAAGCTTTAAAAGTTTGTAATGGTATTGCAGATTCTGCAAGTTCCGAAAAAACCACATGTAAATCATTTCTTCCTGGTAAGACCTTTGAAAAAGAACCATTAGGTGTCTGTGCCTCTATTCCTGTCTCAGAAGGGGCTAATAAAGTTTCTTGTATAAAAACTATTGCTAATAAAACCTTTAATAAGAAGGCTGTAGAGGTGTGTGCCAATACGAATACATCCTATTCTACGGAAAGAATCAGTTGCCTTAAATCATCTGCCACTAGTGATGGTCAAACATTCGATGAAACTGCTATTGAAGAGTGTAGCAACATCAACGTGGGTGAAGCTGAAAAACGAGCCAGCTGCATTGAAGAAAGTAAGAAATAATCTCCTTGAAAGGTGATTTAGATTGAGAGATCCATAGTCCTTTGGAACGCTCAGTTAAATGTTGTGGAAAAAAGGGATCGCTTTTACAGTGCTTTTAACTCTCATTCTCATGTCTTGCGGAGAAAAGAAAAAAGAGGATGGTAAAGAAGCCCCCAAAGAGCAGCTCACCAATTCAAATGAAACTGAAGATACCGAAAAAGATGAGGAGAAAGACTCCAATTCAAATACCAACAAGAGTAAAGATGATGACAAGGATGCTGAAGATACGAAAGATGCCAAAGATAATGAAACAGCCACCCCTGCTGATACCACTGCACCGACGGTAGCAATCACGTCCAATGTCCGGCTTATAAGCAGCTCTTTTGCAGACCCTGCTTTTGAATCCTGTTTACAAAAGGTGATTCAAAAGGCCCAATTTCCCCCGCCGGGAGAGAGCAGGTATGCGGAGCATGTGCTTAAATTTTCAGTCTAAAGGAATCCTAAAAATTGCCTATAAATAGGCTATAAATTGAGGAGGAGAAAGGTGTTCTACTCCTTGATCGATATAGATTTCATCATCCATTGTAATGATAAGTTTTTCTCCATTCTCTTTAACTGCTTTTAAATTTCCTACTTCTCTTTCATACAATGGAGCGTTTTCTTTGATGTCACCTAATAACCATGAGACCTGTATAAAAAGGGTCCGGCTTCCTTTCTTTGCTTGAAAATCTATTTCTAGGTTCGCATTGTTGTATGCATAATAGGTGGAAACAGAATAACCTTTTTTTAATAGCTCAAGAAAGATGACATTTTCAAGGATTCTTCCTGGCTCAAAGTTGTTTGAATATAAAGCCATACCCCAATCATTTAAATAATACTTATTGCTAGATCGTGCCAAAAGGTCTTTTTTACGGTAAGAGTATTTGGGACATTCATAACAAAAGTAGACGTTTTGTAAATAGTAAAAATATTCCTCAACTTTAGTTAAACCCACATGATCAACTTTCTTCAATTGATTATTTATACTGTTATTTATATTCTTTAATGAAAATTCATTTGATGAATTTAACCGAGTGTATTCAACTAACTTAGCAAGTACTGCCGGGCTGCTGGGGTTATATCTTTCAATAATATCTTTTTGAATGGCTGTATTAACAATTCCTTCTATCAAATTTTCTGTAGCGACGGGATCTTCAGCCAAGCAGGCTTCTGGGCTGCTAGCTGTATGTAGAAAAGATTTAAACGATTCGATGGAGTCAACAGAACATTGTTTTAATTGACAATATTCATAAAAACTAAAAGGAAAAACGGTCAAAGAATAAAACCTTCCTGATAACTTTGTTGTTGCATCACTGCTTATTAACTTAGAATTAGAACCCGTTAAGATGATTTTTATATTTAAAGTGTGGTCTTCAATAATACTCGCAACCACTTCATCCCAGTTTTCTAACTCTTGAACCTCATCAAGTATAAGATAATGCCTGTTACCCTTGGAGGCTCTCTTTTCTTGCCAGGTTTTAAGCGCTTTCCAAAATTCATCCTCGGTAGTGAACTTTTTTAATGGTCTTAGAAAAAAGTTAAAATAGAGAATGTCTTTTGCTTTGGTACCTTTTTTATGGAGGTCCTCAATGAGCTGCTGAATTAAAACACTTTTTCCCGTACGCCTTGCTCCGGTAATGACTATCATTGCATCGGTTTTTAGAAATGACTGAAGTAATTTTAAGTAATAATCTCTTCTAAGCCCCAGTCTTTGAGGTAGATTTTCCCAAAAGCTGTATTTACTTAAAATCTCAAGCATTTATCCTCCTTGTTGTGCGCTAATAACTATATCAGAATTTAATGCAAAATACAATGCAGTAAGATTTGAATTGAGTAAAATTGCAGGCTGGTAATGCGATAATATTTAAAATGGATATTATTGCAAGTTTGTATTTTCAAAAAGCTATTACCCTAAATCAGGCTTTATCCTACAAAGGTGAAACAGTTCCTGATCCCCGGGTAGAAACTTTTAGCTTAGGTTGCCCCAAGTATCTTACCGATCCACTCCCAGATATAGATGTTTGTAAACGCTTTTTACTGTGGATAACCACATTTCCCGATCCGCTGATATGAACTTCACCCTCTTCACTAAGTAGCTCTTTGCCATCAAAATCACCCGATCCAGAAATACTCACTTCAACTCGTTTAGATTGACCTCTGAGGCTGATATCCCCACTGCCAGCAATGGTGGCTTCAATTTTTTGCGCCACTAAAGGAAGAGAAATCTCACCAGAACCTGAAATCTTAAGCTCCACCTCTTGCAGTTGGAGGTTGCCAAAGCTGGTAGCCACACCCGATCCATTAATACCCAAATATTGGAGAGTGGGTAATGAGACTAAAATCTTAAGTGGAGTTCCAGTATTAAAACATTGCTTACTCCCAATTTTAAGATGTCCGTTATAGCTCTCTGCTTCTATAAGGTCTAATATGTTCGCGGATCCTTCCAGTGTAACCTTGGTCTCTTGAGATTGGGAGATACGGAGTTCAGCAGGGACATCTAAGGAAATGCTATGGAAAGAAGAGGGAGTTCGGCTTGCTTTTACAATGGGCCCATTCGAACTGACACAGTTGGTATTTAATCGCAATTCGCAGCCAAAGAAGAGCAAGCAAGTTGAGATGTAAGTGATGAGTCTAATTTTATTTTTCATTTTATTTTCCTCGATATAAATAATGTTTAAAACAGTTTTTCTTGGGCAATATGACATAGCCCTTCAACTACACTATGATAGTGATTAAAGAAATGGATTTTTTCCGCAGGAAAGGTTTCTAAAAGTGCTTTTTTCACTAGGGGCATCTGAGCCGTTCCCCCTGTAAGGCAGACAAGATCTATATCTTCTGCCTGACATTCAGCCTGTTTGATACACTCTTCCAGCGTCCCTGTTATTTGACCTAAGGTGGATTGAGCATATTCATAAAAATAGTCTTGGGTCAGTTCATGATCGATCTCTAAATCGGGATAAGAGTATTGAAACCTGGTCGTGGGATCTTTTGAGAGTCTTACTTTCGCCGCTTCAATGGCTTCAAAAATCAAAAACCCCTGGTTATCTTCGAGCAGGGTTTTTAGCCTGGTTAGCGGTGTTTTTTCTTCTGAAGGCAGTAAGCAATTTTCCACCTCTCCAATAAAGTTCTTAAAATCAGGTCTGAGCATGGTGCAAATTTCTGCCGGTGAATAGAGCCGGCTTTTGAGTTGTTTTGGCATTTGGAGGACGTGACTGCTCATGGGAATTTGATATTTTACATTGGCCCCGAAATAGGGGGAAAGATCGTGTTTCATAATATCGCCATCAAAGGCATCGCCAGCTACTGGAATTCCTTGTAAAGCCAGCACCTTCACTTCACTAAAATCACCTTTGGGTAGATCCATAATGGTAAAATCGGAAGTACCACCTCCTAAATCCACACAGAGCACTTTTCTTATATCGGTATATTGTTTGAAAAAAGCGGTGAGAGCAGCAATAGGCTCGGGAGCAAACTCAATATGTTTAAAGCCCGCTTCCTTGGCGGCTCTTTTTAATCGATAAAGACCATAATTATGATCTTGATCATTTAAAGAGAAGCGAGCAGGGTGACCGAGAATAACAGATTCCACATCTTGATCCAGCTGGGTATCTGCTCTGGTTTTGAGCTCTTTGAGAAAAATTGCCACAATATCTTCCAGGTTGAGGGGGCGATTTTCCACATAGGTGCCGATAAAGTTCTTTTTAGGCAAAAACCTTTTAAAGGAGCGGAGCAAACGTCCCTCCATATCATTTTCTACAAACTTTTGAATAGCGTTAGATCCCCAGTAGCATTGATCCGCGTTAGGGAAGTAGATGATACTTCTGAAAAGGGTGGGATCTCCCGAGGAAGGATCAATGGGTAAAGAGGGTTGGATCTCGTTATTATTAGCTAGACCTATCAACGAATTCGAAGTCCCAAAGTCGATCGCATAGACCGGTTTAGAGTTGTTAGGATGTTTGCTCATATTTTTCCTCCTATTGCCTGGTAAAAAGCTCAAAAGGAAATAAAATGCAATTAAGGTGCCAGGCTGATCCAAGTTTTATTATACTGAATTTTATACTTCTTGAGTGCATATAAAAAACCTCCTGTTAACTTTATTTAATTATCTAATATTCCTCGCCAACACCCCGTATCAAAATGGATGGTTAAAAAAAGAACTCCGGTTTAACGGGGTGTAAGTCTCGGACTATGCATAATTAAATAAAGCTAACAGGAGGTTTCTCACTTGCACTCAAAGTATTTAATTTAATTTCATTTAATTTAAATGCTATCAAGCCCTGAACTGTCTATCTCTAATGTTTACTTTGTGCGCGGAAAATTGGTGTTTTACCCTCTCGATTGCCTTTCATTAGTATTATCTAACCCATTTTAATACCTTACC
The DNA here is from genome assembly GCA_964343805.1 of uncultured bacterium. Lineage (GTDB taxonomy): Bacteria > Bdellovibrionota_B > Oligoflexia > CAYFLR01 > CAYFLR01 > CAYFLR01. Next base: position 5,168 of record CAYFLR010000006.1, on the reverse strand, counting down.
TTAAAAAGAGGGTATATCTACAATGATATCCAGGAACTGTAATAATTTACCACCAATTTTCCGCGCACAAAGAATGTTTAATATTAAGTCTTTTGTTTTAAACGGTATTAACGAGTACTCAGCTAATAAAAACAAATCGACGGGAAAGTTAGATAGGAAAGGAAGTGTGGGGAATTAACGAGTACTCAGCTAATAAAAACAAATCGACGGGAAAGTTAGATAGGAAAG
>CAYFLR010000006.1:0-4840 GCA_964343805.1 uncultured bacterium | reverse complement strand
GAAGTGTGGGGAATTAACGAGTACTCAGCTAATAAAAACAAATCAACGGGAAAGTTGGATAGAAAAGCACGAAAACCAAATCAACAGGAAAGCCAGATAGAAAAAGAGAGCAGTTCGGGAGAAAAGAAGAAAGAGAATTGTGAATATGAAAAGAACTAAAGTGGGTAGAGAGAATATAGGGGGGTAGGAGGAAGTTAATATCACTAGACTGAGCCTTACACCCCGTACGAAGCAAAAATAATACATAAGAAAACAGCTGTTCGATGGTTAATACAGAGCACTCCGCAGGAGAATGCTCGTGGTATTAACCAGAGTTCTGTTTTCGTATTATTTTGGCTTCGATACGAGGTGTTGGCGAAGAATATAAGATATTAACTTCCTCCTACCCCCCTATATTCTTTGTGCTCACATTAGAACTTTTCATAAAAATGAGGTGGCATTGCCCTTATTATTCGGGCATAATAGCCCCTCCTTGTTATGTAACCTACTGGGAGAAACCTTTGAGATTATTGCTTCTTGGAACTCTTGTTTTACTTGGCGGATGGTGGGGGCAAATAGCTGCTCACCCTGATCAGCCGATTGAAGAGAATCGCTTTCAAAAATTTAGAAGGAATTATCTTATCACTGGAATGGGAACCAAAATCTCCCCGGCCTATTGGGCCCGCCAAAAGGAACACAATCAAGTCAAGTTCCAGTTCAGTGTAAAGTACTATCTGATTGGCAATTTATGGTTTGCCTACACTCAAAAATCATTCTGGGATTTGTGGGATACCGAAAGATCGGCCCCTTTTGAAGATACCAACTACCACCCAGAGTTTTTCTTTGAGCACGAAGTGCAGGGTGAGGGGATTTTAGGCTCATTTCTAAAGAAATACCGCTATGGTTTTGATCATGAGTCCAATGGTCGAGATTTAGCCAGTGGAAATTCTAGGTCCTGGAATCGTCTTTTTATCTGGAGTCATTGGGGTATTGGAGAAAAATGGCTCATTGACCTCAACTCTTGGATTCTACTGGATAACTTTTTTAAAAACCTCCATATAGTCAATGATGAACTCTTTGAAAATGCTGATATTGGAGAATACTACGGCAATTTTGAGCTGGCAATTTGGCACCTTTTTAATGATGATACCAGACTGGAATTGAAATTACGTAAGGGAAATACTAAAGATATAGAGAAGGGCAGTTTGGAGTTGGGTTTTGACTTTCGGCTTCCGGTTTCATGGTTAATAGATTGGGGATTTAACCCTCGATACTATGCACAATATTTTATTGGTTATGGTGAAAACATGCTGCACTACAACCGTTTTCAGCGTAAATACCGTTTGGGTTTTATGCTTTCATATTGAGACTTATGAAAAAACAAAATAGTCCATTTACTATAGTTGATTTAATCCAGTTTGAATCTCAATTAAAACGGGATCAAGACATGGATAAAGAGTCCCTTATTCAAAGGGATCGCCCTATTGGCCAGGAGATTCAAGAACAATTTAAATCTATCCCTACTAAAGAAATTCCCCGTTCGGTAGGGTTCAAAGCGTGGTTACACAAGTTACCTTCCTCCTCTTCTCATGAGGTTAGAGCCAACAGCGAACATGGATTGAAACTTTTGGATGTTATTTTAATGATCCTGGGGGTTCTTTGGGGAGGATGTACCTCATGGCTTTTACTACTTTATGATGGAAAACACCCGGTGAATCTCATTCACTTCCTGGTGGTTTTGATCGGTGTACAGTTTTTTCTTTATGGCCTTTTCTTTTATAACTACTTAAGTTTGAGACTTTTTAGAAAGGGAAAAGGTGATTCTCCCTTAGGGAGTGTGCAAGTTTTAGTGAGTAAGCTCGCTCTCTTTTTAACTCACAACCCAAAGAGTCAGGTAGTGGTTACAAAAGCTCGCTCACTTTTTCAATTGGACTCACTTAAATACTTTGATCGCCTGTACCGCACTTTAGAGTGGTGGTTTATTCTATTTAAAATACAAAAGATGGCTCTCTTTTTTAACCTGTCGGCGTTGGCTGCTTTTATTTATAAAGTGGCATTTTATGATATTGCCTTTGCCTGGAATACAACACTTCCCATAACCTCCGCTCAATTCACTAAATTTATTCATGCCCTTTCTCTTCCCTGGAGCTGGTTATGGCAGCAGGCAGTGCCTTCAGCCGACCTAATTAAAAACACTCAGTACTTTCATTTAGAGAGTAAGTATGGAGTTTCCACCGGTGGGACTCGCGCCTTAAATGTGGCTGAATTAGGTGAGTGGTGGGCTTTTTTGCTGGCCTGTTTATTGGTTTATGCTGTATTACCTCGACTGATTTTGTACTTGGTCTCTTATTTTAAAGTTGCTTCTTTGTTAAAAAACCTGCCCTTTGATTCCTTGACCTGTGATCATCTCTACCACCGTCTGTTTAGAGCAACCGTTTATTTTTCTAAGGAGGATGAACAGCCTATTGCTTCTGCTCTGGAAGCCTCACAAGAGATAGTGAGCCTTTCTTCCACTAGCAAAAAAGGAATCGGTTTTAAATGGCGAGACCTCTCTCTCCCTGATGATCAAATCTCCGATTTGTTGGAGAAAGAACAGGGAGTGGGACTAGTGAAGATTTTCCCATTTGGGGGAGCTGATGGTATTCCCTCCGTAGAGCAACTGAACGCAATGATAGACCCATTAGGAATAGAAGTGGAATCGGTTTTTATTCTCGTAGAGGCTTGGGAATCTCCCACTAAGTCACTTTTAAGGTTTATTAATCACATCAAAAAATCAATAGGACCTCGTACCAAAGTCTATTTTAAACTGGTGCAAATGGCTGAAAGTGAAAATGAAGAGATCCCCAGAGAGAGGATTGCTTTATGGAGCCGCTATATTAAAACCTGGAATGAACCCTTTGTGGGCGTCATTGGAGAGGATTGATGATCCCAATTTTTGTGGTAGTGGGCAGAGTTAACGAAGGAAAGTCAAGCATTGTGGCTTCATTGACTGAAAATGATGAAGTCTTGATTGGTCCAGAACCAGGTACTACTGTGGATTGTGGCTCATACGATATGATGGTAGATGGGGAGCCTCTGTTCAAGGTGATTGACACACCGGGCTTTCAAGAGCCTGAGTCAGTTCTTTTATGGATGAAAGAGCGAGAAAAAAGTGCCAAAGATCGGCCTCTGCTAGTGAAAGAGTTTATCTCTACTTTTAAAAAGAGCCATGAGTTTGTTGATGAAGTGAGGCTCCTATCAGCCATTATGGAAGATGATGAGAATCATGATGCCCCTCGTTATATCCTCTATGTGGTAGATGGCAGCCATCCTTATCGCAAGAGTTACGAAGATGAATTTGAAATTATAAGAAGAACTGGTAAGCCTTGCATCGCACTGATAAACAGTATTGGTCCCAAGGATTTCTCTAAAGATTGGCAAACGGCCCTATTTCAATTTTTTCACAATGTGCGCTTGTTTAATGCAGGAACGGTCAAATTTCAAGATCGACTGGTTTTATTTGAAGCTTTAAAAAGCTTCGATCCCTTAATGGGAGATCATTTACAAGAGGTCAAATCCCTACTGCAAGAGAGTCAATCTTACCGCTTTCAAGATGCCTATGATTTGATCGCTGAACTTATTTTTGAAGTATTAACCGAAGTTATATCTCTCCCTGCGGGTAAAAAACGGGTGAGCGATTCGGATCGTAAAAATGCCATTTTAAAATACAATCAGTTTCTAGAAGAACTAGAAGCGAGATGCCGGAAAAAAGTGGAACTGCTTTTTAACTATAAAAAAGTAGAAAGAGTGGAGAAAAGACTCGATAAACCCATCTATGAAAAGGATCTTTTTAGCAGTGAAACCTGGGAACTTCTGGGTCTTTCACGAAAGCAGGTCATCCTTACGGGCCTTTCCAGTGGTTTAGCAGCAGGGGGCGCACTCGATTTGATGGTGGGTGAAACCTCTTTTTTTACCGGAGCGATTTTAGGGGGTGTCACGGGTCTGGCTTCCAGTGCTTATCTCTCTTATAAAGCTCCCGAGCAGATCATTCACTCCTATAAAATTTGTGGAAAATGTTTGGTGGTGGGTCCCATCAAAGCCGATGTATTTCCTTGGGTCTTATTAGATCGCGCCTTATTACATCTCCAAGCCATTATGGATCGCAGTCACGCTATTCGGAATCCAATGGAAATAACTGAAGATCGTGATAAGCTGGGCTTTGTGAGTAAACTAGAGGCAGAAGATCGGAAAAAACTGCAAAAGATTTTTAATAGCATTGCGAAGAAAAAATCATATGAGCATCGCCATCAATTAGCAGATTTGATCAAGGTGATTTCCGAGCAGTTTGAGGTCGGATATAAACCCCATTAATTCTTTATTGCTAAACCGAAATGAGCACCAAGACCATGTTGGTATTCTGGTCCTATCTTGTCATGTCTTTTGACAATATTATAGGAGATAGTTAATTTAACCAGAGATTTTAATTTCTTTAAACCTCCTCCCACCACTAAACCAGTTCCTCCGGTACTCATAACTCCCGGACGATGACCCCCCTTCCATTCCGAATTGAGAAAGCTTATATAGGCTTTATCTCCTAATAGTTCTGTTAGTAATTCTTGGAAGTTTTTGGGAAATCGCAGGTGAAATTCACCGCTATAGGCATACTTGCCATCGATTGTTTTGCCATTAATATCGTTGTACTCAAAAGCCAAATTAGAAAAGGCAATGGTTTTGCGGGTTCCAATTTGAACTAGAATACCTGCATTGATCATTTGTTTGATGGAAGAAGGTGTATTCACATTAATTTTATATCTTTCGAGGGCTTTGTTAAATTTCTTCTCTGTACTTTCCAGTGGGTTGAGAGTCTTTCCTATATCCGAAT
>CAYFLR010000005.1:197306-201500 GCA_964343805.1 uncultured bacterium | reverse complement strand
GAGTGGAAACCATGCAATTGGCAAGAACTTATTTAGATCTCTCCTAAGAGCTTTCCAGCAGCCCACCCAAGAGGGCGACCTACTGGATCTAGAAATTTATAATGGAGACATCTTATTTGAGCCATCATTTTTAAATAACCCCATCGTCATAGATATGTTTAATAACAGCGCCAAGGCCTCCTTTCTCCCTATGAGTCAGGAGCAAAGTGAGGAGCAAAAGCCGACTTTGCAGTGCCGTTTAGATGAAAACTACTATTATTAAAAGCTGATAGCTTAACGTAATTATTACTATCAAACATTTATAAAGGTTGACTCTGATCAACCTACAGGAGGAGTGCGTCATGAATCACAAAATTAAATTTCTAATTACCTTGTTTATTTTCACAGTTGTAAGTGCCTGCGGCTATCAACCTGCCACAAATAACCTCAAGAGTTTAGACCCTAAACCCAGTGACCAACTTAATTGGAGAAACCAACTCAAGAGATTTAAAGGCCAAACCAACTTCATGAATGCTCGAAGTTATGCCTTTTATCCTATGGCAGCAGAAGAGACTGCAGACGGTGGAATCGCTAAATCGGAGAGTGGTGAAAGGGCAGTGCAAGAATCAGATATTTTTAAAATAGGTAAAAAAGGATCGAAATTGCTTTATCTCTTAAACAACTATCGTGGTCTACAAGTTGTGAGTTTTAAGGCAGGTCCAGCAAACCCAGAACTTCTGGGTCGAGTGAAAGCTAGCGGCAATTGGCCGGATCGCATGTATTACTTAGAGCAATCTGACCAAATCATTGTGTTGGAGAGAGATGGCGAACAATCGGATTATTACTCTAATGATATTAAAAGCCGAATTTTGATCTACGATGTCAAAAGCCCAGCTTCGCCTAAGATTGTGGCAACAACCAATTTAAACGGCCGGGTGGTTGACTCACGTATTGTGGGAGATGTTCTTTATGTAGCACTCAGCAAAGGATACTCTTACTTTAGAGAAGATAGAGAGCAAGAGGGTGCCATGGGAGTTGTTAAGTCCTTCTCTCTTACTGAGGGCCAAATCAATCTCATTCATTCTTTAGAACTGCCACACCGGATTAAAGATGGTTTAATGAACATTAAGAGCGTGAAAAATCAAAATCAATTTTCCTATTATCTTATGGCTGTGAGTGCCAACAATGAGAGCTGGTGGGCAAGAAAAAATATCATCCAAGTGGTGGATATTACCGATCCGAAAGGTCAAATTTCTCCTGTAATGAGTGTAACCACCAAGGGTTTTATAGATGAACGTTCAGCCACGCATATCAAAAACAACACCCTTATTGTAACTTCCAATTACCGTACGGGAGAAGGTTCATGGCAGGATCCTCTTCGTATTGCTGTGGAAGGATTCCGTCTCCCAACCCAGAACTCAACTGTCATTAGTGAAACAGAAGCTAAAGAGCTATCTTCAGAGGAATTAAAAGGTAAATTTGTCAAGGTGGATGCTGAAAGTGGAAACAGTTTCTTACAAAAAATGACTCCTGATACGATTGTCACCGTCGGAAATGATGAGAGTTTACATGCTCGTATCCAGGATATCCGCTACGTTGACAATTTACTCTATGTTTTTTGGGTTCCTCAAAACCAAATTGATCCCTTTGACCTCTTTGATATCAGTAACCCTGCCGAGGATATTAAATTCCTTGGCCGTCTGAAGTTTAATGGATTTATTCAAAGATCTATCCCCCTAACCTATGAGCAAGAGAACTATGTTTTAGCCTTAGGTTGGATTCGCCCGATTGTAGACAACGAAGAAAATAGAAGATACCCTCAAGTGATGCTATTTAAAGTGGCCAAAGATAGCCAAGGTAACTACAGTCATCAGACCATCTCTACCATGACTCTCCAAGACCAATCTGCTTGGGCCAATTTCAATGGAGAAGATAAATTCGTTGAAATGAGGATGACAGGTAAAGGCAAAGGGACTCTGTTGTTTCCCCTTTCCAAATATGAAAATGGTAACTACCAAAGTGGCGGTAAAATAGTTGGTTTTGATTTAGCAAAAGACCAAGTTTTTACCGAAGGAGGGCTTTTAAAAGCAGAGACCGGTTGGCTGCGCAGAGTGTTTAATAATCCCGAACTCGGTTTAATTAACACCTTTACTGATCAAGTTTTAACCACCTATGATGCAAATTTAGAAGCAGGAGAAGCCCATGAAATTCATCATGCTATTTCTACCTTAGAATTAGCTAGAAATATTAAATCCTACCTTAGGTTAAGCAACGGACGTGAACAAATGGGAATTCAAATCATTGATGATAATCCCAGCTGGTCTTATTGGCAAAGAGCAGGCAACAAAGAGCTCACATCCAAACTAAGACTGGTAGAAAAAAACAAAGCCGACAGTGAATTAACCGAAATTGTAAGCCAATTCAAAGTAACTGGTGCTTACCATGGACATAGTCTCCAAGCGGATGGCCAAGAGCTTTATCTGCTCACCAAGGGTGGAGTACAGCAACTTGATGGTCAACGTAAGAATGATTATTATCTCTATTTGGTGCGCTTAAGTCATAATGGTCGATCACTTTTTATAAACCAAATTGGAAAATGGCAAGACAAATGGAGCTATCAAAGTCCTCATTTCTACCTACTTAGAGACGGCAGGTTGATTCTCAATTTAAACCATGGCAAGCTTTATAAAGTAGATCCAATAAAGGTAGAAGAGCTCCGTTGGTCCACCTTTCAAGTGACAGACCACTACCAAAATAAAAGCTCTTTAAAACTCTTTGATGGGAATCTCTATTACACATACACTGAGCAAGTAGAAAACCCTCTCAGCTCTGGACAATTAGAGCTTTATAAATCATTTGTAGCTCCTATTAAAATAACTGGCCGAGAAGTTACCACTTTAGATGCCATCAATATTCCTGGAACTCTCATTGGAGTGAAAGAGAATGGAAAGCATTTTGTCACTCTCGATCAGCATGTTTTAGATTTCGCCTTTAGAGCGAACTCTTATTATCATGAAGTAAGCCAAGAGCAACAATTAACCTCCTTGAAGGTAAATGATGATCAAGCCGAATTAAAAGATGTTCTCCTGTGGGAACAAGGTGGAGAGGGGCAATTAAAATGGATGAAGAGGCCCGGCAAAGGAGATTTGCTTATCACCATTGATCAGAAAATATCTCAGCCAGACTATGGTTATGAAATGTACAGTGTCAGCCCCTACTTTCCAAGACCCATAGATTCAAATGGGGAAGTAAAGCTTTCTTACATCACTTTTGACGAGGATAAAGACTTCACTAAGAGCACCTATGTTCTTCCTTTTCAAATAAAGCAATCCCTGTCTCTCCAAAGCATTTTTGGAAAAAAGACATCTTCTCTTGCTTTATTAAAAGAAGGGAATATTCATCGAGTGATAGAAATTTTTCCTAACGCTGAGCGACCCGTCATGAAAAAAATTGTAGAGAGTGATGAGGAAACTAATGAGAGTGTTTCAATACCCACCACACTTTATTACTATGGAAATGATTCTGCCGAACAACCCTACTTTGTAAAAGAGGAAAACAAATTTCACTTTGCCACAGGACTTTATGGAGTTGAAACTTTACAGGTGACTTTCTAAAAAGTTAAGGACCTGTTCCATATCGGCAAAGGGTTTAGCTAGAAAACCCTTTGCCCCTTCTTTTAGGCAAGTATTAAGATCTTCATCATCTTCAGAACAACCTGACATAATCACCACCGGTGTTCCTGGCTGATACATTCCTACTAACTTAACCACCTCAAGGCCTGTAAGTTCAGGCATTCTTAAATCAGTAAGAACAATAGAAAACTTGGTGAGTGCAAGCTGTTCAAGAGCCATAGCTTTATTAGAAATAATAGTTGTATTGAATACATCTTGAACGTACTCCTCGACCAATTCAGCCACCATTTCTTCATCATCAATGATTAATAAAGAGGGAGTTTCATCTCCTTTGGCTCTAAGTGGTCTCTCAGAAGGAGGTTTAATATCAGCTTTAATATCATCTAGACTCTCTTGTTGATGGACCGGAAAAACCATATTGAAGGTGGTGCCTTTTCCCACCTCACTTTCCACCCGAATAGACCCTTTATGATCTTTCATAATGTTGGTAGTGATAGATAATCCTAGGCCAGTACCTTTTCCTGCCTCCTTAGTTGTAAAAAAGGGCTTAAATATTTTTTCTTCTAACTTTTTAGGAACCCCT
>CAYFLR010000005.1:180143-197296 GCA_964343805.1 uncultured bacterium | reverse complement strand
GTACCTTTCCCGACTCCTTTAGTGGTATAAAAGGCATCAAACACCTTTTCTAAAGTCGATTCATCCATACCGGTGGCATTGTCCGTAAAAGTGACTTTGATTCGATCATCCTCTAGCTCCGTTGCTATTGTGATAATCTTTTTTCTATTATCTTGCAGTTCTAAAAAGGCATCTCGACTGTTCACTAACAAATTTTGAAAAATGCTTTCAAGCTGAGTACTATCCGCCCAAATTCGTTTATCCTCTTCACAATATGAGGTATGAACTTTGATTCCATCGAGATCTAATTGCATTTGCAGCATCGCTAAAGAACTTTGAATGGAATCTTTCAAAGCAATTGATTTCCAATCATCATGTTGACTTTTTCGAGCAAAATTACGCAGATGATCAATGATAGATTTCATCCTAGTGGCTGCAAAACGTATTATATCGGCTTTTTCCCCCACTTTCTCAGGATCATCTTTATGACGATAAATCAGCTGAGATTGCCCCAAAATAGCGGTTAAAGGATTATTAAGCTCATGAGCCACCCCGGAGGCTAAGGTACCTATAGAAGCCAATTTAGAGGCCTGAACTAACTGTCCTTGCATCTGCTCTCTATCTATAAATGAACTTTTAAGTTCGGTGATATCTACTATGGATACTAAAACTCTCTTCCAATTCTCTTCATAGCCTGGGACAAAAGCCCATCTAACAATAACATCAATTTTTTCTCCATTGAGAGTTTGGTTTTCTCCTTCTGATTTAAAGGTTTTTGCACCGCCATGAAAAAGAAGAAGGCCCTCTTTAAATACTTCAAAAGAGGAGGGCGTAAACACCTTAGATAAATTATCAAGCAGTTCAACTTTAGAATCGGCTTTGTACATGAGGACGGTGCTCAAATTAATATTTGTAATCTTAACTTTCTGCACACACTTATAGGCAAAATCCTCACTCTCATCGAGCAATTCTCTTAATTTTTTACCCGTAATGGCAATGGAATCCTGAATAAACTTTTTAACCTCACTAAAGTCCTCTTCCCATATAGATACGGGAGAAGATTCAAAGAGGGATTGAAATCTTAATGACTGTTTTTTTAACTCCTGTTCATAGAGTTTCTGCTCGGTGATGTCAGTGACTAAAGCGGAGCTTCCATAAAACCTTCCCTGACCATCTCGTTGAACTTTGGGTTTAATACGTGAAATGAGCTGGGTTCCATCTTTTTTAATCCAAGTAATTTCGTAGGGTTCTTCTCCCCCACCTTTTCTCTCATTCATCTGCTCATTCAGGATCAGTTTATTTTCTGGGTCAAAAAAATCTTTAGATGGTTTACCCACCATTTCAAAGTAGGAATAGCCTAGCATTTCGCACATTCTGGGATTCACGTAAGTAAATTTGCAATGCTCATCTTGAATCCCCATCCCTTCGCTCATTTGTTCTATGAGCTGTCGATAACGATCATCTGTCTGGTTGAATCTTTTTTCCGCCAACTTTTGTTCACTGATATCTTGAAAAAAAGTTACAAAATGATCCTTCGAAGAACAAATAACTGAAACCGAAAAGTACTTTCCCAGTGGCTACAACTCTAGCATAAACATCAAGGTAAGGAGCTTCTCCCACCTCATAGGCATCACTGGCCAGCTTACCTATCACCATGGATCCTGATATATTGAGAATTTTTTCAAAGCTCGGGTTGACATAAAGGATTTCATAATCCTCAGCCATTCCATCCTCATCATAAACCATACAATGGTAGGCAAAGCCGTCATTCATGCCATTCAACAGTTTATAAATATCTAAATTTTCCAAATTCTGCACAGACCACTCCCACTTTTGAAAAGATTACCTATTAATAATAATATGGGGAAATAAATAAAGAAATAAGAAAAGACAAAAAGTACACCCCACCGAGGTGGGGTATGCACTTAATATTTACGGACGAACAATGGGTCTGATAGGAACCGGAATGGGTTGCAATATGTAAACTCTATTGAACACCCATTTTAAAGGCTGCGTACCTACAACAGCTGGATAAGCCATTTCTTCAACTCTCATTTTCTTCTTATTACTGAACATATTCTTAATTGTAATGACTTTAGAGTTTATATTTCCCCACTTCCAGGTACTTTTACCTTGATTCCCTGTCCACTTAACAAACTTTTTAACCCACTTGCCAGTATTTTTCTTGGTTCCCTCCATATAACAACCATTCCCTTGTTTAAACACCCTTAGTTTCCATAACTGGTTGGCCTTAAGAAGATTCTTTTTCTTAGAATTTGTCCAATTGCCTTGATATCCCTTACATGGATTGGGGGTTGAGTTAGGTGTGAGGGCTCCAAAGTTCAAGGTTTGATCAGCGCTGATATTGCTAATGGTTTTATTTTTATTCTTATAACCGTTTTTAAAAGCTGTCACAGTGATAGACTGCCCATAGTTGAGGTAAAAAGGATTTTGCAGCATCGTGTTACCTTGTTTGTATTTAACCCCTGGGGTACTACTTTGGAGAGTCACTTTAAATTTCAGCACCTGCAGATAACCAAAATGGATAGTCTTATTGCGAGTGATATTATAAAGAGACTTGGTTTTATCTTGATACCCACTTTTAGAGGCGGTCACAGTTAAGGAGTCTCCATAATAAACTAAGGTAGGATTGTCATGAGAATAAGTCACCCCACTGGTTGAAGAGGTGAAATAGACTTCAAACATAAGGCGATCTAAATCTCCAAAATCCATCGTCTCGGGAGAGGTAATGTTATACAAGCTTAAACTTTTAGTTTGATAGCCTGTGGCCCGAGCTTCAACCGTTAGGCTCTCTCCGTGAAAAACTTGCATTGGATTGGCACAGGGGCTCCACCCACAGTAATAATTAACTGAAGCGGTATTAGAAAGCAGGGTAATTTCATAGCTTAACCTGGTAAGGGATCCAAAATCCAATGCCATATCTTGATCGACTTTATTAATAGTGAGTGATTTTGATTCATAGCCCTCTTTTGAAGCAGTCGCTGTATAGGGTTCACCACAGGTTACACTACTCGGGTTAGGCTGATCGAAACTCACCCCACTGGTGGTGCTAAATAAAGAAATCTCATATTTATATTTCTCACCTTCTACCAAGTTCAAAGCTATATCCTGGGTGATGTTTTTCTCATCAACTACCAAGTCGGGATAGCATTCTTTTTTTGCCACTAGTTTAAAGTCATCCCCATAAAATACCTGTTGTTCGGTAGATCCTTCCACCAGAGTATAGCCTGCAGGTAAAGTCACTTTAACATTAAAGGAGATTCGATCTAAAGCACCAAAGTTAAGTGTTTCATCTGCTTTGATATTCTTTCTTTCGAGACTTTTTTCCACATGTCCAATCTTAAAAGCCTTAACACTGATATCGGAGCCACATGAGACCGTAGCTCTTTTGTTGCCTGCTAGGTGCTCTTCTCCCTGATAAGTATAGCGAAATTCAACATGAGGGGTACTACTCACAAACTGCACCTCAAAATTAAGTAAATCAGGATGGGAATAGGTTTTAACGATGTTGTGAGTCAATACCGCATGATCTTCTACAATATCTGGGTAGCAAGGTTTAGTGGCTCTCAATTTAAATCCATGTCCAACGGGAACATAATCTTTTGTTTTGCCCTCCACCACGGTATATCCCTCGGGCAAAGAAATATCAACTACATGAGCCTCATTAATTGCTGTTCCTGCATCCCCACAATAGAGCTTTTTAGCATTATAACTATCAAATTGAATCAAATTAATGGGATTCATCTGCTGGCTAGATTGCCAGATATCATACTGTTCAAGACAAGAGAGTTCAAAGGTTTCCACTCCTAGAATTTGTAGAGAAACCAAGACTCGTGAAATACCTGTTAGATCCACATATTCATAATATTTAACCTTTGTTTCATCGCTTGAAGATGTGAGAGTAGAAACCCCTTCAATGAGTTTATGAAACAGAGTTTCACTCTCTAACTTAAAGGTATTAACAGAGGTAAGACCAAAGGCTTCAGCCCAATAGCCATATCCCATAGATTGATCGAGAGCATAGATTTGATTGTTGTTAAACATGGCAAAATTGGACCCATAGTAAAAAATAAAGACTTTTTCTTTTTGAGATTTCCATTTGATCCATTTGGTAGCGGACATCCAAGGGACCCATCTTGGATTGGTGGAGATATTTACATCAAAAGTTTTGCCGTCTTCTCCTACCAAGGTTCCTTCAATTTTTGCACTTAAGGTGAGGTTGATAAAATCGCCTAAAAGAGCAAGTTTTACAACTTTACTGAAGCTTCCATCCCCCATAATGGTTGGAGATCCACCATAGGGACTGATGGTTTGATCTTTAGCTTGAAGTAATATCTTGGTGGCTGCTAAAACGGATGTTTGTTGCACCGGCTGGTTAAAACTAACCGTCAAAATTGTTTTGCCTGCTTCCAGTGCCACCTGACCATCCGTAGTTTGAAATTGAAATGATAACACAGTTAACTCGGTTTTTTCCCAGACAACATTATTAGGGTTTGCGTCCTGTAAGATAGGATAAATTTCTCCTGATTCATCCTGCAAAGAACCCTCCAATCGTGCCCTCAAAGTTTTACCACTGTGATTTCCCTGCAAAGCTATCAAAATTTTGTATTTGTCTGCACTGGTTGATTGATCATAAATATCAAACCCAACTAGAGTACTTCCCACACCGGCTTCAAAACTTTCAATTTTTAAAGTCTCAGTCAAAGAGGAAGGTTTTAATTTTTTATCAGTGACCAATTCTAGGAGAGCAAATCCTGCCGTATCATCAACTATCCCATTACTTTTAATTTTAAATCCAAACTGAAAGACTTCAACTTGATGTTTGGGCCATTTAATACCATTAGGTTCTGCCAGTTGATTCACTTTAGTTAAAATTCCATTTTCATGTTCTAAATCTCCTTTGAGCCTAGCATGAAGAAAGAAACCCTCATGTTTTCCCAGCACCTGAAAACGATGAAAAGTCGACTTACTGTTGGTGGATTCGGATTCAGAAACTCTTTGAAACGAAAGGAAGGACTTCTCCCCATTTCCAGATACCTTCCATACGCTTAAAGCTTCCTCCACACTTTCGTGAGACACCTCTTGATTAAACCTGATATTAAGAAGTGGATATCCTTCATCTAAATTTAAAGAACCACTCTCTTTGGTTGCGAATTGAAAGGAATCAAGTGAGAGCTCGCTCACTTCTTTAATCTCGGTACCAGAATAGCAATTTAAGGAAATGGCAGGAAAATCTTCTAAAAGGTCGGCATCCCATTCTTTTGCTGATTCAATAGGAACACCAATGTATTTAGCCAACTCCTGACAGCCCAACTGAAAGAGATTAAAACGATGAGAGCGAAATCTTAGATAATAATTAAAGTCTCCTGTTTCACTCTGAATTTTTACCATTTTGGGTTTACTCAGGGTTTCATCATCTTGAAATAGATACTTACATGGAATAGTAGGTTGATTCATACGGTTTTGATAAGCTTCCCTAATCAATGGATCAGTGAAGTCGTCTTCATAATCATCAAGATCATAAAATCCAAAACCTCTTTCAACCAAAACTCTGATCTTTCTAGGACAATCTAATTGAAACATCTTTCCAGAAGAAAGCACCCCATAGACCGGACTGCCATCGTTTTCATCATACCAACTAAAAAGTCGTAAATCTTTATCATTGGCACTACTGGCCACTAAACTAAAGGACAGTTGAGTGGCAATTAGTAGAAAAAGGATAAGTAATTTATTTATTTTTTTAAAGTTTTTCATTATTCCCTCCAAAGGAGTTATATGGTTAGTTGCCCTGTCTCATCTCCGATTACAGGAAAAAGACCCAAGTTTAATAGGTGATTTATAAAATTTGGATCTTCCTCTAATGCAGAAAAATCATCTTTTAAACGTCTATTTGTGTCAAAGTACTTTTGTTTAATTTGGTCGATACCTGACTTTAAATAGCTGGCCTTATGATGAGGATTCACCTGACAAGATTTAATCTCTGGAAGCTTTAAGCTTTTTACTAGAATTGTTTGATCCAAATAGGAGATATTTGTTTTGAATTGCTCTGGGTCGCTGGTGATACAGTCTACCTGCTCCCCAGCACTGTCTTTCAATATCAAATGAGCGAAACCCAGAGTTTCAGTATGAGGGTAAATGGCTCTAATAAAATTGACTCTTTTGAGTAGGGAGAGTTTTTTAGTATAGAAAATGAGATTATCAATTATAAAATCATTCTCCACAAAACCCTCTTTGCTTAACAACTGTTTTAGCCATTTCACTGAGAGTGGAGGTCGGTGTTTTAAAAATGTGAGATTGGTTTGATACTGCATACCTTCCGTCCCATGAATTTGGAATACCATTAAAAAAAGTATAATAATTAAAAGTCTCATCATGATCCTCTTAGCCAAAACTAATAGCGAACTCTTCTGCCGATACCGGTTTCTCTGCGGAGATCTTGTTCATTAATATCTCCTCGACGACGGCTAACCCCAACTCCCACCGTTCGCAGTTCTTCAACTCTAGCCCTTCGAACTCTTCGATCAAGACCTCGATAGCGAACCCGACGAGTGGAGCGATTATAAACCCCTCGCTGATAATGATCTCCATGAATTAACTCATGGCCTAATCCGATATGCACAGGCCGTGCTTGCCTTCGATAAACCCCTCTTCTAATTTCAGTGAGTGGAGAAAATTGTCCGGTTGGATTCCAATATACCGTTCCACCAGATCCAACACCCCGACGAGAAGCTCTCACCCTGCTATCCGCCCCGGCTGCATTGCCATATTGGGTGGAAGCATCTGCCCTAACTATATTGATATCATGCCGGCTTCTTACCATTCGTCTCATTAAACGATGACCTCTACGGTGACCACGAGTGCTTGTACTGCGATTAAAGTAAACTCTTCCCGTGGTGTAATTAACTCGGGCACTAGGGTCAATTCTTCTTAATGCAGCTTCTGTTTGCACTCTAAATACTAAGCCTTCCCAAAATCCAGCCCCTCTCATAACGGTAATTGTAGTACCGTTTGGATCAGTATATTTTAAAGGATTGTTAGCTGCATATTGATATAAATTACACTCAATCGGACTTTTTACACATTTTTCCGGCTCATTGAAAAAGAGAGGATCAGGAGATATAAATCGCCCTATACGCGGATCATAATAACGCTGACCATAAAAATAAAGACCAGTTTCAACATCTTTATATTTTCCAGTAAAACGGTGATTGATAGGGACCTTGGGTAACTGTTCATCTCTTAAAGAAGAGAGATGCGAAGTCCAGCCAGAACCTAAATTTCGTTCAGTACCATAGGGCAGATAGAGCATTTGCTCAATTGGGGATCCGGTTTTAGCATCCAGAATAATATTAGATCCCGCTAAGTGATCCAATAAATACCATTGCATTCTTTTATCCGCTGATACCATCGGGGAGTGATCAATTTTAGCCAACCTTTTACCCGATAAAACAACAAAGGAAACTTGAAAGTTGTTTATAATGTGGGATTGGTCACTCAGGTAGATCTCTTTATGAGATACGCCTTGGACAGGAAGTGAATCTTTGTAATATCTTTTTCCCTCAGGATCGTAACCAAACCTAACTACAGCTTTCTTGGTTTTTACCAACACCAAACGACCGTCTAAATCAAATTGGGTAGATAGGATATTTTCTGCCTGTTTGAGGTTTCCACGATTATCATATTGATAAGGCCTGTCATTGGTTCCCAAGGGCAAAATGGAATTAGGTCTTTCACTTTGACGAAGGAAAGTATTATCCCGATCAAAAGAACTATTGGTGATAAAATTTCCCGCTAAATCATAGCTAAAGAAATGAGGCTGCTCTCCCTTAGGTTCAAAGCTGGTTAATTGATTAAAACCGTCATAACCATAGGTAGCAGTTGCATTTTTATGCCATGGGACATGAGTGACACCATCATCCACCTGTTCAATATTGCCAATTCCATCAATAAAATAGGTTAAATCCTGTAAGAACTCACCCTGTTCATTTCTGGTAATGATGCGATTGATGGCCAGCGAGGCAGGATCATAGCCGTACTCAGTAATGACTTTACTGTCCTTAAAAGCCACATGAGCCACTTTACCAGTCTCATTATAAGTGACTTTATCAATAACTCCGCTTACTTTTTGGATATATTGATCTGCCCCGTAGCTATAGTTTACTTCCCGCTCAAAATCATTCACTCGATGGGTGATTCGCCCCATCATGTCATACTTTGATAAGCTTTGGTAAAACTGATTGTCAATCTTTTTCAACGAGCAGATCTGCTTGCCTTGGGCATTATAATCATATTTAATTACTAAAGGATGAAGTTCATCAAATATTTCTAAAGTGGTTAAGTTACCTTGGTTATAGGACTTAGCAGCAATCAGACAGTTACTTTCAACATCATAAGTTTTTCTATATTTGGGGGAAGTGGTCACAACAAACTTGGAGGTAATGGGATCGAAGTTATCATGGTAAATTTCCACCACTCTGCCTACAGCATCATAAACCCGGCGGACTCGTCCCTCTATCAAGCCATCTCTTCCCATTACAACTTTACTAAGCAGATTTCCGTTATTATCATAGGTAAACCGATGTGTTCCTACATCTGGATGAGATAAGGACAGTGTATTACCACTTTGATCATAGCTCTTTTGAAGGCGAAGCCCCATTGGATTAGTCATTATTAATAGCTGAGAAAGGCTATCATACTTAAACTCATAACTTCGACTCTTGCCATCAGCTATTTCTTTAATCAAGACAGTATTACCATCTGAATCTTTTAAACTAAGAAGTGTCCTCTTTTTTTCCCCTGCCAGATTACTACCGTAAACCGTCGTTTTCTCTTGACCGTAGCTGTAGTAAGTCAGAATATCTGTGGTAAATAAGGACTCAAGGGAATCAGGACCTTTTGTTCCACTGGGATAAACTACCTTTTTTTGCCGGCCTAAAGCATCATATTCATAGGTGATTAGTTTTTGACTGGCAGCACTCACCAGTCGACCTTGATCAAATAAATTCTGAATATTCTGATTCACTATGAAAGGAACAAATCGCCCAGTTACTTTACCCACTCGGTTATAACTTACATAATCATGAACTCTTGTTTCCTCTTCATTCACCTGAAGAAATTTACCGATGATTTGACCTTTGGGTCTGAAAAATTCTACTTTTCGAAAACCACACTCATATTCATCCGCTACATTTTCACTACAATCTCGGGTTTTAGTAATTTGCATGACTCGATGCGGCTCTCCCCCCATACCGTTCTTATAGAGATAGGATTCTTTACTCACGGTATTAAACTCGGAGTCCACCATCAAAATGGTAACGGGACGATGCAGTGAATCATATTCGATGTATTTAGATATACCATTGAGATCAGTTTTTCTCAATATTAGGCCGGTTTCAATACAGCTTAGATCAGATGGCCAATTGTCTTCACAATGATAGGAAGCGGTTTGATATTGCCCCAGGGGGTTGGTGGTTCTTAGCAAGTAGGTTCCACTGCTGTCATATTCAAAGCTGGAAATCTGGCCATTAAAATCACTCTTTTTGACTAAATTACCATAATCATCCCATAAAAAGATGGCTTTGACCTTTTTAGCCTCAGCTCCTACTAGGGTGATTTCGGCAGCAATATCACCTGTAAGATTATACTCCCAAGCTTTATAAGAGAGTCGCTTACCCCCTGCAAAACTCTCTTTTTTAATCAGTTTATTAAAAAGATGAAGATCTTTTAAAGGTGGCAGCTGATGGCTGTACTGCATCTCGACTTTCAGCACTTTTTCTTGATAATGAACGATTCCATTGTCATCAATAAAAGGGGTAACAATCAACTTACTTTTCTGTTCGACATTACCAAAGGAATCAAATTTATTTTCTATTTTAGTGGCAAAAGAAACCCCTCTCCCCTGCTCCTCTTTGATAGTTGAGGATTTTACTTTTAAGATGAGCCTATCGTTTATTTGCCATTCATTTATCTTAGAGACAAAGGCCTTTGTGGATAATTTTGGCAATATCTGAGATTGAGTGTAGTTAGAAAGAGAATGAATAAAGGCGGAGCCAAAATTAAAACTCTGTGCCACTTGTTTTTGATAGAGTTGATCATTTGCTAAATCAAATACCTCTTCCGATTGTTTTTTTCCAGCAAGTAAAATGTCACTGCGGCTTCCATTATGAAATAGGTACTTCTTAACTTGAGATTCGGTGCCAGTATCTCCATAAATTATATGCTCCACTTTAGCAAAACCGGTAAATTCTTTACGCAGCCCATGATAGAAACCATCATGATAAAGATACTCTTCCACTACTGCCATGGATTTAGGCAGATTAAAAAGCTCAGCTTCATGGTGGTAATTCCCCTCGGTTGTCACCACTCTTTTAACTAGAACACTGGCAAAGGGCAAATAAGAGTGACTTTGATATTGACTCGTTCCACTGATTTGTTTTCGATCTCTAAAGAGTTCATCAGCAGCGGTAGAGTATTGGATATCAATCCGTTTTCCTGAATCATATTGGACTGTGGTAAGAAGTCCCGACTTGACTAACTGACATTCCTCCTGACTAGTAATGAATCCCGGGCAGTTACCTATTTGACGGTTAAAGTCAATCATATAGGCCCCAGCCCGTGCGAAAAAAACTAACTCTTGCTGACCGTCACCATCCACATCCACAAATCTCACTCTATTCATTTTGGTGGATTCAATGGAAGTCTCATCCTGAGGTAAGACCACCTGATAATCTTCACTCGCTCCATCAAAACGCCCGCCCCCTCGGTTCAGCCAAACATCCAAACGACGAGGTACTGAATAACGATAATTAACAATATCTGCTAAACCATCGCCGTTGGCATCCACCAGCCATGCTCTTTTCCATGCTTCACTTTCCATTTCGTTAAAGGATATGGGGATAAAATTTCCTTCAAGCTTTCCATCTAACCCAACAAAAAGAGGCTCTCCATTAAATTGCCCACTGTTATAAAAAACCCGGATTCCGCTAGGGAATTTCTCTAAACGGATCACATCAATAAGACCGTCTCCATTTATATCTCGCATCCTCAGATTACTTTGAGAGAGACAGGATTCGGGGTTAACAAATGGTCGACCACATCCTTTCATGGGTGAAGGTTTTGCAGGACTAAACCCCTTTCCTTTTAAATTTAATGAGTGGATATAACCAAAGCGACCACCTGCCAATTTAGCTACAGTTAATATATCGGCATAACCATCGCCATTAAGATCCACGAGACGGCTTCTGCGATCTCTAAAAATTTGTTTGGTAAAGGGCCTGGGAAGTGCAAGTCTTTTCATTTGCCCTTTCCAAGGCTCTGCTATTCGACCCGTTGATTTTTGAGCTTGGAAAAAACCGATCCAATTGGCGGAAGGAAATGAAACAAAATCTGCTATACCATCTCCATCTAGGTCAACCATATGTTGATAGTCTGAAGTAAGATTAGGACTAAAATGCCCAACAGGAAATTTAACCTGTTCCGGCTTGGTCATTGGGACGTCAATGCCTATCCCCTCATTCATTACCCAGGCTAAGGTTCCATTGGATAAGTTTTTTAACACATCAGGTAAACCATCCTGATTAATATCAATGAGTTCATTGATGCCAGCCGCCGGATCCATCATGGCTTTTTTGAAGTTGGTTATAGGGTAGATCAGCTTTCTTCTATCGCTCTCCACATCTCCTTTAAACCATGATGAATATCTAAAATTAAGGCTTGGATACTTTAAATCAGCCACAGCCAAGGTTTTTTCACCGGCAAGGGGAACTATTTTACGTAAATAAGTGGAGGTATGTATGGTTGGGTTATTATCCAGACCTTTGTTATGAGCAATTTCTCCTCTTTCACCTGGTTTGCAAGCCTGTCCATAAATAAATCGAGAATGACCAGCTCCTAAACCTTGTTCATATATGAAGCAATATTGTTTAACCGAAAGACTTCCTGTCTTTATTTCAATGCTATCAAACAGAGCGAAGGATCCGTAGCGAAAACCTGGTTTATAATTAACCACATTATCAGATCGTTTAGATGCCATTATATTAAACTGGATTTTATGGATACCATAACTGATCTGCTGAATATGAGGCAGACGTAATAGTTGTATAGCTCCTTCCTCCATAATAGGTCGGGTATATTTATATTTAATGGTGTTTGCCCGATGCAAAGAGGTTATTTTGGTCAAATACCAGGAAGCAATTTTGGTTCCTTCTGGTAATGATTCCATCATGGAACAATTTTCCACCGGAATATTAGACAAGGTTGAGCAGGGCCTTTCTTCATAAAAATATATTGAACCATCGTTTTTCTTTACCTGCCATCCCTCTCCTTTACTATAAATGACGGTCTGAAAGGTGTCGCTTTTTTCTAGAATATAATAAAGCTTTTCCCCTTGTTGCTGCTTAAACAGAAGTGGTGTGCCATCTATTTCAATCTCATCTACAAATGAACCATCTGGATTTTTTTTATAGGTAGGGACTCCTTGAGATAAGCGCAAGGCAATCTTACTAATAGACAGCTGCCAACCCAAACCCAAAGGCCCGTTTCCCGACAAAGAACCATAATTAATCGTTAAAGGGGGCTTGGTATGACCTCCTGCTGAAGGAAGATCTATTGGGAAGCTAAAAGTGGCCGCGCCGTTATATGCCGAACTAGAAAAATGACCTTTTTCTTTTTGGATACTTCCCCCGGCAGAAGGAAGAGAGATAGATCCCTCTTTTACCGCCGACTTGTCACCTTCAGCCTGCAGGTTAGATAGAGTGAAGGAGATCATCAAAGAACATAGAAATTTTAGTGTATTTAGCTGCATAATATTCCCCTTTTTAAAGCCACATATCGTATTTCCTACAACGAGGAGTTTGATCTATGGGTTCAATGTTAAGTATGGAAAGTTGATTTTTAATATCCGCACAATATGTTGAAATGGAATGCAATTCACCGCTTTGCAAATCCTCAAACTGACCTTTGCAAATAGGGTTATTGATGCCATGATGATTCTTCATAATGAAGCAGCTTTTCTTAATCCATGTATTTCTAGGCTGCGAGGGTCGAATAGGTTTTAAGGCCTCACAATAATAGAGGGCACAAAATTGATATCCTTGTTTTAGAAATCCTAATTTAAGTTCTGCAGGATCCACATCCAAACCACCGATGGACATGAGATCTTCTTTTTCCTCCCTCACTTTCTTTTTTAACAAGACGAGACTCTCTTTTCGCTCTTCAAGTTTGATCATCAATTCAGGATCAATCAATAAATTGGCTAGATCTTTCACCTTAGAGTGAATAGCAGCGACCTGCTCTAACATACCTATATAGGATCCAAATACGCCTTCTAAAACTGATTTTAAGGAGTCGTAAGTAGATTTATAACTAATGTAGTCACTGTTTACCTCCGCTCTTTTCTCTGTCAATCGAGCTGTCTCTTCAGAAATTGTACCTTCAAAAGCCTGAACCATACTTATTTTATTGGCCATAAGTGCATAATAGGGACTTTCAATGCTGGTGAATAACTCATCAACCCGCTCATCAACCTTTGCTGTGGCTTTTTCTCTTAATTGCTCAATGCTCATTACCGTTTCGTCATAGCAGTGAGGATCCCATTTTAAATTCAAAGAGTGAGACAGGCAAAAATCATATTCACCAATTAATTCCTCTACCTGCTCCTGCTCAGGTAAAGAGTGGGTACTGAAATTAAGGGTGCTAAAGTCTACAGCTAAAAAACTCTCTTTAGCTCTCTTTCGGGCAAAGCAAAACCGGTCTTTCGTACCTGGAGATTGAAGAAGGCATTTTGATTTTAAATCTGAGTGATCACAAATAATGAGAAGCTCACGACAATAAGAAATTCCCACAAAAAAGGCCGAGAGGGATTTATAAAATAATTTTGAAGTTCTCCTCTCAACAGTGGTAAACATCATCCGTGATATCTCATACTGCGCTCCTGTTTCTAAATTATGATTTCTAATAATGGGAGAGAGAGAATGAATTGGCTGCATACAATTTACTCCCGTATCTATAAGCACCTCATCAGAGCTCCCCCCTTTTATACTGGTATTGCAACTTAAAGTGGCCCCTTGTTTGAATGCCGGGAAGGTATAGAGAGCTTCCGCTTCTATAGTGGCAGGTAAAAATGCCAGTAGAAAAAAATGGATTAAGAGTCGCTTTTGAATCATTACTTATCTCCTATATACCAGAGCACCACAAAAAGGTTTTGGATAAGACATCGCTTTTCTACCGAGTTGCCATACATATCTTGCTCAACACAGGTAGGGAATATTTTTTCTCCGGTGAATTTATTAAACCCATAGTCAAGCTTCCATTCACTAAATAAGGATCTCCCTAGAAAATGAAGAGCTTTCCCATCTGCATCTATGAGACGGGTATAAGCTTCGATTTGACCTTTGACCTTCTGCATGTCAGGATTATTTGTCTCTCCGGGATCCCCATTATATATATTTGAACTGATCTCTTTGGGAAGATAGAAGCTATACTCGGTGATAAGATCTTCGCCTATTGGTCTGGTGTAATGATCAACTCCTAAGTTTTCTAATACAACATCTTTAGGACCCGTATCCTTTAAAATCCCATTGTATTGAGAGAAAAAAGCCATATTAATGAGTTTGGGATGATGATGAAGGGCAAAATCATCAGAAGAGAGAGTATATGTGGTATCGGATCCTACTATATCCGAAATATCAAAATTCACATACCCATTCACATTCATACTAAATACGACTGGATGACTTTGATCTAAGCGGAGAATTTTATAATGGACAGTATGGATATTAAACATCTCTTCATCGGCATCCATGAAAAGTTGTTTTATCGTTCTCTCTAGTGCGGCTACTGAAGTTATATAACCGCTTAAATTCACACTGGGTCCCATAAACATTTTAAGACGCTGTTGATACCTTCTTAAGTAGTGGTTCACAATAGCTATGGTCTCTTTTTTCTGCTCAATATAATGAGTTAAGGTAGGTAAAAAGGCCGCCACCTGAAAATCCAGCATATCTTCAGCTTCAAACCGCTCACCGTTTTCAGCTTGAAATTTCTGTCGTTGCATATCTTTGACAATCTCTTCCCCTTTTTGAATCAACTCCTGATCAATTTCCATTATCTGATCATGAATCATGCCAATTTGTTCTTGGATGGTGGCCACTTCGCCATTGGCCGTTTGAATACTAGAAAGTTTATCACTGATCTGCTGATAGACATTGCCTACATGCTTTTGAATCTCCAATATTCCAGGGATCAGCCCGCCTATCTTGCCATAAGTTGAGCCGATTACTCCCAACTTTTCATCTACCTGCCTATGAATATCCTTTTGTATTAGCATATTACTTTTTATACCACCGATACTTTCTTTGATGGCAGCTAGCTTGACACTGATAGGTTCCAATAATACCCCTTTTTCGGCATAGAGCTCTCTAACCTTTTGGTAATTAGAATTCATATTTTCTATTTCGCCTGCGATATCAGAAAGGTCATTGCCCACTCCGCTTAGTTTTTCATCAATCTGATCATGAATTTGGTAGAGATCCGAGTAAGAAGTGGAGACCTCTTCATTGAGGGCAAGGATCTGATGTAATGTTCCAGCATTTTCTTCTATGTTTTGCTCTATCTTTTGATAATTATCATCCATCAAACCTAAGGAACTCATAATAGAGTCAAAGGTATCAGTGAGAGCCTTTTTGGTGTTTAGTACTTTTTCACCTATAGCTGCGAAGGCGGACTTCTTGTCTTGTAGCATGGTTTCTATGGCATCAATTTTTGCGTCACGATTTTCGCCAATGAGAACCGTTTTTTGTTCTCTGAGCCGCTCTATGGTGTCTTTGATTTGCTGCTCTTCGGTTTCAATGATACGATCCAAATGGTCTTGCAGACCGATGAGAGATTCAATTTCAAACTGGGCATTGGCTAAAAGTTGTTCCGTTTTTAAAAGCTCATTATCCAGTAGGGTATTTTCATTTTGCAGCTTCTTTCGTTCAATCTCTTTAATTCGTAAGTCTTCAACCAGATTCTTAATTTGCAATCCCATATTATCGATGTCCATTTGTAAAAGAGAAGACATTTCAATCATGCTCTCTTTTTCTTGTTCGAGATGGGAAATGAGTAGATGTGCTTCCTGGTATTGCCATAAAACCCCTTCAGTGTGATCCTCGCATCGAGCCTTTAAAAGCTGGGAGTTGGCCACCAATTCACGGTATTGTTTGAGATGTTGATTCTCCATCTTGGAAACTTCAGCAAGACGCTGTACCATTCGAGCACTCATAAAGCTCTTCTTGTATTCATCGATGGAATACATCTTCATCATATTTTTTAATTGGTAGTTAAGATCAGCAATTTTTTGAGAGTGTGAGAGTATTTTGATAGAGTGCTCGGCTGCAAACTTGCCAATTTCCATTATAACTTTAGCCACCTCAGTGGCAGTATTACTGGGGCTCCATTTTGTCATGGTTATTGCACCCCCCATAGGGCCAACCAAACCTCCCACATAGGTATCTGGGATGGCACCAGAAGCGGCTATGGCCGACTGACAAATACGCATAATTTGCCCAATTGTCATGTCTATAGTAAGAATAGCACTCAAGATTCCGGTTATATTATTCACATGAGAGGCAAAGGCTTTAATTTGATCTTCATGAATTTCAAAATCTTTTAAAGAGAGCTCTCTCTCCTGTTTAATCATATTTAAAAGGGTTTCTTTGATATTTTTAGGCTGTTCTTTTAAATCAGCCCAAAGATCTGGATATTCTGATGACAAAGCTGAAATATCTTCACAAGTAGTGGGGCTGGTATTAAATGTGCCATCCTCATTCACAGAGTTAATTTTCTCACCATTAAAACAGGCAATAATATCAGCTAGACCCTCTTTTTGCATATCAGTCAAAGTGGTCTCTAAGGTGCAAACCTCTTTTTGTCTTTTAACTGCACCTTCCAAAGTATCTGCTGCCGGAGGTTCTCCGTCCACATAAGGAACTCCCGTCAAAAACTCATATTTTGCTTTGAGGTGAGAAATTCTATTTTCCATGTCGCGGAGCTTCATTTTCACATCTAAGCTCGGAACGCTAGCAGCAGGTAAATCACTGTATCCATCCACGTCAATTTGTATATCCTCAATGGTTGCAGAGGCTCCAGCATGCATCATCTCAGCAGCTTTTTGC
>CAYFLR010000005.1:152389-180133 GCA_964343805.1 uncultured bacterium | reverse complement strand
TACCATCTGAATTTCGTTTTTTATTTTGGCAATACTGGCATTTAGAATGGAAATATTTGACTGGAGATTCTCCCTACGAAGCTCTATATCTTGTTTTTGTATTTCAAGATTCTCAGCCTGGGTGCTCAGTTGAGCCACTCTGTTTTCCAATTGATTACGGGCGGTATCTCGACTTAAACGAACCCTGATTTCACTTCGATCATCATAAGCTTTGGAAATTTCCATATCCAAAAATTGCATATCTGTGGACCTTTGTAGGTCTTGAATTTCAAAATCATTTTGCAGAGTCTGACGAATGAGATCTTGCTCCATTTTCAACATTTCAAGATCAAAGCCGTGCATAACTTGAATTTCACTGGCACTCTGCTGAATTTGATTTATATGATTTTGAATAAGAGAATTTTCATTGGCAATGGCTGCAATTCTATTTTGCACAATAGCCATTTGACTGTTCTTAATAGTACTCTGATTATGAAGCACTTCCATATTGAGTCGAATTCTTCCTTGACTCTGATTGAGAATGGCAATTTCATTTTGGGTTTTACTGATATTATTGTTTAATTTGCGCATAGCCAATTCCCGAGCCTGATTATCAAGGGTATAAAGGCCAATTTTTTCTTGCAGTTCACGGATTTGATGATTAATGACTCCAATCTCATTTTGGGCAGCTTGAATATTATTTTGATATCCATTTATCTCGTCTTGAGCCAATGTGGCTTGATTTTGCATCTGTCCTATTTCATTATTTACAGAAGCTATATCATTGTGCATTCCCTGAATTTCAGTTTGGGTCTGAGCGACTTCATTAGAAGCAACGGAGATATCATTTTGTAAACTCTGGGTCTCATTGGACAATTGAGAAATTTGATTTTGTTTTTTTGCTACCTGGTTACTTAGATCTCCTATCTGTCCATGATACTGTCCCTTCTTGGCATTCATATTGGAAATGACTTGTGAGTTGATAGCCACATTCTTTTCATCGGCATATCTCTTCTCAGCAAATCTCCGATCTTGGCGCATTTTTTCTTCTGCTACGGAAGACTTGAGCATTTGTAGAATTTGTCCATCTAGAAGTTTAAGACTATTTAAATTACTCTCCAAAGCTTGCCTTAAATGTCTTAATGGCACATCTCCCATTGCGGTTGGATCAATGTTTAAAAAGAGGTTCCCTCGACTCAATGAATCATTGCGTAACTGCACATCTCTTAATAAACTGTTTAATTCGGCCCGCAAATTGGAATAGGATTCATCAGCCGGCAAATCAGTGTGGGTTTCAAATATTAAATCGCCCGCTAATTTATAATGCAGGTGAGCCATCAATAGATAGGAATCAGTAGACTTGGGGATAAGGGTAATATCTGCAGCTTCCTTTAAATTATAAAGTAGAAATTGTTTACTAGGATCTCCAACTTTCAGATAGTATTCATCGCCTTTTAACAGCAAAGCTTTTATATTAAGTAGTTTTGCATTAGCCAAATCAGAAATAAATCTACCAAAGTCTAAAGTGATTGATTTGGAAGCTTTTTCCTCTTGGTCCATCTCTTCATCCGCCCTGCTATCTGCATAGATCTGTTTAGGAATCTGCAATATAGCTTCTTCAGTTAAAAAGATAGTATCTTGTAAGTAGTTTAAAAAGGCCTTAAAGTCAGCATCACTCGGATTAAGTTTAAATTGAAGATATTTTATGTTGAGGGCAAAGGAATAGTAGCTTTCAGCTAGGGTCATGAGACAGTGGGAATCACAACTTTTAAGGGTCCGCCAAAAATTGTCTTTTTTCGCTCCACATTGCAATTGATTATTTCTAAAAGACTGCAACTGATCTTTCATAATGGCAATTTGAAAACGTAAAGTCGCTATTTTTAGCTCTTGGATCTGCCTTCTAACGCTCTTTGTTGTACATGACAAAGGAGTGTCATTTTCACTATGATTGTTATTATCATCTGCCCGTAAGAGGAGAGACTGACAAAAAATACCAACCAGTATCAATAGTTTAAATAGAGTTGAACGCATTACTGTTTCCTCATATAAAAAGTTGCCTGCCCCAGTTGTTTACCAAAGCTCTTAGATTTATTGCCGGCAGATAGTCCATCCAACTGGGCCAGGAGCTCTTCCATCTTTAGAATCTTCTTACTGAAACAATTCTGCAGTTTCCCTTGAAGGTCAATAAGAAGAGCCTCTTTTTCAGTCAAAGGTGTTTCAAAAAGATATTGATTGTATACATCTGTCATTGTGCAATCTCCTCCTTCGGTAAAAAGAAAGAAAAAGCCCTTAACTTCATCTCCAATTTCATCTTTAAGTAATGTTTTGAAATCTCTAAAAATATCTAAATTGGTGGGATCTGCTTTAAGAATGTCTACCTTTTCTTTTACAAAGGTGAGTCTCTCTTCTAATTTCAAAAGGTCATCTCTCATCATTAGATAGTTGACATGAGCATTCGCTAAATTCTTTTGAAGCTCTTTTACATCTCCAAACAAAGAAGCAATCTCTAAGGCTTCTATAGCTTGCAACATCTCAGTTAACTTTTCCGCAATAGGAGCCACAATGTCATTAAAAACTTGAACCCTCTCCACCAGTTTTACTCG
The DNA here is from genome assembly GCA_964343805.1 of uncultured bacterium. GTDB lineage: Bacteria > Bdellovibrionota_B > Oligoflexia > CAYFLR01 > CAYFLR01 > CAYFLR01. Next base: position 177,551 of record CAYFLR010000005.1, on the reverse strand, counting down.
AGTCCGACTTTGAACTCGGTCATCAATAATATCCTCCATTTCTTGCCTGGTGGGACCACTTATTAGCAAACAAGGATCCTTACCGGGATCATTTAATGGGTCCTCTTCTCCCATTTTTTCTAATGCCAGCTGGATGGCCGGAGAACTATATCCATTCGAGGATGCCAAAGGGTGAAGCTGTTCAATGATTCTACGATGAGCTAAAGAACGTGTTTTTAGATTACACTTTTGGTTAACATCAATACTGGTTAGAGACAAAATGCGGTAGGAGAGAAAAATATGGGCATGGTTGTCTAATAACTTTTGTTTCAGCCTTAATAAATTAAGTCCCTTTTCGTTAACGGCTGTAATTGAATGGTTTAATGAATAGTCACTCGATAGAGAGGCTTCAGTTCCCGGGTCCATAAGCATCTGCTTAGATATTTTATTTACATACATTCCTAATTTAAGAATATTTTGATTAATACGGGCCATGTTTTGATTGCTGACTTTTGCTACTGCTAACAGGTTTCCATTTTCATAGGTCTCTAATTTGGATTCCACCACTTCATAAATATTCACATCAATCGCACTTAAAGTTTGATCTAATCGAGCAAGAAATAGGTCATCTCCTTCCCCATTGGAACTTTGAGCCTTTATGGCCAGGGAATTCATTCCCATCACTGATAGCAAAATTAGCAAAAAGTATTTCATAGATCCTCCTACCGGCAATACCATTTTTTTAAAGCGGGACTCGTGCAAACATCGATGGGATAAAAAGGCTTATCTCTTTCTCGAATATTCATTTTCATCTGTTGCCACATTAAATCCATCTCTCCGGCATTCCCATTCATATCAATCTCTCTGACCAGTTGCCTCACTCGTTCTTTATATTCTAAATAATGACGATTTCTCATAGGGTTTAAAAGATCGGCAAACAAGGTCGCATAGTAGTACGTTTTGATAAGATCGGTGGCCTGACTGTTGTTTATTTCTTTAGCATTTAAATCAACCTTCAGACTCTCAACATCAATTTCATTTAATGTGTTTAAAAAGCGATCATTCCTCTTCTTAAGTAGAGGAATGTTAAGGTTCCCATTTATGGAATCCTCTTTTTGCCATAAGTCAAGTTTACTTTTAATACCAGAAAGTACATAACTTAAACCGGTTAGCTCTATATCAAATGAGCCATTTTTATTCATACAATTAGAGGTGATAGACAGGGTATTTTTGATTATTTCGCTTAACTGTTTCAGGGGATTTAACTCGGGTGAAACCAAAAAAGTAGCATATTTGGAAAGCTCATTTTTTACCTTTTCCATTATCATGTAATCCACTTTAACTTCACTGTAAGGAGCTTCTAAACAGCCTTTTTGGTGATCCATCTGCCCTCCAATATTTCTCACAAAGAGGACTTTGGTAGCCGCTCGATCTAAACCAAAATCGCTAGTTTCACCAAAATTTTTAATCACATCTCTAGCGAATTTAAAGCGAAAGACTCTTGCTTTATCCAAATAAAAACATTTTTTAGCAGCCGAACGCTCGTGTTTGTAGAGGCCAAAGTATCCTATGGTCAGATAATAATAGCGGCTTAAACGAGCGTTGGTATTGGCTGCCAATTCAGTCATATCAAATGAATTTATTAAAAGCTCATATTGCCCCTTTTGATAAAGAACATCACAGGCTGAAAAATTACCTAATCCACAGGATTGGGCATTTAATGATGTTATGTTTGATAGAATTAAAATCAGAATAACCACCCATGAAAATACTTTAGTTCTTCCACTCATACTCTTAGTTCTCCTCTTGAAATACAGGCACCTCCTTTACAAAGCAAAATTTGTACCAATTTTCAAATATATTCCAACTTATTAAAATTACTTATAATTTGATTAATATTTATTAGTGAATCCAATATTTAAAAAAGGAAATCATGGTAAACTTTAGAGACTTTAAGGCTTGAAAATAAAACAAAGATATCCTAGATCCTTGAATATATGATATAATTTTCTGGATCCCTAATCCTCAGAACTTTTGGATCTGGGTGGTGGTGATGCTTGCGCTTCAAAGTCTTTATAAAAATCGCAGCGGGGCGCGTTGCCTTCACCGGGGTGATACGAGGATTTTTATAAAGACTTTGGAGGGTAATGATTGCCACTAACCTTTCCAAAAGTTCTGAGGATTAGGGTTTCTGGATTGATGCTCTTAACAACTTAGGAAATTCTGCCATGAATAAAGCTGATATTGACAAACAGGTAATGGTTCTCATTGATGATGATGAGGCTTTTTTAGATACCTTAAAAAGATTACTAAAAGATGTTCCTGCTGAGCTTTATACTTTTAATCATCCTGAAAAGGCTTTAGCTAAAATAGCTGAACTCAATCCTTCCCTAATTGTGGTTGATTTTGAAATGCCAAAACTAAATGGCTATCAATTCATGGTAAAATATAGTGAAAAAATGCTCTTTCATGATCGAAGTGTATTTCTCTTAACGGGAGCCGACCTCGATAAAGATATGAAAAGTGCATTCCCCTCTTTAGGAATTGAGAGATTCTTTCATAAGCCCTTTGATCTAATGGAATTCAAAACCGCTGTTTTGGAAAAATTCAAATAAATGCTCTAAAGTAACCCCTTCAATGTGAGACAAGGAGTATTGACCAGTTTATGGGCTGGTTTAAATTTACGGTTAGGTTTAAAGTTTTCTACAAAACCCTGCTGATGCCACTCGGGCATCAGGAATTCTTTATATTGTTCAAAATCCAATCCTGCTGAGGTCACATACTCATAGAATTCTTGCATCACCTCATGAGGAGTCGAAGGCGGTGTTTTATTTAAATAAGGGATGGGATGTTTTATTTTACTTAGATATTTGAGTCTCCTTTCCAGTAATATTTGTAACTTAAGATAGCTATAGGCAGACTGTTGGGGTCTAACCGCTCTCAACTCGATAGTCCTCTCTTTTTCATTTGGCTTATACATATTTCTTAAATGTAATTCATGGTATTTTCCAGGTCGGTATTTCCAAAATTTATTGGATTCGTTCCAAATGGGGTCATGATCTGTAGTTTTATAAGCACGGCTCTGAATCATGCGTGCTAAATCGCTGGGTCCTACATTGATCATATGCCCGGCATCAAACTCTGCAATCACATTCCTATAGGTGGTTCGATTAGATTCAGGGAGTTCGGCCAAAGCAATCGCATTATAACGATCATGATTAAGTGCTCCCATAGCTAAACCAGGATGATTACGAAAATCCACATCAAATTGCCTATATAAAAATGTATTTTTACCAAAAGCTCCTTTGGCTCCCATATGAATATGACCAGCACCAGCAAAGTCCCAAGGAATTAGACCTACTTTGGCAGCGGCATCAAATAAATAACGCTGTACATTTTCAACATGATTCTGCTCGTAGTTTCGGCGAGTCACCGGCATAGCAGTACTCTCAATTACACCGGGGTCTGAGAATATTTTCAGATAATAACCATTTGGAAGAGTCACAGTATAGATAGGTCGTCTTTGAGTCCCACTCCATATTTCTTCTTTAAAGGTAATGGACCACCCCCCCTCTTTATAATCTGCAGTCAGGCGATTTTTAACCTCCTCTATCATTTGATCAAGATACTTTCTTGCCGTTTGGGTGGTGATCAAATTTTGATCGCTTGGATAGCTACTAAATACCTCGTTATTAGTAAATGTGTGTTCGGGTCCGAATAGGGGATCAACAGCAAAAGCCAGTGGAGAAAAGAGCAGTAAGCTAATTAATAAAACAAATCTCATTAGAAATCCTTGGGCCGCAATCTTAATAAAACTCAACGCTCTCAGGTTCAGGTAATTCTCCAAACACATCTTTCAAACCAAGACCTCCATGGATAAAAATAGTCGAAGGTGTGAGTTTATGGTCCCGTAAGAATTTACGAATGGGAGGTATGGCCACATATTTTCCCCAACTTTTTCCTGCAAAGCGTCTCTTTACGAGAGCTTCATTTTGTTGCAAGGTTGAAAAACTTTGATAAACTCCAAAAATTTCTCCCATCAAGAAAACTTTATCGGTACCAAAGGCTTTTTGTAATAACTTCGTCCCCTTCTCATGATGAGACATTTTGGTAGAGAAAAGACTTCTTTTAGCGGTGAGGACATTCATAAGATTCATTACATTTTTGAGGAACTTTTCAGGATTATTCTGATATTTTTTGAGCCTTGACTGACTGTAGGTTAACCCGGAAACTAAATCAGAAAAAGAATTGTAAACTTCATAATCATTATCATCCTGGTTAGGCTTCCCTTCAGTGACGGATCTCACCCGGTAGTAATCATAATAATAGCGAGCTAAATTCTCAATCTCCGTCTCTGATAACTTCATAAAATCTAAAATAGCTGATCCATGAACAAACAAACGAATCCGAGTGTAGAGCTTCCTATAAACATCAAGCTCTTCTTTGGGAGGAAGAACATAATTTCTAAAAAAGGGCTTATCTTCAGATTCAGAAAAGAGTTTATTAACGAGAGTAATATGCTCTTCCAGGTCTTCTAAATCCATCTTTCTATGGTAATCACCCACATCAACGAGAATCATCATGTTCTTAGGCTCTGTCCCATCCATTTCAATACTGGTTGACCTAGAATTTCTTGCCATCACAGTAATGCTTTCATTGCCCTCAAAATCAATCATCTCATCGGAACCTAAGAGACCCTTTTTTCCTTCATAAAAACGGTGAAAGATTCGTGTTTTTCCATCAGGTAGTTTGACGGTGGCTTTAGTGTATCCCTCTTTGGAATGCCTCTTCCAAAAAAGCAACACAATGGATCGCCAATTTTTAGCCCAACCACGGGTGTCTAAATCTAGTTCCTTCCGTATAGCCACATCGAGAGAATCTGTTTCCCCTGCCATCAACTGTTTGAAGGCTTCATAATCTCTCTGTCTTTGATTGTAATCCAAGGCTGATTGATTTAAAGAGTAATGAGGCATTTTAAAGGTATAGAGTATTCCTCGTCCTTTAAATTTCTGATATGTAAAATCAATACCTAAGATGGGCAAATTAGCAAGGATCAGATCCACCTCAGTCACTTTAAGTCGTGCCCCAAAACTATGGGAAGAGAAATTCTCTCGATAGACCGAGAGTTGACCAAAAGAGTCTCTAAAAAAGTAAACAGGAGAGGCTTTTTTCCAACTGTAATTGACGCTAACGGAGGTTTTTAACCAAGGATCCACTTGAGGAATACCCACTGAGGCCCCAACACTTAAACCATAATCATCCGATACTTTTAAAACATCTCCAGCATCTAAACTGTAGGCCACCGCTTTTTTCCAGTTGTATAGAAAATTGAGCAATTTATATGGTTTCTTGTAGGCATTCCACCAGGTGTCGGCGAACTGAATCATTTCAAATTCACGTCGCCAAACTTTGGCACTGGCAGAAATAGATATTGGAAGAGAATCAATAATATCGGTAAACAAACCAGATCCAAAATTGACCTCTATAATAATTGAATCCTTTACTAAAAAGGCCTTGCTTCCCTCATCATAATTGATGAACTGATTATTGGAATCTACAGAACGGTTGACCTGAATTCTAATCCCGGGTGAGATACCAGAGATGGAATAAGTTTTTCCCTTGATCCCCTCCCAAACTTCTTTGCTATAACTTCCGTAGGCTTCAATCGTTTTTCCAATCTTAGCTGTTAATTGAGAATTAAGAGAATCAAAAGAAACACTCTGGGACAAAATATTTAAAATATAAGGTAAAATATCCTGACGAGAGAGCTCATATTCCGAGTGATCTTTAAAGTGAGTCACCACGACCTTTCCATTTTTCACATTTTCAGATGGTGAATAACTATCTAGATCGGGAACTTCGAAGAGATCAAATTCATCTTCTAAATAGAAAGCTTTTACTATTTCATTTCTTCGACTGCTGAGTTTATGAACATAAAGATCTGCCACATCATCAGGGAATCCTCCTCGGTTGACCGCTTCTTTTAAATTTTCATATGAAATAGCCGCAATCTGACGTGCCATCCACTTCACATCATTGTATGTAGTGGTGCTGAACCTTTGCTTATCAAGCATGGCTTCTGCCCACCAAATATGCACTTTATTTCGATCCCAACTTAAGAAAGAGGGATGATAAGTATTAACCCCCCATGAGTTTATTGATCGAAAAAGATGCCAAGGATGTCGGAGATCCACAGACAGTTGCATGGAATAACCCACATCAGTTAAAGAATATAAAGGTTCCAATCCACGGTCAGTTTTTACCAGCATGGCTCTGTGATTTCCTGCTTTAGTATCTATTAAACTAAGCCAACCATACCAAAGCACCATCCCTCTGGTTTCTCTTCGATTGGCTAAGTCCCATCCTTCAGGATGATAAGGACCGAGTCTTAATACATCAGGAGGGTCAACTTTCAATTGGACATCTCTTAGAACTATCCACTCTTCATCGCCATCTTTACCATGCTCAGATACATAGGTAGCCCACTCTTTATTTTTGCCACGATACTTTCTTTCCCATTGAGCTTTAAAGGCATTAAAATTACCTTTCTTGAAATGAATTTTAATATAGGGTCGATGGATAGCATGATCTTGATTTAGACCGGTGAGTTTACCCAAATAACCGGCAGTAATGCCGGTATGAGTTTCAAAACCCATTTTGACTTTCATATCAACTTTTTTTCCATCTTTTTTAAAGTAAGCTTCAAATTTAGGAGAGCCAGCAGATGTGTATTTTACCTTTTTGTAATAGATCTTATCACCCTCAGCAGGATACCAATCGAGATGATCTGCCATAATATCAGGCAGTCGATCCGGAGTGACCTTTTTCCACAGAGGAGAATTGGTAGGGTTGAGTTTTGATAAATCCATTCCACAGCCAGCCAATTGTTTTAGCTGCTCTTCATATAAGAATTGTCCAATTCCGATGGAAGAGCCGAGGCAGCTTTGTACTTCGGCTAAGTTCTCAGCTTCCACCACCAAATTATTTGCATTAATTAATTTGGTTTTATTTTTCTTAAATACATATCCTGGTATATTCTTAGCGATAGCCAGATAGTCTAAGTCCTGATGTAAAATATTTCTCGGGGCATTGGGGAGATAATAAACTGTATAAATGGTTAAAAATTGATCAACTAAAGCATCCGCCTCTGCACCTTTATTACCGACCTTTACCAACTCCAACAGTTGTTTGATCTTGGGAATCATAAACTCAGTATAGGCTCGGAGTAGCACCGACTTTTTCTCATCCTTTTTCTTTTTGGCTGATTTTTTTGCTTTTTTGAAGGAGGTGACCTCCATTTCAATCTTCTCAATTAAACGGGTTTCATAAAGATCCTCTGCTAAAGAAACCTTTTCCTTTTCCAACTTCAAAATAAATGCAGAAATCTTTTGGGAATCGTAAATCCCATTCTTCTTCAGATGTTGATTTATAAACTTTTCAGCCGTTTGATCATGAGATGCCCCCAAAGGAGCATGGAGAGTCCCAGTTTGACTTAAAACAGGACTTAAATACTTAGCCGAAGCAAGCTCCCCCTTATTTCGTTTTAAACAACTAACATTGACCAAAAGTACTAAAGAAACAGTTAAAATAAAGCTCGCCTGCATACCAAAACCTCATTTTAGAGTTAAAGTTTATGGAGTACTCTCGTCTTCGGATTAATATAGAAAAAGTTTAGGCTGAAATTGTTCTAGGCCAGGGTTTACAAGCTACCAAAAGTTTTTTGATAAACTAGAAAAAACATCATCTAAGAACCCTTTAATACTGTAATGATGCAGATTTACATAATAGGATTTTCCATCGCACTCTTCCTTTTGACGGTCACAGGTTGTTCGGTTGGTTATACCTGTCCCACTGACGACTCCCACAATATAAGAATTTGACTTTAACATCATAGGTCCGCCAGAGTCCCCTCTTCCCGCCACTGAGCCTTCATCATCATTGAGATTATTAGCGGCTCCCCTGATGGTAATGTATTTTCCAACTGAACTGATTGTATTCTCACCCATTTGCAGGTTTCCTCCGGTCCCTTTATATTCCATTTTATCGAAAGAAAAACCCGTTTGCCCGTACCCCATTAAGAAAACTTCTGTTCCTACAGAGGGTGGTGTAGGTGATAAATTAAGATATTGAGGGCTAGTACCTGAGGGAAATTGGATTATAGCAATATCACTTGACTCTACCCCTCTTGAATTTGCTTCGTACTCAGGGTGTATAAAGATATCAATTGCAGTTTTGTTATAAATTCTAACGGCTCGCGGGCTCAACTCTATCCTAGATTTTATACTAGTAAGATCATTAGGTAGTTGCTCTCCCCCAGGGATCATTAACTTTATCTTACGAGAGGACATAATCTCAAATTTAAGGATGTTTATTTTATGAGGTCTTCCTAATGAATTGTAAAACCTTAATGAAAACTGCTTATTACTCTGATAAAGGCCTTCAACTTCCTCTTCAGTCTCAATAATTATATAGTTATCATCTAGGATTACACCATTTCGAGATGAACTTATAAAGTTCCTCTGCTGTCTCACATCTGAAATAGTGGCCTTAAGATCTTTCACTAGACAGTGAGCAGCAGTGAGTAGAACGTCGTGGTCTATAAAACTCGCAGAACAGGATCCTTTACCGATGGGTTGAAGCTTTACCACAGAAGGCCATTGTCTCTGATCCACACTGGTGCTATGTGTAAGCTTTACATCAGAGTCTTCTTGCTCTACATGACAACCCATAATGCAAGTCACTAAAATAATTCCAATTATAGAAATAATGACTGATTTCATCTCACACTCCATCTTTGTTGATAACTTCTTATCGGATTGTGAGATTTTTAGTTAAGTGTTTATTACTTGTTGGCTTCCGTTCATTTCCAGACGGACTCTAACTAATTATAGGAAAGTGAAAGAACTGACACCAAAAAGCCCCTCCGCAATCAAAAATCCTGGATGCTTAGGGGAAAAATGAATTCGATGTTTAACATTTTGCAATGGATTATTCAGCTTTAGTCGATTGAGAGTGTTTGCTGGATATAATAAATCATTAAATTCCATAACCTTAGGAGTGGTATTGGGATCAGAAAAATAGATTATCTGCACCTCGTTCTCATTTCCTACCACCGACCAAGACCCTTTTACGTAATTATCTGAAACCACACCTAAAAGAACCGCCCCTTTATCAATCCCTAAGGGGAGGTTAAAAGTTTGCTGTTCAAACTGGACCTCTTTGCTCACCTTGAGAAAGGTATAATTGAGACCTCTTTGGGAAGAATGAGTCGAAAGAACAGAGTTTACGTACATAAGATAGTCAGATTGAACATGGATATTTTCATACTTTAAACCAGGATTATAAGCTAAATCTTTTAAAATAGCCCTTCCTTCGGAGAGTTGTAAAAGAGTCAAATGACTATGATCAAAAGTGTTTATATTCAAATGCTCCAAAGGAGCAGTTAGATTTTTTTCTCCATCATCGAAAGTGATAAGGATCCTATGGTTTTTAGACCACATTAAAGGAATGCCGGGTATGTTAATTGACTTTTGTGTTTCTAGGTAATCGTTGACCCGCTTGAGAGGTGTAATAAAATACTTCCTTAAAGAAGTTCCTCGAGTAGATAATTGTGAGTCAGTTTCCGCCTCAATAGTCATAAGTTCATAATGCAGCAGGTAAAATTGATCATTAAATGACATCAACTTCATTTTAGAACAGTCTTTTATGAGGGGTTCCACTTTTACTGGAAGAGCTCGCCCTTTAGTTATCTCAAAGAGCTCCAATCCCTTTTTAATAAATATCTGCTGATTGGAAAATGTTACAAAGGTGGGTTTAGTGATTGTTAAAGTTCTAATATGGGGCCAATAGGTTAAAGTCTCTTCCTTTTTATTAAAAACTAATTTTATTTCATCTGTTATTCGCAGATTAAAATCGGGATTACTTAAGTTAAGAGTAATCAAGTTATAAATTTGTTTCTTTGTTTGTATCTTGGAGGGCTGTTCAAGAAGTATTTTCAGCTCTGTTTTAGATTTATTAGTGAGGATATCCACTAAAAAACCTTTGAGTAGAATGGGAGATTTACTTTGCAAAACATGCACACCATTATCCTCTTTGGATGCCAATCGGATAATGGTTTGGGTTGGATCTTTACTACCTCTCTCAATTTGAATTCCAAAAGTATCGTCATCATTAATTAGCTCAGTATAAGAAATAACGTTCCGAGAGAGTACCAAATCAGATTGCTTAGTAAAAAACTTACCAGAACTCTTCCATCTATTCTTGTAACTTCCTCCATAAGTAGATAGGCTTTCATGGGAAAAAGTATGAATGGTCTCCATTTCCGAATTATGAAAAACCCTTCTCAGCCAACCGTGAGATGAGGGAAGAAACTCACCATTCACTAAATAGGGAGGGTTATTGAGATCCAAACCGATCAGCTTGGCACCAGATGATTCCTTTCTTCCTTTTTTTATTTTTAATGGGAATAGCGCCAAACCTTGTCCTGCTTGATTAATATCCAATGAAACGGTGGAATGAAAATTATTAAAATTGAACCTACTAGCTGGCTGCTCTAGAGTAAGAGAGGATAGTTTTTTCTGCTGCAGACCTTGGCCTGTATCTGACACCTCAAGTAGGCTCAACTCTGGAATTTGACAGACTCTTCTCTCCGTACAAGGTCCTTCTTTGTGACCAAATGTAAGTATCAAACTTCGTTTACCATAATTAAAAACCTGGGTATGGTCTACAACCCCTTCAAAACGCAGCTGTCCACTATGATTTAAACTTAGGCTTGGTTTACTGATATCTATAACTTCAAAAGGATTAAATTTATTTTGCGAGGACCAAAAAATATAAAGTTGATCCCCCAACGATTGAACCTCTTTTAACTCGGCATTATCGGTGGGTGTCAACGTACTCAATATCAGCTGATTGGTAGGATTCTTATCACCTTGCTGCAAGCCTTTAATACTAAAGGATTCCACTGCAATCCTCTTCAACTTAGGATGCACCTTTTGGTTGGCAACAAAGTTACTCACCAAAATAACCGAGTGATTTCTTACAATCACTTGACTCTTTTTATCCATATAACCTTTGGCACGCAGAGTAAAAACTTTATGTAATTTTGCTTCATTGTGAGAAAACTTATAAAAAGTGATATGACTTTGTTTAGTCCACCACCAACCCCCACTATAACTTAAAGAGGCTAAATAATACTGATCTCCTTCTTGTTCATCAACTTTATGGATCTCTAGAAAGTTTGGGGTAACCGGTGAGGTCACATCTATTTCATCTACTAGCGAAATTTTACTTTTACCTATGTTGAAGGAGAAAAGCTTTCCATTTACCTCTGGATCAATATCTCTACATTCCATTCCTGTAAGTGAGGCCCCTAAAAAGAAGGAGTTTCCTAGCTGTTGAAAGGATTCGGGATCACCGTTAACCGTATAAGCTGAGGTCATAACAGGCTGGTTATTATTTTCCACATCAAACAAAACCAGCCGAGTCAGAGAACTGCACGATAAAGTTGGAGACCTCTTTGCTTCATCACCGATAAAACTAACTTTCTCTACTACCAACAACTGCTCATACTGTTCATGGAAAAACATAGCGACGGGAGTATTTCCACGAGAATAGCTTCGGCCAATCACTCGCGGTTGCTGAGCACCTTCAGCAAAACTTATCACCTGTAAACCTCTATAGCGGTTTAGCAGATAGAGAATCTTATCCCCTTTTTTTCCCTTTTTGATAATATCTGGGACCTCTTCCTTAGGTAGGAAAGAGTTTGCCTGTAAATCAGTAATAGAGTGAGTGGCATCCCTTTTTTCAAATCTCTCAATTTTATAATCTTTATTCAAAAATTCTGTTTGATTCTTATACCTATAGATTTGACTATTTAAGGGATCTTGCTTTGGATTATCTATGGAAGACCAAGATTGTAATGTAGATTTCTCTTTAAGATTTTCTCCACAATGAGGAATAACCAGTCCACTTAAAATGAATAACAATAATTTTGATAATATTTGTTTTTTTAGGAACATAATTCACTCCCTGAATTAATTAATCTTCCCTGCTGATCTTCAAAAATTAAGTCTCTTTTATTAAGCAATTATTAAGTTAAAATCAGGATTCTTTGATGATGTAACTCTCTGAATACCTGATCAATTATTAAGAAATATAAATCTATTTTTTATAATAAATTAACTAATCCTTTTTAAGATCAATAGTAACAATGCAGAAATCTTAGGAGTGGATATGCAATACTTAAATAGGAATAATGGGCCATCTGTCAAGAGTGGTAACCAGGTTATGGATGAAAAAATCTCTGGTATTCTAAATGTTGATTATATCCCACTCTATGAGGAAGACAATGTCTTCTCTGCTCAGGAGCTAATGAAATGGAAAAAATTAAGACTCCTACCCATACTAAACAACTGGCAAGTTCCACTGGGATATATCAGTAGAGAAGTGATTGCCCAACTCTCGTTCTCTAGTTTATCCGGCGTCCCAACCGATATTCAAACCGATATTCTCAAATCCATTAATGTGAAAGAGGTGATGAACTCTCAAATTCATTTTATCGATATAAGCACCTCCATTGCCCAAGCAGCAAATATATTACTGGAAAAAGAGTGTGAATTGCTGTTTGCCACCGAAAACAACCGATTGGTGGGGGTAGTTACTTCAGATGATTTCCTTTACTACTTCAGTGACTACTTTATGGATAAGAAAAGTACAACCCACAAATATCAATTATTTTGTTAACCCCGCTTAACTACATTTTATAAGGAGTATTTAAATGAACCAAACGAGCCTTGATCCAACCATGGATATGAAAGCAGAATTTGACAATATTGCCCCTTATGCAGAACTCTATTTAAGCGCATTTGATGACTTAAAAAAGGGGATGAATACAGATTTAAAAACCGTGGTCACTGGTACCACTGTCACCGATGTTAAGTACTTAATGAGTTTCTACAATATCAGTCATGTTCCTGTAGTTGACCACGAAGGAAATGCGGTGGGACTCATTCATAAAAACAAAATGAGAAAAGAGGTGGCCAGAATTAGAAAATTCTTGGAAATCGCGCCCAGAGAGTTAGACTCCCTTCTATTATGCGAAGAGGTGATGCAAATTGACTTTTCAGAGGCAACTCCCGACACCCTTATCAAGGATGCCATGGATCAAATGATCTTTGAAAAGTCGGACTGCCTTTTAGTCAAGAATAAACAAAACCGTCTAGTGGGTATTATCACCAAGTCGGATATAACCAAATACCTTTACTTTAATGATGAGGACTTTTTCATACCTTCTGTTGAGTAATTATTAAGAAAAATTAATCCAGGCTTCTTATTTTATAAATATAGCAGATATAAAATTTAGTAATAATATAGCCTAGTTACAAAGGAGAGCGTCATGCAAAAACTGAACAGTGAAATCTTTAATCAAAGTGGATGCTTAAAAAGACCATCCACCCTTGAAGAAGACTATATACCAGACTTAAAGTCTGAAGATGCCTTTGTTTTAGTAAGCAGTGTGATGAATGTTGATCCCTTAACAGTCTATGAAGATGATGATGCTCTCTATGCAAAAAAAGTAATGACCTGGTACAACAAGAAAAGCTTACCTATATTGAATGGTCTCAATCAACCCATCGGCTATATTACTAAAAATGGAATCCTGAGAGCCTGTATATCAGAGTGCTATTATACTCTGAGAGATTATAATGAACAAATTCTAAAGGCCTTAACTGTAAAAGAAGTGATGGAACCAGAATGCTTTTATGTTTCTCCTCAAATGAGTATTCGATTTGCCAGACAGGTCATGCAAAGAAAGCAAACGGATTTTCTACTGGTGATGGAAAATGAAGAGATGGTCGGAACACTTTCTGATATTGAACTACAAAAGGCCTGGTTAAGTATCAGTAACTAACTAGACCTTTTTCAAAAACTCTCCAAATAACATTTTAAGCTTATCTAAATCTATTGGCTTAGACAAATAATCCACTGCTCCTAATTTCAGTACGATCTGTTGTTGTTGTAAAAAGGCATCGGCTGATATGACGATAATAGGAATATCCTTAGCTTGGGAGTTGGTTTTTATCTGAGTGATGATCTGTTGACCATTCATATCAGGAAGATTCATATCTAACAAAATGAGATCTGGTTGATTCTTAAGAATAAAATCAATTCCATCACCTCCATTATCAAAAACATCCAGAGATAAAGACAAATCGCTACAGTAAATTTTAATCAGTTGTTGGTTAAGAGGGTCATCTTCGATAAGCACCAACTTATTATCAGTGGAAAAACTAATTTCTTCAGGAATCTCTTCATAAGCTTCAGGTTCAGGGCTCTTTTGTACAGGTTCTATTATAGGAATAGTCACGGTAAAACAGGTCCCTTTGTTTATTTCACTGGTAACACTAATGGTTCCCTTTAACAAATCAACCAATTGCCTGGCGATGGCCAATCCGAGCCCAACCCCTTCAGAGGCTTGCTTAGAAATATCATGAGGCTGTTCAAAGGGATCAAATATTCGATCTAGTTTATCTTGAGAGATCCCAATACCTTCATCGGTCAATTTGAAAATTAAATTTTGATCGATACGAATAACTTCTAAAGTTATACTCTTACCTTTACCAGAGTATTTAATAGCATTTTGGACTAAATTGACCAAAACCTGCCTCAACTTCATTGCATCAGACTCAATGGTTTTTGGAACATTATCATCCTTGGATATAGAAATGGAAATGTCCTTTTGCTTAGCTGCATTTTCATTTAAGTGCTTTATCGAGTCCAAAAGGGTCTCTAACTGAACTGTCTCTAAATAGATATCTACTTTACCTGATTCAATTTTAGAGAAGTCTAATATGTTATTAATAATTTCCATAAGTGCATTGCCACTGTCCTGAATGTAGCGCTGATAGCTAATAAAATCTTTCGGTAAACCTTCCTTTATAGATTTATCCAGCAGTATTTTATTAAAACCCATAATGGCATTGAGAGGAGTACGAATTTCATGGCTCATATTAGCCAAAAAATCTGTCTTATATTGACTAATTTTTTCTAGCTCTAAGTTCTTTTCTTTTATAATTAGCTCAGATTGATATTTCGAAACGGCCATTTTGATAGTGGCATTCAGTTCGCTCTCACGAAAAGGTTTGACTAAATAACCATAGGGAGCAACCTCACCCACTCGATTAAGTAAGTCATTGTCTGCAAATGCACTTAAAAAGATAATGGGAGTGTCTACCACCTTGCTTATTAAAGAAGCTGCTTCGACTCCATTAAGACGGCCACGAAGCATGTTGTCCATTAGAATAATATCTAATTCATTACTAGTTGCAAAGGAAACAGCATCTTCTCCAGTGGTAACCATATTTACCACTTCATAACCTAAGGTTTCAAGACTTCTTTTGATATCATGGGCGATAATAACTTCGTCTTCAACTATCAGTATGCGTAACATAAAACTTAATACCTAAATTAATCCAAATTAAATTCTAATTTATAGTGAGTGCCATTATTAGCTTCTAATTCAATAACTCCATCTAGCAGGTCTTCAATTAAACTTTTTATCAGCAGTAATCCCAAAGAGTCACTCGATTTATAAAACTTTTCAGGAGAAAAACCAATACCATCATCCTGAAAGGTTAAAGAGCATCTATTTGCATCTTTCATAACCATTTGAATAACTACATTACCTCGGTCTCGGTCCTTAAATGCATGCTTCAAGGTATTTGAAATCAACTCATTGAGGATCAGACCGCAGGGAACTGCCTTATTTATATCTAAATCAATATTATCTATTCCACATTCAAAGTTAACTCGAATGCGGAGGTTAGCCATACTAAGTAAAGACTGAATTAACGCATTCACGTAGCTTCCAAATTGAATACGAGAAAGATCAGCCTCCCTATATAATTTTTCATGGATCAGACTCATAGCTTGAATTCGACTATGGCTATCATCAAGAATAGTGGCCAGTTCGGGAGAGTTTAAATACCCGGCCTGCAATTTCAAAAGGCTAGAAATAATTTGCATATTATTTTTCACCCGGTGATGCACCTCTCTTAAGAGCACCTCTTTCTCTTCCAAAGAGTTGTGAAGTAAAAATTCAGCCCGCTTTCTCTCAATCATGACTGCTAATACCTCTGAGGAAGTCCGAAAGAACGCCTCCTCCTCTTTGTCTAAAGAGACTCCTTGAGGTACACAGAAGAAAAGAACCCCAATATTTTCTAGATTGGCAATAATAGGGATGGTTATAGGGTTAAAGTCATGGATTTTATCACAACATTCATTATTAGAAATTGAATCTTCTAATGGAATACGCTCAAAAGTAGCTGCTTTACCACATAAACAATGCCCAATATCCACCTGACTGCATGAGGAAATCAAACCATCCGGTAGATTTAGATGGACAATCAGATTGACATGATCTTTATCAAAATCTCGTAGAAAAATTCCCCCTTTATTATCTAGCTTGGTAGAAGTTGAACCTAAAATCAATTTCAAGGCAGAATTCAGCATCTCTTCTAGAGAGGTATTTTCTAAAGACAATTTGATTAACTCAAACAAGAGTTGATTATACTGACTCTGGTTTTGGATTAAAACTTCTAGCTTCTTACGTAAGGTCTGTTCTCTGTTTAAGTGACCTTGGGAGACATTTAATTGATCAGAAAATGAGGTGAGAATGGTCTCCACATCCTCAATAGAAGTCCCCATAAAAGAGTTTAATCTAAAGTGCTCGGAGGACTTAGGTAGATTATTATCTAACAGTCTCAATATTTTCTTGGCCTTGTTCAAAACAGAAAAAAGCCAAAAACAAACAAAAAACAGAATTAACACCGCGATTATCCCATAAAGATAACGCAGGAAAGGAGAAAGTGCCGTACTGCTCCTTATGAGTTCTCCGATAAAGTAAATATGAAGAAGGGAAAAACCGACCACAAAGAGAATCGATTTAAAACTGTTCTGAGAAAGGGTATTACCAATAAGCTTCGATTTAAACATGTTACCAATTTCCTAATGATTACCATAATACATACAATAATTTGTTAATAAAAATAATAATTAAATGAATTATGATGATTTCTTAATGTGATAGAAAGCAAATAACCCACATTAAAAAGGGAGGATTAGAGTTATAATTGTGCCTGACTCAACTTCACTTTTATCTTTTTCAATAGAACTAATATTAATTTTACCATTATAAATATTTATAAATTTTGCCACTAAAGGCATCCCAAATCCGGTTCCTTTTTCACCATTGGTTCCCCTCCGACTTTGCACTCGGTTATTGACCGGAGAAAAAAGATTTTGAATGGTTCTCTGATCCATTCCAATACCCTGATCACGGATACTTAAGCTCACTTCATTGGATTTTTCTGCCTGTGCATCTATAGTTATTGTAGAGTTAGGAAAAGAGAATTTAAAGGCATTAGAGATTAAATTATTCATTACTGAGCCAACGAATGAGTACCTTTCCACATTAACATTTAGATGGTCGTCTATGTTAATATCAACGGCTATCCCCTTATCCTGATAGTTAGGACTCATCATTTGTACTGATTCATTCACCATCTCCGCAAGGGAATGAGGTCTGATATCTAAGTTCAGATGCTCACTATCCATGGCCAATACTTTACTCACCACCTGGATCAGATTAATACAATTGTTGGTGGCTGATTTCATAATTTCCATGGAATCACCCAACAAACTAGCGTCCGCAGAAATGACATTTAACAGGGACTGAACAGTCCCGATTGGATTTTTTAAATCATGACACAGTATATGGATCAGTTGTTGTTGCTCTGCTAACTGCCTGGAAATAGTCCGCTGTTTTTGATGAAGATCTACATGAGCTTCCACCCGGGCCACCAGTTCACTGGGGTGAAAGGGTTTGGTTACATAATCCACCCCGCCTGCTTCATAGGCTTGCTCAATATCTTTGGTTTTATTTTTAGAGGTCACAAAAATTATGGGGATATCACAGAGCTCTTTATGCCCTTTAAAGTAAGCACAGGTTTCAAAGCCATCCATTTGAGGCATCATTACATCGAGAAGTACCAGATCAGGTTTATGGGCTGCCGCCTTTTCCTTGGCTTCAATTCCATTCTCAGCATTTATCAATTTGTAGCCTTTGTCGGCCAATATGCACTCTAAAAGATGAATGTTGATGGGCATATCATCCACTAATAGAATAGTTCCTTTTGAAATCTCTTGTGATTCCACCACTCCCCCGTTTCTCTAATTCATTGAAAGCATAGGTAAATTTGATTTTTTCAGCTTATCTATTGTATCAAATAGAGACTGAGACTCAACCCGGAAGTTGATAAGAAGAATAGAAAAACCTCCAAATATGCGGGTATCAAGAGAGTTCAAAAGGGTGCCTTTTAATCAGAAAGTTTAGAATATCTTGGTTATTAACAATACTTATAAATTTCCCTACTTTATCACAGATGGGTAGCCAACTGACATCCAAGTCTTTCATTATTTGACTTACTTCTAAAATGGAATGATCCTTAGAAGCAAGCAAGACCTCCGAATTTACCCACCTCTCAATACTCATGAGTTGATCTATCCATTCTCTGCTACTCGAGTGAGTATATTCAACCATTTCGAAGACTTCGAGAATTTTCACCTTTTCTAATACGCCCAAATAATGATTATGCGCATCTAAAACCGCCATCACTTCGCATTTTTCCTCTGTCATGAGCTGCAGTGCTTGATAAATATCAGTATCTGGAGAAAGAGTAATTGATGAAGGTTTAAGGCAATTTGAGACAAAGAGTTCACTATCGGGTAAAAGTTTTATAAAATCAAAGAATTGATCCTGTGATTGGCTTGTTTTAGCGAGAGGACTTCCCTCATTAAAATCATTGCAATTAATTTGGCTCACACTATTTTCCCTCCAAAGCAACTTCAGTTATCTATAAATTACCTCTTAAAAATTTACCAAGTTCAAAGAAAGAATTAAGTTTTGTTAATTTTATTTTAAAAGTATTTAATTTTGTTATAGTCGAAACCACCCTGATAAGGTATGTTAAGTTGCTCATGTGGGTATAATTGGAGAAGAAGTAAAGATTTTGGAGAGCCAGGGAATGGACTTAAGGACTCAAATAGAACATAAGATTGATCTAGATCCTTTTGATAGATTAGCAGAAGCCTGTAAGAAAGCCCCTAAGGCGGCTCTAGTTAATTTACTTAAGGTCTATTTTGAACACTCACCCAAAATCATTGAAGAGCTGGAAAATGCGATTTCTTTGAAAGATCATAAGCAAATTGTTTTTTTTGCTCATCGCTTAAAATCTGCCAGCGCTGTGGTAGGTGCAACTCATGTAACCTCTTTAGCACAAAAGATCCAGTGTATTGGAGAAGATAGTGATCTCAATCAAATAGAAGAACTTTTCCAAAACCTAGTACTTGAACTAAAGGAAGCAAACACATTACTTGGAATACTGGAAGAGAATATTGAGGTTCTCTTCTGTAATTTCGATGGCTAAGACCTATAATGGAGAACATTAATGAACCGTATTTTATTAATAGATGATGCTCCCGAAATACGCGAACTTGTAAAATCGGTCCTATCAGATGACTATTTAGTGGTGGAAGCAACTTCCTTGGCAGAAGCGTCCACCGAAATTTCAAAAGAAAACACGGATCTCATTTTATTAGATGTGATGCTACCTGATGGCAATGGATTTAATTTTTGTGCCACTATAAAACAGGAACCCGCTCATAAAAATATTCCAGTGATATTTTTAACTGGAAAATCTGACACTTCTGATAAGGTATTAGGATTTTCACTGGGAGCAGAGGATTACCTCCCCAAGCCATTTGATCCCTTGGAACTTAAATCCAGAGTTCAGGCAAGACTCAGAGATTTAAATAAAAACACTCAAGAGAATAATTACCTAAGGAAAGGCAACTTACTTTTTCGCCTCTCTCAGCAGAAGATCTATATTCTTCAAAATGATGTAGAGCAGCAATTGGATTTCACTCCTCTAGAGTATAAATTACTCCTCCATTTCATCCGACATGAGGATCAAGTTTTTACTCGAGATCAATTAATGGATGCGATTTGGCACGATGATGTGACAGTCTATGACCGCACCATAGATGTTCATATAAGCAATATCCGAAAGAAAATTGAGGATAGTCAATATAAAATAAAAGCAGTTCACGGGGTTGGGTATCGTTGTTCACGGAAGGACGGTTAAGATGAACGTTGAGCTAGGCTCAGCTGGGTACCACCGTCCAAAGCCTGCTGATTAAGCGGGCCAGCCGCCCGTTGTAGATATGTTAGTCTCAAAACTTTAACCTAGCCGGACGGACTCTAATTATTCAGTTCCCCAGATTCAGGTATGTATTTAACCAATATATTCCTCAGCTTTCCTTCATCTATAGGTTTTGTTAGATAATCAGTAAAACCGGCTTCTTTTCCTTTTTCCTCAAAATCATGTAATGAATGACCTGTAAGAGCCACAATAGGAGTTTCATTGTTAAATGTTCTTATTTTCGTAGTGGCTTGAACACCATCCATTTTCGGCATTTGAATGTCCATCAAAATGAGCCTATATGAAAATTCCGTGCTTTTCTCTACCGCTTCAAGACCATCGAAAGCGGTGTCCACTTCAAATCCCCACTGCTTTAATAAATAGCTCATAAGCATACTATTGACTGATTCATCCTCTACGATTAAAATTTGGCTACTCGAATCTGTTTTGCTAGGTTGAGGTAGAGGAGCGTTTTCAGTTTTTTGAGAAAAGCTAGAATTGCTCTGCAGTACTTTGAGTGTAAAAGTGAAAGTGGAACCCGTATTTGGTTTACTGATAACCTTTATCTCCCCCTCCATCATTTTGATTAACTTTTCAGCAATCGTCAGGCCAACTCCCATCCCACCATACTCCCTATTGATTCCACCATCTGCCTGACTGAAAGTATGAAAAATCTCACTTAACTTATGAGAAGGGATTCCGACCCCCGTATCGGTTAATCTAAACTGGAGAGTTACTTTTTCACTGGTTTGAGATAGCTTTTTTACATCTAGAGCGATGGAACCCTGTTCGGTAAATTTATAGGCATTGCCAATTAAATTGGTCAAAATTTGCTTAATTCTGTGGCTATCCCCTATAAAATTATCTTGCAGATCTGGCTCAATAAAAGTGAGGAGTTGAATTTGTTTCTCTGAATATCTGTCCTGCATGTTATCACATACCGTTCTCACTATATCTTTTATTAAGAATGGACCCTTTTCTAACTTAAATTTTCCAGTTTCAATTAACGACACATCTAATATGTCATCGATCAGTTCCACTAATCGTTGCCCACTCTCCTCAATGATTTGGGCATAACGCTTTTGTTTACTTGGATCCGCCGTTCCAATCAATCGACTCAAACCCAAAATAGCATTCATGGGGGTGCGAATCTCATGACTCATATTAGCTAAAAATTGGTTCTTCACTTGAACAGATGATTCCGCCATCTCCTTGGCAGCCTTCATTTTCTCCTCAGATTCTTTTAGAAAAGACACATCCAGGTACATCTCAATTAAAGCTTCCTGCCCATTCACCCATTTGACTTCATGAACTATGCATTGAAACCATTTTTTTGATGGTTTATGGAAAATTTCAGAATTATTTTTATCCCTATCTGAAAGTTGGCTGTATGGAAGCTCCTTCTGATGGATTTCGGCAAAATGATTTTGAAATAGCACCTCCTTAGAGGTTTTATTCACTACATAAATAATAAAGTCTAAATGATCAAAGACCGTTTGTACTTGCCGATAGGAGTTTTTCAAATCACTTTCTATTTGCTCTCTGTACTCCACTTCTCTACGAAGAGGACGAATCGCTAAGAATTGAAATAAAAACCAGACGATGCTTCCGAGCACAGCCATGAGCAAAAAGGAGCCGATCATAAGTTGAGATTTTAGTGCCTCAATTTCTTTTTCTATTCCCACCAAAGAGACGGTTGACTTTAAGATAAAGACCTTATGATCAGTAGTTTTTACCACCTGACGAGATTGATAAACTGAGGTAGAATTAACCCCTATATCTTTTTCAAAAATAGCTAATATGGCTGAATTGGGAGCCACCAACTTAACATCAAGTAGGTACTTCTCATTAGAGCCAAAGTCATGAATAATTTGTTCAACGAGCGCATAAGCTTTACGATTTAAAGGCTCATGAATGACAGAGGCAAGTAAATTCAGATGATGATCCCTCATATGAAAAAATGCATGTTGTCTTTTGTGGCGTTGACTATAAATTATAAAATAATCAATGACCACCAACATAATTAAGAGAAAACTTACAAATGAAATGATGATGGAGGAAAATTTAAAATTACCGGTTTTCATGAGATTTCAATTCTTCCAAAATGAGACGCAAATTATCATAGTCTTGATCAGCAACCTTTACCAGAGCAGAAGCTCCTGGTTTAATAGCTTTCAGTATATTCTTACCTTTGGAACTTTTCGACAAATTAAAAAGAGCATTTTGCACCTTTCCATAATACTGTTTTTTCTGCTTGGGATTTATCACAAATAAATGCTCTGAAATAAGAGGAGTGAAAGTTATGGCTTTAAGCCCTCTACTTTTATATTTATTAAACACTTCCTCCTTGACCGCTCCCGCATCATTTTCCCCGGCCAAAACAGATAAGACCACATCAGCATGGTTTCCTATATTATAGCAGCTAATGGATTTATTACAATTAAGGTTCACTTGCTCTAGCATATACCTTGGCACAATATTACTCAGAGTTGAAGAAGGATAGCCAAGGGCTATATTTTTACCCCTTAATCCTTCAAGATCTTTTATTATAGACCCTCTTCGGGTAAAAAATACCCCCTTCATAAAGGGGGCTTTATTTATCGCTAACCTGGTGAGCAACTGTTGAGGCCCGTATTTTTCAACCACTTTGATATAAGGTACAGGTCCTAAATAGGCAATATCATAGTTTCCTTCTCCCACCAATTCTATGTGATCTTGATAACTTTTCGAGACTTTGACTTCTATTTGCCTTCGTAATCGAGTGGAAAGATAGCTCGCCAAGGGTTTAAAACGTCTAATCACATCTCCTATGGGGAGAAACGGATGAATTCTCAAGATCAAAGTTCCACTTGACTTTTGAATCGGATCAGAGAGAAGACCTAAGTTGCTCACAATTTTTATTAGACCTCTGTAGAGATCACTATTGGCTAAAAGAAAGCCATCAACCCCCAAGCTTTCCAAAACTTGAATACTGGCAGTATCTTTATGATTAAGCTGAGTAAAAGCTTTTTTTAGGGCTTTTCTTAATGGGGGAGAAACTGTGGGATGAATTGCCCATACGGTGTTGGGAAAGGGAAGGGTCTCATCCAAAATTGTAAAAAGTTCCCTATCCGCTGCCTGCTTTTTTACATACCTTTCATAAGATACTTTATGCACAACTCCTATATCAGCCTTGTTACTTCGCAAAGCCTCCATAACTTCTACTGGAGTGCTCCCATAACTCACACTACTAAAAAACTTTTCCGGTAGGATATCATTTTGAACAAAATGCTGCCGGGGCATAATGTGACCAGATGTTGAAAAACGATGACCAAAAATAAGTCTCTGATCTTTAAAAAGATGGATATTATTAGCTGTACCCTTCTTTTTTAAACTAATAAAATAGGAGGTGGTATGAATAGATCTATTACTAATAGCAATGGGTATAGCATTGTCTTTTAAAAAAGATTGAACAAAGGTCATCCCTCCAAAGTAGACTAAATCCAACTTTTTATCATGAAAAAGCTGATGCAGTTTATCGTAACTATGGGGAAAAACCAGTTCACACTTTAGATTAAGCGCACTTTCAAAGTAGTCACATAGCGGTGCATACTGTTTTCTTAATTGTATTGCTTTTTTGTAAGGAATGATACCCACTCTTAAAGTGGTTTCTGTAAAAGCATTTTCTTTAGATAAAAATGTACAATTCATTAATAAAAAGAGAAAGCAACACCCCAGTGAAATAGTAATATGATTCATAATCAGCTCCCAATTTCTCTTAGTTTTATAAGATTTTACACCAATTATAAAAAAGAAAATACCCCCATAGATAAGTCTTAAGAAGGAGGGTGAGGCCTTCAAACAATTTTGAAAGCCTCCAAGTCAAGGTTAGTATGGCTAAGGGGTTTAAGAATAGGTGAATTTGGATAGATTTTTATATGACGTTTAAAATAGTATGAGTGGGTGCTTTCACCTGCTGTTCATACTCTTCTTGCATCAATTTACATTCAATACACAAAGTGGTGGTTGGCCTTGCCTCTAAGCGCTTCATCTCAATTTCTTCTCCACACTCTTCACATAGAAAGTAGAGCCCTTGGCGCAACCGCTCCAAAGCTGTTTCAATTTTAAGCATGAAAATACGCTCTCTTGATTTGAGGCGAATAAATTTAAAGCGTTCTTCCTCAAAATTTGCATGGTCCATCTGATCTCTCATTTCCTTGTATTGACCAGAAATGGAATCATCATGAAGTTTAATCGCTTCATCCAATAAGCGATTCCGCTCTTGCTCTAGACGGTGAGCAAAGTAATTATAAAGAGTAGTTGAAATGCCTTTTTCCATACGAAACTCCCTATTAATAATTGCGGGGCACCGACTCCTCTCGGTGCCTTCTGTTGTTTTGGCTATTGTTATTTATTTAGTAACATCGAATAGTTAAAAATTAATGAAGTAAATATTAAGGTTTGTTCAAAAATTCACAAAATGAAGGTGGGATGGCCAACCTATAAAGATTATTTATATTAAAGATTCTCAATATAAGTTTTATTAATTATTTCTTGACATCTCTATGAAATGATGTTTATAGTTCGCTAATTTTAACTTTAACACTAACAATTTTATATATTTTAACAACTTTTACTTAATACAAACAAAATATTCCTTAAATTAAGGGAGGTTACAATGCTAGACTACATTACTTTACAGGCCACATCCCAAGACCCTGTCATGATTTCAATTATTTACGCCATTATCTTGGCTTTTTTGCTCTCCATTATCATCGCTATTGTCTACGAGAAAACCTTTCAAGGCCTATCCTACTCGAGGACCTTTGTTCAAACTCTCATTCTAAGCCCCATCGCCACCTCGATTGCTATGCAGGCAATTGGAGACAATCTAGCTAGAGGTATGGGAATGATGGGGGCCTTAGCCATTATCAGATTTAGAT
>CAYFLR010000005.1:128942-152343 GCA_964343805.1 uncultured bacterium | reverse complement strand
GTAGGAATTGCGACTGGGGTAAGCAGCTATATGATTGCTATCGTAGGAACCATAGGATTTTCAGTGGTCGCCTTTGTAATTTATAAGTCACCATTTGCTCAGCACACTTACTTTGACGGAGTTCTTAGATTTAACATGGTTAATGATACTAAAGCCAAAAGAGAGTTAGAAAACATCCTACAAACGAATTGCAAAAACTTTGCTCTTATCACCCTAAGAGATATGGCTCAAGGAGAGAGATTAGACTACGCCTACCAAATAAAAATGAAAAAGAACCGCAATAGCATCGACCTCATTGAGGAAATTAAGAATATTGGTTCTGTCAAAGGAGCCAACTTACTTATGCAAGAAGCCACGGTAGAAGTTTAACAAAAGGAGGTGGATAATGTCTTACAAACTCGTAACAGCATGGATGATTGGATTTATTGTAGTAATTATGATGGGAACCTACTACCATACAGAGTCCCCGGCTTTCATGGGAATAA
Source organism: uncultured bacterium (assembly GCA_964343805.1). Classification (GTDB taxonomy): domain Bacteria; phylum Bdellovibrionota_B; class Oligoflexia; order CAYFLR01; family CAYFLR01; genus CAYFLR01. The sequence goes on along the minus strand of CAYFLR010000005.1, from coordinate 151,858 downwards.
CTGGAAGTAAAGAAATAATCATTAATTTCGAAAACCCAGTGGGTATTAAGAAAATACATGTGGTCCCAGGACAAAATGTCTACCAAGGTGATTTACTGGTTGAATTTAATCAAGTGGATCTACAGGTCGCCATAAATAAGGTATTCTTCCAATTGAAAGAACTCACCGCCAATCAGAAACTCAATAGAAATATTAATCTCAGTTTAAAAAGTAATAACAAGACCCAGTATCTTGCCAAACAAATCAAAAATAGAGCTCAAAATGAAAGCCCTTTGCAAATCCGCATAGATAAACTTAAGAAAGAGCTAGAAATTCTGGAAAAACAAAAAGAAAGGCTTTTTATCTATTCAGATATAGAAGGCGTTATTGGTTCAGTTAACTTCAAGGAAGGTGAATTGGTGAACCGATTTGCCCCCATCTTAACCATTTACGCACCCTCCCCTTCTTATGTAAAAGGTTACATCCATGAAAACGCTTACAACACGGTGAAAGTGGGACAACAAGTGTTAGTGACATCCCAGTCTGATAACACCAAATTTATTAAAGGGGACGTATTTAGTGTAGGATCACGAATAATCCCCTATCCCCCGAGACTCAATAAATACCCTACATCTCCTTTATGGGGTAGAGAAGTTCTTATCCACATCCCTCCCAAAAACCTGATGTTGCTCGGCGAAAAGGTCCATGTGAATTTAAATCTCCAACCCAAAAACCAATACCTCCTGTCTCTTATTAAAAAATGGATTCCCTGGGAAAATAATAAGTCTAAATCTTCACCCAAACTTGCTCAAATAGGTGAACTATGAAAAGGCAACAACTAATAGCTGGAATTTTGGGGATCCTTTGCTTAAATCTCTCGTATTTAGAAGCAAACCCAATACAAGATTTCCTAGAGTCTGCACTGAATGATCCAAAGGTTAGGCATGAGGGCCAAAAAAGCAAAATTCTCCGCTCAATTTCAGATCCTCTTTGGATTCATGGAGCCGAGCTAGGAGTGACCAGTACCGGTCTCAATACTCCGAACAAATTCAATCTAAAGCTTTCTCTGCCTGCATGGGGGCAAAATAGCAATCTTAAAAAACTACATCAGCTCCAACTAAGGAAAGCTAATAGAGATCAAAAGATAGCGCTTCTTGCCAGTGTACAAAAACGTTACAGTCTCCTTTTGCAGCTATATAAAATACAAGAAGATATTAAGTTAAATAAGCAACTGCAAATTATCTTTCAAGATAAAATTACGGTGTTAAATAGCAAAGCCAGCGCCGGGATTTTTTCAATGGGGCAGCTGTTAAAAACCGAAGATGAATTGAATCAGATAAATAATCAACACATGCAGCTCCACCTTGAGAAAAAGCGAATCCAAACAGAAATGGCCCATTTGAATCAGGGCAAAAAACTACAACTCCCACTCCTGTCCAGCAGTTTTCCATCGGTTCTAGCTATCGCCAAAAGATTAAACCATTTAACAAAAATAAGAAATTTAGATTCCAATATTTTTATCCAAAAAGAGAAGGAAAACTTATTTGAGGCAGAGGCCAAATTGGAACAAGCGGACATTTTAAAGTACAAGTACTTGGATAGCCTCAGCTTAGGTTTCACACCCGAAACAAAGGGAGATAATTTTAGCATCTCCTTAGGTATTTCCCTCCCATTTGCCAGCATAAATCGACATCAGGTGATCAGACAAAAATTGAATGTTTTGAATGCTAAAAACTCCATCTTAACCATGGAACAAGAGCTTATCAATCATCAACAGAAGTTAATTGACCAAATAAATGCCCAAATCGAACTCTACAAACAGAGAAAAAAGGTGAATCATGTAGAGACAACATCCAAATATTTAAAGCTTCATAATAAACCTGACACAGATCCAGATTTACTCCTGGCTATGCGTGAAATCGGCACCAAAAAATCTCAAAGACTTCTTAATCTCAAGGTGTCTATTTTGTTTAAATACATTGACCTCCTTAACTTAAACAGTGAACTCATTAAAAGACCTTTAAAGAATTATCTTTCCAAACAAATGGAGGATCTAGAGTCATGAGTACCAATTCACCCCTATTCTTTGACCGATATGAATTAAAATATCTCATCCCATTTGAACTCATTGAACCCATTTCCCAATATGCCAGTCAATTTTGTCGCATGGATCCCTACTCAGAGAGATCTCACGATGGATTCTATACCATCAACAATCTCTACTTAGATACACCCAACTACCAATTTTTTGAACGTCGACTGCAAAAGGATGCCAATCGCTTTAATATGAGAATTCGTTCTTACGGAGAGGATCCAAAACCGCCGTACTTTGTAGAAGTGAAAATGAAAAATCGCAATTTTGTCAAGAAACGACGGGCCAAAGTCTTTGATGAAAATATTGGAGAGATGATTAGCAGCTCAGACTTTGAACCCAGTGTTAAAGGGAACGATAAAGAAGAGAGCAACCGTCTCAAATTTTTGCGACTCGCCTACACCTACAATGTGGAACCCAAGGTCTTCACTCAATACCGCCGTAAAGCTTATCTCTCTTTAATGGATGAATACGCCCGAGTGACCTTTGATAGAGATTTAAGGTATCAATTTAGAAATGAATATAAATTTACCCCCGATGATGACCGCATGTCTCACTATGATAATGAAACTCTCTTTGATGATGGATGTAACATAATACTAGAGCTTAAATGCACCTCATTTGTCCCCTTATGGATGCTGGACCTGATAAAAAAGTTCAATCTCACCCGCAGTCGGTTTTCCAAATATGCCTCAGGTGTAACAGAGGTTTTAAGAGCAGAAAGTACTTATCGTCGTCCTCATCATGCCGCCTTTTATTAATCCAACACCTCTTCTTTTCCAAAGTACTTTTCTCTCATCTTAAAAAGTAAAATATGAAAAATCAGCATGAGAACGGCAAAATGCATGGCCACATGGATATTCCATAGATCTGTTAGCCAGCCAATGCATTGATGCATCACAACCAAGAAAAGAGAAATAAGAGATAAAGTAAGAGCTGTGACCCCTCGAAATCGATGACCATAAATGGTGCGGGCGTAAGTCATAGATACTGGAAAGATAGGAGCCAAGGAAAGACCGGTTAAGGTAATAAAAAAGGGATGGAGCCACAATCCTAGTAACCAAAAGAATATGGAGAGAAGGGAAGATCCTAAAATCACCGCAGGGTCAGAGAGCCTAATTTGCAGGGTAAAAATGAGTCGACCTATAAACAAAAAAATAAAAAAGAGGGTCACATAGTGAGCCGCATCAATCCCATTGTAGCCCTCATGTCTTTGCATATAGAGAGCTAATCGGCTGGAAGCTGTAAGTTCTGACGAGACATAAAATGACATAATAAGAGCAAAGAGAAATTGATGAAAGTGTTCTTTGAGAGTGAGAGGGGATGCTTTTGCTTCATTTTGCATTTCAACTGGTCTTTTCTTAATAAAAAAAGATGCCAATAAAACCGAAAGAGATCCAAAAGAGGCGTACAGTAAAATCTGATGCCAGTCCATGTTAACCTGATAGGCAAATGCCACCCAGGCTGGAGCAAAAAGAGCAGCTAAACCATAACAACCATGTAAACCAGACATTAATCGTCTTAATTTTTCAGTTGGAGCTTCACTTTCAATTATTAGGTTTACAGAAATTCCCAAAGTCCCCATTCCAGATCCTAATAATAGGGAAAATAGCAGTACCAAATAATAATTAGGAGCCAGTGAAATACCCATTAACCCAAAACCTATCGCCGCTAGCGAGATGCGATTCAAAAGGAAGGGAGAAACACCACCTAAAAAGATACGAGTGGTCATTCCGGATAAAAAAGAAGAGAAAGCTCCTAAGGAGAAAAAAAGAGCTCCCATGGAATCAGAGAGTTTGTACTCGGCTAGAATGGCTGGAAATGTAGGACCTCTCACATTATCAGAGAAACCAAACATAAATAAACTTAAATAGGCAATGGCAATTAAAATCAATTTCAACCCTTATGGTTTGGAAATAATTGTTATTATTAAGTATAATGGAAATATTCTGAATCCTCTTTTCAAATATCCTTGGGGGGCTCCATTGAACCAGAGAACACAACTTTTAACAACCTTAAAGAAATACATCAAATCAAAAAGGTGGACCTATAAAGATTTAGCCCATAAAATCGACCTTACCGAGCCAACCATCAAACGACTCTTCTCTAAAGAGGCCATATCACTAAAAAGACTGGAGCAAATTTGTGAAGTTATTGGTCTTTCAATGTTTGAGTTAGTCAGGTTAGCTGAAGGACAATCTCAGGAGAAAGCCTCTGAGTTAACCTATGAGCAGGAAGAAGCTCTCGCTGAAAGTCCAGAACTCTTAACAGTCTTTTATCTACTGCATAATGGTTGGAGTTATAACAAAATCCTCGATCATTACCAGCTGGGGCCAGCTGAATTAGAAAAATTACTGCAAACGCTTGACCGAGTGGGACTCATCAATCTCAAAGCCAAGTTTCAAGTTGAACTCCTCACCGTTTCTAATATCCATTGGGTTAAAGATGGTCCGATTCGAAAGAAGTTTGAAGAGAGCGCCACTCTCGAATTCATTGGCGAATCTTTTTCCACTGCAGAACGCTTTTTTCAGTTTAATTTCGTACAACTCTCTGAGGTCTCCATGGGAGCCGTCCATAGGAAGTTACAGAAACTCCAACAAGATATTCAAGATTTAAGTCAAATAGATCAAGCGCTCCCTTTTGATCAGAAGAAAGATGTGGGAATCCTTTTAGCCCTCCGACCTTGGTTATTTTCAGCCTTTTCATCAATTAAAACCAAGAAAGGTTAGCCTTCGCTTTGGTGAATCTCTACTCCCCATTTTTGTAAATGACTGGAAATAAATTCAATGCTTTTTTGATGCTCTTTTCGACCAATGCCCTTAATAGGCAGAGGTTCTCCAAAGGTAAAATGAACTTTTCGCTCCGGATAAATATGACCAAAGTCCTTTATCCAGCTTCCCTCTCCCCAAAAGTCGGTTTTTAAAGCAACGGGAATAATAGGAACCTTGGCTCTTTTTGCAAGTGTCACACCGATGCTAGTAAATTTAGCGGGAGTGAAGGAAGAAGAGCGAGTTGTTTGGGGAAACAACACCACAGATTGACCCTGCTCAATTCTTTTCACACCTTCTTCTAATACCTCGCGGAGATCCTCTAGAGGATCTTTCCGAGAAACCGCGATAGCTCTTCGAGCTTTTAACCCCCATCCAAAAAAGGGAACTTTGAGTAGCTCTTTCTTGATCACATAAGTCGGGACATGAGGAGTCACTAATATGGTGAAAAGCACCGTTTCTAGCGTACTCATATGATTGCAAACAAATACCACAGGTTTGTCATAGTTCTCTATATACTCTTGTCCATGGATGGCGAACTTAGCACCACTCCATTTGGTTAGTTTAAAAAAGTAATTACTGCACTCTGCCCACCTTCTATCAGTAAACATACCTAAATTGGCAATAATTCCATAGTACATGGTAATCATAAAAAAGAGACAGTAAAATATCAGCTCATTAAAAAAGGATGATCGCTTTTCGACAAAAGGTTTGGCAACCGAATAGGCCTTACTCACAGTAGCTCCCACAAATAATTATACTATTAATAAGATAGAATTTTGATTTACACTAAAAAAGGGGGGAAAGTCAATCAGATTTTGCAGATAAGTCACAGGCTTCTTTGAGCATATCAAGCCCTTCTTGTTTGCTGTATTCCTCACAGTTAGGAATTTTTGGCACCTCAAAGACCTCGGCTTTCACCTTGATATCAAATTCCAGCTTATGAATGGTGAAGTGCCACTTCAGAAGCTCTGATAGGGAAGGGCAATCTTTTTCCTTATCAAAATCAATAACAAAGGGAATACTAGGGACTCCAGCTAAGGCGGCCACGCATTTACCAAAAACTTGGGACTCTTTCTCTACATCAGCTCCATTTTCTATATCAGCCATACGGTAAACCGCTTGATAACCCACTCCAAAACTCACCTCTTTTCCCCCTTTGAGGAATTCATTTAAGAGTTTCTTTAAATGAGGGACATCATCCACCACCAGAGTCTGCTTTTCGCCATCAGGTTTAATAATAATATCTGTAATTTCAGGGTCTTCATTCTTAAATGGGATCAAAACGGTCTCATCAAAAGATTCCGTTTTGGATCCTTCCCCTAAAAAAAGTTTGAAAACCGTAGGGGTTGCAGCCATCGCCTTTGTGCTATTTGATAGAACAATTCGCACTCCCACTTTGCTCACTTCCACCTTTTCGAAACTCTTAATTTGATTATTAAAAGCGCCACTTAAAGCTCCCGGTTGCAATATTTCACTGGTGGCCTCTTCTAATGTTTTTCCCAGTTTAGAAATCCCCTCATCCAATAACTTATCTGGAATGATACTAGCTGGAACATTTTTACCCTCTAACCATTTTTTTATTGAGGGAGTAAGGCCATCCAATGTCACTTCAGTTGGATAAACCGGCAGGTCTAAAGGAAGGATAGGTACGGTGGCTTCCGTTTCCACTGTGACTTTATTGTCTTCAGTAACTTTCACCGTATCTTCTTCATCACCATCTTTTAATTTATCAACCTCTTCACAGGCCCATAAGCCGAGTAAGAGAATAACCAAACCACTAAAAAAGAGATTCCTTTTAGGCATTTTAACCTCACTTTGATGCAGATTTAACTAACTTATTGGCTGCTTTGAAAATGTGTTTATTGTCATCTAAGAACTTCTCTAGAGACATTCTTTTTATTATTTCATCACTCTTTTCTGGGAAACACACTATATATCCCTCATAGTAATACTCCTTCCGATGTTTTTTCCGTAAGGCTGCTGAGGTTCGATTGGTAATCATTTTATTATAGACGGTAGTGATTTTAGCAAAAGCTGGAAAAACCTTCCGATGATTGAGATGAGGATTATTGATTTTTATGTGGGAAAACCTTCCTATATGGTGGTGCGAGAAAAAATGAAGATAATCGTCATACCACTCTAAAAGTTTGGCATCTAGTTTTATGGTGCAGTTGGTCTCTTTATAATTCTCAGGAAAATAAATAGTGGGATATTTCCTGGCTTCCGCATCCCCTTGTTCTCGCATTTTTAGCTTTTCCATTTCCTGGTCAATATATTTCTGAATCAGTTCCATAGAGAGGTTATTTGATAAAATGATATTATGTTTTGATTTGATCGGTCTTAATAGCCTTTTTACCTCTCCCTGACAGGTGCTACAGTTCACAATGATGGTGGTTTTAGAATGAAGATTATTCAGCATCAAAGTAAAATCTTCCAAACTCTCCTCAGTAATAAAAACATCATCAATAAACATGATATAGGGACTTAAAAAGAGAGGTTCTTTAAAAATGGTATTTTTAGACCAGGCAAAACGAAGAAAGTAATCTTTATTTTTTGCCTGCTCTAAAATAACCTTACGAAATTGTTTATCCTTCATAGTAAGAAATATAGGTACACGGCGCAGGGCGGAAGACTTTTTATGTTTTGCAATCCAGTTTTCAATACTCTTTTGATGATCTTTAAAGTGAAAATCAGGTCTTAAAATCAGCGCCTGACTTAAATTATAAATCAAACCGTATCTTCGACTATCCAATACCTTGGTTGGCAGCTCTTTGATGCCAATGCTATCTAACAGAGGGCTGCGAAGAATGAGCTCCTCTCCAATATCCGCAAAAACAGGTACTTCAACTACAATTTGCTGGGTACTCATTGAAATTATTTTTCCTAGTACCTCTAAATCTAAATGATCTGTAAATTGAAATCCCTTGCGTTCATATATATCAAAGTCGGCCCCTTCATTTGAGATACAAAACTTAATACGATTTACAATTTCATCAAAGTGAATCGTCCGTAAGATAACCTCTCTAATTCCCAACTGTAAAAGCTTTTCAACCAAAAGAGTATCCGTTTTATTAGTAAGAACGATCAAGCGAATATTCCGGGTTTCAGCATTATCAGCCAGAGCGGCCACCGTTTTTATTATTTCTTTGGAATTGCCGAGCTCACTTAACAAAATGGCATTGGGCTTTCTTTCATCAATCGTCTTCCACATGGTTTTAATATCTTCTATGAAGGTAAATTGGAAGCGACTCTTATTGAAACTATCTTGTAATTTCATAGTGAATTTAGATCGTTCATTAACGATAAAAATCCTTTGCTTAACCATCATTTCTCCACAATATAAAATGGGTGGTTAGAAGATTGAACTGTCGAGTTTAACCCCAATATTATATCATGATTCCAGCTGACCCAAAAGATTTATCAAGTATCCCTGGATATTACCCCTCTTTCCATGATAAAGTTAGCAAGATTCAACACAGGTAAATTATGTACAGAATTAAACTCGTTGTGCTCTTTTTTGCATTCTTATCTTTTGCTCAACTATGGGCCTCTGAAAAGGTTTTGTCCGTTACCAATAGATCATATGGAAGTGTCCCTAAAATTGTTGAAAACCAATTAGATAAAGCCTTAGATGAACTTGAAGATAAGGCCAACAATGAGGTGTTTCCCCATTTTGATACCACCACCTATCTTAAGGGGATTGCCAATTCAGTTATAATCTCCGGACCTGGTATCGGTGCTGACTATGACACCATGTTTAGACTGTTTCTCATTCAAATAGGATTGAGCGGCGGACTGGATCGAACCAATACTGAGGACCCTCGCCTCAGTTTTGAGCAGACGATTAATGGTGTGGCCGCCCAAACCGCCTTTCAGGTGGGAGTCAACCCCAGCTTTTTTGTCAAAGATAAGAAAAATAAAAAGAACAAGAAAAAGAAGAAGAAAAAAGGGAGAAAAAAGAAAAAAAAGAAAAAAAAGAAATTTAAAAGGCCCGGCCGATGGGATCTTAAAAGATTTCGCTTTTTTGGTCACTTTGCCACCTATACCGATGATGATAGTTTAAAAGGAGCCATCATGGAGGGAGTCTCAGGCCAAGCTTCATTTGGTTTCAGCTCCTTTGGACTTCACACTCGGTATAAAGCCTACGATGGTATTAGATTTGATCGCTTTGGTCTTTTAAAATGGGATGGTGTATCAGTGATCACTGGATTTCGCTACACTTCCTTGGCAGTAAGTGCCCAATTAGATGTGAATCAATCTGTCTCTACCCAAATCAATCAAGGCCCTATCAATGCTGAGTTTACCGCAAAAATAAAAGGCAAAGCCACGGTAGGGGGAAATGTGAGCGTCACCACCATCCCTATTGAGGTGCTCACCTCGGTTAAGTTACTGCATATTTTTAGCCTTTTTACCGGACTTGGAGTGGATCTGAGCGTAGGTCATGCGGAAAGTTTGGCCGCCCTTTCAGTGCCTCTTGAATTAGAGACAAAGCCACGAATAGGAGATATTACAGCAGATGTAAAGTTAAACTTGGGAGATGCTACCGCCCCCACAGCAGGAAATATGAGACTTCTAGCCGGTTTTTCACTTGAAATATTTGTACTATCTTTAACAGGAAACTTTAATTACGCGCTCTTTACTGATTCTTATGGCGCTCATGCCGGCTTGCAAATCCACTGGTAAACAGTTGGCTTACTCTCCTAAAATAAGATGACTCACCTCTTCGAACATGTCTGACATTCGAATGATTCCCACAACCTTCTCATCTCGAGTCACCAACATGGATAGACTGTTCCAGGTAATAATCTTATTAATAGCTTCAATCAGAGAGGACTCCTCATCAATATGCTCGGCAAAAGCGTGCATCACATGAGTGATTTTAATGCATTTAGCCTTTTTGATAAAATCAACTTTTTGCAGTTGCCATAGCTCCAGACGGTCCATCATAGAAGTCACATACTCTTTACTGACTCCCGATTTGTTTAAAGAATCAAAGTCCGAGACCATCTCACAGTGAGGTGATAGAGCAGTTAAAAAGCGTGCATGCCCCACTTTTCCAATGACATTTTTTTCCTTATCCACCACCAGAACCGCTCGATGGGGTTGTCTCTGACTGGGCAGATTTTCCTTTGATTGAGTTAGACTGACAAAAGCATCGTACAAACTGGCATCTTCATCCACCAAGGCATATTCTTCTAATGGAAGCATAATGTCTTTTACTTTTTTTTCTTCCATAACTGCATCCTTTCAAAGATTGGGAACCTAGGTTATTTGATAACATAGGGCATTCCCATAAAGGGCCATATGACTCCCACAAAGAGCCACATCACAAAAACCAGAATGATACTGGCATAGACTCCTGCTTTAAAAAACTCGCTGGATTTAAATTGTTGGGAGCTATAGGCAATGGCATTGGGTGCAGCCCCTATTAATAGTAAAAAGGGCATACCTGCCATGGCCAATGATGAAAAAACAATCGCTTCAGGGGCAACACCCAAGTACTGACCAGCCACCAGAGCCACTGGAATAGAGATGGTGATAGCTGCCACATTCATGATGAGATTAGTCATGATCAAAACAAAAACAGCAATTCCCATAACGAAAACCAACCAGCTGGCATTTTGAAAGAGAATCAACCAATTTACCGCCATCCAATCCGCCGCCCCTGTTTTCCACAGGCAGAAACCAATACTCATAGCCCCACCAAAAAGAAGAATAATATTCCAAGGCACCTCTTCTAAATCTTTCACTTTCAAGATTTTAAATAGATAGAAAAGAATAGTGGAAGAGAGAATGATGGCACTTTTATCAATGAGTTTAAATGCAGGTATAAAGGATCTTAGACAAAGAGCAGTCACGGCTAAACCTACAATAACAAAGGTGGCAATCTCCGCCGCAGATAAGGGACCTAATCCCTTATGTAAGGTTTTCACTCGCTCGCGCAGGCCGCTGATAGCACTTTTCTCAGGTGGATAATAGTAGATAAAGAAGACCCAAAGAATAAATACCATAAGCCAGCCTAAGGGAAACATATAATAGGTCAGCTCGAAGAAGGAGATCTCACGGCCAACAATATCTTTAAAGAAACCTAAAGCCACCGCCCCTCGTGCAGCACCTAATAAGGTCACAATACTTCCTGCCCCGGCAACGAAAGCCATCCCCATAAACAAACCTTTACCAAAATTAGTGGGTTTGTCTTCATCTCCATAGAGAGAGTATATTGCCATCAAGAGAGGATAAATAGTAGCAGCTACCGCAGTGTGCGCCATAATCATAGTTAAAAGGGCTGTCAATATAAAGCACCCAAGATAGATAAGCCGGGTACTCTCACCGACTATTAACAACATCCGGTAAGCAAGGCGCTTGGTAACCCCTGACTTGGTAAAAGCATTCCCAATCACAATAGAGCCAAAAATAAACCAGACAGCAGGAACCATAAAGTCACTAAAGGCTTCTCTGGCAGGTCTAATTAAAAAGAGTGCCTGTACCACCCCGATTACAATACTGGTGACCCCGATAGGAACCACTTCAAAAATCCACCAAGTAGCAGCTAGTAAAAAAAGAGCCACAGCAGCCTTACCTTCATGACTCAATTTAAAATGCTTACCCATTGGATCAACTGCATCGGGCCAGGGTGGAGATAAGTAGACTGAGCTAAAAAGAAAGATGCCAACAAAAATAAAGAGGAGCCTTGTCCAGTCTAAATCTTTAAATGTCTTATTGGTAAAATTTGCAAACACTTTTCTATCCTATGAAAATATGTTCTAGCCAACAGAGGTAAAATTGACAACCTTTCATTTTTACTCTCTAAAATCTTCTTTAGTCAAGGGAAGAGTGATAATAAATCGGGTTCCTTTGAACATTTCGCTTTCCACCCGAATATTCCCTCCCAGTTTTTTTACTATTCCATATGTAATAGATAATCCTAAGCCAGTGCCGTAATCTTTTTTGGCAGTAAAAAAGGGTTCAAAAATCTTCTCTAAGTTTTCATCAGATAAACCCCGTCCATCATCTTTAAACTCTACCGCCACATGATCACTCCCCTTCTTACGTATGTAGATGGTCACATCACCCTTCTCATCAATGTCGTGAATGGAATTATTTATGATGTTAACAAAAACTTGTTGAAGAAGCCCTCGATCACTGCGAATGGCTGGAATATTCTTTTCAATATTTAAGCTTATGTGGATATGCTTTATGCTGGCCTCTCTATCAAAAAAACTAATCACCTCGTTCATAAGGACTTCCAAATCAATAGAGTCAGCTTTAATATCCATTCGTTTAGCAAATCCAAGCAATCTATGAGTGATAGCGCTGCAATGTCCCACAGATTTCTGCATAGCTGTGATGATTTCTTCAGTTTGTTCCTTATGAGCAAAGTCTTTCTTGAAATGAATCATATCAGCAATTAAACCAGCTTTTTCGGAAATTATCGCAAGCGGGTTATTGATCTCATGGGCCACACCTGCAGCTAGACGTCCAATGGAAGCCATTTTATTAGTATACTGAATATCATGTTGCATGGAGGCTTGCTTTAAATCGGCTCGATAAACCCCCTTCACCATCAAAGTCACACTCCAAATAATCACCACAATAATTAAAATGATGCTCACCACTAAAAAGATCAGCATTTTATTTTTTGTTTTATTCCAGTTCTCCAGCAAGCCTTCGCTGGTTTTTATTACAATGAGGACAAAAGGCGTTTGATTTATATAAGCATAGCCAAACAAATTAAGCCTTCCCTGCACATCATACTTTCTTATCACCTCTCCTTTTTCATTATATGTTGGAAAGGTCAATGATGTTTTCCGCATTATTTGACCATAAAAGCGAGATGGTGTCTGAAGAACTCCGCTACTATTGATTAAAAAAGCATCACTATGTGGCCTTAGTTCTAATGAAACGATCTCATTAGTTAAGAATTCTGTACTAAGAGTGGCTCTAATAATGTAGGGTTCTTCATTTTCAACTTCATGCATCATGGCAATGACAAAATGAGGAAATTTCCGGTACCCCATAAATACATCACTCACATGCACTCCCTTTTGCTTAACGACCTGAAACCAATTATGGTTTTTATAATTCACTCCCTCTAATTCATAGGGACCGATATAGGAAATTTGATTGCCCTCCAGGTCAATAACACCAATATCAATAAAGCCATCAAAGGATCGCTTGAGGGCACTAAAAACCCTCATAAGTTTAGCCTTGGAGGATATCTCTTCGAGCTTGTGCTCATGAATGATAAATGTCAGTGCCGCAATTCGCTCTTCTATAAAAAACTCTAAAGATTGTTTGGTATTGGATAGGAGTTGAGAAACAGGATGAATTAATTCTGAAGAGAGAACCTTCTCATATTCGTTAAAATTTATTTTGGAAATAATAAGGAGAGGAGTGATGGAGATGGCACTCGCTAATAAAACTGAAAAGACCCATAACCGATGATAGCGGTATTTTAAGCCTTTAATTAACTCAATGATCATAAAGCTCTCCCACATTTATCCTGGTTTGGCATAAATGCGGGATCACCCTATCATTTTTAGAGTTTTATTGTAAACCCGGAAAGCGCGGGCATATTAATCTCCACTCTCAATTTGGCAGAAAAGATTTTTGACTGCAGGAATCTCAGAATTATTGTTGGTTAAATAAAACACGTCTTGGTTTAAGTGAATTTTGAGTCGGCCCTTGCTAGCACTGTAGGGGTTATGCCCTGTTTGTAGGGACTCTGCTTGAAACTCTCCCATGCCAAACAATTGACAAAGAACCCCAGCCACATCATGCTCTTCAGCTGCAAGATCATATCTCCAACCACTTTTTAAATAGACCTTAGGATATTGGATATAAACCCCTTTGACCCCTTCTCTCACCTGATAGTGAAGTTTTGCCCTTAAAACCCCCTGAACCTTTTGGTCATTGGGTAAGTATCCAAATACCGGAACTTTTTTATAACTGGTTCCCACTTCAAAAGGAGAGGGCGCTGAAGGGGACTCATCTACCCCAGCTTCACATTCAATAGGAATATAGGGTATGGGAGTTCCATTTGAACCATCCCAGCACGCCATAAGCACTGCACTTTGATAACCAAAAAGAATAAATAGACTCATTACTAACTTCTTCATTTGTGGCTCCTTTCTACTTACTTCATTAAATAAGCATAAACATCTATTAGCATATACTTATTTTCTTATCCACAATTCTAGTTAATTCTTGAGATTTTTTTTGTGTTTCTTAATCTTATTAGGAAGTTAAATATAAAGTTCTGCTATTTTGAAGCGAGAATAAGGAATCAATTATAAGATTTAGGAAAGCATATCGACTATTTAGAAGAGAAAAACTGAACCGTTAACAAAGGTTTCGACTTTTTAGACAGGCTATCCAGTAATTAACGTGCACCCACGCCAAAGATAACAACTCTAAAGGTTTTCCAGACAACATAGAGATCAAAAAGGATAGAGAAGTGTTTTACATAAAAGAGGTCATTCTTAACCTTTTCTTTGGTCTCTTCAATGCTGGATGTATAGGAACCTGTTACTTGAGCCCAGCCTGTGATACCTGGCTTTACAAAATGTCTTTGGTCGTAATAGGGAATGTGCTGTCTTAATTTTAATACAAATTCTGGTCTTTCAGGACGAGGCCCTACAAAGCTCATCTCTCCTCGCAGAACATTAATAAATTGAGGAACCTCATCTAATCTAGTTTTTCGTAAAAAGCGGCCTAAACGGGTGACTCGAGGATCATTTTCTTGGGCCCAAACGGCTCCAGTTTTAGCTTCAGCATCTTGACGCATAGAGCGAAGTTTGTACATATAGAAAGGACGTCCTCTTTTTCCAACTCTCTGCTGTTTATAAAAAATAGGACCTTTCGAATCTAACTTCATAAGTAAGGCAATAAAAGGAAACAAGGGAAGGATTAACAGTAAACCAGTGATAGCGAAAAGGATATCTAACCCTCTTTTCCAACCTAATTCATCTTCATCAATATCATTATTAGAAGTTTTTACTCCTGCAAATCTATCTAAGGCAGTAAGAGTTTGATACAATGTGGGGCTCATTGGTCTTTCTCCATGACTTTTATTTATCTATTCGTTTTTTAAAGTTTATATCCCTTATTTATGATTACCAACAAGGGTGAGTATATATAACCATAATTTATCTTTTTTGCAAGTATTAATTTTAATTTTCACAAATTAAACCCATTTTCCCCATTATTCTCGACATGTTACACAAGTATAAAAATAAGGGGAAGCCTGATAAATACCCCATAAAAAGGGAGGAAAGGACAAATTAGGAAGGAAAAAAGTTCTGAGACTCCAGGATTATTGTCTCACAGGATGTGTGAAGATTTTAATTGCTATAAATGCGAAAGATAAACTCATTAACATGGAACTAGCTGAACTGACACTGGGGTTAGAAACCCCCATAAAAATATTGAAGGAAAGGTGACCGACTAAACCAATGGTGGAGGATATGAAAATAATCCAAACAGGAATATGTCGCTTTTTAAGCACACCAAAAACAATCGGAACAAAGCTAGCAGCTGCGAGACCGTAGACTCCTTTTTGGGCAAAGAGCCCGACCAGCTTAGGGGGAGACCATGCAATAATGAGAGAGAGAATACCAACCGCAATTAGCACCCACCGAGATAGATTTAACCCCTTACTAGGAGAGAGGTCATTTTTTCCTCTTATTGGAAGGTATATATCATTAACAATCATAGCCGATAGAGAAACTAATATACCATCTAAAGTAGACATACCAGCAGCTAACAAAGCTACAAATACTAAAGCCATTATATATTGGCCAATACCAGTAGATCCAAAAATGTGCATAATATAACTTGTTACTACGGCATCTTGCCTAGCGACTGTCAGTCCAGCAAAACGAGCGTAGAAACCAATGAAAAGCATCAAGGAAAATATAGCTACCACTAGGACAGTTGTAATAATAAACTTATTAACATCTTTGTCACTTTTTAAATACAAAACTTTGGTCAAAATGTGGGGCTGAAACATTAAAGCAAAAGTGATCAAAAAGCCACTGACAAACACCGAGTACCAATTGTTATAAAGACTGCTCTCGGGGTTGGAAAATTGAGCATAACTTTCACCAATGCTATTCAAATGCCCCCAAAAACCCTCTTGCCAATACTGCCAGCCTGTAGCAAACAGAGCTATGGCAATTACCATCATCATAATACCTTGAAAGCTATTTGTGTATGCATGAGCATAGGTTCCCCCCATAAGAACATAGCTAAATACAAACAATAAGATAATCACCAGAGCCAGATGCTGAGAAATGGGGAACATACCGCTTAAGATAAGAGAACATCCCACCAGAATTAAGACAATAAAAGCCACACTGAGTAAATTCAAAAAGGCAAAAAAGAGTGAGAGACCTTGGTGATTGAAGCGACTCCGAATAAAATGGGGAATGGTCAAACTCCCATGAGCATCTCCTAATCTACGGAACTTTTTAGTCAGTAGTAAAAAAGCGACCAAGATTCCCAGAATTGCTGCAACTGAATAATGTATAAAAGCAGAAAGACCATGATTGTATACGAAACCAGGGTTGATAACAAAAGTAGCTGTTGATGAGATAGATGCTGCCATGGTGATACCTATCAACACAGGACTCATATCCTTGTTTCCAATGGCAAATCCTTTGATGCTCTTGGTCTTTTTCCAACCAATATAAGAAAGATAAAAGGTTAAACAAATGTAACATCCTAACAAGATAAGACTAAATAGACTTATTTCCAAAGTAACAACTCCTTACATCCCTACTATTTACAATATACTAAACTAGTATCGTATAAATTCAAATAAAACGTATACTCTTCTCGCCATCAAAAGGCAAGCTCCTTTCTAAAGATGCTTTTTACGCGGAAAATTGATGTTAAAGACACTTTGGCCAAAGAGAAGGTTTTTGCCGAAGCCAAGCTTCATCTGCTTGCCACTTTGCGGATTGGGAATGAGGAAATAAAGTGTAAAAACAAATATTGTCCCCGGTAAAAGGGACCACTGTCAAGGGAGTCGTTTTATCTGTCTCAGAAGATACCGAATTTACAACCTTTTTTGAGGGGGCTGTTGAAATATCCAGCTTTGCAGGATGAATCTTTTTAAATTGAAGGTATTTTTGAGTGATACCAATGGTTGACAGAAAATCTTCCAAGCTCAACATGGAAGCCGTACTTTCCAGTTCCTGTTTAATAAACAACTCATTGGTACGTAAGATTTGGGCAAAGGTAGCAAAATCAGAGCTATTCCAACCACATAAGGGAGAGCTATGATAGCCCTTAGCAGGAAATGGGAAAAGCTCAGACAGAACGCCCCATATATCATCTAAAGCCAAGATCCGATTACTGGTATTTAACATTTTTTCGGTTTCATTACCCCCTTGGTTAGACTGAGCAAAATGAACAAAGGAGAAAAGCTCAGTTATCATACTAGGAATCTTCTTCCGGAGGCTGCAACTGGCTGGACTACTAGCTAAAGCAGCAAACTTATTCTTAATGTCTTCAATTGACTGCTCGATTAAAGTATAAGGATCAAAGCCATGTTTTCCAGCCTCTTTCAATACATAACTTTGAAAAAGTTTTAATCTCGAGTTAGCTGCCACCTCTTTATGATAGCTATCATACTCTGCAATAAAGACTTGATCTTGAGGCTGAACTTGGTTTTTCCATATGAGCGCACCATTCTTTGCAGGAGCCTTTACTGTCCACTTCCACCTTTTTAATCCCCCCCCCTTCAACAGATTCACATCTGAACTCATTATCTAAAGGAATGCAGAAGAATATGCATAAGAATACCCTTTTAAAAACGGAGGCTTAGAGAAATCGATATCTGCAATAGTAGTGCTATGCCCTCGTTTACCATAATAGGCCTCTACAAAGATATCTCCCTCTCTTAATTTGCTGGGAAGGATATCATATACATCTCCATTTAAACCCACTGAACTGGCAAAGGAGGTTACTCCAAAATTTTGCGATATATCCCACATAAGAATCGCAAATCGAATATCAGGGTCATTAAAGTTGGTATAAGTCGTCTTAATGCTAGCTATTCGACCCTCACGGGCCTCACTATATTCATCTTTATCGTAATTGGAGGACACTCTAAATCCAAAGTGACCCACCAACCACCAAAACCGATGATTTCTATGAGGTGAGATGCGAACCATAAATGGAAGCTGGTGAATTTTTGCAAACTGAGCCCGAAAGAAAATGACATTATCAGCACAGTCAAAATGAAAATCTGGTTTATTTTTAAGCTTACGCACTATTTTTTCAATGGGCAGAGCATATTTTTGATACATCAGGGTTCGCCCAGGGGAAACCGTAGCCAAGTTCTTCTTAAGCCAACTTTGATAAAGTTTCTCATACTTTACAGACCAGCGATTGTTAGCTTGCCAAACCTGATCTTTATACTCTTTAAGAGCAGAAACCCCCAGAGTTTGATGCTGAGTTCGATCTTTGCAGCTCCCCATTGTTAATAGTAGTATTGATAGCAAGGTGTATTTCAAGTTGTTCCTCCTGATTTTCTTAGGGAGTTCCAGTGAATCTTTTCGGAATATAAAAGTTTTTCTTTAATTAGGGGCTGTTCTTAGATAGTATACTTTGAAATTAAAAACATTCATTTGGAGGCTCGCCATGTTATCAATCAGTAAAATCACTGCAATCTTTTCCTTATTAATTTTAGCAACATGTACTACCTCTGTGGACAATTTAGAGGTGGATTCCAGCTTCAAGTATAAGGCAGTTAAGAATGGAAGAATCGTGGTGGGAGGGGTGGTCTCTTTGGTGAATAAATTAAGCCAGGATCAGCGTCTGAATTACAGTAACCTTATGCGCAAAGCTATTTTAAATGAGCGTGAAACCTATAAAGTCGGATTTCCTGGTGTGGTGACCAATCAAATTGGTGACAAACCCTATAAAAACATAATCACCTCATTTCGCAAAGTAGGAATGCTCACTGATGCCCAGATCAAACACCTCAAGGATAAAATAGTTGGTTTTAGATATATTAGCTTTGCTCTCATTGAAAATAACAATGTAAGCAAAAACCACCGGGAAAATACCAATAAAAAAACCAATGAAATCACAATCCAAACCACAGCCCGCAGAGAGGTTACATGCAGCCTACACATCTATGATTTAGTGCTAGGTAAAATGGTTTGGAGTGGCAGTGTGGATAAATCTTGGTACAACTCTAATAACTACAAAAAAGAGAAAGAATCCGAACTGGTGGGTGTTATCAATGCCATTGGATCCTTAGCAGGTAAAGGAAGAAACAAATCCACGAAATATCATTACCCCGCACCTCCCACTTCAGAAGAACTTTTAACCATGGTATTTGAAGGGTTTGCCGAAAATTTTCCTGAAAAGTAATGGCCATTTGAACTTTTTATGATAAAGAGGTTGGAACTTTATTAGGTCATATATAAGTAAAAGGAACTTTCATGGATCCAACCTCTTTGCCGGTCAATGAGCTCATTGTTCTGGACTTCGAAACCACTGGTCTCTCCCCTCTCCATCACCGTATTATTGAGGTGGGTGCGGTGAGAATCCGTAACCATCAGGTGGTAGGGGAATTTTCTAAACTAGTTAATCCTAGCACCCACATCCCTTCCTTTGTTACCAGTCTCACAGGCATTAACAATGAGATGGTAAGTGGAATGCCCAAACCCGAAGAGATTATGCCAGAGCTTTCTGAATTTATTGAAGATCTCCCTATTGTAGCCCATAATGCCTCTTTTGATCTTAAGTTTCTTAAAGCTGAAATGAATAGGGTCCATATCAAAGTGAATAACCCTCCCCTCTGTACCATGCGTCTATCGAGAAGATTGGTGCCTGAATCTCCCAATCATAAACTCATAACCTTAGCCAGCTTTTTTAATATCTCATCAGATCGCTATCACCGAGCTTTAGATGATGTACTCGTTACCGCCGAACTGTGGCGCCATCTCTATGATATTGCCTGTGAAAAGTCAGGTCAACAGGCCCCTTCACTGCAGTTTTTTAATGATCTAATGAAAAAACCCAAGAAAAAGGTAGAACAGTTTCTGCTTAACCTTTTAAAGGTTCAAACCACCGAAGCTACAGTGTTACCCACTCCCCTCTAGTCTTTGCTCGCCAAAGTTACTTTTCATTTAAGAAAAATACTCCTACTCACGATAAGAAGATTAAGCAAAAGTTCAGTTAATATATGGAAGAGGTAGGGTAATGAGATCTAGAAATCAATCTATTATTGCAGTGATCTGTATATATGCTCTTATTTTTCAAACTATTCTATCCTGCGTCCCCGAAGATGATGGAGCTGTAAAGTCGTTTGTTGCTGTTTCCGAAGGTCAGCAAAGTGCAATAAGAGCCAATAAAGCTAAGTATCCTGCTTATATAAACTTCTCCGACTGGCTTAATGGAATCCAAATTGGGGAAAAGAGCAAAGAAGAAAAACCCACTAGCAAGAACACCAACCCTTTAAGTGACCAGGGGACAGATTTAAAAACCCATACTGTCCTATCCCCCAAGGCTTTCACTCCTGATAAAACCGCCAATGTAATGAATGAGCTTAACTTTTTGGCTTACATCCAAAAAGAAAAAGGCAAAATAGACCAACTTGTTCAGCTAATTCAAAAAAATGATGAGCCAGGTGTAATGAGTTTCCTCTCCCAAGATGTGGCTGAGATGCAAGATATTATTGCCGCCATTCTTTCGGTAAATGAGGGGCAGGCTGATTATCAACCAAAAACCGAAGATATTCTGGCTGCGGCTATTACCAAAAAAATAAAAGAGGATCGCCGATTTGTGGTGGAATTATTTGCAGGCTATTTAGGAATGATTCCCTATGACAAAACCAGCTATGAAGATCTAGCGAAGCAAGGGGCAATATACACAGAGACTATTCAAACTCTCTACAAAGATAAATTACAAGATGAAGCTACTAGAAAAGAGCTCATTGAACGGGTTTCATCCTACAAAACCAATTTAGAGTCTTTTGAATCTCTGGTTAAGGGAGAAAGTACCGAGACTCCCCAATTGGTCCAACCTTTTTTAGGAACGGTGCTCATTGTAGGTGGGCTGGTTAGCCTTGCAGCTTATTGGTATACAACCTCTTATCGAGCCGGTTTGACTCGGATATCCGATTCACTCATGCGGTCAGCAATAAATTCCATAACCGAAGATGGGCTGCGAAACATCTTAAACGCTCTTATTTCTATAGGACATAGACATGTAGGCAGCAGTGGAGATGCTCGTGATTACATTATTGACCGTATGGAAAGTTATGGCTACACCGTAACCAGGGAGACTTTTAGCACACCCCATGGAGAAGGAATGAATATCATTGCTGAAAGACTGGGTCGAAAAAGCCCCGGTAAAGTTCTAGAACTGGGCGCCCACTATGATACGGTCGGTCCCGCCAAAGGGGGCCCCACTGTGGGTGCTGATGACAACGGAACGGGAGTAACCGCTCTTTTAGCCATCGCTCAATTTATTTCTGAACATAAAATTGATCAAACTTTGCGCTTTTGCTTTTTTGATGCGGAAGAGATCGGAATTCTTGGCAGTGCTCATCATGCGGAATTAGTCCGGGGACAAATCGAAGGAATGCTGAATGTAGATATGATCGGTTATGCCAGTAGCGAAGCAGGAACTCAGCAAATGCCTGAACTTCCCATCAGTATGCCTGACTTTATGATGCCTGATAAAGGGGACTTCATCATTGTTGCTGGAAACCCGAGCTCTGGATGGTTAGCTGACCGCTTTGAGAAAATGCTTGATGAATTTGTTCCCTCTCTCCCCTACTTTGCCTTCAATCGGATCGCTCATTTATTTCCCGGATCAGAGCGAGCCGATCATGGTCCTTATTGGGAGCGGGGGCTTAATGCTGTAACCGTTAATGACACGGCAGAATTTAGAAATCCCAACTATCACAGTGGAACTGACTTAGAGCCTACTATTAACTACACCTTTTTTAAACAGGTGACCCAAGTGACATTGGCAACTGTTTATAGTTGGGCCAATCCTGATGATGGAACCGAGTCTAGTAATGAAGCCAATGAGATTGTTACTATCCAGTCTCAATCAGACAGTAGGGGTGAATCCTCCTCGGGCAGCACCCAAAAACCCCAACCGAACAACAGCTCTGATGCAGACACATCAAATAACAATTCCAATGACGTAGACACAGCGCCCCCCACTGATACCACAAATGATACCGAGACCACTACTCATACTCCAGAGTGGATTAAACTCGATCAATCGGTCGAAACTCCCCTCTTTGGCTCGGATAATTACACTATATCGGTTTTTAAAACGGTGAGTAAAATAAAGATTCAATCGGTTCGAGGGGAAACAGATGTTTCCAAAGCGGAAGCAAAGCTTGCGGATGAGACGGTTTTAGATTTAACCAACCTAAAGGGCAACATCGCCGACAAAGATGTAAAAGAGATGGACCTGGGAGGTGATAAGAGTATAGATAAACTCTATTTCACCGCCTCCAAAGAGAGCATCTTTGAAAAGGGTAAGTTTGATATTTACATTTATGGATATTAAATTTTTCTTATCTTTTCTTTAAAGCGAGAGCCACTTTTACTATGGTATCTACATAAACGGAGCTGTGATTATAATACCAAATTGCCTTTTTTGACTTTTTGGAATTGCAGTTACCCTGATAACCTTTGCCTTTTAGATAATTTCCAATGGAATATATAGCATCCTGCTCTTTGAAGAGATCTACTATCCCGTCATTATTGCCATCCACAGCATAGCTTAAAAAACTAGATGGAAGAAACTGAGACATACCGAAAGCTCCAGCATAACTCCCACGGATTTTTTGGATACTCATACCCAAGTGACTTTTCATTTTGATTAAACTTTTTAGTTCATTAAAAGCCAGCACCTGTTTTCGTACTAAACGGGCTTTCATTTTATCATCAAGATCTAAGGTTCCAGCCTGATGCTCTTTTGAAATGCGAGCAATATCCACATAGGTGGAGGCAAAGACAGATAAAATAGGATAATCCCCTAAAAACCGACCGAAACCGGTTTCCACCGACAAGATGGCTACAATCACC
>CAYFLR010000005.1:96469-128932 GCA_964343805.1 uncultured bacterium | reverse complement strand
CTTTTTCTACCCCAAATTTCTTCTCTGCTTTTTGCAATGTCTTGCGCCATTTTCTTGCAAATTTCTTCGCTCGCGACAGAGCAAATGATTGATAAAAATGTTTGTATTTTGATTTTTTAAGATAGATGGGTTTGAGAACATTTAAATTTATCATCTCTGGCAGCTTCTCTAAAGAGGGATGAGAAAAAACACCGCGTAACTCTTTTTCGGAAAGGGTTTGCCCCCTTAAAACCGAAACCAAGAGATTGATCTCATTTGCCGTAAACCTCTCAACACCATAAAGAGAGCTCATACTGCCGACACAAAGTAAGAGCAAGAGAGAACCCCCTAGAGCTGTTCTAAGATATTGAGTTAATTTAATCATAATTGGTATTATATCAAATCTTAAGATGAGTTTAAACCCAGACACAGAACAATCGGGTTGAAACTCAAACAAATATTTGATTATTATGCTTCATGTCATTTGTGAATAATACCTCGTTAGAAAATTGCCGGATCTTGGTTTGTGAACCTAATTTTAATATTCGTCACACCATTGTTTCCTTTTTACGTTCCATGGGAGCGGAAACCATTCATCACACCGCCAGCATCAGAGAAGCAGAAAACCGCCTCATCCAAGAACCGGATATGGATTTAATCATCTGTGAATGGATTATCGATGGAGAAGAAAAAAATGGCATTCAATTCTGTCGACAAATAAAACAGAGCCAACCTCCCTATCAATGCCTTTTCTTACTAATTGCTATCGAATCTTGCTCTTCTGATATTATTTTGGCTTATGAAATTGGGGTGGATGGTTATCTGATTATCCCCTTTAACCACGATACTTTTTGTCAAAAGGTTCAAGCCCTCTACAAAGAAAAGTTATCCCCTTCCCCACTGAATATCGCTTTAAAAAAAGGCTATCAAGCTATAGAAAACAATCAAATTGGCAAAGCAAAAATTTGCTTTGAAGAAGCCTTGGATCTGAATTATGAGAGTGCCGCCGCCCGAGTGGGTCTAGGTAAGGTCAATGAGATCAGAAAAAAACATGAACTTGCCCAAGATTTTTATCTAAAGGCCATAAAAACTAACCCGCAATATATGGCCAGCTACACTCACCTTATGAAACTGTTTGCCTCGCAAAACCAAATTTCCGAAGCCATAACCTGGGCACAAAAGATCACCATTATGAGCCCTGATAATCCTTCCTATTTACTAGAATTGGCTCATCTTTATCTATCGAACAATGATTTAAACCCAGCATATGATACCTTCCAAAAAGTGATTCTGTTGTCCCCATCACTTGCCAAAGCCTATAAAGGGATTGGAGATGTTCACTTTAAAAAACAAGAGTATGATAAGGCCATCGCCAGCTATAATAAAGCCCTCGATTTAGACGAAAAAGACCTTGGGATTTTAAACTCTATTGGTCTTTCTTACTCTAGGCAAAACCTCTACAATAAAGCCTTAGAGCAATTTCGACTGGCTCTTGCATTAGATGCAAATAACGAAAAGCTCTATTTTAATATGGCTATGGCTTACGAAGGTTTAAAGCAAAAAGAAGAGGCCCTCTTCTGTTATAACAAAGCTCTTGAGATCAACCCCTCCTATCGAAAAGCCTTGGAAGCTATGGACAGATGTAAAAATGAACTCTAATAGTTCATCCGGAAACGGATGAACATTGAGCGAGGTTCAGAATGAACCCGCGGGTTAAGCGGGCTAGGCGCCCGTTGCACATATAGTAGTCTTGAAATTGTAATGTATCAGGATGGAAACTAATTAAATAAGGAAAAGAAAATGGAACTAAAAGATGGCATTTATGCCCAAATTGATACCACCAAAGGGGAAGTTACCTTAGAACTTTTTTACCAAAAAGTCCCTTTGACAGTGGTGAACTTTATCGGTCTTGCAGAAGGAATGTGGGACAATACCATTGGAAAAGGAACACCCTACTATGATGGGCTCACCTTTCACCGGGTGATCGACGATTTTATGGTGCAGTTTGGTTGCCCCAAAGGAAATGGAACAGGCGGACCAGGCTATACCTTCCGCGACGAATTTGATGAAGAACTCAGCCACGATGGCCCCGGTGTATTATCCATGGCCAATGCGGGTCCTAATACTAATGGAAGCCAGGTTTTCATTACCCATGTTCCTACCGCCTGGCTCAACGGCAAGCATGCTGTTTTTGGTAAAGTGATTGAGGGTCAAGAAGTTATTGATAGTATTGCCCAAGGAGATACTATCAATCATCTTAAAATTCTACGTATTGGTAAAGAAGCTGAGAAGTTCAAGGTTTCAGAAAAACGATTTAATGAACTCAAAGGCTTGAAGCGTTAAGACAGTTTGAATCTTTTTAACAGCGAATCGGGGTTAGAAAGATCTGCCGGCAATACGATTTTAGTATCCTCTTTTGCCAGAAAGGCCATTTTATCAATATAGCGTTGGGAAAGTTGCATCTGAATGGCTTCTTTCCCTCCCGCTTCGGCCATAACTGCTGCAATTTTTTGTATAGAGGTGGCGGTGGCATTCGCCACGGTGAGAATTTCTTCTGCTAAACCTTCCGCTTCATTTATTTTCTTTTGCTTTTCACCTTCCGATCGGTTCACCATCTCGGTTTTCTTACCTTCTGACATATTAATTCGACTCTGTTTCTCTCCTTCAGATTGGGCAATAATGGCCCGCCTATCTCTCTCCGCTGTGACCTGTTTTTCCATGGCATCTCGCACGGTGGCAGGAGGAGTGATGTTTTTAATTTCATAGCGGTGAACGCTGATACCCCAGCCCTCCCCCACCTTTTCTAATACATTAACCACCTTTGAACTGATCACATCACGTTCTTCAAATGTACGGTCTAATTCTAAAGTTCCAATCACCGATCGGGTGGT
Organism: uncultured bacterium; assembly: GCA_964343805.1. Taxonomy (GTDB): domain Bacteria; phylum Bdellovibrionota_B; class Oligoflexia; order CAYFLR01; family CAYFLR01; genus CAYFLR01. Next base: position 126,062 of record CAYFLR010000005.1, on the reverse strand, counting down.
GGTTTGAGCGAGTTGTGTGGCAGCGAATTTATAATCAGTGATTCCATAACTGGCTTTGACAGGGTCAATAATGGAAATATAAATAACCCCATCCACTTCTACTTTCACCTCATCTTTGGTAAAGCACTCTTGCGGGGGAACATCAATGGTTTCTTCTTTGAGGTCACGGATAAAGGCCACTTTATCTAAAAAAGGAAGCAGAGCATGAAAACCGGGTCCTAAAGTGGTGAGGTACTTTCCGAGTCTCTCCACCACATAGGCCTTTTTAGTAGGAACCAGACAGATGGATTTAATAAACTGTATAATGACGATAAAAAAGAGAACCCCAACTACAAAAGTAAATATTAAAAAATCAATTGAAATATCATCCATAAATTAACTCCTCGATTCAGAGAGTGTTAGAAATTTTACGCCCTAGCTTTTATTTAATGTTTCTCCCACTTCATTCACTCCCTCAAAGAAACCTTTGATGGAAGCGAGTTGGGCGGGAACAATAGAGACATCCGCTTTAGCCGCAATCTTTCCCCATTCATCAATGTATTGCTCAAAAATGCGCATCTGAACCGCATTCATTCCATAATCAGCCCTGATGGCTTCAGCGATAGATTTCATCCCTTCTGCACTGGCCTCAGCTATTAACTCGATGGAGCGAGCCTTACCCATAGCTTCATTAATTCTTTTTTGTTTCTCTCCTTCGGAAATATTGATGGCCTCTTGTTTTTCTCCCTCAGATAGATTAATGGTGGACTCTTTTTTAGCAGTGGCCATGGTGATTTCAGAGCGCTTCTCTCGCTCTGCTTCCATCTGCTTTTCCAAGGTGTGAATAACATGAGCTGAGGGAGAGATATTTTTTATCTCATAGCGTAGAACCTTGATACCCCAAGGATCGGAGGCTTTATCGATTTCCGCCACAATGGTTTCATTCAAGGTGTCCCTCTCGGAGAAAGTTTGACCTAATGTAAGTTTACCAATCTCAGAACGCATGGTGGTTTGCGCTAAATTAATACTTGCTAATTGATAGTTGCCTATTCCATAGCTGGCTTTTTGCGGGTCCATCACTTTTAGGTAAACCAAGCCATCCACTTCCACCTGCATATTGTCCCTAGTGATCACACTTTGACCTGGGATGTCTAAAACCTGTTCCCTCATCTCATGGCGATAGGCCACTCGATCAAAGAAGGGAATGAGGATATGTAAACCTGGTTTCAAGACCCCTCGAAATTTACCTAGACGCTCAATGACTACGGCTTCGCGCATAGGGACGATAATAATGGTCTTGAGAACCAATCCCACTATAATGAGTATTGCCACTGTGGATAAGGTCCAAATCACATTCGACTCCTTTATATAAATTTAAGTTAATTCGATCTCTTTGTGAGGTTCTACCACCCACATCAAATTATCACGGGTCACAATTTTTGCTTTTTGACCAGAAGGAATTGTTTCGCCATAGCAGATAGCAGGCCAGGTAGAATCTTGGAATCTAATGCGTCCAGGTTTGTTAGGCTCCAGATCTTGCACCACTTCAACCACTTTACCAAAGGCATCAAAATCTTCATCGGTGGAATGAGTTTCTGTTTCACCCGGCATCAAGCGATAACAAAAAGAGCGCAAAGAGATGATCAAAACTAAGGAAACTACAAACCAAGCTGAGATGGATTCCAGTAAACCTGACAACCACCCCACATGCAAAGCCCAACCAACTATCAGAGCCGCAGCTCCTAAAAAGACGACGATCAATCCCGGTAAAACAAATTCTAAAAAGACGAGGATGGCACCAAAAACTAACCAGAACCAGACCATATCGCCCCCTCAATAAGGAAATGTTTATTTAAGTTGCATCATACTACCATAGAATTGGTATAATATTAAGATTAAGTGAGGATAAACTATGACGAATCATAAAATCTACTTTTTCAAATTTCTCCTGCTCATTCTTCAATGTGTTTTCCTAACTAATCGTGCCTCTTCTGATATCGAAGACCCCTTAAAAGAATACCCTGCAGAAGGTAAATTCGAAGAAGTCAAAAGAGTGCCGGGAGCGAGAGTTGTTATTGCCAACTATCCTTTGATTAAGCAAGACTTTCCCAAAACTAGGCAAATGACCCATAGAGAAATTGATCGATGGCTGATTACCAAAACTGCCTTTATTGCCGCAAGTCAAGCAAGTCAGAATACGGTAAATACAACCATTCCTACCGTGTCTTCATCTGATATCTATTTAAATGAATTTGATGTAGTAAAAAAGCAAGAATTTCGTCCCTATCGCTATGGCAGGGCATTAGTCTTCAAAGTGGGAGAAGGACAATATATTGACCTTAAAGGAATGGGATCGCAAAATCCGACTCAAATATCCCATGGCAATGGACTTGCTTCTTTAGGGGAAGTTATCAGGGAATACTATTTTCATCATATGATAGATGCCATATTAGAATATCAACAAGTGCCTTTGAAATCCATCGGCAGCTATGGAGTTATGAGTTGGGGATTTGATATCAAATTTGCAGACGGAACCCTCAATCCGGCAGGATATATATTAAGGCAGGCCCATCAACGAGATAAAAGAGAAATGAAGGATCTTATGGAGCGAATAAATATAGAGGGTTACTTCAGACCCTTTGGCATAACTACAGCTTATAATAATGGCTGGAATTGGTTTTTTAATTCGCAAGAAGATATTAAAGGAAATCTAGTTGATTTTGGTCATTTACGAATTGTTAAAGATAAATCTGAATTCCTTTCACCCTCAAAAGTCCGAGCTGACCCAAATGAAGCTGAGGTGAAAGAGGCCCTTGAAAAAGTTCCCCTAGAACCAGACCGACGATTGCAGATTTCTCTAAAAGAGTTTGATATTGAAATTCTAGATAAATACAAAGATAACCCTAAACTGGGACATATTTGGAAGTGGGCTCTCACGGTGGCAGAAAAAGTTGTGGAAAATCCATCCTACCGTTTTGTGTTGCAAGCTCACTTTGAAGAGCTAAGAGACAAACTCCAATCTCGGGTAACAGCCAAAAGAGGTAAATGCTCTTCTGTCCAAAATAATTATGATGCTATGAAGCATTAACTTGATTGACACCTTTTAAAAGATCTAAAAAGGCTCTATAAATCAGGCGAGAAGTGATAAACCCTTTTAAACTAAATGTTTCATCGATCACCAGTAAAGAGTGAATTGAACGGCTCAACATTTTTTCTAGACACTGCTCTAAAGAAGCATCAGGGTATACGGAGAGGAGTTTTTTACCCATAATGGATTCTACTTTTATTTCCATCGTAGCTCGGTCTTGATGGCTCTCCCTTTTACTACCCACAAAAGGACTGGTGAACTTCAATATATCCCGATCACTCAAGATGCCCGTCACCCTCTCGCTCTCATTTATAACCAAGAGGTGATGAATCGACTTTTGTTGCATTATAGTGTAGGCCTCTTTGAGAGTACATCCCTGCTGTATAGTGATGGGCTGCTTTGTCATAATATCCGCAGCTACTAATTCAAAAACGGTTTTCATGATTCACCTCATAGGGAATTATCCTAGTGAAAACTTATCTATAATGATAAACTAATAATATCATAATAAATACTTAGGAGATATCCATGACCAAAAGTGAGATGACACTCACTTCTTTAGTTTTTTTCTTTTTGACCTTTTTCCCTAGTGGCTATGCCCAAGAAGGAAAGGTGCAGCTAGCCACCAAAGGGAGTTGGGCTTTTGTATCCAACCAAGGTATCAGTGACAAGGATCTGGAAGGACTCAAAACACTGATTTTCAATTATCAAAACCCTCCCTCCATAAAAAGATACTCCTATGATAATTTAAACCTCTTGGCTTATTTATCCCTGCAAAGTATCAAAACCAATAACCCGTTTCGCTGGTTAGTGGACAAAGATCTAATGGAAGGAAGTAAGTTGAAATGGTCTCATCCGAATTGGTCGAAAATATTGATAGAAAGGATAATACCCTACATAATCCATCTAGGTTTTAATGGGCTCCTTTTTACTCCCATAGAAAAGGATGAAAACCTTGCAGCCTTTTTAAATATTATCCACCTAATTCGGATTAATTACCCAAGACTCACTTTAGCTTTTATCGATAATAGATGGAATACCAAATATGCTCAAGTATTTAAGGAGATGGATCTACTTATTGTAGACAATCGCTTTAAACCAAAACTAAGACGGATCATGAAATGAAAAACTCATATAGGAACCTGCTTTTCCTTTGGTCATTATTACTACTTTCTTACTCTTCGCTCCTTGGTGAAACAACAGTCACTTCATCTCAGTTTTTACCTCGCACCATTTACAGTCTTCATGAAGGAATCAGTGAATCAAAATTGATCAACACTTTAAGTCATCAATTAGCCGATATGCCCCTCAATCATTTGGGACTTAAAGTCAAATACATAAATTATAATGAGACACTTCCTTCTCTAAAGAAAAATGATGATATTAGGGGAATCTTAATATTCACCCTCAACAATCAATCAAAGCACCCCTTAAAGCTATTAAAATGGTTAAAAAACGCACTGAGCTTAGACAAAAAGGTGGTGGTTATTGGTCAAATGCCCTTTTTATTTAACCAAGAGGGGAAAGAAACAGCAAAAGAGGAGATCGATTCTTTTCTAAAACTTTTGGGGATCAAGTACCACCATCAGGTGATCAGTTATCCCTATAATACTCGAGTCCTCAAAAAAATTGCCCCCATGGTTGAATTTGAAAGACCCTTTAAAGAGGCTCTTCCCGCCTACTATCGTTATTCCCTGGTAGATTCTCTGGCGACATCCTACCTCACCATAGAACAAAAAGGACTTCCCAATACCATAAGTGATTTGGTGATCACCCACCCCCGGGGAGGCTTAATTGCACCTAATTATTCCCACTATCACTTCACTCAAAGTCAGTTGTTTCAATGGCGGATTAATTTCTTTGAATATTTTAAAGAGGTCTATGACACAGAGCTCCTACCTAAGCCGGACACCACAACTCTGGCTGGGCAGAGAATTTTTTACTCCCATATTGATGGAGGTGGCTGGAACAACTACACCGAAATTCCCAGGTTTAAAAGACAGTTTTATCTTTCTTCAGAAGTGATTTTAGAAGAGGTTCTACTCAAATTCCCTGAATTTCCCGTAACAGTAGGTCCCATTGCAGCCGATCTTGATTTAAAATGGCATGGAAGAGAAAGAAGTCAAAGGGTGTTTAACCGAATTTTTAAACTTCCCTATATCCAAGCAGGGAGTCACACCTATTCACAACCTTTTAATTGGGGATTTTTTGAAGATTACCAGAAAGAAAAAGAGAAGCCTTTTACCAAATACTATCAAAAGCCCTGGGATGCCTCCACCGGCTTTTCCAAAAAACTATATTCTATCGTCAGAGATTATAAACCCACCTTTGGAGATAGCCTCACAAAGAAAGGTCCCCCTCGCTCTTATGGAGTCAAACCCTTTGACCTAGAACATGAACTTAAAGGCTCTGTGGAGTTTATTAATAAGCTCCTACCTGAAGGTAAAAAGGTAGAGATTTTTCAATGGACCGGTGACACCCTCCCTTTTTTAAAGGCCCTAAAAACAGTTAGAAATATGGGGCTAGCCAATATTAATGGAGGAAACACCCGCTTAGATCGAGATTTTCAAAGCTATACATTCGTTGCTCCCTTAGGACGAATAATCCAAGATGAGATTCAAATATTTTCTTCTAACAGTAATGAAAACACCTACACCAATCTCTGGCAAGATCACTACTTTGGTTTTCAGTTTTTAGTTAAAACCATTTTAAATACCGAGCACCCCATCCGCATTAAACCATTCAATATCTATTACCATATGTATTCGGGAGAAAAACTTTCCAGCCTGAATGCGGTCTTAGCTAACTTCAAATACGCCAGGCAATCGGAGCTGACCCCTATTACCACCAAACACTATTCGGAAATTGCTCATAGTTTTTTTACCACCCGCTTCAAAAAACTTGCTCCCATGCAATGGGAAGTGCTTGATAACGGCAAACTAAGTACCATCCGTTTTGACCAGGCCACTCTGCTTGAGGTAGATTTCAGATCTTCCCAAGGTGTGATGGGGCAAAGACCTTACCAAGGAAGCCTCTATATAGCTCTGGATCCTGCAGTTAAAAATCCCCTTATCGCTTTGAAAAAAAGAGCTTTAGCTAAAGACAATGAGAAACTATCCTTTCCTTATTTAGTCACCGCTAACTGGGATATTAGTCATTTTAGATACAGTAAAGAAAACATTAGCTTTAAAGCAAAAGGTTTTGGTCCTGGACAAATGATCTGGTCTTTGCCGGCTCACTGCCAAAATCCGAGCGTTTATAATAAAGAGGGAGAGAAAATTAAAAGCCAGGTAAGTAGAAACCGGTTAAAACAGACCGTTATCAACATACCTATAACTCCCCTTTTAACACAAGAATTTACACTGAATTGTCGAAGTAACAATGGTTAAACAACACATCGTATTTGGAATACTAGTCATTCTCTTAACTTGGTTTAGTTTTTTTCTTATTCCTAATGATGAAGAGCTTCTCCTCATGCATTTGAAAGAGAAAGAGTACGCGGTGGCTCGTAATCTTTACGAAGGAATTTTACTTAAAGGAAAATTATCCAAATCTAAAGTTAAATTACTATCAGAACTCTATTTAAAAAGTGGAGATATTGAATCTGCGATCAAGTTACTGAAAAAATTTCTAAAAGATAATCCAGATAATGTCATTGCCCTCAAGCAGTTAGCCGCTGTCTACAAGCAAGCCCAACGGCCTCACGATTATCTTCATACCTTACGCAAATTAGCAGACATCAGCCCAACTATAGAGTTTTATCTCGAACTTATAAAACTCTATAACTACCAATCCATGTATGACGAACAGATAGAAGTACTCTACACCCTCATTGAACGCTTTGAACCAACAAAAAAAGAGTATTTAGACTTAACCTATCTCCTCGCCATGCAAAGAAAATATCTAGAGGCGGTCAAAGTCCTAGAAAGTGCCATCAAGAAATCACCTGAGCTTTTTGATATAGAGAGTAAAGTACTTTTAATCCATTTAAGCTGCGACGCTAAAAAGCCCGAGAAAGCGGTAAAAGTATCACGAGAACTATTGGGTGAGTCACCTGAACCTGAGTTACTCAGAAGATTTGGTGAAGTGATCCATCATAAAGGCTATTCAAAGCACGCCCTAGGGCTCTTTAATAGTTATCGAAAAATTCTGCTGGCTCACTCCCCCATGCTCAATCTTTACTTGCAGATTATTCAAATGACCTATTCCCCGGCTGAGGAATGGAAGGAACTGCATACTCTTTTTCAGGAGCAAAAGTTACCCAAGAATTACCATGAACGATACATATATCTAGCGCTTAAAGAAGGTCAGTATCAAGCTCTTTTTCAAGTTACAAACACCTTCCCCAAATATCAAAAACAATTTGAAGTCTCTTTAATGCAATTGCTGGAATCAAGGGATCAGGTTAAATATAACACTATTAAAGCCTGGTTTAAATCCCTCCCAGAGGACGATCAATCTACTTTTCCTATTCTAGCCCTCTCGCTTGCCAAAGATCAAAAAAATCAAAAAAAATGGACAGAGAGAGCTTTAAAGCAAGAGTCCGATTCTGCTAGCTGGAAAATATATCTGGTGAAGCAGTTGGTTTTTTTAAAAAAGCATAAAGAAGCCGTTCAAGTATTAGAACAGCTCCCTTCGCTCACCAGTTTGCATAGTAACCTGCATTATTTAGTGGCTCAGGCCTATGTGCAGGCCAAAAAAATAAAAGGTGGTTTTTTAAAGTTTAAAGAACTTAAACTCCCATTGGAAGACCCTAGCTTTATGGGCTTTGCTCTACTAGCTCTTCATCATAAGCGAGAGTCGTATATCTTATCGGCCATAAAAAAACGAGATTTAAGCAAAGTAGATCCATCTATTTTAAGTGATCTCTATTACAATGCCATGAACAATAAAAGGTTCAGCACCGCCATCTATTTAGCAGAAAACCTGACCAAATTTCATCCCAGTAATGACAATCAGATCAGACTTGCCAGGGCCTATATTGAAAAAAAGGTTCCCTTAAAAGCCTTAGCGGCTTTAGATAAGATCCCTTCTCCTCATAAGGAAAAGGAAGAGTTAGAACTCTGGTTGCTCGAATCGTCGGTTAAAAAATACCCCAAACTAAGGCTGTCACTTATAAAAAAGTTACTCCAAAGACTTCCCTTGGAGCAAAACACCCTGGTGCAAAAGCAACTGGTCTATAACTTATTTGCACTCAAGGCACATAGGTATCTGGCAAAGCCATTAGAAGCTCTCTATAAGAAGAAGCCTGATGAATTTAGAGAACTGTACTTGCAACTCCTCCGAGAGCAATCTAAGAAAAGTCGGGGCAAAAAGAAAGAACTGATCAGGCAACTACTCAGCCATCTGCAAGTGACGAGTGATCCGAAAATACAAAAGCAGCTGGTCTATGAACTCACCACCCTTAAAGCACACAAACAGCTTGCTCCCTTATTAGCAAAAATGGCGCGAAATCAACCCAAACTATGGCTCAGCAGTTATGTAAAAGTCTTACCTAAAGGGATTAAAGCGGATAAAATAAATCAAATCATAAAGTCAGCCCTAGCGCATCCCTCTCCTCCCGATGATCAACAGCTCAGTACTCTAGCTTACTATTTCATCCAAAAAAACTACCCCACGGTGAGTAGTCAGCTCCTCTTTCATCTATGTAAAGATAAGGGTCCTGAGGATGAAGACTTAAAGCAGCTGCTCTATGTCTTAGGGCCAAGGCCGCCCGTCTGGTTTGTAAAATGGTTAAAATCTAGAACGGAAAATAGCACGAAAGATCAACTTCCCAAGTGGTTTGAACTTCTTCATCTCTATGGGGGAGGACAAGTGGCTCTCTCTGTTTGGCAACAAAAACCGGATTATTCTTTGGCTTCCACCGTTCTCAAAATACATGACGACACCTCTTCTAAGAGTGTAACCAAAAAATTTATTAACGAACTTTGGTCCCACCTAAAAACTAAAGAGGATATTCAAGAAATAATCAATTTCGCTCTGCAAAAAGGTTGGAGAGCCGAAACGGCGGAAGGTTACAAAAAGCTTGTAAAACTGGCCCCCTCCCACACCGAAGCTTTGGCCTATTTAGCCCGCTACTATTTTGATGAAAAAGACTATGATAAAGCGAGCAGCTATATAGAACCCATGATAGCTAAAAACCACAAAAATTATCAATTCTACTTGATGCAGGCTGAAATCCACCAAAGCCAGAAGAACAAAGAAAAAGCCACCTCCTATTTTAAAAAAGCTCTCACTAAACTAGAAGCCCAAGGAAAGCTCTCAAAAGGTCATCAAATAGATCGAGCCTATCTACTTTATCGCAGTGATCGAATGGAGGAATCTCTTGAACAATATAAAGTCTTGTATCTAAATAATCCGAAGGATGAGCAAATAAAAATGCTCTTTTTTGAAATGTTATTGGAGGCGAAGCAATTTGATAAAATTAAAGAATATGGATTACAGTAAATTACTTTTAGGCTTAGGGTTGTTTTTGGTTTGCTTTTTTCCACTGATGGGTCAGGAGGATAACGCCAACCGCCTTAGCTACCAGTTTACTGACGGCAACCTATCTATGGAGTTTACCTTCTCTCTGGCTAAACCCATTACCATCAGCAAAGAAAAAGGAGAAGTCCTTTTCAACTTTAATGAGGTTCTTCCCTATCAATCCATTCAAGATGGGCTCACCAAAGTCATTCAGAAACACCCCACTTATATTAAGTCTATTCGCGCTGGGTACAATCAACTGCTGATAATCCTGCGCCCCAAGATCCAATTAAAGGTGGATCACGATACCAGCCAACTCCCTTTGCAGACCATCCATCTCACTTTAAATGAAGAAAAAGAGGTAGAAGAAGCAGCTCCGGCAATTATTAAAAAGGTTGTGAAAAAAATCTCTCCGCAAAAAGAACTGCTTAAAATCAAGTTTCTCTGGTCCACCGGAGAAAAAGCAAAAGCTTTTAAACAGATGGAAGATCACTATGCAAAACATCCAGACCATCTCCCCACCGCCCTCTTTTTTATCGAAATGAAAGCAAGTAGCGGCAAAATCAAGGAGGCGATCGCCCTGACCAAACAGGCCTTAGAAAAACACCCCAATGAGCCTTCCCTCTTGGACCGGTTAAAGAGTTTACAAAGCACTCCAGCATCCAGTGTTTTCGCTGATACCAAAACCTATCTTTACTCCAATGAGACTCAAAGAACCCAAGTAGAATTTCAAGGCTACTGGTATCTTAAAAGAGATCTTATAATCACTCCCCTAGTAAAGCTAGAGCATTTAAACGGAGAAAAGAGTAAGTTTTATCAAAAAGTGGGGGCAGCGGCAAAATACCTGATTAATAAAAAGGCTCATACCATATTCACCCTGCTTACTAATTTTGATCGAGTAGAAGGGAGATTAGAAGGAAGTCTCAAAGACCATCATGGCAGTACCGGTTTATTATTAGAAGCCGGAAGTCCCGATTGGGAGAACTGGCTGACCATCGAACAGGAGGCCACTCGCCATGCTATTCACTTGTTGAGACAAACCACATTCACCAAAGAGCTTTCAATAACTTCCCGTTTAGCTTACTATCTCCATGAAATACCTAATTATAAAGATAAAAATGAGATAGTATTTTTTAATCTTGTAAAATGGGAAGCCTTTAAAGCAGAAAAACTTTTATTTTCTCCGCTTTATCAATTAGATCTGCGCATTCCTAACGATGCGGATGCCACTCCCCTTATTTTTGGCAAGAGTCAAATACATACTCTCCAACTGCAGGTTCTAAGAAGCCAGGACTCTTTAAAAATGGCGGTCACTCCCGCCTATTACTTTAACCCCACCACCGAAGCCAAAGGGTGGCTGTTAAAAGCAGACCTCCGGTTAACAAAAAATAAATGGAATAGTACCCTCAACTACGAGTATAATACCAGTATAAGTGAAAATCCCTTTTCCTCCCATATGGTAGGTGCCAATATTTATTGGCAGTTTTAATAAGGACGAGCCTATGAATGGAAATCCCCAAGAAAAACAAGAACGAAAATGGCATTATCATCTCACTCATCAGCCCTTTTTGATAGAGATTGCCATTTTTCTCCTCGGAGCTCTCGCGATTGATGCTTTTATCTTTCAAGGTGATCGCTTTGCCTCTTTGACTCCCCATCCCTTTTGGATCATTGTGCTGCTGGTCACGGTGCAGTATGGAACGGTTCCCGGTTTGGCGGCTGCTATCTTGTCTTCACTGGCCTTTTTGCTCTATAACATCCCCCCTCAGACCCTGGATGAAAACCTATTTGGCTATCTCTTCCGCATCAGCAAAACCCCTAATATGTGGCTGGTGGCTGCGGTGGTGTTAGGGGAGATTCGTACTAAACATAAAAGGCAGAGCGAAAATCTAGAAAAAGACAAACATGACATGGAAACCCAACAAAATGTGCTGGCAGAATCTTTCCGTCAATTGAGTGGTCAAAAAGACAATTTAGAAAAAGCCTTAGCTGGTCAATTAAAAACAGTGACAACTATGTATCAGGCCTTTAAAGCCATTGAGAATATGGATCCCAATCAAGTGTTAGATGGAATCGAAAAAATCACCACCACCATCATGAACTGCAAGCAGTTCTCGCTCTATTTGATTGAAGACAACCAACTGAAGGGAACTATGTTCAAAGGCTGGAAAGCCGATCATGATCTGGAGAAAAACTTTCACCCCCGCACCGCCCTTTTTAAAACCATTGTGGCAGAGAGAAGAATCGTTTCCGTAAGCAAACGAGAAGATCAGGTTATTTTAGATGATCAGGGAGTTTTGGCCGGACCGCTCGTACTCGCAGAAGACGATGAGGTTTTCGGCATGATTAAGATTGAAGATATGGGCTTTGTGGACCTCAATGTCACCAGTGTAGAAAATTTTAAGATTCTCTGTGAGTGGATATCTAGTGCCTATATGAAAGCCAAAGAGGTTGAAAAACTAAAAGCCGGACGATTTATCAATCCCGACTTTAACCTCCTTTCCAAAGGTTATTTCAACTACCAAGTGCAAATCCTTTCCGCTTTAGGTATGCGTTTTAAATTTGATATCTCCATGATTCTTATCAATGTGAAAGATATGGAAAAGCTCACTTTAGAGGACTATGAGAAAGTTCCACCAGCCATATCTGCAGCCGCTAACGAGGTTCTTAGAACCACCGACCTGGCCTTTGACTCCAATGAAACCGAGCAGGGTTTTGCCATTGTCCTTCCAGGAGCTAATTTAGAAAACACCTCTATTGTGGCGAATAAATTAAACAAAGCGATTACCAAACAGTTTAATAATGCCAACTGTCCAGCAGAGCTTGACTTCCAGATGAAAGCCCTCTTCTCTCATCCTGATTTAAATGGAGAAACCAATGTGGCAGCCTGAGCTCCAACAAAAAGATCCTAATGCGGCCGATACCGCTATACAAGCTTTTAAAGTGGCGATTGCCATCAATGGAGTCACGTTTATTTGTGAAGTGCTGCTCTTTACTTTTTTTCTTTTAAAACAGATGAGCCTGCCTCATGTGGTGCTCTTTCATTTTTTAATTATCACCTGTCTCATCACCTGGTTTATTAAACAGTTAAAGGCGGGAGTGGATTTAAGATTTAGTAGCCTCACCCTCTTTCTCACCGCCTTTTTAGGACCCATTGGTGCCACCGCCTCTTTAGTGAGTGTGATCGTCATTTTTAAATACCGCAACAAAGTGAGATCTTTTGAAGATTGGTATGATGCTCTTTTTCCTGAGCATGAAAGCATGGAAAACCAAGACCTGATGGAACTCATCGAAGACAGCAAAAAAAATAAGGACAAGCAGCAAGGGGTGGTCCCTTTTGTAGATGTTATGATCCGGGGAACCACCAATCAAAAACGAAGAGCCCTTAGTATGATGGGACAAGCCTTTAAACCTGAATTTGCCGAAGCCATCCGCATTGGTTTGGCAGACCGAGAAAATGCCATCAGAGTACAGACCGCCAACATCATGGCTCTTATAGAAAGCCAGTTTTTCCAAAAGACGATGGAGCTCAAAGCACTGGAAGAGGAAGATCCCGCAGCACCAGCAACTTTAATAAAGTTGGCTCATCACTTTGATGATTATGCTTTCAGTGGTCTGCTGGATGCCGATAGAGAAGATAGTAATAGGCAAGAGGCCTATAAATATTATGACCTCTATCTTAAAACAAATCCCGAAGATGAATCGGTTTATCTCCGTTTAGGACGACTCTTGATCAGAGAAAAGAATTATGAAAAAGCGGCCTCCTCCTTAAAGATAGCCATAGATCAGGGTTCCAACAACCCCAAAATTTATCTATGGTATGTGGAGTGCCTCTACTTTTTAAAAGACTACCAGGAGCTTCGCAAATTTTGTGAAGAACATAAGTCCATCTTATTAAATAAAACTCTTTTTCCACCAAAAATCATCCAAACTATTGAATTGTGGGCCCAATGAAAGAACAAGAATTTGATGCGGACATCTGTGTAATTTTAGAAGGAACCTACCCCTACACCCCTGGGGGAGTGGCCACATGGACCCATGATCTGATCACGGCGCAAAAAGATTTAACCTTTCATATTTTATCCGTAATGGCTCCTGAAGCCTCTTTAAAACATAAGTATCAACTTCCTCCCAATGTCAAGGGAATCACCAACATCTTTGTACAGGAGCTTCCCTCCGGCAGCCTCTACACCAGCAAAGATGATGGGTTTCTTGAAAGCCTAGAGAAACCGCTTGATAATTACCTCCATAAAGGGGACATCAAAGATCTCTCAGAAATTTTAAAACTTATAAAAAACTATCCCAAAAACCTGGGAGGTAGAATTTTATTAGACTCTAAAGGCGCCTGGAGTTTACTGGAACGGATGTACAATAAGGGATACCAAAATAATTCCTTTCTCCACTATTTCTGGACTTGGCGAATGGTGGTGGGGGGACTTCTATCCATGCTGGTTCCCAAAATTCCTCATTGTAAAGCCTACCATGCGGTATCCACTGGCTATGCAGGCCTTTTAGGTACCCGGGCATTTTTAGAATATGATCGACCACTGATCCTCACAGAACATGGAATTTACACCAACGAACGCCGAATTGAGTTGGCTATGGCCACCTGGATCCATGAGAAAAATTCCAAAGGTTTCACCTTTGAAAACAGTGAAAAAGGTCTCAAAGACCTGCTGATAGATTACTTTGTCAGCTTTTCAAATAGTACCTATCAAGCAGCTTCGGAGATTATCACCCTCTATGAAGAGAACCAAGTGCTGCAAAAAGAAGATGGAGCCGATGAACGGAAACTGAGCATTATTCCCAATGGAATAGATTGGGAACGTTATTCTGGAATCGAAAGAATTCCTCATGAAAAACCGACGGTGGCTTTTATTGGAAGAGTGGTTCCTATCAAGGATGTTAAAACTTTCCTCCAAGCCTGCGCGATTTTGAAGAATTTAGTTCCCGATGTGGAAGTGCTGATCATGGGACCTTACGAGGAAGATCAGGATTACTATGATGAGTGTTTAACTATATACAATCATCTAGGAATGGCGAAATACACCACCTTCACCGGCAGAGTGAATCTTAACGATTACTTAGGTAAAGTGGATGTGATCGTTTTTACCAGTATCAGTGAAGCCCAACCTCTCACCATTTTAGAAGCAGGGGCTTCAGGTATTCCTTCTGTCACAACTAATGTGGGGGCCTGCAAAGAGATGATCTTTGGCCGATCTGATGAAGATCCACCTCTCGGGCAGGCGGGGGATGTCACCCCACTGGCCTCTCCCAAAAGGACCGCTGAGGCTATAGCTAAAATACTAAATAGCCCCAAGCTCTATGAACAATGCAGCAATGCCATCAAAGAGCGAGTTTTTAAATACTACAATCTAAAAGATGTTAATGAAGCTTATAATAAAATCTATCTAAAGTACTCTTCTTAAAGTAGGTATATATATGGCTGGTATTGGATTTGAACTGCGAAGACTGAAAAGTAAAGATAATTTTCTATCCACAGCAGGTGCTTATCTTCACTCTGCGATGGTCTCTTCGGGCCCTTGGCTGTTCACAGTGCTGGCGCTGGCTGGGATCGTACTTCTCGGATCCAAATACAATAGTCCCGAAGAGATGTCCATTTTCCGTTTAATTATTATCTACAATTTCTCTTTTTCCTTGGTAGTGGCGGGCCCTATTTTGATTGTATTAACCAGGTATCTGTCTGACCTTATTTATGAGCAAGATGCCAGTGAGGCCCCCGGGATGCTCATCGGGGGGATGGTGCTCCTTTTCAGTGTGGATGCTCTCTTTGCGGGTCCTTTTTATTTCTATATTGCTAAGTTCCCACAAAACATTCAGATGGGCGCTTTTATCAATTTCTTACTCATATCTGCCATCTGGTTTACCTCTATCTTCTTATCGGCCTTAAAAGAGTATAAAATTATCACGCGCACCTACTTTATTGGCATGTTGGTCTCTTTTTTAGCTTCCTCCTTCTTTGCTATTAGTCATTCCATCAATGGCATGATATGGGGATTTAATATCGGCTTAGCAGTGATTATTATTATACTCATCGCACTCATCCTTTTAGAGTATCCCTATGCTATAAAAAAACTCTTCTCCTACATTCCCTATTTTAAAAGATATCAGGGTCTGGCCTACTCGGGCCTTTTTTATTCCCTCGCTATCTGGGTGGATAAATGGGTGATGTGGACAGCGAAAGAGGGACAGGTTCTCCCCAGTGGAATGGTCTCCTTTCCCATCTATGACAGCGCCACTTTTCTGGCCTACCTATCTATTATTCCAGCCATGGCTTTTTTCGTGGTTTCCACCGAGACTGATTTTTTTGAAAAGTATGTGACCTTTTTTAAGCACATCCACCATCATGGAACTCTGAAACAGATCAAAGAGAGTCATCATGATATAGTTCTCTCTATGCAAGAGAATGCCCGGAATTTTCTTATTCTCCAAGGCAGTGTCACTTATATTTGTGTGCTCCTAGCCCCTCAGATTCTGGATTATTTCGGCATAGGCTTTCTCCAACTGGGGATATTTCGCATTGCCCTTCTAGGAGCTTTCTTCCATGTTCTACTGCTCTTTTTAACCATCATTCTCTCTTACTTTGACTTGAGTAAAGAAATTCTATGGATAAATGTCTTCTTCTTTGTCACCAATGGGATTTGTAGTTATATTTCACTTAAGATGGGATTCGCCTACTATGGATATGGCTACTTCTATTCATCTATGATCACATCCATTGTGGCTTATATAGTGGCCATGAGACTTTTTAACGATCTCCCCTACTTCTCTTTTGTTAAAGGGAATTCAGCAATCTAATGCGAGGACAATTTTCCGCATTACGATAGCCATCTGAGGCCGTCCAGAACTCATCTTTACATTCACCGAGGATAGTTCCAACGGTTCGAGTGCAAAGATCATGATCAAAACACTCTTGTGTATATTGGTACTTTTTCTTTTGAAAGGCCTGCATACAGCCCGTTCCACAGCGTCCTAAACAGCGTGTGTCCTTTTCACCCACGATACCCGATCCCTCATACTCTTTCTCAAAAGCGGTGTATTTTCCCTCATGCTCTTTCCCTATTTTGTTGCATATTTCTTTCCAACTGCGCTCATTTATAAAGGAGTCATAGTTTCGTAATACCAGCCCTTGAAAGCGTGATAAGGGTCTACCAAAAGAGATAAAATTGATTAAAAAGCTAAGAGTTGTGGAAAGCTCTTGTTCTAAGAGGGTTAAACTTTTCCTTTTCCACTTTAATTTATTTTTTAACAGGATTAAGTCCAAATGCTGTTTTAGACTGAGACCCTCTTTACTATTAGAGAAAGAGAAGCCCATAAACCGCCGTTCACCAGATAAAGTGATGCCAGAAGAGATCAAAATAGATTGATCCTTCCATAGGAAACTAATATGAATGGGAGAAAGAGGTCCAGAAATAGATAGGGCTCGGTAGTTAAAACTTCCCATATTTCCGGCAAATTTTTGAAGGGTCATTTCTGCATTTAAATGACTACTAAAAAAGAAAAGCACCACAGCGATTTTAAAAATCCATTTAATCATCTTTCCCCCTTAATAATTATTTGGTACTGGTTCAGTTCTAATCGATTTTGCCTTTGGTTGCAAGCTGGGAAAGGAATTTTGTTGCCAGTTCTTCTTCATTGGTGAAATAATAGTAAGAGTATTGACTTTATCCTGCACTTAGTTAAGGAAATAGCATGAAAACTGAAAAATTTGATGTAATAGTTATAGGAAGTGGTCCAGCAGGTGAAGGCGCAGCCATGAAATGTGCTAAAGCTGGAAAATCAGTGGCAGTAGTAGAAAAACACTCTGTCATCGGAGGAAACTGCATTCATAATGGAACTATCCCGAGTAAAGTTCTTAGATGTTCTGTACAGCAATTAGAGACCTTTAATTCTAACCCTCTTTTTCAAAATGTAGCAGATCAACTGCACATAAAGTACCCCGATCTCATTAAGCGGAGTGAAACGGTTATTGCCAAACAGGTCAAAATGCGCCGTGAATTTTATAAAAGAAATCACATTCGACTGCTCCATGGGGTGGCCTGTTTCCAAGATGAGCACACCCTAAAAATTGAAGGAAATCAAGGGGGGCAAGACCTCTTTACTGCAGACAATTTCATTATTGCAACAGGGTCTAGACCCTATCATCCACCAGATATCGACTTTAATCATGAGCGTATATTGGACAGTGATACGGTACTTCAATTAGATAAATCACCCACTAGCATTACCATTTACGGCGCAGGAGTGATTGGATGCGAATACGCCTCCATAATGAAAAATCTCGGCATCAAAACCAATTTAGTGAATACCCGCGATCGATTGCTCTCTTTTTTGGACGATGAAATCACGGATGCACTCAGTTATCACCTCCGAGACCAGGGGGTCTATGTTCATCATAATGAGACCTATGAGAAAGTCACCGCCAAAGAAGATGGAGTGATCATCTACCTCGGATCAGGTAAAAAATTAAAAACCGACTATCTTCTTTGGGCCAATGGCCGCAGTGGAAATGTCACAGAACTGAATCTTCCTGGAATTGGTATTGAACCCAACAGCCGACAACAAATCCCCGTCAATGAGCACTATCAAACCAAGTTAGAGCATATTTATGCGGTGGGTGACGTAATTGGTTATCCCAGTCTTGCCAGTGCATCCTTTGATCAAGGACGTTTTGCCGCCACTCACTTAGTGGATGGAGAGTGCCATTATCAGCTAAAATCCATCCCAACGGGTATTTACACTTCCCCCGAAATTAGTTCCATAGGCAAAACCGAAAGAGAACTTACCGAGGAAAAAACTCCCTATGAAATTGGGCACTCGGCCTTCAGAAATCTGGCTCGTTCACAAATCGAAGGGATCAATGTAGGGATGCTTAAAATTCTTTTCCACCGTCAAACATTAGAGGTGCTCGGCGTTCACTGTTTTGGTGATCAGGCCGCCGAAATTATCCACATTGGTCAGCTGGTGATGTCGCAAAAAAAACCTCATAATAATTTAATGCATTTTATTAATAATACGTTTAATTATCCTACTATGGCTGAAGCTTATCGTGTGGCGGCTTTGAATGGGTTGAATCGACTTTAATTGGACAATCAGACGCCAGTCTTGCCTGACGCCTGATTTTTTTATAGATTATTATTCTGCAACTAAGGCCATTTTACACCAGTAATGATTAGCTAATGTTTGATTTGCCATAGGATCGTTTGGAGGACTGGATTCAGCTTTATGACTCCCCTCAAAATGTCTGGCTTGATAGGTCCCATCTTCCAATTGATAAGCAGCCACTTTAAAGTTGAGAGCTGATTTGTCTACATAATTGATTATATTTCTACAGTCATAATTTCCAGCAGCTGCATGACTTGGATTCCATGCCCACTCAAACCATCCAGCAATTTGCTTACATTTTGCCCCTACCGTACCATTTTCACTGGTTACACAGACTTGACCTTCGTTGCATGCATCATATTGATCATAGACTCCATCAATTAGATTAACTTCGCAGGCCTTACCTAAGGTTTCTTCTACTACCGCAGGCTCATCTGCACTTTCTCCCGTAGTTGCACTATTTTGATTACAAAATACCCTACAAAAATTCTGCTTAAAGAATTGATCATCTAAAGAAAGTGGTTGTGAATTACACTGATCTGCGGCTTGTAAATTAAAAGTGAATACCATTAGAAAAGAGACAAAGGTTCCCATCATTTTTAATCTAAACATCATATTACCCCCCAGTTTTATGATATAAATGAAAAATATAAAAACTACTTAGTATCAATTGAAATCTTTTTTAGAATAGCTACACTAACTTTTCGGCAGGATAAAAATTTTCCTTTAGATTATTCTATTAGCGTATTAATTTTAGGAAGTTACATTAACAAAATTTCAATCCCTGCCTCAAAAGACGGATCTCACTCTATCCCGCTTAATAGACTTCTAAACAATCACCCCCTTCAGCTGATTAAAAACATTTATAAAAATAGAATTATTAAAAAGGATCTTACTAAATTCCGATAAGTTACCCATAGTCTTTTTATACTTATAAATGGGGAAACCAATGAGCCTTTTTAATAATACTTTAATAGTCCTTTTTATAGCCTTCAACTTAGTTATGTGTAACCAACCCAGAAATAAAAAACCAACAGTTGAAAAGCAAAAGCTGACTAACGAAAAATATACCGCTATCAAAGGTAAGGTCCATGTTGATAAAGAAACCCTTAAGAGGCCAAAAGACACTTCACCGAAATCCAAAAAGGGAGGCCCTGTTTCACCAAAGAACAAACAACCGGTTTCTCCTAAGATTAAACAACCCGTTTCTCCTAAGATCCAACAGCCCGTCTCCCCTAAGATCCAACAACAAGTTTCTCCGAAAATAAAAACAGCAAGTGGAATGAACCTCGATAATCACAAGTTTATCAAAGGGGCTAAAATTAGTCTGATAGGTAATGATCAGCAATTTGCTATCACTCAGGATGATGGTTCCTTTTTTCTCATCATACCTGATAGATTATTAAATTTGGATGAAACGAAATCTGCTACTCCTGAAGAGCTGGGAATTTATGTGGAATATAATTCTCAAGAAGGTGACTTTGGAGTTCAGAAAACGAATATCAAAGTAATTAAAGGAGAAACACTGGACATTGGCAACCTCGAATTACAACGAACAGGGAACATCCAAGGACGAGTAGAATTAGCAGAGCAAAATGATTTTACTGGGGTCGATGTTTTTATTCCTGGAACCTCTTTTTCTGCAAAAACGGATAAGGACGGAAACTATAAAATATCAAATATTCCAGAGGGATCCTGGACCCTTAGGGCTGAACAAGATGGATTCAATCACTCTACCGTTACTAAGATAAATGTAATAGCCAATGAGACAGCGCAAATTGAAGACTTAGTATTATTTGTTAGTACAGGAGTCCAAGGTAAAGTCGTAATTGCAGATGGAGTGGATTTTATTGAAAGTCAAAAAGTAAAAGTGGCTCTTTATTTTTCAGAAGAAACTACTATTATGAGATGGTCAGAGGATACTACCTTCAGTGGTATTGAGTATCAAGTCATAACCAAAGATCAATTGAATCAAGGTTTTGCAATTATTGAATACGAATTTAAAACCGATGGTGAAAAGGTCCTCTATGCCCAGTTTTCTGATCCTGATGGAATTGAAAATATTGTTTCCGATAAAATAAACATTGATACGAGTGCTCCCGAAGTTGCGACTCAATTGAATTGGCTGGGGAGTTCCCAAGATCAGATAACCGCCATATGGAAAAAGTCCAGCTCTAGCGATCTCGCTAATCAGAAGATACAATTTTTTAAAGGAAAAGCCTGTGAAGAAGTTTATAAAACAATTGATTTAGGCGATGACAGCGTCCAGCAAAAAACTCTCAACCATGTTCCTGCTGCTGATTATAGTTTTAAAATCATGAGTATTGATAGAAATGGTTATGAATCTTTGTCTTTATGTTCCCCTGCAATTGAATCCAAATTTCAATGGAATTACCTTGGAGAGCGATTCTTTACAGATGTAGAAATTAATGAGAGCGCCTCTATTTTTATGGCAGAAGGAATTCCCTACCTAGCTTATCCCCATGATTTTAAGACAAAACCTTTACGGATTTTCAAATATGTGGATAACAATTGGGAGGTGATAGCTGAATTGGAGGGGGTTCATCCTGAATTCACCTCTTTGTATGTAAAAAATCAAGTTATCTATTTAGCTTACAGTAGTAGCACAGAGCCTGCCAATGTAAAAAAGTATGAAGAAGGGGTCTGGACTTCTGTTGGCAGAGAAAACTTCTCTGTTTGGGGAGCTAAAAATATAACACTTAAATTTGATCAGGATACACCCTATGTAGCCTATGAAGACCAATCTATAAATGGGGGAGCCATCAACTTTCAGAAATGGAATGGCAGTGATTGGGAGCAGATGGGATATGCTGGCATGAATGGAATGCAGTATTCCAGAAATGAAAGCTATTCCTTTGAGATCGATGAGCAAAACCATATTCCTTATCTCGTCCTTACCAATTATACCAAGGCGGGACAAAACCAGGACCCTCTGTTGGTTTTTCGTTTCATTAATGATACCTGGGAATCTCTTCATCCCCAATTTGACATCCATAATACTAAGAAGACCTCTTTATTTATTGAAGATGGTGTCGTTTATATTTCATACAGCGCAGGGGTAAACGGTGAAGAAATTGGATATGTCATCAAGTATGAAAATGATGAATGGAGCCAATTGGGCAGTGAATTTTCCACTATGAATACAACCTCTCAATCCCTTTATGTTTCTAAAGGGATCCCCTATGTCGCCTATGTAGATGAGCAGGAGTTTAAAAGTGCCAAGGTCACCTATTATAAAGACGGGGAGTGGTCTATTTTAGGAGAAGATGTGATTTCATCGCCGAATTCCCGATTTATTGAAATCGTAGGAAACGAAGATCACCTTTTCGTATTTACAGCCGAACCTGAAAACAATTTCTGGAAAGGCAGTGCTTTAGAATACACTCAATTCATGCAAGTCAGATAATAGAAGAAACCTTGCCTATTATTTATCACTCACTGAGGGAAATAACCCTCAGTGAACCCACTTACGAATTCACCAAATATTACTACTCCTTATAAGAAAACTTAATCCAGAATTGAAAAAAAACCGATAAGTTTACCATGGGTTTTGCTTCCAAATAAAAATTCTCGGGGGGGGATTAAATGAGAGTAAACAAAAGTTTTTCAATTTTATCTATAATGTTTTTTAGCTTCCTATTCAATCAATGCAACCAAGAAAGGAGCACCATCAGCTCCCATTCAACACAACCTCAGAATCAAGAGATAACTCGTGAAAACTCCTTAGAAGAGAAGGTCTCAAATTACGGGAGTGAGTTTGATGATCGTTTAGGTCAATTGGTTGAAACCAACAATGTAAATGAATTAAAATGGATTGGCTTTGGTAGGGCTCAAAAAGAATCATCAGAATTTAACTTAGTCTCGACTCACCATGAGAATCAATTTTGTACCAACTTTTTAGAAGACCTTCAGCATCAGGTACTAGAAAGTCTTTTAATCTCTGCCGAAAAGCAAAATATCCATTTCAGCGACTATAAGCAAAAGGAATCTCTCGGAGCAGATCAAGCTTACCTTTCAGGGAGTTGGCAAGAACTCAACGGTTTTCTACGCTTGAAATTAGCCGTTTGGTCTCCTAAGAAAACCAAAGGACTTGTTTTGCTGGATCATGCAACTGATATTGATTATGATATGATTTATCCCATTTACCCCAGCTGCCAATTTAAATCCTATCCAGAGCCAACCGCCTACCAAAAACCCGAGTCTACCCAGCCCACTGAAGTTAGAGCTATTGCAGCGACCGGAACCCAAGACAAACCGACAGTAACTAAAGTTATCCATTCTTCGAAAAAGAAACAACCTTTTGAAGAGCCCCACTGCAAAGAAGGCGATATAGAGGTAGTCACCCTAGATGGTCATGTAAAAAAATGCCCTTCGGTTGTCACTCCACCGACAGAAAAAAAACAGAGTTTTAACTGTACCAAAGAGTATAAGCCCGTCTGCGGATACCCTAAGTTTGTATGCCCATTTGGTTTATTTTGCGCTACGGTAATGCCGGAAGCTCAAACTTATAGTAATAGCTGTATGATGAATTTGGAAGAAGCTCAATTTGTTCATGAAGGTGAATGTGAAGTCAACTTTCCCATATCAGCTGAGCCCGCTAAGAAAGTAAAGCAACCTATCAAACAACCCCTTAAAATCCCTACTGAAGTGCCTTCTGAACTACCAGCCCATCATTGTACTCAAGAGTATGACCCTGTTTGTGGTCAACCCAAATTCACCTGTATGCCCGGTCCAAACTGTGCCTTTGTTATGCCTCCTCCTCAAATTTATGGAAATATCTGCTTAATGAGCCAAGTTGAAGCCACTCTCCTCGATTATGAAGAATGCCAGATTTCCAGTGATGAAGAGACTATTTTTGAAGACACTGTTAGCAAGGAAGAGAATAAAGACTCGTTCTTCAATATCACCTTCTAAATCAGGGTCTCCTTTCCGCAAAAAATCCAAGGGTTTAAACTAAAGTGCCAAAGCTCGGGTTATAAAATTTATAACCTGAGCTTTGGCAGTAAAATCACCTTTTTGAGTGACAGAACTCCACTTATAGATTTTATAACTCGAGCTTTGGCAGTAAAATCACCTTTTTGAGTGACAGAACTCCGCTTATAGATTTTATAACTCGAGCTTTGGCAGTAATATCACCCTTTTGAGTGACAGAACTCCGCTTATAGATTTTATAACTCGAGCTTTGGCAGTAAAATCACCTTTTTGAGTGACAGAACTCCGCTTATAATTTTTATAACTTGAGTTTTGACACCAAACAATAGTTAATAAAAAATAAACGGCACAGTATTTAGGGAGCACAAAAATTGTAGCTTGGATTGCGGATATTATGATCTAAAAAAGTGGTCATATCGTTTAATAAAGGATTCCACCAATTCTGTTCAAAGTTAGAGGTGACACCATGAAACTGAATTCGGTTGAGATTGATATGCTTAACTTCATCTACCACAGCAGAAGATGGGAGAGTTTTTCGTTTTAAAGTAGAAGCGGGGAGAGCCTCAAAGAAGTTATGTAAATAATCACTGCTCACATAATTATCATCTTCAACCATCACTAAATAAACCGGTATGGAAAAATCAGTATAAATCTTTTGAATTTGCTCCTTATCTGAAGCCGATTGAATACCCTCTCCATAAGGGTCTAAGCGAACCGTTCGATCTGCAAAAGAGACATCAGGAATGCCAAAAGTTTGATGAATATGAGTACTTAGACGAAAAACTTGATTGGCTGCGTTGCCTGATAAGTAGGAGACATGCCAATCTTCTGGGTTGGTGCCAGTGAAACTATTGCCTGCAATTCCAGTAAAAATACTGCCAATCATGGCTAGGCTTTCTCCAAAGCCTACGGCAGGCCTTAAAGCAGGAGCAAACAAGAAGAGTCCTGCAATATCATTGTTTCCCTTTTGGATAGATAGAAGAGCCTGATGAACAGCCAAAGCACCACCAAGGGAGTGCCCTACAATAATCAATTTTTCACCCAAGGGTTTTACTAACTGAACTACATCATTTACGGCATTTATCCACTCTTCATAAGTAAGATCGTCCAGATAGGTGTAGTCTGCATCAAAAAAACCGGGCAATCTCATGCTTAACACGTTGATGGATTCATTGGAAAAATAAGTTGTCAAATCAGTACTATAGTAGGGGCTCTCATATAAACCATGGATGACTAGAGCCACTACATCGGTTTTTTTACCCTGTTCAATTAAGATTGATTGATGATTATAATAACTTCCGTTGGCTTTAGTTAGGAATTTATCTTGTTGAATATAATTATTTATATCGTTTAATGCTTGTTGATAAAGAGTTTGAGCGCCATTGCATTGATTTTGCATTTGGGCAGATGATTTTGCCTCGGATTGTTCGTTGGAATTTCTGCAAGAGGTGAAGTTAAAAATAATAAGCATAAATAGAATCCACTTCATAAACTTTTCTACCTCGATGAATAATGTAGGAATTAAATACTCTTAGTTTTATTATCTAAATCATCCTCTCTACTTTGGTAATCACTATCGAAATCATCTTCTTGATCAAAACCGTTATCCACATCAAAGTCATCTTCTCTATCGTAGTTGTCATTTTCATCATTATCATCTTCTAGGTCGTGATAACCTTCCGAATCGGAGTCATTATCTTCATCATAAGAAAAACCTTTACATTTTTTAGGTAAATAGAGTTCGGATTTCACTAGATACTGGAAAGACTCTTGCGCTAATAACTCATCTACACAAATTTCAGCGGAGAGTGCTTGTTCAACCCTTAAAGCGGTTTCTTGATTATCATCTATAGCATCTTGGGATACACGACCTACCTGGTCCATGGCATCCATAGCCTGCCACACTTCAGAATCTGGTCCCAATTTAAGTTGATCCATTCTCTCAGACATTTCGGTTAATTTAACTTGTATCCTTGAATATAAACGAAGAAAAAGATCCCGTTGAGCTTGCGAGTTATGATCAATGACATCGGCACTATCATGACGGGAAAATGAAACTGTCACATCTTCCACATCATCAGTATAATGATAACCGCAGTAAATATTAGGATCATGCTCACAAGCTGTTGGTTCAGCAAATCCCGTGGCGGTCAAATCAGAAACCATGCCATGCCACTTTTCTTCAAATTCATCAGGGGAATCTTCCAGAGTTGGATAATGTGAATAGGGATCTTGGTCTATGGTTTGATCATCACTATTATACTCAGATCCTATATTTGTTGGGCCATTTCCGTCAAAAAAACCTTTGGCTTCTGAATCTGATTGATCACATCCTAAGAGTCCCAAATAGAAAAAACTAATTAAGATAATTGAAATTCGTTTTACCATGGAACACTCCTTTTTAAGGGAATTGTTTTTAATATCGAACACCTTCTTATCGACATAATCCCTTTATCTCCTTAAGATTTCTCTAAAACCTTTTAAAAACATATAATTACACCACCCATTGGATAAATATAAGAATTCACCTGAAGAAGTGAGATCTCAACGGGATCCAAAAACCCCTTAATCAGTTCTAAGATTTATGTTAATAAAGATGTAACATTCGGAAAATGTTAATTTTTGTTATTTAAATATCCTGTATTTACTTTAATGCAGTTTAGATTGGAGTTGTTGTGATTATTTCTATATTCAATTCAAATAAAAAGATAGTTATACTTTTAATTTTAGCTTTCCCTCTTTTTTTCCATTGTGGCTACTTTGACTCCAGCAAAACCAGTGAAGATGCAGATGAAGAAAATGTTGATGAAAGTTTACGCTCAGTGGATGTTTCAAAATCCCAAAACAATAATAATGAAGGTAGCTCGGATGATGTGGTAGTTCACAGTAGCGGAACCTTCATTGCCTTTGAAGAAGTGGGTTATGAAACAGCTGGTACTGCCTCAATTGTTGAGGTAAATAATAAAAGCTTTGTATTGTTGAGTGACGATTTTTCTACCAAGAATGGACCTGATTTAAAAATTTATTTAGTGAATGCGATTGGTGAACCTTCAATTAAAGAAATTGAAAACGGGATTGAAATGGAGCTGCTAAAATCAATAAAGGGTAAGCAAAGCTATGAAATTGATAGCTCTGCAGATATAGAAAAATACAACACAGTGGTTATTTACTGCAAAAAGTATCAACATCCATGGAGTTATTCAGTTCAAAAATAAAGAAACGAGGGTTCTGATAGACCAACAACCAGTATATAGACCAGCTAGTAGTTGTCCCCCAATAGCCGACGATAGATTATCGCGAGCCGTTCGCGGACAAAACAGGAACAAAAGTGTCCCCCAAGAGGCGACGATAGATTATCGTGGGCCGTTCGCGGACTGACTGCGGACTGACTGCGAACTTACAGACCTACCGATCACCAAATATATTCCTGAATAATAATAACAACTTATATAAACCTTTTGATAAATATAAGAATTATTCACTTGAATTGAACCATGGTTATGATAACTAGAATGAGTATTCTAGTTTTTAACAATTACTATTTCAGCAGTCTAAAAAGGAGCTTTAATTGCCTAGAACCATTCGTCGAGCCCGTGAAATTGAACGGACTCGCTATGACATACTTGCTTCAGCAGCCCAAGCCTTTGCTCAAAATGGATACCATGGAACCACTATGGAGGATATAGCAGGGGAAGCCGGTTACGCCATTGCCTCATTATATAGTTACTTCAAGGGAAAAGAGGAAATCTACAAATCGCTGTTAAAATCAATTACCGAGCAGTTCGTTCTCACCTTCACTGAGCCATTTGTCTCCTCCCTCAATTTTACTCAACGATTTGAAGTCCTCTTAAGGCGGCAATTTAAAGTAATAGAAAACAACAAAGCTTTCTTCATCATGTTTTTAGGTCAAAATCACCATAATCCATGCCAAAAAGGCAATGAGGTTGACCCGGCCTGTGATGAAAACCATAAATTATGGATAGCCCATCTGAAAGGTTTTTTAGATCAGGGTGTAAATACCGGTGAAGTCAATTTTCCCAATACAGAAACGGCCGCTTTTTTAATCAGTGGAGCTTTAAACTCAACTGTGATGCAGTGGATCATGCAAAGAGATGATCGGCCCTTGCTGGATTCATTGCCCACCACCATGCAATTTATATTTAATGGAATCAGTCTTAATGGGACTTATTCTATAAATAATTAATCAAAAGGAGATGAACCTATGCGTAAATTACTCAATTTCCCAACCCACCTTGCCCTGTTCACTTTTCTAACCCTTTTTGTATCATCGTCTCTACTGGCTTTTGACGATGTATCCATCGAAGGAATCTATCATGGAAGTATGAAGTTAAATGATGGGACAGATCGCACCATCCCCATGCAAATATCCCTGACGATTACCGATGAGTTTGTAGATGCCCCCATCGACTCCCCTTTTACTTACCAAAAAGTAATTCATGGCTCTTTTGTTGTAGATGATGAAGGAGGACCATTTCCTTTTTCCCAAGTTCAATATGATATTACTACCGGAAAAATTGACCTTCGTTACAATCGTCCCAATAGCAGTGTCACCCCTACATCCCCTTTTAGCCTCAGATACACCGGACATATTAAGAAGGGGCAAATGCAAGGACGAGTGCTCTCCGGTATTAAAGGACAAATTGGATCTTTTAATCTCGGTAAAAATGCCAGTCAGGATTTTTTAGTGCAGCGTGATAAGTACTTTGGCAACTGGGTCGGCGAATGGACATTTATTAAAGACAATCGCACCATTCCATTCAAGTTAGTATTAGAACAGTCTTTATTAACCAACTCCAACCCCCCTCAATTTGAACTAGAATATACCGCAGGTCGAACCGGCTATGCAGATTATGAAACTTACCTGCTTCCCTTTAAGAATGTCGTGATCGATTACCTCCGTAGAAATATCATCATCTATTCTACCAACTCACGAGGATCTTCTGTCACCTTAGTGGGATCTTTTGATGAAGAGGGAAATTTAGTAGGACATGCCAACTCCACTTATCAAGGTAAGACTGGTAAGTTTGTACTTTCTCCGACCCAATTTGAGGATTAAAAAATGAGTAAGATTTTACATCCATTTTTATACTCTCTTTTTATCACACTCCTCCTCGGATACATGCTAAATGCCTGTGCTCCAGAAAAGAGTGAAGAGGAAGAAGAGAGAGAAAATAAAGATCGGCTTGAGGAACGATTAGCCGGGGCCGAAGGGGAATATTTTGGTCATGTTACTTTAGCGAATGAAGGCAAAGTGCCCTGCTCCTTAAGTATCACCACCAAACGCAACCCGAATCAAAACCAAGACCAGCCATCGCTGCAGGTGAGTTTTCGCGTGGGTTTTTTCGGTGGAATCACCATCTCTTCAGATTCAGCCTCCTACGACTGGGGCACGAGTAAATTAGCAGCTTCATTTAAGAGAAACAAGGGAGCCTCGCTAGAGATTACTGCCGAACTCAAAGATGAAAATCAGTTAACCGGATACCTGCAAGGTCCCAATGAAGGACAACTGCCCATTCATCTTTCCACGAAGAATCCTAATTGGTATCAAAAGCCTTTTAAGAAAAGCACCTTCAAGCTGCAGGTTGCTGCCCTGGATAAGCCCGAATTAGTGGCGGGCAACATGGGAAGTATCTCTATTGCTAATTTAGGTCAGAATAAAGAAGCTCCTTTTACCAGTGATCTTCCACTTCTACCCTCAATAGATGCTTCCATCCGTTTTAACTCCAGTGCGCAAACACCACAGAATCCGCAGAACATCCTCTACTATCCACTCAAAGGAACTTTAGAGCTTCACTTCCAGGCCAATGCTAAAATTGTTTTCGATAATATTTTCATACCTTCTACCATGGATTTGACCGAGCCAGAAGAGATGACCCTGGCAGGCACCATGCCCTCTTTAGGAGGAGAAATTATCAAGGGGGCAGAAACCATTTATGAGGTGAATACGGAAAAACCTGAAGC
>CAYFLR010000005.1:83779-96459 GCA_964343805.1 uncultured bacterium | reverse complement strand
AAATGGTGAAAGTGAAACTACGGAGTTGCCTCCGCAATATTTTGTGGGGAGTTTTCAAGGAAGCGCCGATGGTCCGGAATTTAAAACCATAGCAGTTCTCTCCTATGATGGAGAAAGTGGCTCCAATGGCAATGATTTTATTTTCAAATCTTTTCCCAAAATGACCCTAAAGCTAACTCTTTGTATGGGCAGTAAAGCATTTGCTCAAGCCACCTACCGGACGACCTCGGTTCAGTACCTCGATCAGCAGGTGAGCTTTCGGCAAAATTCAGCAAGAAACACCAATCAACTGGATGTGGTTTACAATGAAGGATGGCAACAAATGATTGGAAGCGTTGTAGCCACCGACTCTGATACGGGTGCCAAAATTACTGCTGGCAGTCTCAAACTGGAACAGATTAACGATTACCAAGAGCAAGGATGCCTCTACCAAAAAGAAACACAAGTCAATGAGGATAGTACTAAATAACAATTTTGAATGGATGGCATCCCTGAAAAGAGCCCTATTATTCTTGATATTAGGGAGTTTTATTGCGCCTGTCGCCTTTGGCAAAATGGAAATTTCATTACCTCAGGCACTGGCTCAGGCTCTTAAAAATAACCATCAATTAAATACGGCCGAGCTGGATGCCAAGATATCTCACTTTCAAGTGTCTCAAGCTCTCTCGCTGTTTTTCCCCACCCTTAAATTGCACTCGCAGGTGGGTACCAAGCATGATCGCAGCAGTCTCCCGGGTGACAAGAGCCCTCCTAAGTCGGCACGAGATCACAATCAATATCAGATGAATTTAAGCCTGGATTTCCCTCTTTTTAGTGGCCTAAAAACCATGGCCATTTATCAAAAAGCAAAGATGGGCCGAGATATCGCCGAACTCTCCCTCGAGCAATCTAAGGCCAGTTTACGCCATCAGGTGGTGGAACTCTACTTTAGTATCAAACTCTCCAACATGAAGTTGAAGGCCGAAAATAAGACCATTGAAAAGCTCAAAGTTCAACTCTCCAATGTGATCAAAAAGAAAAGAGCGGGAAGCGCCACCACCTTAGAAACGTTGCAAGCCAAATACTCCTTAAGCGAAAGATTAGCCAACGTCATCTCATTAGAATCCGAACTCATCACCAATAAACTCAAGTTCACTCACCTTTTAGGTCTAGCCCCGGATCTCAATTTTAAACTGACTGATGAATTGGAAAGCACCTTAAATGCGATTAATAAGGATGAAATTTTGAGTTTAGATAAGGCTTATGAGACGGCCTTAAGCCAAAGCCTCATGCTTAAAATTACCAAAGCCAAGTATATGAAAGAACGAGCCCTCATCAATGAAGAGAAGGCCGAAAATCTCCCCAATCTTACACTCAGTCTCAATGGGGGAATCAATGCCACTCGCAAAGATGAACTCGGATCCGATAAGAGCCGATCTTATGGGGGAGAGATAAAACTCTCTATGCCTCTGTTTACTGGTTTTAGTAGTTTTGCCACCACTAAAATTCACACTCTCCGCCTTAAAAAAGTTCAAGATGATCAAATCCAAGCACGGAGAGATCTGCTAGAGTCCATCACGGATGCCTTTTTTAAAGTGAGATTGTCTGCAGAAAAAATCAGCGCTCATCAAATCGAAGTAAAGATGGCAGAACAAACAGTCCGACAATCAGAGGCTCTTTTTGAAAATGGAAAGACCACTTTTCAAGCGGTCATAGATAGTTATTCTCAGAGATTAGATGCAAGAAGAAACCTGTTGAATGCCTATTATTCAAGGATTATCGCATTATCACAGGTCAAAAAGATTATTCAAGGGTAACACGAATGGGAAAAAAATCAGTTTTAATTATAACCTTCCTGATCTTTGCGGTGGTAGGCATTAAATGGTCGATGAAACCCAAAGTTAAGATAGAGACAGTTAAGTTATACCACCCTGAAAAACGCCAAGACTATACTGTATATGCGGAAGCCGAAGGACAACTTCGCCCCGCTAGAGAGCTCTACCTCACCGTCAAAAAAGGGGGACGGCTGGATGAAATACTGGTGAAGGAAGGGGACCTGGTTCTAAAAAATCAATTTGTGGCAGTGATTGATCAAGATGTGCGAAAAACGAGCCTACGTTCTGCTATCACCAGCTATAAAGCTGCCATAAAAGACTTAAAGCGAACCAAGAAACTCCTTAAACAAGGAGCCGCTACTCAAGCTGATTTAGAAGCGGTCAAAGAGAAAGCCGACTCTAAAAGAGCCAACTTAGAACAAAGTAAGACTTTATTAAAAGATGGTGTGGTAAGAGCCCCCATCAAAGGACGAATCTCTCTCTTTGTTTTTAATGTGGGTGATTTTATTCCCGATGGCAGTCGAATTGGTATTATTGAGGACACTCGTTTAGCTCAGATTCAAGTAAAGCTGCCGGCTAAATACCGCCCCTACCTCACTCCCCAATCTCTAGTAGAACTGAGTAGGCTCAATAGTACAAAATACCGAAAGGTGGAGGGAAATATAAAACTCCCTTCCAGTAAACATGACTTTGACGGAGGCTACTTCGACCTTCTTTTCACCAGTGAAAATCTGCCAACGGATTTTACTTATGGCAAAATAATCAATCTCCGCCTCAAATTAGTAAACTATAAAAATGTCCTGTTAGTTGATAACTCCATCTTGAGGTGGAAACAGGGAAAACCTTATCTCCCTAGGCTGAATGATCAGAAAAGAGCGAGCTACCAGGAAGTTAAGCTCGGTTTAGCTCAAAAGGGTATTGTGCCAATTCTTAATGGAAGTGAGCTCACTTCTATTATTGACCCCACTCTGATCGATCTAGAAAAGATTGTAAAAGAGAACATTCAGCTAAAAATTAGTAAAACCAAACCCAATTCAAAAGGATCTTCACTTTGAAATTAATAATATTACTCTTTAGTTTTCTTTTCCTTTCCTTCTCCGCCCTTGGTTCTGAATTGGAGGATCTCCTGCAAGAAGCCGATCATTCCTTGAGCAATGAACCATCTCCCTCTAGATCTAAAACTCAAAAACGCAAAGTAACTCGAAAGAAAAAGAAGATAAAACAGCTGTCTTCAAAACCCAAGTCTGTGCCTGCACCAGTAAAGAAAATAAATAAAAAACCAGTCATCACGGTCAAAGACAATTCGATCAACGATATTTTCAGCTTGGAAGTAAAGAAATTAATAAAGCAACAAGAGCGCATCAACCCTTATACCAGTGTCCATTTTGCAGGTGGTTTGCACCTTCTCCACTCAGCCAAACCTCTCTCCAAAGATGATGACACCTTTACCGTGAAAGACAATCACTTAATCTCGGGCTTAAATGTGGCCCTTAAAGAGACCTGGCGTCTATTTGAGTACCCAATATACCAAATGATGCCTCAAATATCAGTGGCACCTGGTTTAGGTTTTTATACCGGAAAATTAAGCACCATCCGCAAGGGCATTCAAACCAGCCAAGAGGAATACCGCTACCTATTTATTCCCATAGGGTTAACCTTAGGTGCCGGGTTAAGAAAAGAAAAGATCAGTTATAACCTCCTTTATAGCGCTATTTTGGAAGGCGTCTTTCAACAGGGAAAAGGAAATTCCGACACCTTTAGTACCTTCTATTTCGAAGACAGAGTTTCACTTATGGTCAGTTATGAATTGTCCTCTCTGCTAAAAGCCAATCTCCTTTGGACAGAAGGGGGAAAAGGACTGTTTAATAAAAATTCGGCCTTCTCTTCCAGAACCTTACTACTGGGTATTGAGATGGGTATTTAAATCGAGTTCTCATTATGGATTCATTTTTAAAAATTGCTATATCCCGGCCTGTCTTTATTTCCATGATCGAAGTTTTTCTCATGGTTTTGGGCTTTTTAAGTTTTCTCCGTCTTGGAGTGGACCTCTTTCCCGATATTAATCCTCCCATTATAACCATCACCGCCAAATACCCAGGAGCAGGCCCTAAAGAAGTAGAAACCCTTCTCACCAAGCCTCTGGAAGAAGAGGTCAGTCAAGTGGCCGGCATTGAACAGCTTCAATCCACCGCTATGGAAGGTCTCACACAAATAATGATTCGTTTCAAATTAGAACGAAATGCCCAAGAAGCCTTGGCTGATGTGAGAGACCGAGTGAGTCGAATTGGTTCGGCTCTGCCAGATGATGTGGAAGAGCCTCTAGTGCAGAGACTTGACTTTGATGACCGTCCCATATTCCGAGTGGCCCTTTCCAGCCATGATGCACGGGTTACACCTTCCAAACTGCGACTCCTTGCGGAAAACGAACTCAAAGATAAACTCACCCAAATTGATGGTGTAGGGCAAATTGATGTGTATGGAGGAAAAGAAAGAGAAGTACGAATCGAACTTGACCGCAAACGCCTCATGCTATGGAAATTGACCCCGGCAGATATTTCAAGGGCAGTGCAAAAAACCAATAGTAATATTCCAGCGGGTCAAGTTTACGAAGAACCAGCTCGCAGGTCGCTTCGAGTCATTGGAGAATACTCCTCTATGTCGGCCATTGAAAATACCATTGTAAAAACTCTCCCTCAAGGAAAACAACTGCTAATAAAAGATCTCGCCGAAGTTCGTGACACCTTTAAAGAGGTGAGCTCTATGGCAAGGTTGGATGGCAAGCCGGTGGTTTTTGTTGAAATCAAAAAACAGTCAGGCATTAATACCGTGGCCCTGGCCGATGACATCAAGAAAAAGCTCCCCACCATTCAAAAGAAAATTGGCAGCGGAATAGAGTCTAAAATTATTTTCGACGGGGCCAGACGGATTAATCTCAATGTGAATGAAGTGCTTGAAACCATGGCTATAGCCACTTTACTCACCATCATTGTGGTCTTTTTCTTTTTAGGTTCGTTTCAATCGACTCTCATTACAGGTCTTGCCATACCCACCTCGATTATCGCCACCTTTTTTGCCTTAGAATTATTTGGCTATACTATTAATATTATGACCTTACTCGGACTCACCCTAGCGGTGGGCTTAATTGTAGATGATGCCATTGTGGTGAGAGAGAATATTTGGAATAAGATTGAAAAAGGTATGTCTCCTAAAGAGGCCTCTTTTTATGGCACTAAAGAGGTACTCATTGCTGTTATAGCCACCTCGCTGGTGCTGCTTGCCACCTTCTTACCGGTGGCTTTTATTCCTGGAATTGTAGGACGCTTTTTAGCCGCCTTTGCTTTAACCGTTTGTATGGCGATTGTTTTTAGTACCTATGATGCTCTCACCATTGCCCCTATGCTCTCAGCCTATTTAATCAGCAAAAAATCCACCATCAAAAAAGAACCTAGCAAACTTTCTCCCCTCTACTATTCTGAAGCCCTTTTTTCCTTTACCCATAAAGTCTACGTTACTCTTTTAGGCGGAGCACTCAAACACCCTCTCATTACACTTTTTCTCGCGGTAGGAGTATTTGCTTTTTCTCTTACCTTATTTAAAAAAGTGGGGTTCACCTTTATGCCCATATCTGAAAGTGGTGAGATCGAGGTGGCGATTGAAGCACCTACCGGGACCACCCTTAGCTACACCAACTTTCTCATTCAAAAAGTGGAAAAAACCATTGAAAAGTCCCCTATGGTGGATTTTTATTCCACCAGCGTGGGAGGAGCCTTGGGTGAAAAAAATGTCGCCAGGGTCTTTATCAAAATGATTCCTGAAGGAGAGAGGGATATGCGGACCTCTGAGTTCAAAGAACTCTTGCGTCAAACCTTTTCATCCTTTGCCAAAATGGAAAACTTAGAACTGCAGGTGGGAAACGCGGAAAAACAAGGCGGCAGTAAAAAACAGATGCAAATTACCATTCAAGGTCCTGATAATAAAGTTTTGACCGAACTCTCAAATACTATCATTGAAAAAATTCGCAAGGAGATTCCTAACATCGTAGACCTTGAAACCAACCTCAAACCGGGAAGTGCCGAACTGCAATTTGTGATTGACGCCAAAAGAATGGCTGCTTTTGGACTGAATACCGTAACCGTAGGAAATGCCCTTCGTGGTCTTTTTGATGGTGAAATTGCCACCTACTACCGAGAAAATGATGAAGAGTACGACATGCGCGTCATTCTGAATGAAGCGGATCGTACTTACCTAGGTTCTGTTCGTAATATAACGATACCCAATGATCGAGGAGAGGCCATTCCTTTAGTGGCCATTGTCCATATAAAAAGAGGTGTCTCTCCCACCAAGATTTCCCGGATTGATCGCTCAAGAGCGGTTAAAATCGAAGGTGATCTGGCTCCCAAATACCCTCTGGGTGTAGCTCTCAAAGAAGTTAAGAAGCTGGTCACCCCTCTTTTACCTGATGGTTATACCCTTGAATTTTTTGGCCAAGCGCAGAACCTCAAAGACCTTCAAATCGGCTTTATGGTTTCTATTCTTCTAGGATCCCTTTTTATATATATGATTATGGCTTCTCTCTATGAATCAATCGTCATTCCCTTCTCTATTTTACTGACGCTACCTCTGACTATCGTAGGAATCCTGGCAGCCATGCTCATTTCTGGAAGACTCCTGGATATTTATGGAATTATTGGACTCATCCTGCTCTTAGGCTTAGTCACTAAAAATGCTATCCTCCTCATAGATTATGCAGAACAAGCCAAAGCAGATGGAAAAAGCGGATTTGAGGCCATATATCAAGCGGGAATCCGAAGGTTTCGTCCCATATTAATGACCGCTATCTCCACCATTGCCGGCATGTCTCCCATTGCTTTTGGTTTGGGTGAAATAAACCAAGAACGTGCCAGTATGGGAATAGCTGCCATTGGCGGACTCATTTCCTCAACCTTTCTTTCACTTTTAGTTATACCTTGTGCTTATATTTATTTAGATCGATTTAGAGATTGGAGTCTTGGCAAAGTAAGAGGGTTATCTAATGAGAGCGAGGGTTAATCGAAGACCATAGTTCCACCTAGAGCGAGCATCTCCCAAGATATAATTATACCTACCAAAAGGTTCTAACACCAACAGACCTCGTTCAATGGGAATACCCACCCCAAATTGAACATAACCTTGAGCCAGAAACCAAAAATCAGAAAGATCGGTTTTGGTATGAACAGGATCCTTTACCGTAAAAGAGGTAAATCTATATATACCACCTAATCCCACGTTCAAGGAGGGTATGACTAACCAATCATAGAGGAGACCAATATCTATATCAGCTCCAATATCATTTTCATCGAAGGTCATAATATGAGGAACCTCAGGTTGTCCATAGGATAAAAAGATATGAGCCGTGGGGCGAATATAAAGGTTTCGCTGATAAGGCAGATACTTTTCAGCGGTTACACTGAGCACCTTTTTATGAAATATATTTTCACCGGCAGCCTCTCTGCGAATTAGTAAACCCATCCCATAGGCATACTGTGCATCAAGCCCTTTCTTCTTTTTTGCCATTAAGGACGGTGCTGGCCAGAGTAATAGAAAAACAAAGAGAGTTAAAAAAAAGATCCTCAATTTTGGTTGTTTTGACTCTCTTGATTGTTGGAATTTCCATTGTTGTTCTGATTGTCTTGCTCTTTGCATACGCGATTAGCCCAATTTAAATTAAATCCTCGGGAACTAAAGGTCTCCTTCACACGCTTACAATAAATATCCTGATACTTATTGGATTGGTTTTTCACCAATGCCGCAAGGAAGATACTCATCATGATCTCTCCATTTGGAAAGCCAGAAAAATCTTCTTTCTCTTCTATTTTACAAACATCATCATGAGGCCATACCTCTTTTAAAAAATTAAGATAATCGTCTCGAGCATTGGGAAGCGACGCAAATAGACTTTTGGTAAAAGGGTTTTGCTCTGTTTTGCCAAAGTCTGTCAGTACATCTTGGAGAATGAGATTTAAAGTTTTTGCGAAAAGAGAACCAATACAATAAAAACTATGGGAGCAAGCAGGCTCATCTTTATCTACTTCTTTTTCCAATTCCTTTTCATCATCCTCATTGCCACCTTCCCTTCCTTGCATAGGTCCCCACTCTTCTACCTTGGGGAAATCTTTCAGTTCATAGGAAATTTGTTTAAAATTCCTCTGCTCTGGTTTTATAAGATCAGGCATAGAAGCCCCTAGAACATCACTACTCCCCGTAATTAAATAGCTAAAAAAGTCGGAGAACCCTTCATTAAAACCATTTAAACTATATCCGTTGTCACTATCACATTCCTTCTCGGAATATTTGAAAAAGAAATGGTTAAACAACAGGTGACCAAATTCATGAGCAATCACCTGAGAGTTCATGACTAAAGGTACTTTTTCAAGCACCGAACTGCTCATTAATAGAAAATCATTGGATTTTCTGAGGTAGGCTGCATTGGCTTTATTAATGGCTTTCCCTTCTACCGTACCACTTTCATCCTGGCTGTCTAAAGTCAAAGCCGGTTGGAAAAAGAACTTTATTTTCTTGGCCTTTCGCTCGGCCAGCAGCGTTTCCATACTTTTACCAGTGATGTTTTCTAATTTGTCATAGATCTGATCCCAGCTGGCAAAGATAGAGAGAATAGCCAGGGTTTTAAAATCTCTGGGAGTAATGACTTTATTTTTCAAGGTGTATTGTAAAAAGGGAACTCTTCCCCCTGCGAAAGATTTGGGTTGATAAATATTATCTCCTCTAATTTTTATATTGAGCACACCTCCTTCAATGACCTTCATGGTCTTTCCTTCAAGCTTTTCTAGACTATTCAAACTTTTACGGGTCTTGACTCCCAATTCAAAAGTAGAGGGTTGAAAGCCAGTGGGATCCACCTTATCAATCGTCATGACTTGTGCTTTATAGGGAGTTCCCGGATCTTCAAAGGGAGAACAGGAATTAACTGCCACCCAGACTAAAATAAAGATGAGTAAAAGACGTACTGCATTCATAATCTGCCCAATTAAAATAAGAGTCCAAGATTAATAATGGGAGAATAGCTCTGCCCCAATGGAAAAGTGATCACACCGCCAGAAACGATTAAAGTATCATTAATGAGTATATCAGCAATCACATTGATCATGGTCACCGCATAGACAGAATTGGTTTGAATGCTAATATCGGTGGTGACCATCGATAGATCCACGGAACCTAGCAGGGGGATTAAAGCATAAACATTAACATTGAGCTTGTCCAAAAGTTTGTAGGTCATTCCCAAAGAGCCGCCGAAAAAACCTATGTCAAATGAAAAGCCAGGGACATTATTACCCCATTCCAAATCAAATACCGAGCCATGCAACCTTAACCTTCTATTCATTTGTAAGGTAAAGGTGCTGATACCCAGAAAAAAAGTACTGGAAGCCTCTCCATTTTTGTTATACCCAAGGTAAGTATTTAGTACTGAACGAATCTTGTTGTTGGAGTAGAAGCGGTATCGTAGTTTTCCAATAATTGGAAAGGCCAAGCCTCCTTGAGGATCAATGGCATCAAATAAACTAGCAACAAAGACACTCCAACCTTGAATTCCTACCGCAAAACGATGGTTAATACCGTATTCAAAGTTAAGCGCTAAATCGCCTGAAAGCCTTTCTGGTGGGGGCATATTACTATCAAAAAGCCCGGTAATTTGGTCGGCCGCCGATGTATTAACCTCTTTTTGCTCGACAAAACGAGTCCCCCTTTGAGCCCACAGTTGCTCTCCGCCAATGAGTATACTGATGAGAAAGAGGAAAATGGAAACTTGCAAAGAGCCCCACGCTCTAAAAAAAAGTGGAATAGTTGTGAGATTTTTCATAGTTCTCTTATTCTAGCACAATAAGAGAGTTAACAATCGGTTTTTTTTAATGATGTTTGAATTAGGAGTAAAAAAAAGCCCCAGTTCTAAGATCTGAGGCTTCTCAATTTATTTACTAAAAAAGGTAAACTTTAATTAGTCTCTTTCACATGTTACAGAACAAGATCCGTGGTGAGCTAAACAATCGTTAAGAGCTTTTCTTCTTGTTCGTTGTTTATTTCGACCATAAGCAGTATGTCCGCCCCAATGCTCTTCCCAACCTTGATCCATGGCTGTACATTTCCAGTTTTGGTTCCATCCACCTTGGTTTCCACCGTGATGTCCGCCACCGTGATGTCCACCACCATGATGTCCACCGCCATGATTTCCACCACCACGACGTACGATTGTACAAGAAGCCCATGGATTACGTCCTTGAGATTGACGATAGTCTAGAGATCGATTACATCTTCTCATAGCAGCTCGGCATTTGAATGCTCGGAAGACTTCAAGAGTTCGTCCTCTCCATGTTTGCATTTCAGCAACACACATTCCACCCCGATTAAATCCACCGCCACGCCGACCGTTTCGGGCTTCCAAAGTGGTGGTAACCACAAATGCACTAAAAACAAATGAGGATATCAAAGCAGTTTTAGTTAACAAAGATAGAGTTGATTTTTTCATGATTACTTCCTTTTTTCTTAGAGTTACATATTTATAGACACAGATGGTCTACTTCATACAATTTACCTACGCCGGACAGAAAGAAGCAAATCATGTGCCAAAATTTTGACACCACATAAATAACTGCTTTTACTTATATTTTTACAATATTAAGAAAATACAACAAAATTATTGTGGTAACAAAAAAATACCAAAAAGGAAGAGATAGGTTTTTTTAGTATACTTTAGTTACTAAATGGCGAGTTTAAGAACTTCTTCCACTTGCTTCCGGAAGCTTTCTTGATTAAGAGGTTTAGTAAAAGTACGATAGGCACCTAAAAAACTGAGCAGTTGGAGGTCTTCGCCCACCAAATCCTCACCAGTGACAAAGAATACTATTATATTTTTCCAATTGGTCTGCTTTTTTAATTTTACTAAGAGCTGGTCTCCATTTAAGTTGGGTAAATTGAGATCTAGAACTAGAATTTTGGGTTCAATTAAGCCTATACTTGATAAAGCCTCTTCACTGTCGGTAAAACTTTTAATGACAAGGTTAAGAGGTTCTAAAGTTCTTTCCATTAACTTTATACAAAAAATATCGTCATCTACCATCATTACATCAACTTTTTCACTCATAAACAGAACCTCAGTAGATAAAATTTGAATTCTACTTATTATAGATCTAAAGTAGCTGGAGTGACAAGCTGAATTAAGAATTTGCTATGGAATAGATGAATAATAAAACACCGGCTGCCCAGCAGTAATAGGAGAAGATGGCCAAATTGCCTTTTGAAATAATTCGAAGCAAGATCTTCAATGAATAATAACCCACGATAAAAGCCACCAATCCCCCCACTAGCAAGGGAATAGCCATAGATTTATTAAAATCGGTCACTGCAGAGAGTTCAAAAATAAACCCTCCTACTATGGTAGGTACAGAAATTAGAAAAGAGAAACGCCCAGCCACCTCTCGACTGATCCCAAGATAAAGAGCTGTGGTAATAGTGGTCCCAGACCTGGAAATACCTGGTAAAATGGCTGCTGTTTGAGTTAAGCCAATAACCAGAGCCTGCCAAGGCTTTACCTCTTTAACTTCTTCCTCAGACAGTACAGGAAGCCTCTTCTCTGTTGTTTTAGGTATATCTTTATTTTTAAGGGCAAACCGGCTGGCAAACAGAGTAAAACCGTTGGCAATCATTAATAACGAGATTATCCATGTGGAGGAAAAAACTTTTACAATTTGGTCCTTTAGTAAAATACCCAAAACTCCGGTAACCAAAGTGGACAAAATAATAAGTCCCATCAACTGTGTATGAGGATCACCCCAAATTTCCTTTCTCTTCTTGCTAAAAATGAGCAGCCAAAGGTTAGAAATCATCTTCCAAAGATCTTGATAAAAAAGCAAACAAACAGCTATTAAAGTTCCTATATGGAGGGCCACTCCTACCAATAGGTTACCAGAGGGACGACCCAGTAAGGTTTCCAAAATAACTATATGTGCTGAGCTTGACACGGGAATGTATTCAGTGATCCCTTGAATAATCCCTAATAATATAACTTCAATAAACATGAAGCCATTGTACCGGAATTATATTCGAAAAACTATCTTCAATATTTTTGTAGGATTAACCAGAAATTTCCCAACGCTTATCATTTATGTCAAAAAAAAATCCCGGTCATTAAGGTATAAATACTCTGTTATGTCGGAACGGGAGGCTAAGCCTTGAAAGGTCATATCATTGTCTCTGATAATTACGCACTGACTGCCTTCAAAAATCAGTTGATCTATAACATCTATGATAAGTTTTTCCGGAGAGGTGTGAGTGAACTCTTTATACATTACTTCTTCAACTAAGATTTGAATTTCAAATTCATCAGCATCCATTTCTTTATATTTTTTACGCCGAGCCAGTTTAACTTCTATTCCCTTTCTAGTCACTAAACCTAGAACAACACCCTTCTCATTCAATACCGGCAATTGATCAATATCATAAAATGACATAAGCCTTTTCGCCTCAGCCACCGAACAATGGGGCACAATAGTTTTTACATTACTTTTCATGCAATGGTAGATTGCCTCAAATGCTCCAAGATACAATTCAGAATAAGCGGCTATATTTTTAAACTCTCCCTTTAAATAAGTGCTCCGGTGGGAATGGGCATGGCTTTCATTCATAAAATCCTCCTTATTGATTATATCAAAGTTATTTTAGTGATAAACCAACAAGGAGTTATAAAATGGATGTTTGTTTTTCTTAATATAACCATCAAGTTCGTTAAGAGGCATCAGCTTATAATCTTCATTAAAAACATAATCTGACCAGACATCAAGTTTAACTTCAAGTTCAGTAGTTTTTACAATACCGTCA
>CAYFLR010000005.1:68893-83769 GCA_964343805.1 uncultured bacterium | reverse complement strand
ATATAATAGATTTTCAGGATTTTTCTTTTTTACGTTCAGCTAAGATTTCTACTTCGAGTGACTTAGGTACCGGCTTATAAGAATCAAACTCCATACTGAAGACTCCTCGCCCGCTGGTTATGGATCGAAGCGCATTTGCATAGCCAAACATTTCTTTAAGAGGTGTCTTGGCTTGAATTTTATGAAAGGTAGCTTTAGAAGGATCCAAGGATTCCACTTTTCCTCTTCTTCTATTCACATCACTAATCACATTACCAACGTATTCCTCGGGAGTCTGCACATCTAAATTCATTACCGGTTCTTTTAATATAGGTTTAGCTTTAACAAAAGCCTCTTTCAAACAAATAGAAGCACAGGTTTTAAATGCCATTTCAGAGGAATCCACTTCATGATAACTCCCATCTAAGAGTGTCACTTTAATATCAACTACTGGGTAATCAGCCACAATCCCTTCGTTCATTGTGTCTAGCAAAGATTTTCTGATGGCAGGAATATAATCTTTAGGAATAACTCCCCCTTTAATCATATCGATAAATTCAAATCCTAAACCCGGATTGGGCTCAATTTGAATCACAGTATGGGCATACTGACCTTTACCACCTGACTGCTTTACATATCTAGTTTCATGGTTGGCCCCGCTGGTTATTGTTTCTCGATAGGAAACAGAAGGCTCACCTAAATCGGCTAGCACATTAAATTCATGTTTTAAACGATCTACAACTACTTCTAAATGCAGCTCACCCATACCTGATATAACTGTCTCTTCGGATTCATCATCATATTTCAACTTAAGGGAGGGATCTTCAGAAGAGAGTTTATAAAGCGCTTTAGCTAGTTTATCTCGATCCGCTTTGGCTTTCACTTTGATAGCACAATTCACAACTGTTTGAGGTGTTCTAATATTGCTAAGCACGATAGGGTCGCTGACTGTTGATAGAGTGTTACCAGTGATGGTATTTTTTAACCCAATAAAAGCCACAATATCCCCTGCAGTGGCTTCAGGGATATCCTCTCTATCTTTGGCATGGATTTTCATAATTCGACCAATCCGCTCACTCTTCCCTGAATTAGTATTTAAAAGGGTATCTCCGGTTTTGATGGTACCAGAATAGATGCGACAAAAAGTCTGCTCACCAACATATTTATCTGTGATAATCTTAAATGCCATCGCCGTCACAGGAGCAGTTACATCAGGGTCTCGTTTGATTTTAAGATCACTATCAGAAGGGTCAAATCCTTCGATGGTTCCACGATCAAGGGGGGATGGCAAATAGGCAGTCACCGCATCAAGTAAACTTTGCACACCTTTATTTTTAAAAGCAGATCCGCAAAGTACTGGCACAATGCCATTTTTTAAGACCGCTTTTCTAGCAGCATTAACGAGGAGCTCTCCTCCCACCTCTTGCTCATCAATAAAGAGTTCCATTATTTCATCATCATATTCACTTACCGCTTCGATTAACATCTCCCTAGCCGCTTCCGCCTCAGCCTGTAATTCAGAAGGAAGATCTCCTTCTTCTAAGTCTTGATCTTTAAAATAAAAAGCTTTCATGGTTAAAAGATCGATCAAACCAATAAAGTTTTCTTCTTTTCCAATGGGAAGCTGAAAAGCAACGGCATTGCTTCCTAAGTTATCTTTCATATTCTCAATGACATTGGCAAAATCAGCACCGCTTCGATCCATTTTATTTACAAAGGCTATTCGAGGGATATTATACTCATCTGCCTGCTTCCAAACGGTTTCAGATTGAGGTTCAACCCCTCCTACAGCACAAAAAAGTGCGATCATACCATCTAAAACTCTTAATGATTTCTCAACTTCCATGGTGAAGTCAACATGCCCTGGGGTGTCAATTATATTGAAGGAAAAACCATTCCAAGAACAACTCGTAGCCGCCGAGCTAATAGTAATACCTCTTTCCTGTTCTTGCTTCATAAAGTCCATAGTAGCTGCACCATCATGAACTTCACCAATTCTTCGATTTATACCGGTATAATAGAGAATTCTCTCTGTGGTAGTTGTTTTTCCAGCATCAATATGGGCTGCAATTCCAATATTTCTTATTTTAGATAATTTCGTTTCCATTTTTCATTCACCTGTTCTTATATTAGGTTTTTCGTATAGTAAAAGTTGAGAATTACGCAGAGTATAGACAAAGGCAATACCTAACCAATGGCTGCGATACATTATATCATGCTTTTCATAATAGCAAGCAACCCCAAAATAAAAACTTGTTTTTCCGTTAGCATTTTGTTAATCTTCACAAACTACAATAATTATATTAGAATATTCTAAATCTTATTCACTACCCTCTCTTAAAGAGGGGATCCA
Source organism: uncultured bacterium (assembly GCA_964343805.1). Taxonomy (GTDB): domain Bacteria; phylum Bdellovibrionota_B; class Oligoflexia; order CAYFLR01; family CAYFLR01; genus CAYFLR01. Next base: position 81,437 of record CAYFLR010000005.1, on the reverse strand, counting down.
AGTCTACAATACCGCATTTTGGAAAAACATGCTCTCATAAACCTTAATAATTGTTGCATGATAGCTTTTCCCCAGGTAAAACTATAGGTATGAATTCATGGATTATACCTATATTGATAGGACTTAGCCTTCTCACGGGAATACTCTACTATATCTTTGTTGTACAAAAAGAAGAGAAGGGGTTTTTCTACCGCAATCAGATGATTAAATTAGTGCAGGCTATCAGTCAGCACGCCAAATCCCACAATCCCCAATTTCAGGTTATCCCCAATAATGGCCTACAACTTCTCACTGTAAGTGGAGAGGCTCAAGATGAATTAAACCAAGATTATCTAAATAGCATAGATGGAATTTTAATGGAGTCCGTATACTATGGTTTAAAAGGGGATGACCAAGCCAGCACCCCCCAAGATTCTTTATGGTCTCTTAGCTATCTCAGAAACCTTAAAAAAGAATCCACTCGCACCCTTATTATCGACTACTGCCATACCCCTTTCAAAATAGACGACTCCTACCAAAGACACTTAGCAGATGGATTCCTATCCTTTGCTGCTAAAAGCAGGGCATTGGATAGCATACCAAAGCACCCAGCAGAGCCCATAAACATAAACAAAAAAGACATAAACAATCTACAAGATGCTCAAAATTTTCTTTATCTAATCAATCCTAATGCAACGGATTTCCCTAGCCGCCAAGAATTCTTGGATTCCTTACAGAAAACAAAGTTTGATATCTTATTTTTAGACCTTTTTCATTGGAATATTCCCTTCACCAAAGAGGAAATTACTTTACTGAAGACAAAACCCCAAGGAGGTAAACGCCTCATCATAGCCTACATGAGCGTAGGAGAAGCATCTAACTTTCGATACTATTGGCAAGATTGCTGCTCAAAGAAACTACCTAAGTGGGTTAAAGAAGAAAATAAAATGTGGCCGGGCAGCTATAAGGTAAAATACTGGCATCCAAAATGGAATGAACTACTCTGGAACAGCCCTGATTCTTATTTAAGTAAAATACAAGCCAGTTCCTTTGATGGAATCCTCTTAGATGTGGTAGACTCATTTTTACATTTTGAAAGTCCCCCTCAATAAGGAATGAATTTGAAGGAAAACCAAGAAGAACTCACACTCGAATTCCGCCATATCCACGTCCTCAAAAGGCTTTTGTTAGAGACCTATCAGGGAAATTTCGGAGAAAATTACTCTTATGCTGTATCTATAGTGAATAATATCGACCCTATTGCCGAAAAAGCCAAACGACAAGAGGGTGAGGAGTATTTGGCTAAAATTAAAAAATTAGGTCATGTACCAATTTCCATGAAAAAGCTCATGGAACAACAGCCCAAGAAGTAGGAGGAACGGGTCACACTGATCTAGTGAAAGTCTACGTGGAAAATGATCTCTGCATTGTGATTACTTTTAAGGACAATAATTAGTTTTTTTACTTAATAGTTTTATCGAGAATATTAAAAAACAGATCTTGACCAAATGGTTGTTCAAAAGCCCCTTCTCCACCAGCATTTTTGGTAGGTTCTTCCGAAAGGGAGGTGGGCTCATTAGAAAGTAAATAGGCTTTGGTATCTGGACTTAACTCTTTCACTCTTTTTATTACCTCATAGCCATTCAGTTCTCCCTCTTCATCTTCCATATTTAGATCAGTAAAAATCAAAGCAGGTTTTTTCTTACTCAAAGCAGCAATCAGTTTTTCTCCATTTTCAAAAATTTCATATTGGATAGTGCTTCCTTTTTCCTGATAGGCCTTACATAAAAAACTAAAGTGCTCTCGCATTAAAAGTGAATCATCACAGTACATAATTAAAGAGGAACTCAACTCTTTTTGAGAAGGACTTTTACTTTCAACTGCTTTTCCCGATAAAAATTGAATTAGTTTATTTAGAGGAAGGGGTTTAGGAACAAACTCTTTGCAACATTTGAGGTGACCTACATTATCGTGATAATCATTATAGGGACGATTGCTATGCACTAGGCATGCGACCTTTTTATATTTTTCATCGATAATTTTTAAGAAGTCGTAACCGTTTTTATCTTCACCTAAATCTATATCTACGATTGCATAGAGAACTTTTCCCTGATGAACCAATTCTACCGCTTCATCCACATTACTGGTATCGTATAAAACCACTTTGTTTCTTAAAATCTCATTATCTTTAATCAGATTTCTCACCCAGGCACGATAAAGGACCTCATCTTCGAGTAGAACCACATGATAGGTCTCTGAAGATTGACTTAATAGTTCAATATGTGATTCTGCTCCCTCTTCCTCTATAACATTTGGAATAATATCCTTGCTGTTGCTTAAAAGCTCTTCATAAATGGGATCCTCTTTTTCCTTTGAGGCGGGAAGCTCAATAATAAATTGAACCCCTTTTTGATCAACTCGATTTTGAGCACGAATGGTCCCCTTTTGCAGGCTAATCACTTTTAAAGCAGAAGCAAGTCCAAGCCCTGTGCCTTTTTTCTTACCACTGGTAAAAAAGGATTCAAACAGTTGGGGAATATCCTCTTCGTTTAACAAAGGTCCTGTGTTATCCACCACAATCTCAACCATTTTTTGAGAGTTTACATTCAGATCTCGTGTCTTAATGGTTATTTCACCTCTGTCCGCTTTACCAATCACCGTTATGGCTTCGGCTGCATTTGCTACAATATTTGCTAACACCCGAGCAAATCGTTCTTTATCAATTAAGGGTTTGTTGCAGGCTTTAAATTCATAATTAATAGTGATTGTTTTTTTATGATACGGCAGCATCACCTGTCGCACTATGAAATCAAAAACCGGATGAAGAGAGTGAGGTTGGACCTCTAGTTGCACTGATCGAGAGTAATCAAGGATATCGCCTATCATACTTTCTACATGTAGAATCGACTTTTCAATATCCTTTTTGGCTTGGTTCAAAAAAGAGGGATTGGGCTGAAACATTTGCCCCGATCCCAGCATCATCTTTATTTGGGAAAAGGGTTTACGAATATCATGAGCGAGGAGTTTAGCCACTTGCCCGATGGCTGCATCTCGCTCTTGATGCTTTATTAAAATTCTCTGTTCTTCTACCCGCATTTCATTAACACCGAACAAACGAAACGAGTGAATAGCAATATATAGACAGATGGCGAGATCAAAAAGCGGCTGATAGTAAAAGCTAGGAAAGAAGTACACATAAATTAAAAGCAATAAATAGGGTACAAAAAATAATAAGAAGGAAATAAGACTCCAACTTAACGGAATATGATTTTGCTTTCTCTGCCAAATCAAATGACAAACGAAAGAAAAGATACCTAGAATGGATAATAATCTAACAATGGTTATAAATTTAAAAATAGTAGGAAGAGAAAAAGCGGTGGACCCCATCCAGAAGAAACCACTCATAATGGCTCCACAGCTGGCTAAAATAAGCCAGAGTGACCAAGTGATTTTTGAAGAAAGTGAGAGTCTATGGAAATACTTAAAAAAGGCTATGATAGCAAAAGAAGCCGTAATATGCGAAAGAACCAGAAAAAAGAGGCGGACAGGTTCGATTAAATAGTGAGCTAAAAACTCACTGCGCATGAGTTGCTCCAACATAACACAGAAGGTAAATAGAGCTACAAAGGTATAGTTCTGTTTACGCTGACTAAATATGAATAAAAAGGCGAAAAAGACCAAAAGAGTTCCCACACTGATGAGCCAGAGCAAAGGATAAGAAACCATGGCTCGTTCGGTATGGAGGCTCAATTTCTTGATTTTATCTGCGGGACCAATGAAAAGCCGAGTATAATGTTTGATTCCTGAATCACCCGTTGCCACTTTTCCTTGCACATAAAGTAAAATCTTTTTTCGAGCGAGTACTTTTTTTGGCAGGGAAATAACACTAAAGGCTCCAAAAGAGCTCTTACCCATACCAGATAAAACTTCATTCTCATCTATAAAGATCGTATACTCTGAAAGATTAATGTAACCTGGGGTAAAGGAAATCGGTTGTCCCAAGGTTTGCAAGGACGGGGGAAGAGTTATATAAATCCGATAATGGACCTCCCCGGTCTGTAGACCAAGCTTATAATCTTTATGGGTTTTAAAATCATAAGTAGGGAGAGTAATAGCCTGCCAATTTGATTCATCCAAGTTCTCTTTATTATAACAGGTAGTGGCACCTTCTTCTGCACAGGGAGGCAGAGGACCAAACTTTATAAAAGTTTGAATACTTTTTTGATCCAAGGTAAAAACATTTTTATCCGCTGATATGAAAGTCTCTGTGCCGGAAAAAAAGGAAATGGAAAAAATAAAAAATCCGATGAGGGCTAAAAGAGCGCAAAAGAAAACAACTTGCAAAAACCTCTCTAGCCACATAAATCACCACCTTTTACGGAATAACTATTTACTAATAAAATTGGTAATGTCTCTAGCTACGGGAATAATTAATTCCTGTAAAACTTTGGCCTGACTTCTTCCTTCATTCTCAGCTTTCCTAGCTGCCTGTAATAACAAATTATGCCAATTGATATTACGGTACCATAGGCTCCCACTGGCAGAATAGTAAGAACGTAATTCGGGCAGTGTTCCTTGATAATCGGCAATTTCTTTCTTTTCAGAGGCATTTGTTTCACAGGATTCGAGCATGAGAAATCCAATCTCATATTCGCTGTTATATTTCCGTTTTCCTAGAATTTTAAAAAGGTAGGTCATGGTTTGGGCAAGCTTCAAGTGGGACATGCCAAAGGGGTTATGACTTTGTAATGATTGTCCCCCTGTTCCTAAACCATTGACCCCTAAGCCTTGCTTAGCACTTAAAGAATTAGGTCCTCCAAGAGAATTAGGCCCCCCTAAAGAATTAGGTCCTCCAAGAGAATTAGGACCTCCCAATTGTCCTGATATCCAAGGGTTATATGTTGCAAAAAATCTATTCCAGTCTTTATCAATGCTTCCTAACCCGACTCCCTCAGGATTGATTTCGGATGACACAGAACCAGGTTTATCAATTATTTTTTTCTGACAGGTGGTTTTTTTATCTTTTTGAAAATCAGCTAAACCGGTTAAAAGTAGACGCCGGGAACCGTGAGATTTCAAATGGATAAAATGAACAAACTCATCTGGTGGAAAAAGATTTTCTAAGGTGTGCTCAATCATTTCTACAAAAAAATCGGGATGAGCATAGGGATGACGAAAAAATACATCTCCGATTTGAACTTTGCGTTTTTTCTTCTCTTCATCAATTATTTCCGCAACCTTATTGTACCTCACATGAAAACGAATCACCCCCCCATGCAGAGCTGGATTGTCGGCAGTTTGAATGACCTCTCTTTTCTTTTCTAATTTTTGTACCAAGGTGGGATCGAATTTTTCTTTAATAAAAGTGCTATTTTTACAGTAAATATAGCTGGGCTCTCTGTTCGTAGCTATTCCATCTATATAATGACTATTTAAAAATACCACCCAATTAATCCCAGCTCCTTTAAGACTTTTTCCCGCTTCACAAGCCTGCCTTAAGGCTTTAACTTCAAAGTCAACTGAGGTCTGCATAAATGGTTCTTTGGTATCAATGGCATAGTAGATGAGGGCTGCTTTTTTATCTTTCCCCATGATATTACTTTGAAAGTTTTGGAGTGGTTGCTTGCAGTCTGGTAAAGTTCCCCCATTCAACATGGGATTAACACAAAACTCTTCATACTTATCCACCTTACCATCACATGAGGCTCCTTCCACCCCGCTCAACTCACTTAAATTCCTATTTTTACAGGAGATTAACAAACAAACCATCAAACAAAATAAAGTAAATAAACGCATAAGTCTCCTTTTGCTCTGAGGATCTAGGTTTCTTGGTATCATTTTACCCTGAGAACTAACTTGGATCAAGTAGCATGGTTTATTAAAGTATTGGTTAAGAAACGGGAATCAAGGAATGATGACCCTTCGTTGTTGAACTAATTTTTTGATGGTGGTGATTCTAGTCACGTCTTCCCCTTGACAGGTCGCCTCACCGCAAATGGCGGAATGTTTGCAATTCTCAGCCGGGTCCACAGTAAAATCATATTCACCCCTCACTAGAATGCCTTCAACCCATCCGGTCTTAGTGTTGAAAACAGGAGAACCAGAGTTACCGTGATAGGCATCTAAGTTAGATACAAAGAAGTTAGGGTGGATATTTTTAATAACCTGCGCTTGATCGGCAATTTTAGCAGGTAAACCAGTAGGGTGACCAATCATTATAAGAGGATCACCTAACTTAATACTTCCTGATGTCCGAATAGGTAACGGAGACCTTCCTTTTACCGGTCGATCGAGTCTTAAGAGAGTGTAGTCAATCTTTTTACCGTGACTCATTCTTCTCTCTAGAATTTCTACACAGCTATAGACATTCTCTTTAGAGATCCGTCGCTGCATCTGCCCTGCCATGTCCGTATGATAATCAAAGACCCATCTATAAATTTTACACTCATCCACCGTAAGAATACAGTGCCCCGCAGTGAGCAACCAATCATCTCTGACTAAAAAACCAGTGCAAGAAGCGCTTGGAGTTTGATTTACAAAAGGTTCATCTAGGCAATAGCCCTTTTCTAAAAGAGTTTTTCCTTTTACCAACACATGATCTTCTTTAAAGTCGAGTCGCAGTTTGTGAAAGAGGGCAGCCACTGATCGTGCGGCGTGCTGGTAATAGTGAGAGGGATACTCTGCAACCTCATAACGATTGTCATCTCCATATATGACTCGCCAGACGGATGAATGTTCTGATTGGTTTTCAAATTGAAGAGAGTTTCCTAGAATGCAAGGCGATCCAAATCCGAAATGGCTAAGAATAGCCATTGTTAGAAACAGTCTTTTTAGAAAAAGGGCAGTGCAGGGGAGCATACAGTTCCTTCAGAATAATTAGTTTCCATAAGAGTCTAAACCCGAGTGTAAACGCTTATATACGAAGAACTGCACCCCTGCAATAGTTAAAAGTTAACTTAATAATTTTTTGATTTAAAATGGGTTTTTAAGTAGCTGCGGGATCAGGACGATTGACTTTTTTCTTCAATTTCTCACTGGGATGAAAGGTAACTACTTTACGAGGAGCAATTTCCAAAGTTTCACCAGTATGAGGGTTTCGACCTGGCCGCGCCTTTTTAGAACGAACATTCCACTTACCAAAGCCTGAAATTTTTACTTCATTACCTTGCTCAAGAGTGTTTTTTACCTCTTCAAGTACCAGCTCTAAAAGCTGTTTTGCTTCTTTTTGGGAAAAGCTCATACGGCCCATAATCAATTCAACGATACCTTCTTTTGTTAGGGTCATTCATCTCCTCCCCATATAGTTATAATTAAATAAAATAATGTGATTATTTGATTTTAATAAATTCAGACGGTTATGTGAATAGATCTTTTTATTTTTTTTAAAAAAAATGAGAATTTAATCACTTTTCCTCATAGATTAGGTAAAAAACCGAAACAAGAACCCACTCTATTCGTTTGAAAGTCAAAGGTCTTAAATTTAATTCTAATATTTATAGCCATTTATAAAGGGTTTAACTTCACGGTCACTTTGTAAGTAAAGAAATATCCTTTGATTCCGATAGGGAGAGGGCATAGGATCTATATCCTAAAAACACTTGTTCATAGTTAATTGTTTCCAAATATCCTTTATTTAGGAGTTCTAACAATGAAAATATTAGTAAAATACTTTATTTTATTAATTTCTGTTATCCTATTCTTCTCTTGTAAGCCTAAACAAAACCAGTCTGAAATAAAGAATATCTATGACACCACTGTCATAAAGGATCAGTTTATTTGGCAAACTGAACAGACTTTATATCATGCAAAATCAAGAAGTGAACGCTTAAAAAGCCAATTCGATTTATCTTATGAGCAGATTAGAACCTACGCTAACCGTCACTATGCTTATATTTCTTGCCTAAGGACAGATCAAATCCGCTTTAATATTAATTCCTTAGCAAGCTTACTTTATAATATTATTGATGAGATAGAATTTCTAAAAAAGAATAACCCTTCTTCATCACAGTCCCAAGGAACTTTGGTTGTCAAAGAAGTTGATTTAGCTTTACTGCAAAAGCACCTAATCGAATTATTGGAACCAAACCGCAGTAATTCAAGATTAACGGGGCTAGTGACTCAATTACTTTCACTGATTAAAGATCCTCAGAATCAATCCGATGCTTGGTGCTATATAACTAAAGAAAGTTTTAGAAAATACCCGCAAATCTTTTCTAATATTTTTAGAAAACTGGATTGGGCTCTGAAAGAAGTCAACAAATGGAAACAGGCCAGTAAAGGGGCCTGTAAAGATCAAACATGCAGTGATGTGAATGATAAGACAGATTGTGAACAAGCAGCTCAATACAACGGTTTTAGCCAAGGGAGTGCGGCTCTCATCTGTTCAAACTTGACACCATGGACCACCTCTTGTATCCGCAATGTAGCTGATGCCGGTTTGGATTTTTCACTAAGGAAACGACTCTGCAAAGATGCAACTAAGGAGCGAAATCAATGTATAGTTATGACAGGCGGATTGGGAATCTTGGAGAGTACCATAGAAGCACTCTGTAGTGAACCAAACGAATGGACTGGGCCTTGTACTATTCTAGCCAGAGACCTTGACTTTCCATCAAGAGTCATTCTCCAAACCTGCAAAAAAGCGAATCAAGAAACCATCACTTGTCTGCAAGAATCACAAGCAGAAAGACACACAAGATACCAAGCTGAAGAAAAGTGTTCATACTAATTCAGCAATGCATTATAAAACTCGATCCGATCTTCGAACGCTCCTTTGGTTCTTCGCTAGAACTTTTTTTCTTAAACGAATATTTTGCGGTGTCACCTCAATCCATTCATCCTCATCTATCCATTCTATACAGCGGTCGAGGGTCATCTCTTTGATCCCTTTTAACTGAATCAGCTCATCCGAGCCAGCGGCACGTACATTAGTCAACTTCTTTTCTCGACAAGGATTCACATTCATATCATTGGGTCTTTTTCCTTCTCCAATGACCATTCCTTCATAGACTTTTTCCCCTGGCTTTAAGAAGAGGACTCCCTGATTCTCCAGATTGAATAAAGCATACTCAATACTTACTCCTTGGCGATCAGAAACAAGGCAGCCAGCTGTACGATGTGGTAATTCCCCTTTATATGGTGTGTAACGACAAAACTCAGCATTAAAGATGATCTCTCCCTTGGTAATATTCAGCAACGAAGAGCGAATTCCTAACAATCCTCGAGTAGGAATTTCATATTCCAATTCTACCCATGACCTGGAGGATGATTCACCTCCACCAATTGCCGAAAGAGATTCATAGCGAGTGAGAATACCTTTACGTTGCTGAAGCAATTTGGTGACCTCTCCATCACAATCACGAGGAGTGCTGATAAAGACCTTTTCTAAAGGTTCAAGCCGTTGGCCATTTTCATCAAATTTATAAATTACCTCAGGTTTACCCACCATAAATTCGATACCTTCTCGTCGCATTTGCTCAATAACAATGGCAAACTGAAGTTCTCCTCTTCCCAACATTCGGTATTGATCAGATTGGGGGGTATTTTCAATTTTGATGGAAACATTGTTTTGTTCTTCTTTCAGTAATCGATCGCGGAGCTTACGAGATTGGATAGCCTCTCCTTCTTTACCCGCATAAGGAGAAGTATTAATCGAGAAAATAGCCCCTATGGTGGGCTTTTCAACTTCAATCCGAGGAAGGGCTGGCACTTCAATATTTGCTGTAACCGTATCGCCTATTTCGATTTGATTACATCCAGCGAGTAAGACAATATCACCAGCATAGGCCCTCTCTTGCTCCACTTGCTTCAGACCTTGATAGCAGTATATTTGACTCACGGTGAAAGGAAAATCACTATCATCTTTGCCCTGACAGAACAGTTTTTGGTTTTTCTTTATCTCACCACTTAGTATTTTCCCAATGGCTAATTTTCCAACAAAATCAGAATAAGCTAAATTAGAAACCAGCATTTGAAAATCGGAACTGGAGTTTTGCTGTGGTGGGGGGAACTCATTCAAGATTGAATTAAAAAGTTGCTGGAGATTTCCCTTTTTCTTCCCTTGCACCAAGGGTTCAACCTCCTTTATATCATCACAGCACCACCCATCTCGAGCGCAACAATAAAGTACTGGAAAATCAATTTGCTCTTCACTGGCTCCCAAATCAATAAATAGATCAAAAGTATCATCCACTGTCTGTTGGATAATTTGATTATCCCGGCACTCATGACGATCCACTTTATTAATAAGGAGGGTAAGAGATAGTTTGTGAGCCAAGGCTTTTTGGAGGACGAAGCGAGTCTGAGGCAAAGGTCCTTCCACCGCATCTACCAATAAAATAGCCCCATCGACCATCCCCAAAATTCTCTCTACTTCTCCTCCAAAATCAGCATGACCAGGAGTATCTACAATATTGATTTTATGGTTTTGATATTCTAAGGAAGCATTTTTAGCCCGAATAGTAATACCTCTTTCTCGTTCGAGGTCCATGGTGTCCATCACCCTTTCACTGACATTTTGTTTACCAGCAAATACCCCTGCCTGCAGCAGGAGCTGGTCTACCAAAGTGGTTTTTCCATGATCTACATGGGCGATAATACAGATATTTCTTAAAGAATTGTTGGTTTCCATTGTTTTTCCTGGGTTAAACCGTGGTGGTCTTACTTGAGGATCCGGGTTCTATCAATAAATTATTGAAGATGCTACAAAATTCTTTTGAGAAGCCCTATCATAAAATGATAGGATGCAGGTGAAAGATTATATCAATCATTTAAATGAGGATATTATGACTCCCCCTCCTTTAAAAAAGAATTCACCAAGATTTGAACCCGCTAGCTTTTTTAGAAGATCTGTGGCCACTTTTTTTGACCTCAGTTTAATGGGTTTTTTCACCCTCTCCCTGTTCTCTTTAGCCATTGTTCTAGGAATGAACTTAATTATTGCCAATGTAATCATTGGAATTGGCGCATCCACCTATTTTTTACTGGGTCAGAGTAGTTCTTGGCAGGGAACAGTGGGTAAGAAATTAATGGGACTTAAAATCATTGGAGGAGAAGATAAACCTCTTCCCTTCTTTAAATCCATCATTCGCTTCTTAGTTCAATTTAATATGGTGGTGGCTTCCAAGCATCCCATTGCTCTGCTTGCCAGTTTGGGATTTTTTGTCATAGACCATTTATGGGCCCTCATATCGAAAAGCAACAAAACCATTCATGATATGGTAGTAGGATCAAGCGTTATAGATTATCACGAACGATCAATGCTTTCTGTAATTGGAATTATAGTTCTTTCCATAGTCATTTTGGGGAGCGGCATGGCTCTTCATGATAGCACAGACTTTTGGACCACCTATCAAAACCTCGCTCTTAAAACAGACAAACGAATTAAAAAGAAAGAGGATAAGAAGAAAAACGAAAATGAGTGGCTGCAATACAAATTTGCAGATCAAAAGGCCACAATTTTTGTACCTGCCAATTGGCTGCGGGCCAGTCAAAGCGAAATGGGTTATTACGCTCGCATGTCTCGGAGTACCAAAAAGAAAAAACTTGAACTCGCCTTTAAAGCCCCATCCAAACTCATGGGATATGCCGACTTTATAGCGATACAAAAGATTACTGAAAAGAAATCAAAAATCCGAAAATCCTTTTTCAAAAAGCATCTCAAGACCAGTTTTGAAAGCGAATCCGATTTACTGGACAAGCTTAAGAAGGGGACCAGCTATCGCAAAGGTCGAAAGCGAGTCAAGCTGGACTATCTTTATGATGAGAGCACTAACATATGGTGGAAGCTGCAAGGAAACTCATCCAATCGTTTACTCAGCGCATGGGTAGAAACCAATGAGGGAAAAGTTCAAGTGTCTGTGGGAGTACAGTCTCATTATCTCTCAACTTTTTTCCCTGAATTTATAAAAATTGTGGAATCCATCGAAATATCACCTTCCTACGAGGTGAACTCTGGTGAACTGTACAAATGAAAAAAGGTTCTTACAACTTTGACCATCTGCCTCAAAGAAGGAATAGTCAATGTGAAAAATATGATTCGCTGAAAAGAACCTTTGGCAGCGAAGATGTTATTCCCTTATGGGTAGCGGATATGGATTTTCCTGCCCCCCCTTGCCTACACCAAGCCATCCAAACAAGAGCCAATCACCCTATATTCGGCTACCCTGTTTTCCCCCCCGGTTACCATCAAAGTATCATGCAGTGGATGAAAAAAAGGCACCGGTTTAAAATTAAGAAAAAACACATTTTGCAGGTTGATAATATTGTACAAGGGCTAAACCTCGCTCTCTATGCAACTAGTGATGAAGGGGATCAGATTATCACTCAGCCCCCGGTTTACCCTCCCCTTTTCCAATGTGTTAAGAACAATTCGCGTGAACTCCTTAGCAACCCCTTAATAAGGAACAAGCAGGGCCATTACGAAGTCGACCTAGAGCACCTAGAAAATTAATGAAGGGAAAACCCAAAGCCATTATCCTATGTAATCCGCAAAACCCTACAGGTCGAGTCTTTACCAAAGATGAATTAATAGCAATTGGAGAACTCTGCCTCAAATATGACCTTT
>CAYFLR010000005.1:64597-68883 GCA_964343805.1 uncultured bacterium | reverse complement strand
GACGAAGTGCATCAAGATATTGTTTATCATCCTCATAAACACATACCTTTTGCCTCCATCAGTAAAGAGTTTGCCGAGAGGACCATCACTCTTTGCTCTCCTAGCAAGAGCTTTAACTTGGCTGGTCTCAACTCAGCTTTCGCCATTATTGCAAATCCTCAATTAAGAGAGAGATTTAGACGTCTTATTGAATCTATTCACATTCCCATTGGTAATATTTTTGGATTAACCGCCGCCACTGCCGCTTATGAACAGGGAGAAGAGTGGCTTAATGCTCTCAATAATTATTTATCAGAAAATGTGAAAGCAACCCTTGACTACATAGAAGAAGAGCTTCCTGATATCGAAGCCTTTCATCCGGAAGGGACTTACTTATTATGGCTTAATTTCGCTCGCTATCAAATGAGCACCAACGAACTGCAAAACTTTCTCATTCAAAAAGCCCGAGTGGGACTCTCTGGTGGTACTTTTTTCGGAATGGAAGGTGAAGGTTTTATGAGAATGAACATGGCCACCCACAGGCCACTCATAATGCAGGCTCTCAACCAGATAAAACAATCAAGTTCCGTTTGACAACCCCGAATTATTTTGTTAACTCCACCATAGAATTAACACGAAGGTAAATCCTATTACTTTACATAATATTTATAGGTGGTTATATGAAGTTTTTTAGATACTTAGCAATATTTCTCCTCCTGATTTATGCCTGTGCTCCACTCCGAACCGACAACCATCAACATGCTAAAAAGCAAGAACTGGCTCAACAGCAGAGTGACAAAGAAAAAGAGCAAAAACTGCAATTGCTCAAGGAACAGAAACAAAAAGAAGAGGCAGCGATTTTAGCAGAAGAGAATCGAGAAGCAGATCATATTCCCGTCAATTTTGATAAGACCAAGCACTCCATTCATGGAAGTCTCCTTTTAAAACGAACTTTTAAAAACCAATCAACTGGAAGTGAAGCCTACTCCTACATGCTACTTGTTGCGGACACCCAAAATGACCTCATGCAACTCACTGTTTATGACTTAAACGAAACAGGAGAACCCTTTGCACCACAGGATGTTAAGAACAAAGAGCTATCACAACTGGTGCCTTATAGCATGCAAGAAAATGCCTCAACAGTGTATATTCGCTCTTACTTACAATCAACTGGAGAAATGGAGGAATCTGCATGTTATATGGTCCCTCCGCCTTGGTATGACCCCTCCCATGGACTAGATGACTTCCTTGCTTCCAAGACAGATCTAGCCAAAACTCCTGACCATATTAAAAATGTATTCCATCACTTCTCTCCCCTTGAAATGGGAAAATTAATGAATTCTCTCCAGCTGGCAAAAACCCCTTTTCCTCAAAAGGAGAGAGACTATAAAGCAGCCCCTACCCCCGTCCTAGAAATAAGACAAGATGGTAAGAGATATTATTACAATCAAGATATCCCAGTGTCTATGCTGCAATCCTTAGCATTTGAAAATGGTGAGGAGTTCTTAGTTTTGACTGGAAGCCTACAAGTTCACCATTTTCTTAATCAGCAAGCTGCACCAGCTAATGTGAGTGCCACTTTAGTAGAAAGCACCCCCTCTCACGAAACTGAAGAACCATCAAGAGAAGAGATTATTAATCCTGATCAAGATATTGTGACCAAACCAGAACAGGTAGAAGAAGACCCATTACCTACAGAAACAACACAACCTTCCTCATCTCACAGTGAAAATGAGGAAGAGAGTGAAGAGATAACCACCAACCAAAATAATAATGATTCACCTGATGAAGAAGATGATGAAAATACATCAGGTGATGATTTTGATGATTGGGCCGACCTTGACTTCTAACCCAGTCAGAGTGTTGTATTCCACACCTCTGACTAACCAAAAAGGAGATTTTTAATGATTAATGGTTTTAAATGGTTTGTATTGATGGCTTCCCTAATATTAATGAGTAGCCTCCAAGCGGCAAGAATAGCCAAGGATTACCCCAAAGTTGCTAGCACTGACCAAGGCACCAAAGGCGCTGTTGTAGCACTATTAGATGTTCCTTATGAAAACGTTCGTGACTATGTAAAAATAGTTCCCAACATGAAGCTCTATATCCACCCCAAAGCCTTAGAGACCACTCAAGTAGATCACATTGAGGTGGTGGATCCTAACGATCCTTCTAATGTGTCTTCTCACCCGGTGATTTTTCTTAAAGTAAAAATAGTGGGTTCCATGACCCGTGAAGCCTATCTCTATTATACCATCACCGAATCAGCCGATAAGATTATCTTTGAGTGGAAGAACATTGAGTGGCAAGGTAATAAAGGAACTTTCACCACAAATAAAGGACGAGCTATTTACTCCCGTCAGGCTGGAAATAAAACCCAGGTTCAATATGTACTACTCGCGAATGCCAATATTACCGTTCCTGCCATGGTTAAGCGTAAACTCATGAAAGATAACTTGGTTTTCTTTGCAAACAAATTAGAAGAACTGGTTGCGGGCAGCATGGCTACCAATCTTTAATCTTTGAGGTTTTTTAAGGATCTTTTATGAATTTTTTGTTGATACTTATCACTACTTTTTTATTTACCACTTCTTTCCTTTTCGGCGTAGAGGTGGATTTAAAAACCGACATCCGCATGGAACTAAATAATGAAACGGGAGTTGACCTCGCTATAAAAGATCCTCTCAAAAGAACCTACAATTTAGTGAGATTTAGGCTGGCCCCCTCCATGGACTTAATTCCCAGAGCCTCTCTACATAGCAATATAGATCTCTTGGAAGCCATTTCAGGAGGGGCACTGACTCGCACTACCTACCCAGGTTTTTCTGCACTCAATTCGGAAGATCCCAATCTAGGAATGCATGGAAAAAATGTGGAATTCTTTACTCTCAATTACCTCTATTTCCATTATGAGCAACAACCTTTTTCCATGAAATTAGGTGTGATACCTTTTCATTTTGGTTATGGAACCTACTACAATGATTCATTGGGAGCTGGCTCCTATCAATCACCTCTTGAAATGGAAACAGGAAAAGTGTCTGGAGCTAGTTTAGGTTATGAGATTTGGAAAGACTGGAAACTACAAACTGGTTTTCATGTACCTCCCACCGCCAGAGGGAATAACATTAACACCACCGGAGAAGATAAAGGGGAAGATACCAAGCTACTTTTTCTTAGAACCGATTATACTCAAAAAGCCATCAAAGGAAGTATTCTTTGGACTCGGGGTGTAGGTAGTTCTAAAGCACCCTATACGCCTTATGAGGTGGGACTCTTCACCGAAGGAAAACACCTTGATTTAACTCTCGGTCAGGAAATCTGGATAACTGGAGGCCGCTGGGGTTCCAAAAACCATACAGAGGGTTTAGGGAGTTTAACTCATTTTTCATGGAATCTTTCCCCTTACTTTGTTCCTCGCGTGGATGTGGCCTACGCCAGCGGAGAAAAGGATAAGACTCTAAACACCACCGAGCAGTTTAGATTTCATGGAGACTTTCAATTTTCCCACCTTCTTTTTAAACAGGTCACCCCTAAAACCAGTGGAGCCAAAGATACCTTAGGAGATTTTAAAGTCTTGAATGGGATCTTAACCAACACCATTGCTTATAAGCTTGGCTTTGATACTCACTTAAAAGAAGCGAATTTAGATCTTCGCCTTTCCTATATCTATGGTGAGAAAGTAGCCAACACGGCCAGTAATAAAGAGTTTAAACTCGGTCATGAAGTGAATTTTGATTTTGCCTATCAGATTGATAAAGGGATATTTTTAAATGGATTACTCGCCTATTTAAAGGCCGATAAAGGTTTTGATATAGATGAAGGAGTCGATGTTTATAAAGTGGGAGCATCTTTAGCGGTAAGTCTTTAAATCCGTTAAAAAACATAACCAAATCCTATTCCGCCTGCCATCTTTACGGCATAGGCTGTAACCGGAACTTTTCCCTTATCTTCATAGAGCATTTTACCCTGATCGTAATACCCTTTTAAACCAAGATCTATGTGAAAGCGAAATCGCTTCATTCGATAAGCGCCACCCATCCCAAGCGCGAGAGATAGACTATCTAAATAATTATAGGAGAGGGTTTCGCCCACTATTGAGGTGCTCTCTTCTAAATCACGATAATAGTATCCACCCACTAGGGCATAAATCGAACTATTTTCATAATCCACCAGATCATATTGAAAATCAATTCCCACATCAAAGTTGAACATCTCCTCTTTGGTATTCTCTTCAGTCATGTTGAAATAGTAGATAAGCCCTGTTCCTCTCATTCTGACTTTTTCTGTAAGACTGTATTGATAATAAA
>CAYFLR010000005.1:55666-64587 GCA_964343805.1 uncultured bacterium | reverse complement strand
GCCCTCAATTGATTGGTTAGCAGAGGTAACATCACTATTAAAAGAGTTCTTAAAATGAATTTCATCACAGACTCCCTGGTTGTATAGAGTTAGGAAATGAACCTGAATTAAAGAATAAAACCGATTCCTATAGAACCACATGGAGAGATTTGATGAGTTTTGATGGGAACTTTTTTACCATAATCGCTGCGGTACTCTTTGGCATTTTCATAGTCATATTCTAAACCCACATCCACATGAACAGCTAAACGGCTGTATTCTAATTTGAGGGCTAGGCCTGTTCCACCTGATACGCGTCTTGAAAGTTCTGAACTTTGAATATCCGAAGAATCATATTCACCAAATTCAAACATGGATCCAGCAAAAATTCCGAGTTCAAAGTTATAAGCTTCAGCAAAAAAGTACCGATAGGCCAGTCCAAAGTTAAAATCTGAATTGGCATTTTTTTCTAGAACTGGATTCTCTCCAATTTCCTGATGGTAAACTTGGCCAAAAAAGGTGGCCTGCATTTCATGTTTGTTTTCTAAAACACTGGTAAAGGAAATTCCATAACCAGAGACACTGGATCCTTGCATTCCTAATTTAAAGTAATTTGCCTGCCCTTCTTCAGCGTATAAATTAAATGAAACCAGAAGAGCCATTGAGATGAGAGTTAAAGTCTTAAGTAGTTTATTCATGATTTGCTCCTATGAGAAGTTTTGATTGCTTTTCGTATCCTCACTCTCATTCTATTACAATTTTCATACCAACTCTAAGCACACAGATAAAATCTAATTTTTTCAACAAGTTAGCAAGCACCCTATTTTGAGGGTTTGTTTTTCCATCTCTATAATAACATTTTTTGTACATTTATATACATTTTTTGTATACAATAAATGTAAATGAAGTTCACATCGTCGCAAATAAAATTCTTACAGGTGGTCAAAGAGCTCACCTACATCAACCCCTTTGCCCCTAAAAGAAATACACTCAGTCAGCAGATTACCGGTATAGATCCCACCCAAATTGATGTCAGTGAATACTGTTTACGTTTCTGCACCCTTTTTGAAAAGAAATTTAAGAACTTTCAACCACTTCATCTCGACCTTTTTGGAGGAAATGACAGAAAGCTCCTTCACACTGCTCTGCTCTATTATTTCTTTCATAAATACATTGATCGTTTTGACCAATACATCATAGAACAGACCCTAACCAGCCACCCCAATCTCACATTGCCCTTTGGTAAGGACTTGGCAAAAGAGCTTCATGGTGTGGGGTTTACCCGCCAAGAAGTGCAAAGAAATATTGCTATTTTTTTTCAAATGAGAAGAGCTTTTTTCTTTATTCAAAAGGCCCTCATTGGTGAGTCGCCTATTATGAACGAATTAAAAAGGCGCATTTGGGAAAATGTTTTCACCCATCAAACACCCTTTTATGATGAGTTTTTATGGGACAAAATGGAAGACTTCTCCACTATCCTTCTGGGAGAAACCGGAACCGGAAAAGGAACAGTGGCCAAAGCCATAGGAAATTCTGGCTTCATACCTTATGATCTAGGTAGCAATCAATTTGCGGTTCATTTTAATGAAGCCCTGCTCACCTTAAACCTCAGTGCTTTTCCCGAAACCCTTATCGAACCAGAACTTTTTGGACATAAAAAAGGCGCCTTCACTGGAGCCATTGAAGATCATCAAGGAGTTCTCGCTCGTTCATCCAAGTGGGGCAGTGTCTTTCTTGATGAAATTGGAGAGGTCTCTTTAACAATTCAAGTAAAACTGCTCAATGTTATTCAAGAAAGAGTTTTTCACCCAGTTGGCAGTAGACAAAAAATGAGATTTCAAGGCAGAGTCATCACCGCCACCAACCAAGATCTATTAGAACAGGTGAGAAAAGGCCAAATACGAAGTGACTTTTACTATAGGCTTTGCTCTGATCAAATAACTGTTCCAAGTTTAAAAGAACGAATTTTTGAAGATCAAGAAGAGCTTCCTCGCTTAGTCAACCATATGCTAACCAATATGCTAGAGTCTTTTTCCGATTCAATTTTCAATTTTATAATGGAAAGAATTCAAAAAGATCTTCCTACACCCTATCACTGGCCTGGAAATGTGAGAGAGCTAGAGCAAGCCATCAGAAGAGTCTTATTAACTGGAACCTATGCCGGATTCTTAATAACCACCACAGAAGAGATCCCCAAAGATAAAACTGACTTTATTCATATGACAGCCGGACAGGTACTTCACCAACACTGCACTCGGGTATACCAGCAAACCGAATCTATTTCAAAAACAGCACAGATTTTAAAGGTTGATAGGAGAACGGTGAAAAAGTATTTAAGCTTAGACTGAGGACAAAAAAAAAGGCCAAATTCTATGAATTTGGCCTTTGATTAGGTATTACCAACGATCTCTACGAGGTCCACCACCACCGCGACGGCTTTTCTCTTGAGCTTCGTTAACTTTAATTGTACGACCATCTAAATCAGTTCCATCCATTTCTTTGATGGCATTCTGAGCAGATTCTTCGGCTGTGAAAGTTACAAAGCCAAAACCACGGGAACGGCCAGTATCTCTATCAGTGATAACTTTAGATTCTTCGATGTCTCCGAATCTATCAAATGCTTGGCGTAAGCCGCCATCATCTGTATTCCAACTAAGGCCACCCACAAAAATTTTCTTCATCATAATAACTTTACTCCTAAAACGGGTTCTAATAACATACGACAGACAGATAACAGGAATTTGGTAGGATAGCAACTCCTTATTTTAAATAAATGGAAAGAGTCTTTTGAAGAGGGTTTCCGTCTACATGATCTATGTTCATATATTTGACAGATATGGAACGCCCCGCCAGCAGGGGAATTTCAATACCTACCTTATTTAAAATGGCAGTAATATCCCTATCTAACAAGGATTTTATCTCATCATTAGAAAGATCATCTGCAATCCCCCCACGCTCTAAAATAACAAATTCTTGAAGAGGAGTTTTATTGAAAACAAAGTGAAGTTCAGAATTATTATTAAATTCAATTCCAGCCACTAGATTAAACTTAGCCAAAAACTTAATTACCGCAAATTCACTCGCTTCATTTTGAGTTTGAACGAAATAGTTCATCTGAAAACGGGGAATAGAGAGCACCAACTGATTATTTTCTTTAAAACTCACTTCGGGAGCTTCTTTTATTTGCAGTTCTAAGCGAGCGTCTTTAAAATTCTCGGCCGAAAGGATCTCTCCATTAGGTTGAATCACTTGGAAATCTTCAATGCGACGAAGTGGATTGAGAGTCACTTCAGGCCATTTCAGGAGACTATCTTGCAGCTGCATATTAAAAAATCCCCCTTGATAGAGGCTTTCAAAAAGAGCAATCAGAAATCTCTCTTTCACCATGAGTCCAACACTAAAATCGAGAGGCACCCCAAAGCGTTGCATAGGGGCAAGACCCCATTTAGGAAAAGGATAAGAGACATCATAGGCTCCCAACTGATAATGGGGATCCAAGATATTTTGACTGAGCGCCTCAACTCCGGCATCGAATGCCCAATCAAAACCAAGACGATTTAGATAGGGAGTCATAGGATTGAAGACCGATACCGTCCCAGAGTTATTTATATTAGAAAGTTGCCCCCTTACCCCCATCATCACTTTAAAACTTTCAGGGTTTAAGGAAAGCAAATCCGTTTCATCAATGAAGCCTTGATTTGGTTGATTGATCATCACATTAAGTGTCTTAAAAAGTTGAGCCATGGAAAGAGGCTCTTGGAAGAGAAACTCTTGCTCGTTAAAAACCTTATCAAAGGCTTCCTTGATAGAAGTAGCTAATTTATCTCTCACCATCATGTTAATAGCCACACTGGTAAAGAATCCACAGCCTCTTTTGATGATTCTTAAACTGCGATCATTATAGGTATCTTCAACCAAAACAATACCGGAAGCCCCATTGTTATTTAAGGTGGTTTCAATCTGAAATTCCATAGGGCCGATAAGATTCAGCCGACATCTTCCCCGTTTCTTTACATAAAAGGTTGAATTGTTCATATACACCTTCACGCTGGTTATTATTTTTCCTGGCTGAAGATGAAAATCAATATCCAGATCTCTATATTGAAGAGAGTGGTAACCATCCCCCTGCTCTCTGGGAAATTGAATGGTGTTGTCATCTGATATGAACTCGATCTTTTTAAGGAGAGGAATTAAGATTTCCCCAGCTAAATCAAAGAGTCCTTGATTAAAACGAAACCGCATCACTTTTTGATGGAACGTCAGAGGCTGTACTTCCTCCACTGCCATGGCTGAATTGGCAAAACCAAGATAATTTAAAAGTAAAACAATTATTATTATATTTTTTAACATTTTTTACCCCTATAGCTAATACAATCAGATAGTTTTAATAACACACCATCTAGACACAGTCAATCTATTTATACTTTTATTTTTAGTATTAATTTTTAATACCCTAATCCTCACAGAAATCTAACAAAACTCTCACCATGATAAAACCCATCTCTTACATAATTCTATGTTAGGTAGTCGATTATAGGAGATGAACATTTTTACATGGAATTTTGGGTAAGGAATTAAAATGGAAAATATAAAAAAGCTCCAAGAAAAGTATCCACTTTTAGAAGTCATTGTTCGAGTGTCCACCTCATTATTACTACTATATCTTTTTCTAATCGGGGTCAAAACCCTATCTACCGGACTCAAGCTAATGGGAAGCGATTTCGCCAGACAGCTTTTTGATTTAACAGATCAACCTTTTATATCTTTAATGGCAGGGATGTTAGCCACGGTTTTATTTCAAAGCTCATCAGTCACCACCTCTATCATTGTCGGTTTGGTGGCTAGCGGTGTCATCACCATAGGAGGGGCTATTCCAATGATTATGGGGGCGAATCTCGGTACCAGTGTAACCAACACCTTGGTCTCTCTCGGATACATCCGCAATACAGGTAATTTCAAAAGAGCTTTCGCCGCAGCCACTGTTCATGATTTTTTCAACATATTAACCGTTTCGGTTTTGCTCCCGCTGGAACTCGCATTTGGTTTTATCGAGAAAATGGCTGTAACAGCAGCTAATCTCATGTATGGATCTCTCGGCGGGCTCACCTATAGCAGCCCAGTGAAAGCAGCCATTAAACCATGGGTGAGCGGGATCAAGAGCTTCTCTCTGGAAACATTTGGCAGTAACTGGGCCGGAATTGTAATGATTATTCTAGCTTTTGTATTCATCATTTCAGCTCTTTCCATGATTGTTAGAGTGATGAGTGCCTTGGTAGAATCAAATAAAGGTAAGCTCATCAATAAATTGCTTTCAAGTAATGCAGTGGTCACCATTGGTTTTGGCATAGTATTAACCATCGGAGTTCAATCCAGCTCAATCACCACCAGCCTCCTCATCCCTATGGCGGGATCTGGATTACTCAATCTGCATTCCATCTTCCCCATCACCATTGGAGCCAATATAGGAACAACAGCTACCGCTTTATTAGCCGCCCTAACCGGGAATGTGGCTGGACTCAGTATCGCATTAGTTCACCTCATTTTTAATGTTCTAGGAACACTCATCTTCTACCCTCACCCTGCCATGAGAAACATCCCCATTAAATGTGCTCAAAAGCTCGCTGATACCATTGAAAAAACTAAGATAGTTGGTTTTGGCTATGTGGGAACTGTCTTCTTCTTACTACCGATTTCATTGATCTATTTAAGTAGATAACAGGCAGGTTTAAAGATCAAGATTGACCATAGTATAATTGGCCAGGGAAGAGACCTTAAGATTCAAACCTATAAACTCTTCCACTCCAATTCTTCCTCTTCCATCACGAGTGAATCCATCTCCTTTAAACTGACTATTTACATTAAACTCATGATAAAGAAAGGCTCTCACGTCAAACAGCGAGCCACTGCTCGCTATAAATCGCTCCATAGACATAAAATTTGGATGATCTCTCCCTTCATTATAGATTTCAGCTAAATCCATCTCAGGCTTTTCCCTTTGAATCTCTTCAAAGTTCTTGGATTCAAGCTCTTTGACCCGATCGAGCACCTTTTTTTGAGCTGCTTTTGAGACTTTTCCTACTAAGGTGGCGATATTTTTCCAAGTAGCTCGCAACACATCTAAATTGGATTCAAAAATAATATATTTAAAGGAGGTGCCTTTTTGCACCAGATCAGAGATGTATTTTTCAGGAAACCCTAATTCTACCAAGATTTCATAATGAGTCTTTCCCATTAATTTTTCCAAACCCCTGCTTCCCGTAAAAAAAACAATTTTTCTTAAAGGATCGTTGGTCATGGTAGCAAAGTCACTCTTAGAATGACCTCTCAAAACTCGCCCATATATACGAGATCCTACAGAGGTACGCTCTGGGAGATTGAGCCCTTCACGAAACATTTGAGCAAGGCGGTCTACGGAAGTGATAGGAGTTGTGTCCGACCAAGAAGGCTCTCCTTTCTCCTTCAAGTTTCCACAATTCTCTGCAAATAGGTTGTTTATAAATACCAAGAATAAAAAGAGCGTAATTTTAAAATATTTCATACTTATAATTTTGCCCCTATATGTAGTTAAAGTAAATAACCATTTTGGTAAGCTCCGGCTTTTGTCCTATAATAGGAAGATAATTCAACTAGAATTCACCCTGAGGTAGCATCATGAGAAATCTTTTTAAGTCTATTTGGTTTCTTCCCCTTTTTTACGCTTGCACAACCCCACAGCCAGTGAACGCACCCTTTGGTTTAACAATGGGAGCACGCTCTCATATGGAAATACAAAGTGCAGTAGAAAATAGAAAAGAGTTTTTTAAAGCCTGCTATGAAAAAGAAGCTAAGAAGAATAAAAACTTTTCAGCCCAAATAAACTCGCTGTTTTCTATCACTCCCGTTGGAAAGGTAGAAAATGTCCGACTGGATAGTTCAGTCAAAAACAAAACATTTGTCAGCTGCATCCGGGATATCATGTACACCTTCCATTTCTCCAAACTTGCTGGGAAATCCATTGTGGATGTAAAGTATCCCTTTCGGTTTTCTTTCTCCAACCCCCATGGTTTACTCAATACCATTTCGAATGGCCCCCTCTCCTATTCCCAAATAGAAAAGGGAGTCACCAAACGTCTTAAGAGGATAAAAAACTGTTATCGTTTGGAGATAAAAAAAGATCCCCGTTTTGAAGGTAAGATAGTAGCTTATTTTTTGGTAAATTTTCGTGGGAAAGTGACCCAAGTTAACTTAGGGACTTTTATAAAAAAGAGATCCTTTCTAACTTGCGTTAAAAAGGAAATTTATAAAATGCAGTTTCCTACCTTTAAAAAGGGAGAGACCATGAAAGTTAAGTATCCCTTCACTTTTAGCAACGAATCCACGAACTAGAGTCAGTTATAAAGGCAACCAAATACTAAAGGTACTTCCCTTATCAACCTGACTATCCACACTAATGCGGCCATTTAATGAGAGCACAATATGTTTAACGATGGAAAGACCCAAACCTGTGCCACCTAAATTACGGCTTCTGGCTTTGTCCACTCTGTAAAAGCGTTCAAATAGATGATCTAGATGTTTTTCCGGAATTCCAATTCCCTCATCAATGACTTCGATTAAAACTTCCGCTTCCACCTGTCTGATTCTAACCATCACAGAGGTTTGCTTTTCACTGTATTTAATGGAATTCTCAATTAAGTTCACTAAGGCTTGGTTGAGAAGGGCCGAATCCATTTTAACAATAAAATCTTGAGGACAATCAAATGAGAGTGAAATATCGCGTTGAGAGGCACCCACCTGACATAATTCAATCGCCGCCTCCACCGTTTTCTGCACGCTCTCTTTATACAGTGCCACCTGCCCACCTTTCGCATCTCGTTCAATGCGCGAGAGGGAGAGTAAATCATTGATTATGGCATTAAGTCGATTGGCATGACGATAGATAGTTTCATGGAATTGTTTTCGCTGTTCTTTGTCGGTCACCGCGGGATTCATTAGAGTTTCTACATAACCTTGGATAGAAGTGAGCGGAGTTCGTAATTCATGAGAGACGTTGGCCACAAACTGTTGCCGATGAGTTTCAAAGTCAGCCAAACGAGAGGAAAGAGCATTAATAGATACAGCTAAGGATTGAAACTCTTTGACTTTAAGTTGCGATAAATCAATGGGCTCTTTGAGTTCAAACTCTTCCACCATTTGATTCACATGGGTTACTATCTTACTCACTGGATTTTGAATAATTTTATAAACCAGAAGAGTGAAACAAAAATTAAGAATGAATATAGTAATAGATAAATAAGCCAGATCAGTGGAACTAATAAGGGGTAAAGATAAATAAAGCATAAGAATGATCAGAGATGAAAACAAAACCCCTAAAAGAAAGAAAGCTTTGAGAGGAAAGCTATTCATTGGCGGTATCCTCTGAAAAACGATAACCCACCCCTCTAACAGTTTCTATATAAGCTCCAGCTGATCCTAGTTTCTTTCTTAATCCCACCATTTGAAAATCGATGGTGCGGTCGGTAACCGCATAGTTAAGCCCACGGATGGCATCCACTATTTGAGCCCGGGTAAATACCCAACCGGTTTTTTTAACAAGCAAATAGAGGATTTGGAATTCGGAAGGGGTTAAATTAATCTTTTTATCAGATAACATAACCTCATGCTTTCCTACATGAATTACCAAATCTTTGACCTTAATTTCCTCTGCATCTTCGGCACTTTCCTCTCCTTTAATACGCCTTAAAACGGCAGAAACCCGAGCAGACAGCACCATAGGACTAAATGGCTTGGTGATATAATCATCGGCACCCGATTCGAGTCCTTGCACAATATCTATTTCTTCTCCTTTAGCAGTTACGATTACAATAGGAATAATCTTAGTTTTTTCATTGGATTTCAATTCTTTACAAATTTCTATCCCTCCAATTCCAGGTAGCATGAGGTCAAGAATGAGTAGGTCGGGAGGG
>CAYFLR010000005.1:53873-55656 GCA_964343805.1 uncultured bacterium | reverse complement strand
CCTCTTCTCCGTTGTAGAAAGTCTTTACTTGATAGCCATTGAGAGAGAGGTTAAATTGGATTAATTTGGCAATATCTTCTTCATCTTCAATGACATAAATAGAATAGTCCTTATTCTCCATATGCATCCTCCTAGATAACCTTTCCTACATACTCTAAAAGCGATCAAATTTTTAGTAAAAAATGGTTAGAAATTGATTTGATTTAGCTATTTAAAATATTAGAAGATAATTATGCATTGCAATTTTTATTATCATATGCTATAATTGCGCTTAAATTTACAATAAAATATATCTTATTTACTTAGGTTTTTAATATGTTGCTAAACAGACTATTTCAATCCACTTTATTGACACTCGGTACACTGATGCTACTCATTCTCTCGATTAACGCCTGTGGAGAGTATACTCCAACTCAAACTCGAAGTATTTCGACTCATTCGGTACAGCCAAACTATGAAACGGTTTCCCCATCTGAAGTAACATACGAACCAGCACAGCAAGAAATGGAATTAAGAGAATCCTCCCCAAACAATCTTCCCATGGATGGGATCCACGCTGTGAATGGTTGGCAACAAAAATTACCTATTCCTTATCAGATAGATCATAGTCTCAGTATAAGTCAGAAGAGTCAAATTAAAGCTGCCATGAACACTTGGGCCAATGCTCTGTGTATGGACTTTGACGAAATGTTTGTGAAAGCGGAATACAACCAGGTGCTGAGCAAGAATAGCCAACTTTACTCTACCTTGCACGATCAAATCTTTACCCAATACTTTGATAAAGACTTTACCCTTAACACCTTAAAGGATACGGAAGTACTAGCTACTGCCGTATGGGAAAACAGCGCCCAAGACTTACAAACCATCACAGCTGCAGATATTAGATACAATACCGAAACCTACACTTTCGGAGACGCCCTCAATAAGAGAGAGGTTAAAAACAGCGATCCTAGTAAAATTTTTGTTGATTTAGAGTCTGTATCTCTACATGAAATCGGCCATATTTTAGGATTAAGTCATGTTGATGCCTATGAGGATCCTTTCTCAATCATGGCTGCCTCCTCTGAAGTTGGGCCAGGAAAAGCGAGAAGAGCTCTCTCAACTCAGGATATTTTAAAAGCAAGAACCATCTTTAATCGTTCTTGCTTTTAAAAATTGCTATTTTATTCCCCCAAATTACTCGATATAATAGTCTAATGCCGTTTCAAAAATGGGGAGTAAATTGCTATGAATAAACAAGAAATCAGCTTTGACACTGTAATAATTTCAACAGAAATTAAACAAGAAGACAGACTTCTTGAAATGCAAAATTATATGATCAACGACCTTAAAGCGGAGCAGCGTTCAAGAACCACCTATGAATTTATCTTTCAGGCTGACTTCAAATGGGAAAACCTGGTGGCACAAGTTCAAGATATAATCGATACGGATACGGATACGGTCTGTATTTGGGATATAGATCAAGCTCCAGGGAAAGAAACCCTTAGCCTCTTTCGCACCAAAATTGGCCGCTAATCATTTTTAAAAAAGCTTTTTACCTTCTGCCAAAGGCTCATTGATTTAACTGGAGGACTCTGTTCCACAATTGGCTCACTAACAGGGGGAGTTGGTTCCGGCCTGTTCTCTTTTTGAGGTTCTGGTTTTGCCTCTTGATGTTTTTTATTGTAAGGCTTACGATCTTTTCTCGGTTTTCGATCGTAAGATTTACCCTTTTTCTTAGCTGGAGCTTTAGGTTCTTCCTTTTTACCACCAAATAACTTATGTAACTCTCCCCTCCTGGGCC
>CAYFLR010000005.1:53640-53863 GCA_964343805.1 uncultured bacterium | reverse complement strand
AATCCAGATCCTCTTTGAGCAGCTCATTGATTTTCTCAAGATACATGGCGTAATCTTCACAAATCAAAGTGTAAGCAGTGCCTGTCATCCCTACACGTCCAGTTCGTCCAACTCGATGAACATAACTTTCCGCTTCGAAAGGAATATCAAAGTTGATAACATGACTCACAGCCTCAATGTGCAATCCCCTGGAACCCACATCTGTGGCGACCATTAACTCCCT
>CAYFLR010000005.1:52939-53622 GCA_964343805.1 uncultured bacterium | reverse complement strand
ATTCGAGTTCTCTTATTCTGGGGAATATCCCCAGTCAGAAGGTGTGGTTTGAGCCCACTTTTTTCCAGTTCACGATGGACGAAGTTTGCTCCCCCTTTGGTATTCACAAAGATGAGACATTGGGTGGGTTTAACTTCTAGGAGAACCCCTTTTAAAAGTCGGATTTTTTCATCATTACTACAAAAGTAACCTTTTTGAATGATCTCATCTGGAGTGATTTCATCTTCACCCAATTTAATAATATCGGGCTTTCCCATATAGAGACGGATAAATTTGTTCACATCCTCCGTATGAGTCGCACTAAAACAGAGGACCTGGCTGGATTTAGGAACTGAACGAAAGATATACTCTACATCCTTCATAAAGCCCATATCATACATCCGGTCCACCTCATCCAAAATGGCAAAGCGAAGCCCTTTTAGCGAGATAAGACGCTTTTTAAGAAAGTCGATAAATCGCCCAGCGGTGGCAATGATGATATGTGGATTATCCTGTAACTTTTGTTGCTGTTGCTTATATCCTGTACCTCCGTATACCGCACAGGTAGATAACTGACGGTGAGGAATTAATTTTCTCGCATCCGCTTCAATTTGAAGAACTAATTCTCGAGTCGGGGCTAGAATAATACAACGAGTTGTGCTGCGGTTTTTACCCCCTTGACGGTGTTTTAACAGATTATTAAT
>CAYFLR010000005.1:49046-52929 GCA_964343805.1 uncultured bacterium | reverse complement strand
GCCCCTGTTTTCCCAGAACCCGTCTTGGAAAAACCTACGACATTCTGACCTTTAACAGCTAAAGGAATTATCTGTGATTGAATTTCGGTGGGCTCATTCCATTTTTGAGCAGCAATTCGACCTAAGAGCCCTTTATCTAGGTCTAAATCTTGAAAAGATCTTGTATCCATATTCAACTAATCCTAATTTTGAGATACTCTCAGGGAACGCATCCCTGGGAGCGAAGTGTTGTTTCTAACAGGAATGACATGAATAATAAACTAAATAATTAATTTACCTGCTAAAATCACTTCCAAGCACTGGTCTCTTTATCTAAATCACAACGCTCTAGCACGCAAGCCGTCTCATCCTTGCCCCCGACACGACACTCCATATAGAGTATGGGGTATTTGCACTTAAGAGGAGCACACCTTTTTACACAAGAGTGATAGCCATACTTCTTCTTCCTCATACACTTTTTAAGGAGTGCTGGGTACATGCAAAACCGAGGTGCTGATCCTGGTTTTCCAGGTTTATACTCTAAAATGTTTTGTGGAGCTCCCACTTTTGCCCCTTCTCCAGTGCATTTAGCATTCTTACAGTAGGGCTCAGTGTTCACCAGACGGCACTCCATATAAACCTTTGGGTATTTACAAATAGCTGGTGCGCAGTGAGCAATACACTCCTCATGCTTTTTGGTATTGCGACAACTCCGATACAGACTGGGATATTTACAATGAACCGGGACTTTCACTGCCAATAAGGAAGAAAACCAAAATAGCAATATCCCTACCCCTAAAGTTGCTTTCACCTCCAACTCCTTATACCTATTTAGTCCCTAACGATTTAATATTTATCTATTTTACTACGAATCAGCCAGAAAGTAAGTTAAAAAAGAGAGAGGACCCGCTCACTCTACTCTCCCCCAGGATGTGGGTAAAAAAGACTTAATTGTTAAATACTTTTCTGATAAAATGGGTGAAATCTTTTTAAATAAGGGTGGGAGTTGATCTATGTATAAGATTCTGGTTTGTGATGATGACAAATTCCTCTGTGAAATGATGGCAGTGAATTTAAAAAAAGCAGGTCATGAAATTTTCAAAGCCTCTTGCGCCAATGAAGCCTACTCTCTCTCTTTAGAAAATCGGGTGGAGTTGTTTATCCTCGATCTCAATATGCCCGGGGACACTGGTTTAGAACTTGTTGATAAACTTCATGGGTTACCTGATTATAAAGATGTACCCATCATTATGCTCACCTCTGAAACCAAGGCTGAGAAAGTGAAGGAGGGTAAAGTTCGTGGTGTTGCCGCCTGGGCCACCAAACCCATTTCTCCCAATAAATTAATCCAAGTGGTGGGAAAAGTAATGAGTCGCAGCGCCGACAAGAAATAATGTCTAGGCATTTGACACCCGCCTCTATGCTTTACAATAAAACCCTACTAACCAAAACAAAATCCTAATAAATACTAATAGTTAATAACTGGCATCTCCTTTGCATTATTTAGTCAGTGGCAAGTGATTCACATCATAATCAAGGGGGAAATTATGAAATCATTATTAAGTATCGCTTTAATATTAAGTTTTATTTTAATGAGCTGTGGCAATCCATCTGAAATGGATTCAACCAGCAAAAGTTCCCTTCAAGAAATAGATACCCAAACAGAATCCGAAATGACAGAGGTGGCTGAAGTAGCAAATATGGAATCAGCTGAATTTGCTCCCTATGTTATTAACTTTAAAGAACGTGTATGGAATCCCGCCAAAGGGGAACACAGTGAATGGAAAGACGTTCCTGTTAAAGTTCTCTCTTACCCCCTTACCAAACTGCAGTATGATGTACCCAACTTTTTAACTTCCGTGGTAACAGAATCAGTGAACCGCTCTCCTTGGCACAATTTCTTAGGCACTATTGATGAAACTAAACAGTCTTTTACCGCCGTTAATAACGGTGTTCTAGATATGGGTAAAGGAATCTTAAACCCCACCAATGGAGCTATCGTAGATGGAATCATGGAAGTGGCTGATGGTATTTTTAATGTGGTACAAATTGGATCTGGTCTGGTGAAAACCGTAGCTTCGGCCGTAGGTTACCCTATTTACCGTTTAATGGGAGGAAAGCCCAGTAAAAGAGCCGAAGGTTTTCGTGGCAAACAAGCTGCTATCGTAAGTATTGATTCAGCTGTTCCCCTTCCAGTAGTAGCCCGTACCGCAGATATGTATGGAGAGTCTATTGTTAAATACCATTTGAAAGGTTTAGTAGACTACTACTGTGCCTACTCTGATACAACTGATTACCTTTCCTTCTCATGGAATTATGAGAGTCGCTCACAGGCCCAAGAGTGTCTTGACAATATGCCTGATGATATTGAAACTGTACATATGATTGCTTTAACTCACTCAGGTGGCCGTTACCGTATGGATAGCTTAATGAGTGAATTAAAAAGCCGAAATGATAATATCAAACCCGGTCTTATGATGTCTATTGGTTGCTATGATGGTTTAAGTGATTTTACCAGCTCCGAAAATGCCATGGGTCAAAGTGGTTTCTCTTGGGCAGTTCACTATTACTTAAGCAATGCCATCTCTAAGAGGCTTCGTGGAATTCCCATGGAAAGAGCAGCGGTCAACGCCTACTTTGAAGGAATTGCATTTCCAAACTATGTGAACCCCGTATCACTTGGTTCATTACTTGCGGTTCGATCATTTAGAGGGTCTTTTCCAAAGGCAGGTATGTATTACAATCAAGAGCAGTATCAAGAAAATAGGCAAGAGACGAAATAACTCAACGAGAAATATCAACTTGCAGTGGGTATTGCTTACGCCAATACTCACTCTTCCAATCAAAACCCAAATTATGAGCGAGTGAACTGTAGGTCACTCGCTTTTTTTGTTTTTCAATGTACGAGATGGGCAAGCTTTCATCCTGTTCATTCTTTAGGATAAAAAAGAGTCTTATAGCCTTACTGGGGACTTTTTCCTTAAAAGAGAAGGTGGGGGATCCACCACTTTTATTGTAGAGCTGAAAGCTATTATTTTCAGTCAAAGGCACCACTTTTCCACTTTGACCATCTAATATTTCAACCATCACTTGCACTGACCGAGGTGAATTCGGGTCATTCTGAGATTCCCGTAAATCTCTCAATTGCAACACCATATCAATTCGTTCTGTTCCCTCAGCCATTCTCCATCTTTTTTTAAATAAGACCTGTAGATGAGAGAATGTTTGGGAGGAGGAGGTAGATTCCACCACAAAACGGGAAGAGGCCTTATGGGTCAGGCTTTGATGATTCTCATCAATTAACTGAAACTCTTTTGAAGCAGACCAATACCAAGATTCATCCAGTAAAACATAGTGACCAATTCTCCTGAGAGGCCAGCTGGAACGCCCCTCCACCTCTTTGAGTGACAAAGATCTCTCTTCAGCAAAAGAACCGATCATCTTCACCGATAGGTCTGGTCCTGTCTGAAAATAGAAAATGGGCAACTCCTGTGAAGTGATATTCAGTAGTTGTGCTATTCGCTGGATCCGCTGGTCTCTTTTCTCTTGGGCCTTGGTAAAAGTACGGCTCCAATCCCATTTTTCACTATTTTCAAGTTTTTTTAACCCATTAGCACTTTTTTGAACCATACTTTTGACCAAAGGCCAATGCACATGAGGATTTTCCTTTAAAAAACCATCTTTAGTGGTTAGAGGCGGGCCGGGAAACCAGATAAAATCAGGGTTAATTGTTTGATGATCTTCACCTAAATTGCCCATCCATTCTCCCCCGATAATATTGAGGCGATGATCCACCTCAAATCGAGCTCTTAGTGTTTTTTGAAGAGGAGATTTGCCACTCTCTTTGAGATACCAAATTTGCAACTTTCCATTAAAGCCAAACCGAGTTTTTTTAGCAGCAAAG
>CAYFLR010000005.1:45330-49036 GCA_964343805.1 uncultured bacterium | reverse complement strand
AGATTGAGGATCATAGTCATAAAGGGCATCACGAAGTTCTTTATAAGCTTTGGTTTTGCTTTCTGATAGCTCTGGTTGAAAACTTCTCAATTGCTCCAAGGAAGGGATTTTTTTATATATCTCTGTGGTTTGTGCTTCCGCAGGTCTTGGCAGATAGGTAATTTGATAGCCTACCACCGGATAGTTCCAAACGCTACTGGCTCCATCCACTTCCATCACGAAGGCACTCTTTTTTCTCCCAATTCGATTGGTAAGAGCAATTAGTAACGAGCCTGGATTTACATCACGACATGTCCAGTCCATGATGCGTCCGTTTTCATCTTTTAAGGGTGTTACTTTATCACATCTCCCTCCCATAATTGAGGATCGGTTGGCATAATAAGAGAGTGCCAAGAGAGCTTTGAGATCTTCAGGAAAAAAAGTGATAGTGAAACCATCTGGATTAGTTAGCTCTAGCTCCTTTTCAGGCAAATGACTCATAATACCTGCAGCTGAAATACCGTTACAGTATCCTTCCCACCATTCAATCCAACGAGTTTGATCTTTTCCTCTCAAACCTCGTTCTACTCGGGTGGCGGTAAAATCGTAATCTCCCACCAAAAGATCGTACTTTTCGATGGCAGAAAGCTCCTTTACAAACTCCTTTGAACTTTCCTCATGGTTTTCCGCCTTCATCAAAGTTTTAATAATCGAGAAGGGCTTGGGTAGATGGTAGGAGAAAAAGTTATAAAATCGCCCTTTCTGCCACCTTGCAGCTACCCCATTGAATTTAAAGGCAAAGTTATCTGCTAACCAAGGGCTTTTTTCGGGAGGAAGTAAAACAGGTTGGGTCTCCATAAGTGACCTTTGAGAATCACCCGCCTGACCACCCAAAACCAGTTGTACGAGATTATAATGAGAGCGCAGATCATCTTGATCCTGCCTTGGTATCTTCAAGATATGATTCGGGTCTTTTCGACCTAAATTCTTTTGGTTATAGGATTCTTTGATGGAAGAACGAGGCTTGCAAGCAAGTAACAGGGTCAATCCTAGTAATATGATCCAGTGTATGGTTCTCATGAGCCTCTTTTCGGTCAGGGTTAGAAATGCTTTAGCTGAGAGTGTGATTTGAAACTTGACACAACCTAATAACTGTTGAACAATTGGAGGAAACCCATAGCCCGGAGAGGTTCATTATGCTACAAAACAGATACCCTAAAGAAATCACAGAAGAAGAAGAAAAGGCTGGGTTTTCTTTAGTTGAACTGCCCTCTTATTTAGAAAGTGAAGGCTCTACTAAGGAAATAAAGAGAGCCGTTATTAAAGAACTTACATCGAGCCAAAGTGTACTTAAGGTTTACGATCCCAGTGGAGAGGTGGCTTACCTACATGGTATCCATTTTAATGAAAATAGTGCAAAAAGCTCCTTTAAACCCATTCAAAGTCCGGTATTCACCCTCGAAAGCGCATGTAAACTCACAGCCCTGCCCAAGCCGATTATAGACCGTTTATACGGAGAGTAGGAAGATCTGATTTGATAATCGGTGGTTTCAAACCGAGAAAAGCCTTCAACAACACATCTTTGTCCATTAAATTTTCCTCTGCATCGATCTGCTTTACCTGGTCTCGGGTTAAAGAGGTAAAAAGAGGATAAGATCCATAGGGAATTAATTTGGTTCCCACATAGGGCAGTTTGACATTAATGAGTGGCCAATCGGTTCCATAAAAAAGACGACCATGAAAAATAGGATCTTTCATAATTTTCTTAATCTTCTTCACTCGATTGATTTGAGTTAAGGCAGAAATGTCAGCAAAGAGATTATGTCTGTATTTTGGATTGGTAAATAGATTACGTAGTTTATTGTAATCGCTATTTTTTCCCCAACCACCAGTGGAAGCCACATGGGCAGCAATGATAGTAACTCCCATATTCAATGGAAGAGTTAAAAGTTCAGGATCGGCTAGATCATTATTGGTCCAGACAAAAGAGTCTTCTTTGCCGGTGTGGGTCAAAAGAGGCAGTTTTAGTTCTATGAGTAGCTGATAAAAGGGAATCAAACTTGGATCAGAAGGATTAATATCCATTATGGAAGGAATCCATTTAATAAAAACAGCTCCATCTTTTTTGGCCTGTTTTACCAAAGACAAAGCATTAGGACGGTTAGGGTTGATACTCGCAGCAAAATGGAGGTTTTCATAGAGATCGGTGTTTTTCTTCACAAATTCGTTGGGAATATAAACATTGGTACGGGTAAAATCCATTTTTCCATTAACATATATGCCATCGAGGGCTAACACCACTGTTTTAGCCACCCACTTAGATTGATTTACCTGCTCACTCAACCGTTTGAAAACCAAAGCTCCTCCATGCTGATCCAACTCTTCCGGCGTCACCATAAAAGCCTTCATAAATATCTTGTAACGGATATTTTTTTTCATTGCGGGTGATATATAACAGTCTTTATCAAGGGTGTCGATACAAGCCGCATGAGCATGTATGTCCACATAGTTAAATTCTTTAGCAGAAAGAGCATTGACCAATAACAACCCAGCTCCTAAAGTCATCACATAAACAAATCTCAGCATTCCAGTCTCCCTTCTAGTTGGAGTATCTCAGGCGAAGCCTTTATCAGTATTTTTTAGTATCCTTGAGTCTGATATATAACCGGAGCTCATGGATAATGAAAGTTAAATTATCTATCACATTGAAATATCTTAACTTTCTCAACTTGATTAGAAAATTTAAAATTTTTTATACAAATGAGTGCATTTTTTCCCAATTGTGTTATAAGATAGAGGAAGAATGACTTATATCCGTATATTAGAAATCAAACTGGGGAAAGACCATGAAAACAACTCTACTCATATTTTTTAGCCTCATAGCGAGTGTCTATATTGGATTGTTGGCCATCCATAACTATAAGTATCCAACAGATACTCTATCAGCTAAGGCTATCACCAAATTATGTGAAGATCCCACAGTGCTAAGTAAAGAAGCTCAAGCAACCCTTACAATTCTAGTGGATAGAATTGCGCATAAAGACTGCAAATTGGCTGGCCGTCACTATGCTGCTGCCAAGTCGTTATGGATAAAAGATCGGCGTATTAAAGATCTTACTCCACTAAAATACATGACCAAATTAGAACGTTTGATTTTATCTGGAAACAATATCACTGACCTGACCCCCCTCAGTCCTCTTACTGAGCTGGAGTACCTCGATCTCTCGCGCAATCACATAAAAGATCTATCCCCCATTTCTAAACTCCCTCGTTTACGTTACCTTGACCTAAAATATAATAAGGTGGACTCTACCAAAGACTTAAATCAAATCACCGAACTCAATATTCTTGATTTAAGCAACAATCGATTGACCAGTGTTCCCCGGTTGCAACTCAATGATTTAGAATTGCTGCGAGTGGATGAAAACCCCATTGAGCAAAGCACTTGCAATCAATCTATTTTGGTGGGCAAAAATGTCTGGACCTGGGATGATGAGTGTCGAGTGAATATCTCTTTAAAAAAATAAAATTAATCAAGTAGATTGACCATGATAAAGCCGCTCCTTTTTGTACGTTCTTGCCTGTTATTACTGTTATTACCCCCCCTCTGTCTTTGGGCCACTACTCAAGATCTGCCCCAAGTTGAGGTACTCCTTAAAAACCAACAAACCATCCGTATCTTGATTCGTAATGCTCCTGGTATGGGTCATCAATCTCATACTCTGCT
>CAYFLR010000005.1:9970-45289 GCA_964343805.1 uncultured bacterium | reverse complement strand
GTCAACTGGGTTTTGATGGCACTTTTGAAGTGGTTTTTGCAGGCAGCACCTTTCCTGATCAACTAACTAAGATGGAGGTCCTTTTTCCCGGTTATGATTCCAAACTGGCTGATACCCAGGTGGAACTCCCCGGTCAGAAAATCAAAATTGAATCGCTGACCTCCTTTAATAAAAAAGTAAAAGCTGGTAGCGTTGCGCGCATTCTGCTCGGGTTCACTGGAGGAATTGATGGCAGCATGAATATTAAATTTGAGACCACTCACTTTATGGCTCTCAATCCTGCAGGATGGCTAGTCCCCAGCTATTATTATAACGAGAACCTGCTCCCCTACAAAATAACTGAATTTGATAGCTTAGGAGCTCTCAATCTAGTTCCAGAAGTAATCGACTGGGCTTCTTTTATAAAAGAGAACTTGTCCCCTCAAGATTATAAACACAAGGCAGAAAAGTTCTATGAGCTGTTTCAGGCTATGGAAAAAACTGAAAGCATGACATGGTATGGAGTTGACCGAGATCACTTTGGATCCGAGGGTCGGAGAAATGTAACCAAGGCTCTTATCCGCCTCATGCAGGAGGGTTCTTCTCCCATAAAAAAAGGGATTATTGTTCCCATCTTGGCAGAACTTGGTCTCAATCATGTGGCTCAAATGCAAAGTTTCCTAGAAACAGATGCTGAAGCCAAAAAAGCCGCAAGCTGGACCGAATTTCATGATCCTGCATTAAAAACCAAACTTGCCAATATTAAACCTGGGCAAATTCTCTTTGTGAATGTGGGCAACATTCCCCAAGAGCTCTTTTTCCAACTTTTTAGGTTGAGCTCACTCCCTCCCATCACCTCCGGAAAAGGAACAAAACTCCTGATGGAAACCCTCGGAAAGCCCTATATTTCAGCTATACCCCTGGTGGGAGAAATGAACTCCGCTAATTATATCACCGAAACGTCTCATTCAGTTCTACGCACTGTTCATGAAGTGAGTGAATTGCATATGGGAGGAACGGAAAGCGAAGCCAGCAAAGTACAAAAAATTTACGATTATTTATTAGAGACCAGAGATTCCTCTTCTCTCCTCTCTCAGTTTTTTAGACAAAAAGCAGTGGATTTAACTCATATACAATATGACATCGTCTACCGAGCGCTGTCCTATTTACTACCTAAAGTTTCACCCTCAGCTTTGACTCCACCACCACCTAAAGCACCCTGTAAAAAAATGCAGACCAATTATTCCAATGACAGC
Source organism: uncultured bacterium (assembly GCA_964343805.1). Classification (GTDB taxonomy): domain Bacteria; phylum Bdellovibrionota_B; class Oligoflexia; order CAYFLR01; family CAYFLR01; genus CAYFLR01. Next base: position 44,054 of record CAYFLR010000005.1, on the reverse strand, counting down.
CACACCTTTGATTACTAACAACCTCGCCCCATTTTACGGCATTGTGGAAGGTTTTTTTTCTCGTCCTTTAAAACCTTGGAATCATGCTGAGCGACTCACCACCTTAGAGTTTGTAAAAAACCATGCTCCTCACTTTAATAGCTACTTTTATTGTCCTAAAGATGATCCCTATATGTGTACAAAATGGAGTGAGCTTTACCCTGAAAAAGAGCTTATTGAACTCAAAGAGGTTGTAGATTATTGTAAAAAAAACCAAATCAAATTTATTTTTGGTTTGAACCCTGAAATCACCAGTGAAGATTTAAAGAGGGATTCCACTTCTTTTATTACAAGAGCCTATTCCAAGTTAAATCAAATTAAACAGCTGGGGGTTAAAACATTTTGTCTTTTATTTGATGATATCCCCTTCGCTTATGACGTGGTGGCGCAGACTGGAGAAAATTGGGGAGCGGCGGTTGCCAATAAGCAAATCGATATTCTAGTCGGTCTGCTTGCAAAAAAGTTATGTAAAGTGGAAGATTTGTGGCTGTGCCCTTCAGATTATTTTTTCACTAAAAGCTCATCCTATTTGGAAGAACTAAATACCAAACTCCCCATTCAAACACCCTGGTTTTGGACCGGTCATGATATTTTTGTACCCACCATTACCCAAGACTCTTTTAACGATATGCGCTCCGTGGTGGGCGAAGAAAGGCCGATCATTTGGTGGAACAATTACCCTGTTAATGACTGTCACCACGCCCTTCACTGCTTTCATTTAGCTCCTGTAAATTATCTATCTCCTAATATTTTGGAAGATCTGCAAGGAGTCTTAATTAACCCTATGCGAGAGTGTTTTTTAAACTTTATCTCCTATTTAAGTTTTAACCATCAGCTCGATAATCCGGCTAAATTTAATCCTCTGGACGCTGAGACCAAGGCTTATGAAACCCTTTTTAAAGGTCATGCAGAAAACCTAATGAGGATTTTTAAAACCTTTGCTGCACCCAATATTGTTGAAAATCGAGCAGGAGGATACTCTTTGTTGATTCAAAACGCTCAAGGGGTGGATGAAATAAATCAGCATATGGGCAGATTAAAAGATGATTTAAAAATAGCCAGAAAGTTACTTGATGATGACTCGAATGAAGGACAGCCCTTATTAAAATCATTAGAGCTCTATCTCCACCGAGGTGATAAGGTTATTGCCATGTGGGATGAGTTAGTGATTCAATCGAACTGGAACCACCTTTTTATGGAGCTCGATCTCTTCCCCATTCTTTTAACCACCTACTACCGGTCTACTTTTATAGTCTTGCAAAAACGCATCACTCTGCTAAAACAGTTAGGGCTTTCTCGATCTGAGGAGAATATCTGGAGCAAGCGGCTGACTCCCCTCACCCTTTTTATTGAAAAGTACCAGGGGGTTTCTAAAAAAGAGATTCCAAAAGAAGAGGGTGAGAGCTTTATGAAAACAGCGGAGTCGCTTATAAAAAAAGAACAACGAACATTTATATCTGCTATCCAATTGAAAAGTACTGAAGACAAATTAAAATGGATATTACGTAGGTTCCATCTAAATACCTACACAAAGGAGACTTAATGGCGACTCATGTTTGGGGAGATAAAGAAACTGAATTTTTTTACAATTTAACTCCCGATACGATTCTCGATGCGGTGGAATTAGCTGGGTACAAATGCACAGGACGGTGCATGGCATTAAACAGTATGGAAAATCGAGTCTACGATATTGAGATTGAGGTGGAAGATGAATCCTTAATCAAATCCAAATTTGATCGCTCCATCATTGCTAAATTTTACCGACCCGGACGCTGGAGCAAGGAACAAATTTTAGAAGAGCATCAGTTTTTAAAAGATTTACAAGACAATGAACTTCCCGCAGTGGCACCGATTCCCTTTTCAGTTACCGGGCAAAGGGAAGAAAAATCTACCTTGAATGAGGTTCCAGAAACCGGAATTTGGTACTCTATCTTTCCTAAAAAAGGAGGTCGTTCTCCGGATGAGCTCAATGAGGATCAAGTCTTACGAGTTGGACGATTACTTGCCCGGATGCACAATGTGGGCAGTAAAAAGCCGGCTTCTCACAGGATCAAATTAACTCCCACCACCTATGGTCGAGAGAACCTTAAATATCTACTGGAAAGTGAAAAAATACCTGCCCACTATCAAGACTCCTATAAGTCCTTAGTGAATCAACTTTGTGATCTGGCAGACCCTCACTTTGAAAAAACTTCCTATCAAAGAGTGCATGGGGATTGCCATCTGGGAAATATCCTTTGGAATCAAGATGAATTCTTTCTAGTGGATTTTGATGATATGGTTGTTGGTCCTTGTGTACAGGATATTTGGCTGGTTTTACCCGGTCGCGATGAATACTCCCTCGAAATTCGTGATAAATTGCTCAACTCCTATGAAGTAATGCGAGAATTTGATCGATCAACCCTCTGCCTCATTGAACCCCTCAGAGCCCTTAGGTATATCCACTTTACAGCCTGGATTGCAAAAAGATGGTCTGACCCTGCTTTTCAACGAGCCTTCCCCTATTTTGGAACTGAAAAGTATTGGAATGAACAGCTAGTGGACTTGCGGGAGCAATTGCAACTCTCTCAAGCTGCTCTGCAATATCAAAGTTACTACCATTCTAGTTATTAGGATCGAAAAAAACGGTACTTGTAGCAGGAGCCACTGGATATCTTGGCAGATATGCTATCAAGGCATTTAAAGATGCCGGTTATTGGGTGAGAGCCCTCGCTAGAAATCCTAAGAAGCTGGAAGACATAAAGGCCAGAGCTAAAAAGTTTATTTTTGTCTCAGTGATCAATCAACATATTTACAAGGGGTTAGATATTGTAGAGGCTGTGACCTCTAGAGATCGAGAATGGAGCCTCGGCGGACCAGATATTCTAACTGCTAACCAGATGGCAGATTTTACACCATTGCAGCTTTTATGGTAGAGGGACTTCGTCATGATATGATTGGGACATCCGTAGGGAGTCGGCATTTAAGAGATTTTTACCAAATTCACGCCAACGAGCCTACTTTGAATAAATTTCTATGATAAAAACAGGAAAAGGGAGAAAGCTTCTACTTAGGTAACTCCTAAGATTGCCTTCTCCCTTCTTAATGTGATTTGATCGTAATCAATGGTGATAATAGGGATTGGAATATGTTGATATGTTAAATTAACCATTCGAGGATAAAAGATTATCAATACTAATTTCTGGAATCACACATCCAGCTACACAACCTGTAAAAGAAGAAGAAAAACAAACTCCAAATTTCATAAAGTCAGCCTGACCACCTGGTTGCTCTTTGCAAAGATCAGTGGCTTGTACACTGCATTTCTCAGAACAAGAATCTTCAGTAAGATTTAAATCAAGCTCGTCTTCAGCCATTAAAGATGTGGATAGTGATAAAGATAATGTAAATAGCGCGATTAAAGCGATTAGTTTTTTCATTTTTAAACTCCTAAACATTCCGTTTCTCTGTTGGCTCCATTAACTAGCAAAACCCCTCCATGATAGGAAATTATTGTTTTCGATGAATATAATTAGTTTAACTAATGCAAAAAAACTAGTGTTCTCTGATTTTTGTTGCTAAACTAAGCTATCATGCTAAAAATCTTAGAAAATTATACCTATAATATTCCCCTAGTTTGGCAGGCACTCATCTGCTGCACCCTCTTTTTTCTCTATTTAATTGGAAATTTTTTCACTCAAAGAATTTTTTTAAAAACTATTCAGGCTATAATTAGCAAAACTCGATCGGCCTATGATGATGTTTTTTACGAAAATCGAGTCTTTCATTACATTGCCCACATTATTCCCACAGCGATGGTTTATCTCATTGTTCCGATGATGCCTAAGGTTAATACCTTATTAGCCACAGCTATTCAAAGGATATCTCTTTCTATGATGCTGATTTGGGGAGCTGTATCCTTCTCTGCTTTTCTAACAGCTCTTCATCAAATATATGCCAGTCACCCTAAACTTTCTGGTCGTCCTATAAAGGGCTACTTCCAATTGGTTAAACTCATTGTTTTCCTGATCTGTGGTATTTTAGTAATCTCTATTTTACTAGATCGTTCCCCTTGGATTTTTATTAGTAGTTTAGGTGCCTTAACTGCAGTTCTGCTGTTGGTTTTTAAAGATACTATTTTATCTTTAGTGGCCAGTATTCAACTCACCTCACATAGTCTCATTCATTTAGGAGACTGGTTGGAAGTTCCCAAATATGGAGCCGATGGAGATGTGATCGATATCAGTCTGCATACCATACGAATCCAAAATTTTGATAAGACCATAACCACCATCCCCACACATAAGCTAATCGAAGACACCTTTAAAAACTGGCGAGGCATGTCTAAATTTGGGGCTCGAAGGATCAAGAGATCACTTTTCATCAACCTCAACTCTATTCGCTTTCTTAATAGGGAAGATATTGACAAGTTGAGCCAATACCAATTACTAAAAGATTACATTGCAGGTAAGAAAACTGAACTCAAAGAAAACCTGGATAAATCTCCCCAAGATGCACTTGTAGATAATTCAAGAAAACTAACCAACATTGGGACCTTCCGCCATTATGTGAAAAGCTATTTAAGAAATCATAAAAAGATCTCACAAAATACCACCTTATTAGTTCGCCAATTGCAACCAACCGCCAATGGCTTACCCATAGAGATCTATATCTTTGCTGATGAGACCAGATGGATCGAATACGAAGAGATTCAAGCGGACCTATTCGATCACATCTTATCCGTAGTAAAAGAGTTTGATTTAAGCCTTTTTCAAAACCCTTCAGGTCAAGATTTTCAAAATTTAAAAATATAGCTATTGAAAACCTCCTGCTCCTTCCTATATAAGAAGAGGACTAAATTTTTACCCTGGATCCTCAGAATTTTTTGAAGGAGTTCTCATGTTTCGTATTTTACTGATCGCTTTGCTTTTATTCTCTCCCACTCTTTTAGCTAAACAGGTTTTCGGAACTGGCGCCGATCCTAAGAAAGTTATCCCCATCTCTAAACTAATGGCATCACCTGAAAAATACCTCAAAAAGGAGGTGACGGTGGAAGGTGTTATAGATGATGTATGCGCCAAAAGAGGATGCTGGATGAAGCTCATGAGCGACAAAAAGTTTCAGTCTTTAAGAATCAAGGTCCGAGATGGAGTTATGGTCTTTCCCATGACTGCCAAAGGAAAAAAGGCTATTGCCAAAGGACAATTCATTAGCTTTAAACTAAATAAGCATCAAACCATTCAATACAAGAAGCATATTGCGGAAGAGCAAGGAAAGAAATTTGATCCTAAAACAGTCAAAGGTCCTATGACGCTTTATCAACTTAACGCCACCGGAGCGGTCATTCTCAAATGAAAAAAAAGATTAATTGGTTCAGCCTCAATCGAAGTCTCCATCGGGATTTAGGTTTTCTCACTGCAGGATTGACGATCATCTATGCCATATCAGGCATTGCAGTGAATCACATTGATGATTGGAACCCCAATTATCGCCAAGAGAAAAGCCAAGTGACACTAAAAGTGGGTCTCCCCATTGAGGCTGAGGAATTTCCTAAAGCGATTTTAAAACAGTTAGGGGAAACTCGCACCCCTCTAAGCTCTTACCCTGCTTCTCCCACTGAATATAAAATCAACTTGGAAGGCCAAGATATCCTGGTAGATACCAACCAAAAAGTAATCCACATCACCAAAACTCATGAACGCTTTCTTTTAAGAGATATGAATTTTATTCATCTCAATCATGGTAAAAAACTGTGGAGTTTTGTGGCTGATGGATATGCTTTTATTCTGCTCTTTCTGGCCATTTCTGGGCTCTTTATGGTGAAAGGTAAAAAGAGCGCTCTAAAAAGAGGAAAATGGTGGGTTCTAGCAGGGATTTTGATCCCTCTCTTTTTTCTTATTCTCTACAAATACTAAGAGGCCTTTAGAAGAGTCACTATAAAAGTAGTGCCATGATCATCAGGATGATCTTCTTCAGGCTGGCTATCTATTTCAATAGAACCTTCAAAACTGTGCACATAAGCTTGTACCAGTGGCATGCCAAATCCGGTTCCTACTTCTCCGCCCGTTCCAGTACGGGTGGTGACTTTATTGTCTTCAAAAATCTCATTTTTTATTTTTTCTGGAATACCAATTCCGCGATCTTTGATAAATAACTTAACCTGGTTTTCTTGCTGCTCTATTCGAATTTGAATGGGAGATTTGGGGTAAGAAAACTTAATGGCATTGGTTAATAAGTTGGACAAAATCACTGTTTTTAAACCTCTTGGCTCTGCAAGAACTCGAATTTCTTCCAACCCTTTAGGGGCTTCCATATCAACAGTCAGTCCCTTATCAGAGATTTTACTCTTATTATGACTTAACACCTCATTCAGAGTCTCGATAAGAGGAACAGGTGTTAATTTAATAGTCACTTTGCCAGAATCTATGGCCCGCATTTCTCGCACATGATCCAGCATTTCTGCAAGTAGATCAGAGGCATTAGCCACTCGTTTCCAAGATTCACTGGCTTGCTCGGGTGTCATTTCCCCTTTTCTAGCCAGAAAATGTGAGGTGGACTGAATTAAACAGAGTGGATTTGCAAGGTCATGGCAAAGGATATAGACCAAATTCTTAAACTTCTCTTTCTGCCTTCCCTCTTCGGCTGATTTCACCATTTCCTGCTTATAAACAGTTATTCGATGAACAGCCGCCAAAGAGAAAACAAGCACTTGAAGAACCAGTATTCCATTTAAAAAATAGATTCCCAGGGCTTCCCCCCCCATTTGAAAAAAGTCGATCACCACCCAAATACTCATAAAAACAGCAAAGGGAATAAAGGAGTAGAAAAAATATTTAGCCACCTGTCGTCCTTTATTGTATTGCGAAAAGGCAGAGTAAATCGCTACAATTACCCCCACCAGAATAGCGAAACCGGTGAAATAACCCTTCAGAAAATTGATCCCAACAAAGCTCATAAAAAAGGAGATAATAAATAAGAGGGCTGTGGCTAAATAAATATATTTCCAATTTCCTTCCTCTTTTCTAATCTTCAAGAAATGAAATACAAAACCAAGAAAAGAGAGACCAAATAGGCAACCAAGAGGGGTCACCCAAAAACTCCAGTCTTTTGTAATAAAGGGCAAGAACAGATCATTTAAACCATTCATAGTTCCTAAAAAGAAAATTAAGACCCCTACCATGATTGAGTAGCTAAGGTATATTTTTTCTCTAAAGGTACCATAGAGCATCAGGTTAAAAAGCAAAAGAGAGGCGAGAGAACTTAGGATTCCAATTAAAGTAAATAACTCCTTATTTTCTCTTTGTTCATAGGCATCCTTAGTGAAGTATGAAATCTCTAATTGGAGGGTGTTATGGGTGTATAAGCGCAAGAAAAAGGTGCTGTTACTCCGCGGTGGGAGAGTAATGGGGTAACTGTTTTTGAAACTCCTCTTATATCTTTTTACTACCGGAGTGTTTCTCCCTAAAGAGACCGTTTTATATTTACCTCTCTCCTTTTGATCCATGATATAAAGAGTGGCTTCCGATAAGGTAGGCCTAACAAAGGAGATAACTCGCTCAATGGGGTCAATAGAAGGATTGTATAAAGAAAATGCTAGCCAGTGATGAGAATTAGAGTAACCTAAATTACTCTTCTTCAATTTTTTAAATTTTAACTTATTCACCGAACTTAAAAGTTGATCGAGTGTGACCTCACCATCTGTTTCTTCCAAATGGTATAAAGGAGTAATACGAGCCTGGGCTTTTTTTAAACTGATGCTATGAACCCCAAGCGGTTCAGCCAAAAGGTCACTACAGATCCAAATTAATGGTAATAATAGAAAAAATCTATGCAAAATCATCACCTTCTGTTTAAGTATTTTATGTATTATAAATATAAACTGAGATAATAATCCATGCAACTAGGATTTCTATCCTGAGCCGATAGGAAAAAATCTACTGTCTAGAAAATTATTCTTATACTTTCTTTGGAAATTTTATCCACATTGTCAGTGGAAAAAAGGAGAGATGAAGGAAATAAATAGGGTCAAACCCTATTTATTTCGCATATTCTCAACTGTTTGCTTAGAATTTAATCAGCCAATTTAACCGACTAGCCAATCAGTAGTCATCATCATCTAAAGCACACACCCCAAAGCCTCCTAAAGGATGACAATTATAGGGATGGGCATCAGGATCAAAGCTGGAGGGTTGATTATAATATTTGCTCGCTTTTTTTCCAAAGTAACTAATATAGGTTCTGACCACTTTTGCCATCCAACCATCTCCATAGCCCGAGTAGTAGCCCACATGGCCTCCATATTTGGTAGTGTATTGTCCTAAATGAAGCTCCGAGCTGACTTTAGAAAATTCAGTGATAGGAGTGTGGTAGTCAATAATGGGGTCATTTTTGGCATTTAAAAAGAGGAGCGGCTTATCAATCATGGGTAATACCGAAGGCAGACGCAAAACCTGCTGAACCTCCGAGATTGACATATTGTCTATAAGAGTATTTTCTAGCCCTAGAGACTGGGCAATTTTTTCAAAAAATTGTTCGTGCACGGGGCTTTCGGTTAAGTAGTCTAATAAACTAGGAATAAAAAGATGCTCCCATAACTGATCCATTTCAGCAGTCTTAGCAAATTCATCGGCTGAAATAGGATAATAAGATTGAATTAATGATTTTCCAGCCTTGTAGATCCCCTTCAAAATTCCTCTAATAAAGGAGGCGGAAATACTTTGCTTCTTTCTTACTTTGGCTAAGGTGGCAAATCTGTCTACGGGGCTACTAACAGCCATCACACTGCCATCAATGAGGTGCGTCTCTAATACACTATCAAAATAGGCAGCAAAGGCCACATCATTGCCACCGAGACTCATACCAATCAGATGGGTTTCCATTAGTTTTTCCCTTATTTCATCCATCTGTAAGAGCTCTTTTATAGTGAGATAGAGATCCCACCCCGCTTCATATCCGGTAATCACCAACCGTTCATTTCTTTTGATCCAGGAAGAAGAGGTGTTATTTTCAATTAACACCATACCCCAATCATATTTCTTACGAATTTCTTGGGAACATATAAGAAGTGAATCTGCAGAAGCCCCTCCTCCCACACCCGCCACACAAAAAATAAAAGGACGAGGTTGCTCTGGAAGATGAATATAGACTCTTCGAGTGTATCCCTCTTCATTAGTGATAAAATGCTCTTCAAAATCTCTCTCTTTAAAAAATGCCTCATCACTGTCAATATATGTTTTAGAAAAATAGGATGAGAGTGTTCCTGATTTACGAGTGGGATCAAAGTAGACACTCCAATTGGCTTTAATCTCACTTATTTCGCCAATTACTTGAGACTGAGAAAGGGTGTAGGAGTGTAAGTTTTTGCCTAACATTACCCCTAAAATCATCATAGATAAAAGACACACTGATGCACATCGCTTAAAAGACCCTGCCATAATAAACGTTCCTCTCCCAAACGCACCAAGATTATTGATGTTGTTCGGTTTTTTTATTAGGGGGAAATTAAATTATAGGGGGGCCAATGCTTTACGGGGAGAACTAAATACTATTATATCAAATTTTGGATATTTTTTAAATACTTTTTTATAAAGTATAAATTTTTTATCCAATCGCTTATTACTTGATAAATAATACTCTTTTATATAAAAAGGTAGAAAATCTTGTTTTATAGTTATTTCAAAGGGAGACATCATGAATAAGTATGTTTGTACAGTATGCGGTTATGTGCACGAAGGAAATGAACCACCTGAAAAATGCCCCACCTGTGGAGTTGGCCCAGATAAGTTTAAAGAACAATCCTCAGAAGGAATGGCTTGGGCAGATGAGCACAAGATTGGTGTTGCACAAGGTGTTGAGAAAGAAATAATTGAAGGTTTACAAGCAAACTTCATGGGAGAGTGTACTGAAGTTGGTATGTACCTCGCAATGAGCCGTCAAGCGGATAGAGAGGGCTACCCTGAAGTAGCTGAAGCTTACAAAAGAATTGCCTTTGAAGAAGCTGATCACGCTTCCCGTTTTGCTGAACTATTAGGAGAGGTAGTTCATGCAGATACCAAGAAGAATCTTCAGCTAAGAGTTGATGCTGAATTCGGTGCTTGCCAAGGTAAAAAAGATTTAGCCACCAAAGCCAAACAACTCAACTATGATGCCATTCATGATACTGTTCATGAGATGTGCAAAGATGAAGCTCGTCATGGAGCCGCTTTTAAAGGGTTATTAGATAGATATTTTAAATAAAATATTAAAGTTAGAAGCTTCCATCAGGGAGCTTCTAACTCAGTTCATCAATCATTTCTTGAATTTTATCAGGACAAAGGTTTTTGCAGCCGGTTCCCGCCTTGGTTTTTCTCTTTACATCTTCTAGAGTTTTACATCCGTTTAGAATGGCCTGTTTGATGGTTCCATATTTAATAGCCTTGCAACTGCAGACCACCTTCAAGTTCTGTTTAATTTCATCTTCTTTCGTAGTCAAAGTTAAACCTCGTAAATTATTGGATAGACTGAAAGTATTTTACCACAAAGAAGACTATTTGTAATTAAGATCGGTTTTAGAAGGCTTCAATATGAATCTGACCCGGTTGCCTTTTGGTATGTTTGGTAAAACCTTCGGCGTTCAGTTTTTCCATCATGGCATCGATCATGAGGGGGTTTCCGCAGAGAAATACATGAGTGTTATCTGGAGTGAGATCACCAAACTTGGCATTCAATGGACGTTTTAGCCAAAGGTCCTGAATGAACCCAACTTCACCTTTCCAAGGGATTGGTTCTTCATCAGGGTGATCCAATATCGGTATATATTCAAAATTGGGGAACATCCGTGAGAGGGTCATGAGCTCAGAACGATAGCCTAAGTCCCAAGAGTGTCTCGCACCATGAATGATAGCAATTCGATCCACTTCATTGGTGTTCAGTTTGGTTCGAATCATACTGATATAAGGAGCCACACCTGTTCCGGTAGCAGCTAGCACAATGTTCTTTTCCGCGGGGACCTCTTCTAAAGTAAACATTCCAGTAAACTTAGGAGATAACCAGATGGAGTCTCCCGGTTTCAGATTAAAAAGCCTAGGAGTCAAATCACCCGAGCGAACCATAGCGATATAAAACTCTAAGTATTCTTTAGAAATCGAAGAAGAAGCCACCGAGTAAGCTCTTTTAATAAGCTTGCCGGGTTTAAATTCATGAGTATCTGGATCAGAACTCATATGTCTTTCGGCAGATGGTGGTAGCCCGATCATAGTAAACTGCCCCGGTTTAAAATCAACTAAATCCCAATCTCGAGGTGTTATCCGTAAAATAATCAAATCAGAAGACACATCAATTTTCTGAGAGACCACTGCATTTAATTCTTCCATTGGAGCCATAATATTACCCTTAAATTAAATAATTCAAACTTCTATACCTATCCAATGACGAACGGCATAGCCAATAATAAATGAAATAATCGCCACCCCGACACTCACAGAGACCATTTCAAAAAAGCTCGGCCAAAGTGGGGTCTCGTTGGTGATAGAGATATAATACGTAAAAATGAAGATCACGGCAACAGCACAAAATACAGAAATACCCAAAGAGAAGAACACATTGCTAAAAAGGAAAAAGGGCAGCACTAGAAAAAAGACCACTAAAACGTAAGCAGAACCAGTATATAAAGAGGCTTTTATCGGTTGCTTTCCATCCTTGTCATGTTTAGTGGCTAAGTACTCCGAGGCAGCCATGGATAGGGATGCTGCAATTCCAGTAATAAGGCCGGTACTGGCAATTAGTTTAGGGTTTTGCAAGGCATAGGTAAAACCCGCTAAAGCCCCAGTTAATTCAACCAGCGCATCATTGAGCCCCAACACAATGGAACCGATATACTTCAGTCGTTCTTCATCAATGAGGGCTATGAGAGCTTTTTCATGCTCTTCTTCATCAATGGCTATTTGAGCCGCTTCAGGGCAGAGAGGGGTGAGCTCTTCATAATCAATTTTAGCTTGAACCTCCCCTTTTTCTAAGAGCTTCACGGCGAAAGTGAGCCCGAGAATTTTACCTATTAAAAAGTAAAAAAAGATTTTAAGCCGGTTGGGCTTAATGGGATTGCTCACATACTGTTTAAGTGCATTATAATGAACAATCTCATCATGAGCTATATCTTCTAAGACTTTTTTGTTCTCGGCATTCTTGACACTCTTGGCCAGCTTTTTGTAGATGTGATACTCGGTAATTTCATTTCTAAGGGCTCTTTCAATCTCTTTTTGATTAGCAATACTAATGGAATAACTCATGTTTAAACTCACTTAGTTTTGTATCAATTGGCAAACTTCAAAATTGCGAGGGTAATATAGCAAGCAGTTGGCAGTTTCGCAAATACTTTGAGAGAGCTTAGGCTTTATTATATAAAAACCAGCACAGATGGATCTTTCCACCTCTTTGAAAGTCCATGGGCAGGGTCTCATGGGTTTTATCTTCAACTCTAAATTGGGTTAATTGTTGGGCATCTAGCTTAAACCCGCGCCTATTGGTGGAAAAGATTAACAGACCTTCTGGATTTAATAGCTTACCAACCTTAGTTAAGATCTCTACATGATCTCTTTGAATGTCGAGAGTCTCTTTCATCCTTTTGGAGTTAGAAAATGAGGGAGGGTCGAGAAAGATAAGATCAAACCTTTGAGTGCATCGGGATATAAATTGCATACAATCTTTTTGCACCAGTTGATGATTGCGAAGATTCAAATTATTTAATTCAAAATTTTGCCGACTCCAATCTTGATAGGTGTTAGACATATCCACCGTCAAGCTATGAGTACACCCCCCGAGAGCCGCATATACCGTAGCAGTCCCGGTGTAGGCAAATAAATTGAGAAAGGACTTATCTTTTGCTAGCTCTGAAATTTTTTGCCGGGTGACCCGGTGATCTAAAAACAAGCCCGTATCGAGATAATCTTGTAGATTGACCAGGAGTTTCGCCTTCCCTTCTTTCACCTCGATCATTTGATTATGAGAATCAATCCGGTTGTACTGTTCCAATCCTCTTTGCCGGGATCTTTGTTTAAAAAAGATATTATTTTCTCTCATACCAAGGTGTTCTACCACAAAACAGCGAGTGGCTCGCACGGCCTCTTTCCAGCGCTTCTGGCTTTTATTTGCATCCACCGTTTTGGGAGCCACATACTCCTGCATCACTACCTGCTCATGATAAAAATCAAGAGCAAAAGCATATTCGGGTAGATCACGATCGTAAAGTCGGTAGCAGGAGATCTTCTCTTTTTTAAGCCACTTCTTTAGCTTTTTATGATTTTTCTTAAGCCTTGAAAAGAGCATTACTTCCTGTTCATTCAAGATATTCATCTGAACAGGCTCACGTAAATGGGCCATAGGTTCTATCCGCTCACCCTCAGTGTGAACCTCATATTGGTAGAGTGAGCATTTTAAATTCCCATTGTAGAAACGATTTTTTTTAAAAGGTCGAAAACCAATAAAGCTCATGAGCTTTTCATCAGAAGAGAGAAGAGAAAGAATAGAACCTTGATACTTTTGCTTCACTACTTTTCCGATCTGTTCATACAAAGATTGCAATGCCCTGCTATCGCTCAAGCGTTCCCCATAGGGAGGATTAGAAATAATCAGATTATTTCCTCCATTCAAACTGGGCCAATCCAGCTCCTTTCTAATATCTCTACGGCTTACAAAGATAAAGTCTTCTAAACCCGCAGCCATAATATTATCAATGGCGGCTCGTATTACTTTTGAATCTTGGTCGGTTCCTTTGATGGCGGGGATGTTTTTTAAGCCTTCATTCCATTTGGTCTTGGCATCACTTCTTATTTGCCCCCACATTTCGGGGTCATGCCCTTTCCATTTTAAAAAGCCAAAATACTCGCGATTTAATCCCGGAGGGAGGTTACCAGCAATCATAGCTCCCTCAATGAGTAAAGTTCCACTCCCACACATGGGATCATATAAAGTGGCCCCAGCTTCCGCCAACTGCTGCCAACCACTTTGCAGTAAAATAGCAGCTGCTAAATTCTCTTTTAATGGAGCTTCTCCGGTGGTCTGTCGATACTTTCTTTGATGAAGACTCTCACCCGAAAGGTCAATGGAAATTCGAACCAATCCTCGATGGAGGCGTACATTGAGGCGCACATCCGGCTGTTTTAAATCAATAGAAGGTCTCTCTCCCATTCTCTCTCTAAATTGATCCACTACCATATCTTTGACGAGTTGAGCGCCGAATAGGGTATTACTAATATAGAGAGCCTGACCGGTGAAATCCACAGCCATAGAGTGGTTGCAGTCAAAGTGCTCTAGCCAATCAATGGCTGTTATTGCCGTTTTAAATTCTTCGAGTGAGTTGACTTTTTGACTATGAAGCTCTAATAAAATCCGATTTGCCAGACGACTCCACAAGCATGATTTATAAGCAAGCTCCAAGCTTCCTTGAAAGGTCACTGCTCCACTTTGTAGTTTTGAATCCGAGGCCCCTAGAGCATTCAGCTCTTTTAATAGTAAGGGCTCAAGTTGTTTGGCACAGGTGGCAATCAACTGAAAGGTCATTACATATCCTTATTTAAAACAAAAAAAGCCAGAGGATTTCTCCCCTGGCTTTAAAGATACTACTTTTGAAAAAAAGTCAATTTTTACTTAACTTTTGTTCTTAGCTCTTTTCCTGGACGGAATACAGGAACGCGACGAGCAGCAATTTTAATCTCTTCACCAGTTTGTGGGTTACGGCCTTTTCTAGCTTTTCTTTTAACGCTTGTGAAAGTACCAAAACCTACTAATCTAACATCATCCTTCTTCATGTTCTTAGAAACAGTTGTAGTGAAGGCGTTTAACCATTGTTCAGATGCTGCTTTAGTTGTTTTTGTTTGATAAGCTAATGCTTCTACTAGTTCTGCTTTGTTCATTAGATGTCTCCTATATGGGTTATGATGATATGTATTAGTCTGGAAAAGGTACAGAATTTTTATTTATTGTGCAAGCTATTTTTTAGACGTTTTAGAATTTTTTTAATTGGAAAGAATACTGTTCCATACGTTTATATATAATAAGGGCTATATTTCGCACTCTAAGGCTGATTTATTCTCTGCTAGAATTACCATCTAATGCTTACCTCAGAATATTAATTATATAATATTGAATTATTTCTTAATAAAACTTAAAATTATCTTACTCTTAACCAATTATGCAATTTTGCCAAGAAGGGATAATCTCATGGAAAAACCAGTAGTACTTATCATTGAAGACGATGAATTTATTCAAGCTCAATTGGCACGCACCGTTAAAAAAGAGGGTTACACTGTATTAACAGCCTCCTCCGGAGACGAGGGATTGGAAGTTTTTGAGGAAAAGAAGCCTCACATTATCCTTAGCGATATGAAAATGCCCGGTTTAAGTGGGCTTGAAGTCCTCCATCGAGTAAAAAGAACCTCTCCTCAGACTCAATTTATTTTAACCACCGCCTATGGAGAGCTAGATAATGTTATTTTTGCCCTTCAGCAAGGAGCCATTGACTATATAAAAAAACCCATCGATCTTGACACTCTTTTAATTGCACTTGGCCGAGCAGAAGAGCAATTAGAGCAACAATCTCAAAATAAAAACCCTACCATCTTGTTAGTGGAAGATGACAGTGATGCCCGCAGGGCCTTAAAAAGAGTCATCGACAAAGAACCCGGTTGGCAGGTGACTGATGCCGTAGATGGTGAGCAAGCTATGGAACTCTTTAATTCTCAAAAGTTTGATATCATCCTTCTAGACCTCAATATGCCTAAAAAAGATGGTCTCACCACTTTAAAAGAGATGCGCGAACAAACTGAGGATTTTGCCACCATCGTTTTAACCGGCTATGGAGATGAGGACAATGCTATCCAAGCCATGCGAGCTGGAGCCTTTAATTTTATTAAAAAGCCCATTGATATCGATCAAATGTTTGTCTCCATCGACAAAGCCATGGAAAAGTTAAAGCTGGATCGAGCCCTTAAATATCGAGAGCGCGAGTTGGAGATTATGAAAGAGGTGATGGCTAAATTCACTGAAAAAAACGGATTAGAAGTCCATCTCCCAGAAAAGGTGTATGAAGCTAAAGATGAGATTTATAAAGATTTTATGGCGGATCTTCCTCTCGGTATCCTTCTGCTCTCAACCGAATTTAAAGTGGAGTTTCATAATAAGTTTTTTGATGGAATTCCAGAATATTTTTCTTCCAATGAAATGAGTGACTGGCTGCAAAAAAAGTTTGAGGGAAAGATAACGTTAGAAAGCTTACTCAAACAACTCCAAGAGATGATGGAAGATAATTACCATCAACCCAGCATTATTCCCCTCGGTGAGAATATCAAACTCATGGCCGCTCAAGTTAAAATCAAAGAGGGGCAAAATAGCACAGATCGCCTGATCATTACGGCCTATCAAAAATAGAGGGAAAATCTCTTACGACTCTTGACCTAAAGCTCTAATGGGGAAGGTAAGATGAAAGGTAGTCCCCTCCCCTTCGGTACTATCGAGAGCGATAGTCCCTTGATGAGAGCTTACATTATCAGTAATAATAGCAAGTCCCAGCCCCGGTCCTTTTCCTACCTCTTTGGTGGTGAAAAATGGCTCGAACACACTTTCTTGAATATCTTGGGGAATTCCCGAGCCCGAATCGGTAAATTTAATACCTATATGACCTTCATCGGTTAAAAAGGAGGTAATGGTGATCACCTTTTTCTTCTCGGGCTCTTGGTTTTCAAAACAGTCTCTGGCATTGGTTATCAGATTTTGAAATATACTTTCTATTTTTATTTTGTCTGCCACCATCAGCGGTAGCCCCTCTGCCAAATGAGTTTCCACATGGATACCACGGGATGTGAGCTGAGTTTCCAAAAAGATAAAAGAGTCCATGATACTCTTGTTTACATCCAATTCTTTCCAACTATCCTGAGATCGGGATTCAGCAAAAGTTCTGAGCTGGGTGATAATCCCTTTCATCCGATCACTGGCTTTTTCTAACTTCTCTGTGAGTTTAATAATCACTTCAGGTTTATCATTTTGCTTCTTAATTAAACTGGTGATTCCCATAATGGCATGCAGAGGATTGTTCAGTTCATGCCCCACACCGGAAGCTAAAACTCCTAAGGAAGCCAGTTGAGATGACTGTTTTAATTGAATTCGAGTTTTCTCTAAACTCTTTTGAATAGATTGGCGTTCAATAGCTCTTTTTAAACTGATAAGAAGTTCATCGTAGTTAACCGGTTTCAAAAGGTAATCAAAAGCGCCCAGTTTCAATGCTTCCACTGCTGTGTTGATCACCGCATGACCGGTGAAAACCAGAACCTCTGTTTGGTTCTCTTCGTCCTTGGCTTTAATTCTTTTCAGGACTTCAATCCCGTCAATCCCTGGCATTTTTATATCGGTGAGCACAAGATCGGGTCTTTCCTTTTCGAAAGTCTCCACCCCTTCGGCTCCATTCTCTGCGAGGAAAACATCAAAGTCGTCTAAGCGTAGTAGTTTTGCTAAACGCTCTCTGATTAACTTTTCATCATCAATGATTAAAATACTAGGATTCAACAAATTCCTCCGCCAACGTCACGATAATCTTGGTTCCAACATTCCGTTTACTTTCTGCTTTGATATCCCCCTTGTGACTTTCTATTATACCATAACTTATGGATAAACCTAAACCTGAACCTCGCCCTACCTCTTTCGTGGTAAAGAATGGTTCAAAAAGTTTTTTGAGGGTTTCTGGATCCATTCCCATTCCATTATCTGCAAAGGTCACCTCCACCTCTTTCTTTTTAGTGAGGGCCCGAGTAGAGATGGTAAGTACTTTTTCATAGGCTGGATCTTCCTCTTTTTTTCCGCGATCATCCAAGGCATCTCTTGCATTACTGATCAGATTAATCCAAACCTGTTCGATCTGATACGGCTCACCCATCACACTGGGTATTTTTTCATCGAGATTTAGTACCAACTTTATCTCATGGAGACGCAGGAGAGCCAAAGCAGAGTCGAGGCTCTTATTCACATCCACTTCGATAAATTTAAAAGTATCTTGTCTGGCAAAAGTTCGAATATGCTGAATGATTTTGGACATTCGAGTGACACAGTGATCTATTTCATCCAAGCCTTCATAAAGCTCTTCAGCCGTCATTTTATCTCGCTCTTGCAACTTTCTAAAAGTGGTGGAAATGAGCGATATCCCACCTAAGGGTTGGTTGATCTCATGAGCCAGACCGGCAGACATTTCACCCAACACCGCCAATTTGGAAGTTTGAAAAAGTTGGCTCTGCACCTTACTCAAGGCCTGAGTTCGAGTTTCCACTCTCTCCTCTAGCTCTTGATTCATTTTGGTGATAATTTCGGAGGTAATTTTTAACTCACGGCCTCGATAGAGCTTGGTACGATTTAAATTTATCCTCTCTATGGCCCGCTGCAGAGAAAAGCAAAGTTCATCCATATTAATAGGCTTAGAAATATAATCAAAGGCACCTGCCCGCAAGGATTCTATACTTTGAGATTCATCTTGCTCACCGGTGATCATAATAACTTCGATGTCTTTATAGAGTTTTTTGGCGGTTTTTAAAACTTCAATTCCACTGGTCTCTTCCATATTGATATCACTGATAACCACATCCACTTTGTTCACATCTAAAATATCCTGAGCCGCTTTACCATTTAATGCCACCAATACATCAAATCCCTCTTTAGTCAGAAATCGCTTCATATAGCGAATCACTGTTTCATCATCATCCACAATGAGCAGGGTGTTTTTAAATTGAAGAGATTTTTTTTCTAGGATTTTCTCACCCGCTCGCCCTAAGGCGGCAGCAAGTTCCTCAATATTGATGGGTTTGTCAATATAGTCGATGGCCCCCATGCGAAGAGATTGAATGGCCACATCCAAACTGCCGCATCCGGTGATCATAATAATTTCAACATTGGAATCAGATTGATCTTTAATCTGTTTTAATAGGGTGAGACCATTTACATCTGGTAAGTTCACATCAAGCAACATAATGTCAATGGTGCCGCTGGCGAGAATTTCCTTGGCTTGCTTTGCATCTCCGGCCACCTGAACTTGATAAAACCGGCGCTGAAGCTCTTTTTTCAACTCTTTACGAATGAGCACATCATCATCTAAAATCAATACATGGTTGGTTTTGTTTTTCGCTTCTTCCATGAGAATATTACCTATAGGAAAGCCATCATCAATCTTTAGATTTAAAAATCTAAGAAACTGAGACAGTCTTTTTTTTTAAGTTGCTCTCAAATTTCTTTAATTATATCCTATTTGTAGATAAAAAGCCTGCAATAAATCCTCCCCCCCCCCATTCGGGGGTAGCTTTAAAGAGAGGGCACTATGGATAAATTAAAATTACAAGAGACCATCAATAAAATCTTACAAATGGCTGCAGACCCTGTCTCTTTTGACGATGCTGCAAAAAATGTCCTCTCTTGGATCTTTGAGCTTCCCTGGATAAGTATTCAACCTAAGGGGGCGCTCTTTTTAACCGAGAAGACTAAATTACAAAAACGGTCCCTAAAATGTGTGGCTGAGTTTGGACTTGATAAGAAAAGCGATTGCCACTGTGAAAGAATCGAGGAAGGAGAGGGTTACTGCGAACAAGCAGCCAACTTAAAAGAGGTATTTTGGATAAATAATGACCAGAAAAAATGCTCCTTATCCCAAGAAAACAGTGGAGCTCATCCCAACGCGGTCTTTCCAATTGCTATGGGAGGGAAACTTCAAGGGGTTCTTCATCTTTTCCCAATACATCCTGCAGCCCCTGAAGCAGAAAAAGAAAAAGAAGATATCATGTCCATTTTGCAATCCATCGGCAGTGTAATTGAACGGAAAAGCATTGACGCCATGCTCTATGAAGCCTACCACGAGGTGGTAGCTAAAACTGCTAAATTAGAAAAAGCCAATATAGAAATTAAGGAAACCACGTCCCAACTGATTCAAACGGAAAAACTAGCTGCTCTTGGAGAACTAACTGCCGGAGTGGCTCATGAGCTCAACCAGCCCTTAAATGGCATCAAGATCATTTGTCAATCTCTGCTCAGGGATATTGAAAAAAACCAATTGGATGAAAGTTATCTGCAAGAGGATATGGAAAATGTGGTGAGTCAAGTAGATAGAATGGCTACCATCATAGACCATATGCGAGTCTTCACCCGAAACAGTGTGGGCAGTGATTCAAGTTCAGTAGATCCCAATGAGGTGGTGAAAGGACCTTTCATCCTCATTAAATCCCAATTGGGTAAAAAAGGGATCAAAGTGGAATTTGATCTTGATGAGAGAATCTCTCCGGTTTACAGTAATCAAATTCAGCTGGAGCAGGTGATTTTCAATTTGGTATCCAATGCAAAATTAGCTCTCTTTGACTGTGATAAATCAAATAAAACCATCACCGTAAAAACCTACTCCTTATCAGCACAAGACTCCCCCCTAGAGTGCCCCTCATCAGTGATGGTGGTAAAAGATAATGCCGGTGGAATTTCACCTGAAAATTTAAATAAAATCTTACAACCCTTTTTCACCACTAGGGAACCGGGCAAAGGTACCGGTCTGGGACTCTCCATCTCCCATAAAATAGTCACTAAATACAAAGGGCAATTGGATATTGAAAGTGAACTAGAGAAAGGAACCTCAGTTATTATCACCCTGCCCTCTATGACCGAAGAGTAAAGTTCATTTAATTATCATCTATTCATGGAGGAAGGAGTTTTTCCTACGATTCTTTTAAAGGCTTTGGAAAACTCTGATTGAGAGCTGTATCCCACATCCTGGGCTATTTCGCTTAATGATTTTTTATTTTGGGTAAGTAAAGTTAAGGACTCTTCAATGCGCAGCTTAATGATAATCTCTTTGGGGCTCAAGCCAAACTCTTTCATAAAAAGCCGATTCATATTACGAATACTGAGTCCATATTTACGTGCCACTTCATGGAGAGTAATTTGATGATAAAAATTATTCTGTAGATAAGAAAGAACCTTGTTAACCCTTTCATCCTTAGCTGTTTCAGTGATTAGCTGAATGGATTTGGCAGTATGATCCTGTCCGTTAATATGCCGATAGACCGATTCTGAAAGAGTTTGCACCAGCAGCCTCGACAAATTATCACAGCTCTTGGAGCTCGGATATTCTAAAAGATGCAAACACATTTCTTTAATCATTTTTACTTGAGGAAATATAATAAAGTTGCATACAGATCCTTCCGCCTGTTTCCATGCCGTAGGTTCAATATCAATAATAATTAGCTCACCAATCCCATTGGAGATGCGCAATGAGTGAATGATCTGGCTGACAGTAGCGTTTAGCATGGTATATATCAATGATTGAGTGGCCCTTTAAAGGAATGTAAAGCCGATGACTGGGATAACTATAGTAATCATGATAGGCACCAGGACATCTTGAGAGGTTAACCCGAATATGTCCATTTTTGAATTCCATACTACAATCCATGTATTAAACGTATTTCGTATATAATTTCTTTTATTGAATTTTACCAGCATTAATACAAGAGAGCAGGAAATTTTGTCCAATTACTCCTATTCTTTGTCCAATCTACTATATGAATTCTGGGTCAGTGCCTTAACATAAGAGCAGAGGCTAATAAGACGAGAAGAAAGGAAGGTGCAATATGGAATACCTAAGAAATATCCTAATCTATACTCTACTTTGTATCATCATTACTGGTTGTGGAAGCAATGGCAATAAACTGCAATTAAATGAGATCATTGTGCCAGAGATAAAACACCACCAAATATCTGTATTACTGCACAAGAAGGTGCTTTACCCTAGCTATTTTTCAAGGCTCACGGGGGAGCTCATTCTTAGTTACCAAAATGATAGCATCCCCCCAGAGAGCCAGGTCTCTTTTCACTATGGTTTCAAAGGGGAGGATCGCTCCAATTGGCCTTTGGTAAAAACTATAGAATGGCAGTATAAAAATACTACTCAGGCAAAAGTTCTACATGAAGGGGTGTGGCAGTTAAGCACCTTACCTACCACCCTACTAGAAAGAGGAGGTAAACAGTTTTTTAATGAACTGCAGTTTGTGGTTATAATTAAGAAGCCTGATGGTTCCGTTTCCTATGACAAGGGAAGCTCCAGTGCCTGGGGTTACTATAGCTGCCTTTTACCCATCGAAGATAAAAGCTGCTTAAAAAAAGTTGCTTTAGAAGCAAAAGAGTATTGTCAGCTTAAGATCGAAAGTATTTATAAGAACTGATAGACAGCTAAACCTATGAGCATAAAACCGGCAATCCATCCCGCTTTTTTTCCGAGCTTACTGACAGAGTGATGACCAATGGTACAACCAACCAGTGACATCACAAAGGTGACAAGACCAATTATAAGGATGGCTGTAGGTAAGCTCACCTGCTTGACTGAAAAGACGACCCCTACAAGAAAAGCATCTATGCTAGTTGCTACAGCCAAAGATAAGAGACAGCTCCATTTATTGCATGAACACATGCTATTACAGGTCTCTTCCTCTTCTGTATAAGTATCTTTCAGTGTTTTCACCCCAAGAGCAAAAAAGACACCAAAGGAGAGAAGGGCGGTGTAGGGAGAAATATAAGGAGCAACAAATTGACCTAATCCCCATCCCAGTAAAGGCATACCTGCTTGAAAAAAGCCGAACATCAAAGCAATTTTGCCAAATTTATCCCATTTTAAATCTTGGATTTTAATTCCACAGGAAATAGAGGCCACAAAAGCGTCCACCCCTAAAGCCACAGCAATAAAGAAAATAGAAAAGTAACTCAAGTTTCAGACTCCTGTATTGAAGGAGGGAGATTCATTTTTGTTCTTAACTTTTAAAAAAGTTGGTGTAAAATAACAATGTAAATATTTGAAAGGACTAAGTGCAATGACCGATTCAGAAAGTAAAACTCTCAAAAAACTCAGTTGGCAGAAAAATATGAGTGTGGGCATCCCCTCATTAGACCAACAGCATCTGCAGATCATTTCCATCATTAATCAGCTAATTGAAAAGATGGAGAGCATCTCTATCCGGGAATTGGAGACCATATTAACAGAACTCCAAAACTATATTGTAAAGCACTTTCAACACGAAGAGAAGCTGTTAGAGTACAATTCTTTTCCCGATTTGGCTAAACATAAAGATTCGCACCAGGAATTCAACCAGAAAGTATCTGAATTTACTAAAGAAATTAAGAATCTCCAAGCCAATTTAAAGAATAACGAGGATACTATCAACCAGGAGCTAAAACTGCTCGTTAGCAATATGATCCGCTTTTTATTTCAATGGCTTTTGAACCATATTTTGAAAGAGGACAAACAATACTCAAAACTTTTAGTTAAAGCAGGTGCAAGATAACCAACTATTTTTATTACACTATATACCTACTTTTTGTTTTTACTCAAGTTTTCAACCCAACTCTTCGAATATTTTTTTAAATACGCCAAGCCTAAACGCAGTTTAGATTACATTATGTAAGTATTTAAAATTTATATAATTTGGAGTTTGAGTTATGAATATTTCAAACGAGTCAACAGAAAAAATGGATGAAAAAGCTGGAAAATATCTGACCTTTTGCATTCACAAAGAAATCTACGGTATAGAAATCCTGCGGGTGCAAGAAATTATTGGGATTATGGGAATCACCGAAATTCCCAACACTCCTGAATATGTGAGAGGAATTATAAACCTCCGGGAGAAAGTAATTCCAGTGGTGGATCTCAGAGTCAAATTTAACCTTGCTGCCAAAGATGAAGAGCATAATTGTATTATTCTCATTCAAGTGGAAAGGAAAGGAAAAAAAGTTCTCATGGGCATGGTGGTGGACGAAGTATCAGAGGTGATGGATATCTCCACAGATCAGCTGGATAGTTCACCTACTTTTGGCAAGGGGGTGGATACCAATTTCATCATGGGAATTGGAAAAGTGGAAGAAAAAACCATTGTTCTACTAGATGTTGATATCGTTTTTAATAGCGATCAGATCATACAGGTTCATGAAGAAGTCACTTCAATGGCAGCTTAATAGAACCCCATTTTCCAACAAAAATGAAAATTAGGCCGATACCCTCGGCCTAATTTTTTTTGACCTCTTGGTAAAAAAATCATCTAAAGTTATACTAAGAAAAGAATCATTTTTGTTGAGAAACTATGAACCGCGTTTTTAAAGTAGGATTGTTGGTTTTGGGTGGATCATTCTACCACTCTTGCTCCGTAGAGAATAATCTCGCTCCAAAACCGAATTCGCCCGTCATTTCATTAACCCAGAAAGAGTCAAAAAATATTCATGTGACAACAGGTCCACAGATAAATCAAAATTTCACCCATCCCACTTTAAATAAGAGTTACCAAGACAGGATTCTCCACTTTTATATTCCTCCGTTCTACCAAAGCTCAAAACCCATCGGCCTATTTATTTTTTTACATGGAGGTGGGGCCACAACCTCCTCCGAGGACGCTAAATTAGCAGTGGTGAGCCCCAGAGAAAATAAGCGCAGTTATCGTCTGCTAAATCTAGCGAATGTGGCCAATGTGATAATTGCCTCCCCTACCGCCCCTTGGGATAACACCACTCCCTTGCGTTGGAACCAAGCTCAAGTGGATGACTATATTTCAGCAGTCATTTTAGAATCTCAATTCCGCTTCAACATAGATAAATTGCGTATTTTTTTAGGAGGTCATTCCATGGGTGGATTTGGCGCAATGGGTCTTTCCCAAAAATTTGCCGATCGATTGGCGGGTGGAGTGATTATCTCAGCCTCATGGAAGGTGATAAACTTTAAAGCCTTTAGGGGATTGCCCCTGTTTATCATCCATGGCAAACATGATGCTTGGCCTCAAGGAAAAAAGGGGAAACGGGGAAGACCCCGCTTCACAGATGTTTTTTATGCTCGATCGGCTCATAAATTGTTATTAAAAGAAAACCTACCTCATATCTATTATGAATTCGATGGAGGTCACAAAATCAGAAAGGAGGCACTCCCCGCTTTAGAGCAACTATCGGTATGGATGAAGCGGCAAAAAAAAGCAGACGTTTCAAAAAAGCTCACTTTAATCAGCCACCGTGGTTGGGATTCACAAATAAAGTCAGCTTACCATCGAGAGTGGTTAAGCATTCATAACATAGGAAAAGAGACTCTAAGCTATGATAAAGTCTATCAAAAAGGTCCACCTGCTAAATGGGGGGAAAGCGCAGAAGCCTTCTTTAAACAGAGTTTTCTCATTAAAAAAGTTCAGCTTGTAGCGGGAATGATTGAGGCAGAATACTTAGGAAATAATAAGTTTAATATCAAGACAACCAATGTAAACAGTTTTTCCATTTGGTTACATGAAGATTTAATTGATTTCGCAAAACCGGTCAGAGTCAATTTAAATGGTAAAAATGAAATCTATAAGTCCACTGGAATAAAAGGAAGGCACAAGGATTTGCGCCCCCCTTTTAAGGGAGAAATTCTCCTTTCGGTTGATGATTAGATACAATTTACAAAGGCATCATTCCCTTCTAAAATCAAACTGGTTGGACACCTATAATCACCTTCACCTAAATAATTAATGCGGACATGATTGGAGTCATTGATTTCAATTCCGCTGTATTCAAGACTTTGTTCGGCTAATATGTTGAGGTTTACTTCCAGATCGTTCACATCCACCGGTACAATTAATTGCAAGGTTTCCATATTTAATCCCACTTCAACATTGACACGAATATGGTTTCCTCCCACAATCATGCACAGCTTACCTAAGGTGTTTTTAGAATTAGAGCTAAAATTAAAAGTGCCATGAATTGAATTGCCATCCACTTTCATCACCATCACAGACTGACGGTTTAATTTGATATGAGTATGATTCCCACCAATAATGACCATATTTTGTTCAGAAACATTAAATTTCTGGGCACACTTGCCAAGTTCTCTTTTGGTAGGTGTAACTACATTTTCCATAGTCACCTGTTCAGTAAGTATAATTTCAGGCAAAGTGGGCGGAGTGGATGGGGTTTCTTCTTCAACTGGTTTTGCTTTAGGATCCACCTGGTCATCATCGGGAGTGTTTTCTAAAGGTTCATTGACTACCTCTTCCAAAGTTTCAGTTTCAATAGGTTCTTCTGCAGGAGAGTCTTCTTCTTTTTCAGGTATCGTTCTTAAACTTGGAGTTTCAACTGGCTCTTGTGGCTGCACTTCGGGCTCTTCATCTAATTTTTTAATCACTGGCTCAGATGCAATAGTACTGTCCATCTCTCTCACTGGAGTGGGCTCTTCTTTTTTAGCTCCCTCATCCAGTTTCTCAGTTTTAGTATCTGATTCGTTCAATTTGGGTTTATTGGATAAAGTCTCTTCCAAATATTCGGTAGGAACATTGCAAGCGGTGAAAAGAAGAGCAAAGATAAGATAGAATTTATTTAAAATAATCATGAAAATCTCCTATTTTCGATTCGTTTGAACATTGATCACAGATTGTTTGATTTTGTGACTAAACTTTCTTTTCAATTGAAGCATGCTGGAAAAGGCATGATTCTTTTTAGCAAAGATAAAGCTATGATTAGGTTCTTTTTTAGATCCATTGATTTGTAATGATTCAAAATCAACCAAAGTGCGCTTTTTATAAATAATCAGATCGGATTCTGCTTGTTTTTGAACTGGCGCTAACTTCAAAAGAGAGGTTGTATCTTTTGCCAATAAATCAAAACTCATAAATAGGGTCAGACCAATAAAGAGTAATAAGGATTTAATCATAGCTTTTCTCCCTTCTTTTCACATTTTGATTGGAGATCAAATTGGTAGTGCCCCACTTCGTCCCACCAAAACTCATTCTTCGTATCATGCTCCCAGGTCCCATGGTGGATACCACTTTCATCATCCTCTTCTCCGGAATCCCACAATTTATCCACAACAGTTTTGATCCCCAAAAGGTCATTTTTTTGGTTAATGGTTAAATCAATATGTAAGTATTTGGCCTGTTTTTTTGCCATTTTAATTTCGCTTAAAGTTTGTTTTAATTGGCCTTTAACTTTAGTTCCAATAGAGTCGATCAGATTTTTCTTTTCAGTATTTAGAAGGATAAAAAGTTTTCTGCCAAGAGGACTACTTCGGAAGTTGGCATCAGTTTGACTAAGCAAGATAATCTCTTTTTGGATTTGAAGTACTCGTTGATACTCTAGATTGAATTGAGTGTTATAACTATAGTTGGTTAGGAGTTTCTTAGGAATTGGAAAGTAAGATTCATCGGTTCCTCTCATAAATTTATCCATGAGACGGAAAAAATGAAACGGCTTAACCTCTTGGGTAGTTTTTAAGTAGTTAGTTAGTTTCTTTTCAATTGGTAGTATTTCACGCAAAAAGTAAATCATGGTCCAGGTGGCTTTATGGTACTCACAAAGTTTAAAGTAGATAATCATTTCTAGGAGCCTAGCTTCCGGAAAAAAGGAGTTACTTAAATAAGGCGAATGTAAACTGTGTAAATTTCCTAAAGATCGATTGTATTCATTATTCCATATAAGTGCACAGGCTTGTTCATATTGAGCTTCTACCCAGAGGTGGTGAGGTTTCTTAATTAGATCATAGTATTTAACTGCCGCTTCATAATAACCATTATCATTGGCAATTCGAGCTAGATTGATTGCGCTTTGATAATAAAGGTACTGTCTTTCTGCTTGACTTAACTTTTCTTCTTTGAGGGCTCTGTGAAGAATAAAATTAAAAGTTTTAATGGATTTGGCGGTTTTTCTTTTTACTAAATATATAAAGGCCATATGAAATCGAGCTGAAAGATAGTTTATATTTCCCGGCTCAACTTGAGAGAGAAGACGTAAAGATGATGTAAAGTAATTCTTATTAAAGTAATGGATTCCTCTAAAGTACTTTGTATCGGAAGAGTTTTTATAAGCACTCATTCTAAGCGGAATGTACTTGACCACTTCCTGCATTGACCAACTATTACCACCCTCTTTACTTTTATCTAAAAAGGTAGATAGCAAAGAGGATTCATTTGCATAGCTCGCTTTAGAGTGTCGTTTTTGAAATAAAATATCTCTATGTAATAAAAAGTCAGCCAGCTCAAAACCCTCTTTTTTCAAATTGTAGGAGACCCTTCTATAGTCTCTTTGCACCTTTTTTATATTCTGGGTTCTATTGATTCGGTCATAGAGTTTTGTACTGCAGATACGATTACTGGCAATATCTTTTTGTTTGCAGAAATCTTTAGCATGAATAGCTGAAAACAAGCATATTACCAGGGATAGGAATAATAGTGCTGTTAACTGTATTGATTTATACATTGGCATCTCCAAAAATTTTCCTAATTTTAAATAAAGTAACTAAAGCCAACTTGAAATGAGAGAGCGTGTCGCAAGGTCTCTTTGCTAGCCCCTTTTTTCTCATAAAAATTTCTGTTCATTACTGAATAATTAAAGGATAAATGCCGATTGATGAAATAGTGTTGGCCTAAACCATAATGGATACCCCATTTCTCCCAAAAAGATCAGAATAGACTATAAACTTAGAGAAAAAGGAGACTTTGCCATAAATAGGCACTAGACTAACACCCACATCGGTCCATGTTTTGATGTAGTTGATGATGGGTTTAATCTGTTTGCGCTTGAGAGGATTGGTGGGATCTTCTTCTGATGGATAAGTGACCTTCTCCAAAGCAATCTTTTCAGCATTATCCCAAGCGTTCAACCGAGTATGAGAAATCCGAAAAATAAAAAGAACTTTGAACTCCATAGCTTAAGGTATTTACAAAGGTATTGTTTAAAATAGTCCCTGAAGTTAATGCCACTTCAGTTCTCATCTGTTTTTTGAAATACTGTTGCTTCACCACCTTAATTGGCTTAACAAAATCACCAGCATAAAGTGAAGGAAGGGAAAGGGCAAATCCAAGTAAAATAAGACCTAAAATTGAGATATTTGTATTCATGATTATATCCTTTAATCTTTTCATTAATTAGCTAATAAAAACTGTTCTAGAGATTCGTTGCTATTTAACTCTTTTGTATCCTTTGCTTTGGACACTGCCACCTTGGGTAAGTCCTTAACCTTAGTAGTTTCAACTTTTTTCACTACTTTGACCTTTTTGACTTTTTTCTTAGGTTTGGGGGTGTCGGCAACTTCCTCTTTTTCTTCAATCTTCTTATTGATATCAATAGGTTTCTGCATATCTTTGATCTCTTGCTGAATCTGCAGTGCCAACTGATATTTGGCATCCTGTTTAGAACTTTCATTGATAAATCTTCCCATGTATGTCTCTGCCTGGGCATAATCTTTCAAATGATTTTTGTAGATAAGAGCTAAGTTATATA
Organism: uncultured bacterium; assembly: GCA_964343805.1. Taxonomy (GTDB): domain Bacteria; phylum Bdellovibrionota_B; class Oligoflexia; order CAYFLR01; family CAYFLR01; genus CAYFLR01. The sequence goes on along the minus strand of CAYFLR010000005.1, from coordinate 14,789 downwards.
AAGCAGATGTTTTATACCTGTCACTCTCAATTATTTTCTCATAAAGAGCAACGGATTCATCGATTCGCCCCATCTGAGAATAAACTATGGCCATATAATTCCCTGCTATGTTTGACTCTGGTACCAGCTTCATTACGTGCTGAAACTGCTCTCCTGCGTGAGTGAAATCTTTATTATCTAAAAAAATAATTCCTAAATTCATCCGAGCGGCGACATTTTGAGGATTGTATTCGATGCTCAAGTTTATGCTTTTGATAGCCGCACTCACCTGACCTAATTTGTATTCGCTAAGTCCTAAAATATTGTAAATTTCACTGTCTTTAATTTTCTTGAAAATAAGATTTCGACAGATCAGAGCAGTGGCTTGAAACTTTCCTTTGTTAAAATAAATTCGAGCCATCAATTTGGTGGCTTCAATGTTAGCTGGAGAGAGAGTTAATACTTTTCTGGCAATCCGCTGGGCCTGACTCAAATTTCCGTCTAATAGATAAACTGAAGCCAAATTGAGTAATAAAGTGGTATTTCTGGGATCTCGCTTTAATTCTTGTTCCATAGCCTGAATGCTTTTTTTAACATTCTGAGGGTTGAGTCCGTTTTCTTTAGTCCCAGAATTAGTGCTAGTTACCACTGATACTTTTTCGAGATTTTGATGCATTATCACAGCGGGTTGAACGGTAGTACAACCTATTGTTAGTACGAGTCCGAATAAAGCTATCGCTATTAACATTGTTTTCATGCTCTCTCTCCTCCCTTAGGGGATTATTAAAAGTTCTGTATTTTTATTAGTTTAAGATAAATTGTTCCACATGCTTGGTTGGGGTGAGTTCATTTATGGTAAAAGAGTCATGCTCTTTTATATAATCACTGACAGGGTATTTTATTGGATCCAACTTTGACAATCCATTATATATTTGGTGAGTGTATTCACTGTATACACCTAACTCGATGGCTTTCTGCCAAGCAAGTTCAAAAAACTTAACGGCTTCTTTTTCTAATGGAAAGGCATACTTTTCTAGCTCAGATCGAAAGGCAAATTTATCTTTTTCAGAAAGATTAGTAGGTACCGCAGATTTAAAAAGTGAGACTGCCATGTGCTGACTGATGTGCCCTAACTGGTATAAACTAGCCACACCCCATTTGGCATCGTGGAGTTTAATAATGTCGGAAAATTGCTTGTTCAAGCTGGTAAGTAAATTCTGTTTTCGACTGAGATTTTTATTAAGTGTTTTAGCATTACGCAGAGAAACCTTGAGGAACCTGTTTAAATCTTTGCTGGCCTTTTTAAACATCATTTCCGCAATTTCACCTCTGGTTTTGATCATCTTATTGCGTTGGCTTTCACTCAACTTAAAAAACTGGGCTGAAGCTTTAGCAATTCTATTCTTTCCTTTAGTCTTTTGCTTGGTTTTTATAAGAAGTTGTCCTAATTTAATTTCAGCAAACAGCTGTTCGTCTTTCTTACCGTTAGCAATGATAAACTTATAGTACTTCTTAGAGAGTGTATACATTCGTTTGGGTACAGCCAATTCAACAATAGTTGAAGCAATTTCACTTTTTTCACTTTTCTTGGCGTAATTATCAAAGTATCTCTCATAACAATCGATGGCTTTATGATGACGATCAAGTCCCTGGTAAATGATAGCAGCATTTAATAGTGAGCGAGCCGCTTTTTTGTTCTTTTTGTACCTTTTAGCAAGAGTATCGTAAAACTTTGCAGCACGTGGCATTTCAATTATGCTCTCATAAAATTGTGCCAATTTAGCCACTACAATCACATTATTTTTATGAGTTCGGTACTTTTTATCTAGCACTCTTAAAATAGAAATACTTTTTTGCATATCCATACCACGTTGATAACTTAAAGCACCTCTTAGAAGAGCATTGGCAGCATATTCATCTTTAGGAAATTCATTTTGATAAGCTACAAATTTTTTAGCAGCCAAGAGATATTTCTTTTGCTTTTCGAGTTCCTCTGCCCATTTAAACATAGACTCTTTTACAGAAGCGATTAATGCTGTCTTTAATTTTTTGTTTCTAGATACTCTTTCCTTTAAATAGCGACGAGCCCACTTGTTGACTTCTGACCAGTTTTTTTGTTTGTAATGGATACTGATGGACATTTTAGCCGCAGCGATTCCTTCTGGAGTAGAATAATGTTCTCTCGATAAGGCCAGTAACCTCTTTAGGGTTTCATTGTAATGGGAATAATCATGATAGATCTGGGCAATGCGCGCTTTTAATTCAATTACTTTTTGTCCTCGTTTAACCTCTTTGATAAAAAAGTCACCTGCTTCAATAAAACTGGCAATAATTCGTGGCAATGCAACAGCTTGCTGCCCGCTTTTAGGGGCTTTAATTTTTTGCTTATTAATTTCTGCTAAATAAGACTGGATGGCTCCTTCAGCTGAAGTCATAAATAGTTTCCCTTTGGTATTTTGTTTAGCTACTTGAAGATAATGAAAGGCAGCGAGCTGGTAATTTTTAAATTCATATTGGATTTCAGCATAATTGAAGCGCAATTGATAAGCATCTTTGTTTTTGCCAAAATTATTCAAGTAATTTTGATAACAGTAGGCGGCTCTAGTTAGATTCTTACTTTTTTCATTTTTACTGATTCCCTTTCTCTGTCCCATACTATGGAAACGAGTGGCCCACTCTTTTAAAGTGCTTTCTAAAAATTTTTGATACTTTTGATTTAAGCTTTTATTAGCACTGTTGGCTTTTTGCCAGTTTGAATCTTGATTAAAATTTCTCTGTAAATAACCAATAAGAGGGATAACAGAAGAGTAAGAACGTTTTGCTTTATGAATTTCTAGGATATCTCTAACAAAAAGATAGTTATCTGGATGACTAGGGAATTCTTTGATCAAACGATTGTACAAAGTGATAGCCTTAGTGGATTTACCATACTCTTTGTAAAGTCCGGCTAATAAGATCAACATCTTGCGAAAATGTTGCTTCTTGCCTATTTTTTGGAAATATTTCCAAGCATCTTCCACCTTTTCATTCTCGGCATAGACCAATACTAGGTCATTCAGGGCTTCTTCCCAAAGGTTGACTTTCTTAGAATGGACAACGAGTTTAAAAGCGGCCAAGGCTTTTGCATAATTATATTGTGCTTGATGTTTAGAGTTAATCTTTTTATTAAAGTAACACCAACCTAACTTATATACTGCAAAGCCATAAGCTTTGGCTTTTTTATAACGCATAACCGCTTTGTAGTATGAAATTGCTCGATTCATATCGTTCTTAGCAAAATAATATTCTCCTAAAGCAAGATAAGCATCAGGAATAAATTTAGAGCGGGGATGACGCTTAATAAGACGTACTAAATAATCTTTACTGCTGCTGTCGTTCACAATAGTGAGCAAAAATGAAAGGGAGAATAATACCCGATCCACCTCAGGATGACGGTAGTAATCCCGTGCCATTTTGCGATAAATATTGATAGATTTAAAGAGATAGCCTCGACTTTGATGAGCCTTTAAACTCGGAGCTTTACCTTTGGAACCTTTCTTTAAAAATTTTTCGAGTTCTTTTTCATATTTTATAATCTCTTTACTTTTCAAAAAGTGAGACTTTTCGGCATAGAGGTCGGCAAGGCGGATTAATAATTGAAAAGTTGTGGCCTTACTATTTTTCTCTTTCAGTAATTTCACAATACGATTAATTGCATAGTTACGTAGACGATCGGCTTTAAGTGTTTTTACATCTAATTCGCTAACATAGTAAGCTCTATATTGATCAGCTGATGGGGATTTGCCTTGAACTTGGGATCTTTTGGATGTGGCACTAAAGATATTACTAAAACTAAGAGTAATAAATACAACTGTGAGTAATACAATCAAAACTTTTTTAGAAATTATTTGAAGGGCCATGTAACCTCCCGTGAATTTAATTCGACAACCAAGTGACTTATCGGAAATCCCATTTTTTTACTTAAAGCATTCCCCATAAACTTTTTTAAGTTTTCAATAATTAAGGATTAATAAGGGAAAAAAAAATCAAACAAAGTTGAAGAAACAGCAAAAAGGCTGGTAATTAAGCATAACAGGACTTTAGCAAAAAATTATCCTGCATATTCAATTAGATAAAAATTAAAAAAAAAGTGCTAAAGTTTTTTAAAAAGGCGTTTTTGGCTATTTTACCAATCGAGGGAAAGGGTCAGCATAACATAGGAGGCTTTCTCTCCTTCGCCGAAGAGTTCAGGGTCTGCGTAGGCTAAATCATCCATATGGTAATGAGGAGAATGCCCATTGGTAATTCCTCCTTTAATGCCGATAGATAAATGAGAGTTTATATCCATGTTCCAGCCTATTTCCGCTTTTAAAGAAGTAGGTACATCAAAGAAAGGATCGTTACTATTATTTTGAACAATACCACTTCCCTCACCCACCACGTAGAAGTCACCATAATAATCAGTGGATAACACGGCTTTTAATTTACTTTTAATACCGACCGCCGTAAGTAATTCTAAACCACCAAAGAGATAGATATCCGTTTCATGCATCAAATAGACCACTCTATCCTCATTGCGAGTATCCACAACCACACTCACTTTATCGTATGCAGTTTTCACAGTGTAATCATAATCGGTCATACTGCCAGGAGTTCCCTCATAAGTCCGACCCACTTCCAAACTTAAAGGGATCTCTCTAAAATCATATCCCAAGGAAGCAGAGAGTTGGGTATAGGGATTGCTATTATCACCTAGATCTGCAAAACCAATGTCATGCATATGATGGATGAGTTCCAGTCGCCCGGTCACTTGATTGATTCTAGCATATCCTCTCATCCTGGCTCCATAAAACATATTCAC
>CAYFLR010000005.1:7846-9960 GCA_964343805.1 uncultured bacterium | reverse complement strand
TCCATTCTTCCATTTACATTGGGATCGTGGTGGAGTCTCGGTACTTGCATCTGCAAAACCCCTAAGTAAGTGGAAAAATCGGCACCCAACTCATCAATGGTTTTGGCATCATAATGAACAGATATACCATCATTCAAGGCGACACCCACTCCCACCATTTCATGATCTCCATCGGATGCTTTAAAATTGGATCCAATTATGAAACCTTTTATATTGCCAAATGTCTCGGTGGGTTTTCCAAAACTGATACCTGCCGTTTGCCCCAGATTGCTCACGTCAATTTTAATGTCAAAATTCTCTCCTTCGGTGTAACCCTGATCTTCTAATAACTTTCTTATCCACCGGCTTCTGCCCTCTTGAAACTGATGGATGGTCCCCGGTTGACTTTCAATGTATGAAGTACCGGTCACTTGCCCTAGCATACGAGTGCTCACTTCTATAGTTTTATCCAAACGAGTTTGTCCAGAATTTACCACCTCTCCATAGTTTTGAATATAAAACTGACCAGTTCCAGGATCTTTAAAATGAGAAACTTGATGACCACCAGCAGGTGTATCTCCCAGTTTTTTCCACAGCACGCTGTGGGATCCGGCTGCTTCAAAACCAAGGCTAGTCGCGGTTTGGGCAATAAACTTGTGAATATCGCGACAAACTCCTCCGTTGGTCCCTCCATTAATAATATTTTGATAGATTTGTTCCACCGGAGTTTCTTTATCTAAAGCTCCATAATCATATCCAGCACTCAATCTATTACCTAAATCAGAAAGAAAATTGAGTTTGGCTTCTGGGGTCATATTCGCTCCCGCAGCCTGCACAACATTTAAATAGTCAGCAAAAGAGGTTGGGGCAGAATGAGAACTTCCCAGAGGATCGGTCATGGTATTGCTCGGCAATCCCATTAAGAAAGTGGACCACTCTCGATCCTCACTGGTTGCAGAGGCACGACCAAAGGCAGTAATTCCAGCATTGACGATCTCGGTTTGCTGAATATAAGAAATACTCGCTTCTAAATTAACCTTATCTCGGCGGGGCCCCAGACCACTGGATGAGGATTTAGTGGTGCTCTCTTTATTGTCACTGCAGCCTAAGAATAGAAATAAAAAAATTAGGTACCCAAAGAAAATTCGACACATACCTTTATCTCCACATAATTAAAGTTTACCTTCGTTTCGGGCAGGTGGGATTATATATTTAGAATTGCTGGAATTTTCTTTATTATTAGAATGTTATAACTTCATTTGAAAGTGTATTATTTAGGTCGGTTTCCAAATCCTGTTCACTTATCTCTTCAATATCTGATACTATTTCGTCCAAATCACTGCTTTCATTATTGTTCATATTACTGTTTGAATTATTGTTGTCATTACTAGAAGAAGAGGAAAAGAGTTCATTTAAGATAGTGGATACAATTTCGGAGCTCACTCCGGTAGATTCCATCTTTTTCGCTCCATTTTTGGCACCAGCCATAATCTGACTTCTCAATTGATCAAGTTTCGTTGCACTTAGGGTTCCATTTTCGATTTGCTTCAATCCCTTAATAGCTCCTTGAGTCGAGGCACTGACGAGATCATCTATTTCAACCTCTTCGACTCCTGTTTGCTCAATACTTTCCACCATTTTTTCCATGAGTATACTAGAAACTTGAGAGTAGTTATTTGAATTTACACCTGCTTCATCCAGGTAGCCAATAGCCTTAGTTGATAAATCTGAAATCAGTTGTGAAATCCCAGTATTATTATCATTATTATTATCTAAACTCTCTATATCATCTATATACTGATGATTTCCATCTATGGAACCTAATAAGCTGCCCAAAATCTCTCCAATAAGTGTTCCAACTTTTGCGTCAGTATTCGCACTTTCAATGTGAACAATATAAGACTCGGTTCCCACCAACACCACTGGTAGTATTTTATTCAGACTTTCCGATAGATATAACTCTGCCTCATTTAAGGCATTATATGCCGCTAGAATCAGAGCATCCACCTCACTGTCTTGAAGGGTCAGTTCATTATCTTCGGTAAAGACTAGATGAGCACCCGCTCGCATGAGGTCTAGATCACTTTCCATATTAATAATAATTGTATCTACTAGATGCGAGCGCGAAGGAGATT
>CAYFLR010000005.1:0-7836 GCA_964343805.1 uncultured bacterium | reverse complement strand
GTAGTAGCTGTCACAGTAGGAGATGCCGGTGCTATTACAACCGTCTCATCTCCGGTAGTAGTTGAAGTTTCAGAAGTTCTATCATTCCCACTCTCGGTGTTTACTGTTTTGGGCTGAGAGCAAGAAAAAATACAAGAAGTTAAGCAGATACAAATAAATAGTTTTGTCATTAAATTTAAGTTGCATTCCATATATTAAGAATCGTTAACAATTGGCCATAACCTTAGATAATTCTATTTTACAAGAGAATGCAAATTGTTACCGAAATGCTTTTATAAGCTTTTTTTTAACGCTTTTTCATAGTAAACTTAAATGGAGAAAAACCGCAATCATACCAACTAATTGAGAGACTTAAATGTCATTATACTGGCCACCAAAGTCAGATTCCCTTGCCCCCCAAATCGAACAGTTAAGGAGAGAAAATGCCCTGGTTGAAACCAAACAGGTTCTAAGGGATATCATGTTCAAAATCACCCCTCTCTATCTCCTTTTTTGGGTGAGTGACCTTTTCTATTCTTATGAAGACCGATATCTGTTTCTTGCTTACCGAATTTTCGTTATTCCCTTTGCCTATTATGCCTATATTGCATCTAAACATGCAAAAGACCTGGTTAAAGCCCAAGTTCCTGCCATCCTATATGCCTTTGTTGCAAGTGGTATTATTACTTTAATGGCTTTACAAACGAAAGGCACCTCTTCCCCCTATTATGCAGGAATTAACCTAGTCTGTATCATTTCTATTACTTTTATTCCTTGGTCCAGTATCAAACAAATGGCCCTGACCATGGCTTTGATTTATGGACCAATCACCATAGCGGCTCTCTTTATGACCACTGCTGCCAATTTCAATGGAACGGTAGTGAGTTTTTTCTTTATGGGATGCACCCTCTTTATCTCCATTGTTATCCGCTACTTTCAAGACAAGTTGAGGTATAAAGAGATCAAGTCGGCTCTCTTATTACAAAATGAAATTGAAAATAGGGACCAGATCATCGCTCAAAAAACCGAAAAGGTAAACAATCTGAATAAACAGTTACTCAAGATAGTGCATGAGACCGCGGCCGGGATTAGCCATGAACTGAGTCAACCATTAACTGCGGTAATGGGGTTATTAGCGATAATAAGTCGCCATGGGCCAGAGGATCAGAGTCTAAATACTAAACTAAAAATTATCTATGATCATCTAAACAAGGTTAATACCTGTATTCACCATTTACAGAATATTACTCGTTATGAGACTCAAGATTATGCAGGTGGACAAGTGGTGATGGATTTAAAAAAATCAGCAGAGGCTCCCCCCTACATAGAATAATTCCTCATTCTTATTTAAAGATACTTTTTGGCAGCATCTAATACAGCATCGAAAGAGACGGGTTTAGCAAAAAATTCTGTAATGCCATGCTCTTTAAGCTCATCTGAGTTCATATTGATAAATCCGCTAATCATGATAAAACATGGAGGAGGTTCAGGACGCTCTTGAACCCGATCCACCAATTCGATGCCATTAATACCCGGCATATTATAATCAGTAACGATCAGATCTATCTTATGCTCTTCGATCACTTTAAGCGCGGCCTCTCCATTTTCGGCGGTAAATACTTGATACCCTTCCAAACTCAGAAACTCTTTAAAAACCAGAGTAATTGCCGTTTCATCATCTACGATCAAAATGTTTTTTGGTGTTTGTTCTTGTTCCATCTGGTTATTATATTCTTGAAATGAGATTACTTCAACTTTTCATTAAATGAGCCACCAGAGCAGTCCACCCGGTTTGATGACTGGCACCCAATCCTTTAGCGGTATCACCATGGAAGTATTCATAAAAAAGCAGCAAAGATTTAAAAAATGGGTCATTACTGTACCTTGGCTCTCCTCCATGGCAGGGTCGCTTTCCGCCTTTATCGGTCTTAAAGATACTAACCAGACGCTTCCTCAAGATGATTGAAATCTCCATAAGGTTCATTAACTTCCCACTGCCGGAGGGAAACTCAATTTGGAAGTTATCACCATAATAATGATAATATTTTTCTAAAGCTTCGATAAAAAGAAAGTTGATAGGAAACCAAATAGGACCTCGCCAATTGGAATTACCACCAAAAAGGTAGGTATCCGACTCTCCTGCTTGGTAATTTACCTGATAAAAATCATCCCCCCATTTAAATTTAAATGGGTTATGTTGATGAAACTTGGATAAAGATCGAATGCCATAGGGGGATAGAAATTCATCCTCAGCAAAAATGTATTCTAAGGCTTTTTTAAGTCTCTTCTTATTCGGTATAGCTAAAAGATAACGATCAGTTTCCTGATTGCATTCAAAATAAGAAATATGTTGCGCTAAATCCTGACGATGCTTAATCAGCCAATCCATTTTTTTCTTAAAGTAAGGCAATTTAGATAGCCTCGCCTTTTCTAAAACATCCACTGCCAAAAGCGGGATTAACCCCACTAAAGATCGAATTTGCAAGGGGTAAGACACCCCTTGCACATTCAGTCGATCGTAATAAAAGCCATCCTCTGCATGCCAAAGCCCCGAACCTCCGAAGTTATTTATTGCATCGGTAATGGATACAAAATGTCTTAAAAATTTGTAAGCCAGATCCTCATAGGAAGAATCAAACTGTGCTAACTCTAAAGATATAGATAACATGGTTCCACAATAAAAAGCCATCCAAGAGGTTCCATCTGCTTGTTCCAGATAACCTCCAGTTGGTAATTCTTTAGAACGATCAAAGACTCCAATATTATCTAATCCTAAAAAACCGCCTGCGAAAAGATTGTTGCCATCGGGGTCTTTCCGGTTGACCCACCAGGTGAAATTAATGAGAAGTTTGTGAAAGGCTCTTTTTAAAAATATGAGAGCCTCTTTGGGGTTAGAGCTTTGACGATAAATTTTTAGACACGCCCATCCATGAACCGGAGGATTGACATCATCAAAACTGAATTCATAAGCCGGCAATTGTCCATTGGGATGCATATACCATTCACGCAGCATGAGAATCATCTGTTCCCTGGCAAATTGAGGGTCGATTTCATTAAATGGAATCATTTGAAAAGCCAAGTCCCAACATGCATACCAGGGGTATTCCCATTTATCAGGCATGGAAATGATATCGTGGTTATAAAGATGATCCCACTCCCTATTTCTCCCCTTTTTTCTCTGAGGTGAGGGAGGAGTAAAGCCCTTATCTCCTTGTAACCAATCCTTCACCGTAAAATGGTAAAATTGCTTCGACCAGAGTAATCCCGCCAAGGCCTGCCTGTGAATTAAACGCTCTTCTGGATCTGTGAGTGGCAAAGTCTCTTGATAAAAATGATCAGCCTCTTGCTGTCTTTGCTTGAACAGCCGATCGAAGTCCATGCCAAACCATTTGGTTTTTACTTTAAATTTTTCTTTTGCCATCAAACGAAGTTTGATAACAACCTCTTGCTCTCCCTCTATGACCAAAGGGTAATGCACCCCTAATTTGGTACCCTGTTCAGCAGGATTAATGGCCTTTTTTTCCTTTCCAATTATATGGCGATGAAAGGCATCTTTAAAAAAAGGAGACGGCTTCAACCCGGAGTTAGGGTATGTGAATTCATCTTCATTCTCTGTAAAAAGAAATTGAGGTTCTCTGCCTTGCACTTTGCTTTCACAAAAAAGATAATAATCACCTAATGTAGGATGAGAACATAAAACAGAAACTTTATCATTCCTTTTGATAAGAGGTCGATCTATCGTCTCAAAAGATTTTCCATTCCAACTCCAGGTATTTCTAAACCACAAAGTAGGTATCAAATGACAAGGGGCTCTCATTTTTCCACGATTGGCAAGGCTGATTTTGATATGAATATCTAAAGGGTCCTTTTTAGCGTACTCCACCATCACATCAAAATAGTTGTCATGTTTAAAAACTTCACTGTCTAATAATTCATACTCAGGTAAAGTCCGATCCCCATGCTGATTTTTTTTAATAAGCTCTTCATAAGGAAATGCCTTGTGAGGGTATTTATAGAGGGCTCGCATATAAGAATGAGTCGGGGTGCTGTCCAAATAATAATACAGCTCTTTGCAATCTTCCCCATGATTCCCCTCATTCCCGGTTAAACCAAAAAGCCGCTCTTTTAAAATCGGATCTTGGTTATTCCATAGTGAAAGCGCAAAGCAAAGACGACACTCTTTATCTGTAAAACCGAGCAAACCATCTTCGCCCCAACGGTAGACTTTTTTACGCGCCTGATCATGAGGGAAATACTCCCAGCAATTCCCATCCTCTGAATAATCTTCTCGAACAGTACCCCATTGCCGTTCAGCTAAATAAGGTCCCCACAATTTCCAGTTTTTTTCTTGCAGTTGATCTTCTTTTAGACGCTTCTGTTCAGCCAATTGTTTTCGTCCCATTAGGAGTTACTCCATGTAAGTGATGTGGGGTTGGCGAAACATATATATCCGCAGATTACTTGGACAGATAATAGGCTATACTACTTAACAGCTCTTCTTGATCCACAGGTTTAGATAACATATCAGAGGCGCCTTGGCTCAAAGCAAAGTTTACGTTGGCATCAGTTCTAGGGCTTCCCGAGATAATTAAAATAGGGATATTATCTTGGAATTTTCGCCCACATTTAACGATATCTAGCCCACTCACTCCCGGCATTTTCATATCAGTTAAAATCAGATCGAATTTTTCTTTGGAAATGATTCTAAGAGCATCATAGGGATCAGTGGAGACATTAACTTCAAAATGTTCGTTTAGGAATTCCTCCAGCACTTCTGCCACTTCCAACTCATCGTCCACAATCAGTAATCGGAGCCCCGCAGGAATTTTTAAGCTGGCTATATCCTTTGTAAAACCTATGGGTTTTCCATCTGGAGTATGACTTCCATCATCTAAAGTATAGCAACTCAGATTGTCCAATTCGGGGACCGTAGGGAACTTGAGTATGAATTTTGTCCACTCACCATCTTTACTTTCCACTAGCAGTTTTCCACCATGGTTTTTGACAATATTATAGGTTATTGACATACCTAAGCCAGTGCCCTTACCAGGAGCTTTGGTGGTATAGAAAGGATCAAAAATATGCTTCATCTGCTCTTCGGACATACCGGTGGCATTATCAGCATAAATAATCTCGATATGATCCATTTCAGCCATCACTTCGATCTGAATTTTTTTATGTCGACCATCTTTTAGATCCTGAAAGGCATCAATGGAATTAGTAATTAAATTTTGAAATATGGAAACCAAATGGGTTAAATTACCTCTGATGGCAGGTACCTGTGTCGGCTCAATCATATTTAACTCAATAGAGTTTAGAAGAAGGCGCTTTTCTAAAAAATAGATAGATTCCTGAATAATCTCAAGAATTGCAACCTCTCTCAGATCGTCTAGCCTTCCCTCTCTGGCAAAATCTACCATATGGTAAATAACCTTCTTCATCCGACTTGCAGATTTATTGATCTTCTCAATATGCCTGTGATGTTTTTCACTAATGTCACTGGCTTTATCAAGAATTTCCGCATTTCCAGTTATAACCATCAAAGGATTATTTAATTCGTGAGCTAAACCGGCAGCTAAAGTTCCCAAAGAAGCTAATTTGGCTGAGTGCACGAGCTGAGCTTGAATACTTTGGATATGAGCATTTTGCTCCAAAAGCCTTATTTGCCCACCCACTCGAGCTCTTAGTTCTAAAGGTTGAAAGGGCTTGCCAATCACATCAATAGCCCCCACATTAAAGCAATTTTGGATCTCTTCCAGCGTATTATGACTGGTTAGAAAAACCACCGGAATATGTCTAAGTACTTCGACTCTTTTTAACTCTTTGCAAAGCTGATACCCATCCATTTTGGGCATTACTATATCCATTAAAATGAGGTCGGGTGGATCGTCTTTCATAATAGCAATCGCTCGAGTAGGATCCAATATATCCATCACCTAATCAGAAAGGGTTTTTTTCACCATTTCGATTAAAAATCTATCATCATCAATCGCAGTTATTTTGGGTACTTTAGCCATCTGTAAATTTTAGCTGACTCTGAATCAAAAGCCTACTTTTTATTTGGTGTTAAGTGAATTTTTTGATATGTTGCCTGCGGCAATAGGAGAGTTACTCCCTACAACCATTTTAACCACTTGAGATTACTATGAAATTTAAATTTAATCACAATAATATCAATGTACTTAATCTAGACAAGAGTCTTAGTTTCTATCAAAAGGCACTCGGCTTAGAGATTGTTAGAACCTACGAGTCAGCCGATAAGAGTTTTAATTTGGCCTTTTTGGGCGATGGTATTGGAGAGCACCTACTGGAACTGACCTGGTTAAAAGATAGAACTCAGCGCTATAACTTGGGAGATAATGAATTTCATTTAGCCTTTGAAGTGGATGATTTTGATGCCGCCTATGATCACCATAAGGCAATGGACTGTATCTGTTATGAAAATAAAAAGATGGGTATCTATTTTATATCGGACCCTGATGGCTACTGGGTTGAAATTATACCCAAAAAGAATCGTGATTAATCTTTAATCAGCGGGGGATTGGAATCTAGTTTACCCCATTTTAGAACCTTTTTACTGGACTTATCTTCCATATTATTCGAATCAGCAGCTCTGATAGAGAGACTAATAAGGCAGCTGCCTAACAAAAACAGCATTAAAAAGTAGTATTGTTTCATTAACATTGTGTAACTCCAAACTGAGTAGATCCAAAAACTGCGCTAGGTTATAGCATGGACAGCATAACCTGTCTATACTAATTACATATTATCATTCATTTTTCGTTTATTTTTTTATATTTTGTTAATTTTTATTTAAATATCCAATACATTAACAGTAAAAGAAAACTACTTAATAAAAAACTTAAAATTTGCTAATAATATCTAGTATATGAATAAAAGATTTAACACCCTTATAGTTGGCTCTGGTCCCAGCGCCACATATCTAGCAAAGGAACTCTCCCAAAAAGGACAAAAAGTCTTAGTCTTAGAATGGGGCAAAAACCAGCCTATTAAAGGAGATCTCTTTCAATTTATTTCCTCAGCTGGAATACCAGGTAAAAATGTGCTCTTTCCCTGTTTTAATTCCCCCTTAGTCCGGGGTACATTAGTGGGAGGAACCTCCATTTTTTTCTATGGGACCATGATGGAACCTCCAGCAACTTTTTTCGAACCCTGGGAAATTGATCTCAGAGCAGAAATAAATGATTTAAAAAAAGAGTGGAACATCAGTCCTACCCCCGATCATCTCCTCGGGGTGAGATCCCAGTTACTAATGATGAGTGCCAAGAGTGCTGGCCACCCATTTAAAAAGCTACCTAAGATTATCAACTGGGAAAAGTGTCAACCTCACTGTCCATCTTGTACCCTGGGTTGCCCATTTGAGGCAAAGTGGAGTGCTCGCACTCCCCTGCAAGAAGCACTAAAGGATGGTTGCCATCTCGTTTCCGAGGCCAAAGTTACCAAGGTTTTAATCAAAGCGAACCGAGCTATGGGGGTAGAATATAAACAAGCAGGGAGAATAAAAGAGGCACGAGCCGACCATATTGTTTTGGCAGCTGGAGGAATTGGAACAGCCCACATTTTGCAAAACACACCCAACCTGGCTCCAAGTAAGACTTTCTTCACTGATCCTGTTGTGGGTGTTATGGGTAGAGTCCCTCACCTACAAACTCAAGATGAAATACCTATGGCGGCTGGAAAAGTTTTTAATAAAGAAGGATTCATGTTAGCAGATATGACCTTGCCTCCCTTTTTACATTACAGCTTTCTGATGCAAGCAGGAGGATTTAACCATTTAGGTAAATATAAAAACACTCTCACTTTGATGGTTAAAATCAAAGATGAAATGGGAGGAAA
>CAYFLR010000004.1:211800-213810 GCA_964343805.1 uncultured bacterium | reverse complement strand
CAAACGAATCGCAGAACAAACAAACCTTTTAGCTCTGAATGCTACTATCGAGGCAGCCTCCGCCGGTGAAGCTGGAAAAGGTTTTGCGGTAGTAGCGAATGAAATTAAAGAACTTGCGGTGCAAAGTGCCAAAGCCGCCGAGGAAATTTCAGGAAAAATCGATCATATTCAAGGCCGGGTATCAGAATCCATCAGTGCCATTGGAGAAATTTCAAGTGTCATTGCCAACATCAATAATTCTGTTTCTGCTATAAATAGCTCTGTGAAGCAACAAAATGAAGGTATAAATGAAATAAGTAGTAATATCCTCCAATCCTCCACCGGAGTCCAAAATATTGCCAAATCTATTTCTGAAGTTTCCAAAGGAACCAATGATATCTCTAGTAATGCCGGACAAATTGCTCAAGCATCTACTGAGATTTCAGGAAACATGGGCAGTGTGGATCAGGCGGTTACTTCTTCCAATACCAACGCGCAAGATGTGAGTTCAGCTGCCACTCAATTGAATAGCCTCTCCGAAAGCCTGTCTAAATTAATGGAAAGATTTAAAGTTTAAATATTTTCTATAAGTTCAATAAATAGAGGGTGATCGATGAAAGGATTTCGATTGCCCTGTATTTCAAAGATCTGCTCATTTCTATCTCTTTCTTTAGAGGAGACCGGATCCTGCCGATGCCAGAGGCGTAAGACGTTCTCATCTCGATCAGCAATACTAAAACCATAACGAATAGCAAAGTAAAACAGAGCTCGTGCGGCGTCGCCTTTATGATCATTTCGAGGCTCAAAACAGGGAGTTCCTTGAGAGTCTTTTCCGTATTTACTTCCTCCACCAATCCATGAAGCCTTGCTCACATAGCAAAAAGGTTTATTTCCTCTCCGTGAATTCACCCGCGACATCACTGGAAAAAGATGATGCAGATCTGTCTTTTTGATCCCATCAGCCCCCCAACTTTGACACCAGGTATGCTCTGTATTCATCACTAAATGGTTGGGAATGCCTAAAGTTTCAACACAGGTCCCGGTATAAACCCCACAGACTTCTCCCTCATTATTATCTAAAAAAGAGAACATTTTCTGCCTTGCTTTTTTATAGGATAATGAGGTGGTTTGAATGATTAGATTTTGTAAAAGGAAACGAAACTCTCCATCACATTTACCTTCCAAGGATTGATAGTAGGCATCAAGAGGCACTATCTCATCCCATTTATCCGCGCAATTCGCAAGTAAATGACTGGGTTGGCCAAATGCAAAAATCCACAGAAAGTGGCACCAGATTTTTTGAAACATTAATCTTAGTATACCTTAAATATGAGCTAAGGGATATGGTAGATTTCTGATTTAAGGAGTGCAGACAAACTGAGAGGTTTGAATTCCCCAACTTTTCAGTTGTCCTTTATCAAATTGAGCATTGTCTGAAACTTTGAGCTGCCAAAGACCAGGAGTAGGCACATTCATAAAAGGATCTAAAGATTCTGAAGGATCAATATCTCCTCCAAAGTAACCTTGAATATCATCTTCACCGCCCCCCAGACGATCCCATAATTTAACAGTCTCACCCAAAGGAGAGGTGAGTTCAATTAAGAGATCGCCTACATAGGTATGAGCAATATCTACAAAGACCTGAATAGGATGACCACCGGGTGCAAATGGAAGGTCTAGCTCTGAAATAATACCCTCTTTTTTCATATCGGGAATCTCTTGCGTCACTGTAATTATTTCTTTAGTAATTAACTCTTTACCCACTGGCAGAGTGTAGGTAGAAATGTTTTCACCTTCATCATGCATGGCTTTCATAGAGAAAGTTAAATTCTCCCCACAGGGAACAGTGTGACTAACTTTAAAAGTAAAGCTCAATTCATTAAGAGAGGTAGCCTCTGCCAATTCAGGGAAAGTTAGGCTTTTTTCAAAAACCTCTACATAAGGGCTCTCACTCTCAATGAGAAGCATAATATTAGTAGCCGTACCCACTCCCACATTGGTTATTTTAAAATTAACTGTTACCTCTTCGCC
>CAYFLR010000004.1:210656-211790 GCA_964343805.1 uncultured bacterium | reverse complement strand
TTCGCCTGGATCAACGGTACCACTTGGATTTTCACCCTCTTCAGTAAAGGAATAAAATTCTCCATCAATGGCTGGAACCAATAGAGGGACAAGAGTATTAAAGGCGGAGGCTCTGGTTACATGCTCTCCCATACAGGCATCTTCAGCACAGATATTAGACCTATAACAGGCATCTGAAGTGAGATTAAAGTCATTTTCTCCTCGAACCAGAATTCCTTCCACCACTCCGGTCTCACTATTAAAAACGGCAGAGCCAGAATTACCACCATAGGTGTCTAAAGTAGCCACTAAGTAATCAGCATTACCCCCTTCTCTTACGATGGCTCCCGCAGCAATTTTAGTGGGTAGACCACTGGGGTGTCCAATAACTGTTAACTTATCACCCAAACTAAGTTCATCTTTTCTGCGCAGGATGAGTGGCTCACGGTCTTCAATACGACGATCCACTTTCAGCACCGCATAGTCTGCTCCACCCGCATTCACATGGGTGGTTATAATTTCTGTGCAATAATAAATATCTCTTTCTCTCACCAAACGTGGATTATGATCTACACTGCTCATTTCATAGCCAAAAACAAAGGCGGTCTGATCACAATCAGATTGGGAAGTAATACAATGCCCAGCGGTGGCCATCAGGTTGGGACCCACCATAAAACCGGAGCAAAACGCAGCTGAGGGCTGCTCTCTAAAAGGTTCATCCATACAGAGATCAAAATACTCTCCATAAATATCTCCCGTTAAATATTTCATACCGGGAGGAAAAGGGGGTATTGGCTGATTATTATTACTATTGGTTGTATCGGTAGGATCGTAACTTAGAATATCTAATTTTTTTACTAAAGCAGCGGTGGATTTAGCCACATCTAACATCATGGGGGAGTTGGCACTATCATAAATATCTTTTCGATCATCCTCTCCATAAATAACCCGTGGAAGAGGTTTGTCATCTGACAATTCTGCCCACAGTAAAGATCCACAAAACATTGCAATTAAACCAGTAGGAAGCATTAACCATGCCGAACGAATCATACATACTCCTGGGTTGAATGATTTGATACTTGCTAAATAGGAACTCTTTATATATCCTGAATCTACAGAACTTTTGGATAAATAGCAGGCAATCATTGCCCTCCA
>CAYFLR010000004.1:208520-210646 GCA_964343805.1 uncultured bacterium | reverse complement strand
GTGCACCAAGCGTTGGAAATACTAGGATAGTTCCGCAGGTATCATGGCGAGGTGCTTATATTTTTTTAAAGAGTATTTGAACCACAAGCATCACCCACTATCAAAGCCAAAAGTTCTGCAGATTCAGGATTGTATTAAATTATCTTAACAAGAAATTGACCAGAAGGCCAAATAATTAAGCTTATATAAGAAAATATAATATGAACGCTTTCCAAAGATTCCTCGCTGTTAACCGAATAATCATAGTTACCTCAGCTTTTAGTTTTCTGCTAGGTCCTTTTTGCCTAGTGGCTGGTAAGATTAATTTGCATGAATTTCTTGAAAAAAAGTCTCTCATGGAAATGGATAAACTGCTCTCTCATTTTCAAAAGTCCCCTACCAGAAATCTGCTGCAACCTAACCTCATCAAGCTCTTCTCTCGTTTTGATAAGGACACTCATAAAACCAAAGAGATTGCAGTGATGGCAAAGATAATTTATGCCCTTCGCTGCTGCGCCAATAAAGCCACATTAGAAATCTATCAAGAGGTGTTAGAAGATTCACCCCACTTCATTTTAAAACAACAGGTGCTAGAGAGCATTGCTATCTTTCCTCAGGAAAAGTATCTTCCTCTCATCAAAGAGTCTTATTTGAAAGCGAAAGAAGAACATTTAAAAGATGAGTTCTTCCATTTTTTTGCTAGAAGACAACTGGACTCCTTTCAAAAGGACATGTGCAATCATTTTTTAAGCCATGGAAAAATGGAAACCCTCAAATCTCTTAGCTTATTAAAAAATAAAAAAACCTACCACTGTCTCAGCGAATTTATAAACCAAGCTAAGTTTCAGCAATTGAAAAGCCTTCCTGCTAACCTCATATTAACTCTCTCAATCTCTCTTAGCGAACTTGAAAAATTACAATCCCTCTTCCCCAAGGAAAAAATTTCCTTTGCTCGTCTGTTTTTTTTCCTGCTTTCTAAAGATCCTCTTTTAAAACAAAACAGCCTGACTTTAATAAAAGCCACTATGAACCATCACCCTCAGGTCTTTTTAGAAACACTGAAAAAGAATCCTTTTCCCTCTCAGTTTAAATTTTATGAATTAATGGGAAAGTCTTCTCATAAAGAATGGATTAGTTATTTAGCAGATCAGGCATGTTGCTCCCCTAGCCTGGTTGTAAAAACCAAAGCCAGGGAAGCACTACAAATCAAGATGAAAAACGGGGGGTAGTATTTCATCCTTTTTTATTTTGATAAGAGGGGGGCGAATAGGGCAAGTCCCCAAAAGGAGACCCGCCTCATTCTTCTTATCTAATTAATCTTAAAGCGAACTCCGGCAAGGCATTGGCTTGCCCCATCACCGCAGTACTCGCCTGCACTAAAATGTTGGACTGAGTGTACTTGGCTGTCTCAGCCGCAAAGTCCACATCTCGAATTCGAGATTGGGCAGCCACTAGGTTCTCATTAGCAACATCGATATTGGCCATAACTGACTGCAATCGACCTTGCACCGAACCGAGGGTCGCACGGTAGGACGCAATCCCCTCCAGAGAGGTATCCACGGAGGAGAATATTCCCTCCAGGTCAATATCCTGGGAAGTCGCTCCTTTCAAGGAAAGGGTAGTATCATCCTTACTTTCCGAGCGAACAGCCTCCAAAGCAGTGTTCAATTGCTCTAATTCAGAGAAGTCCAGGGTAATCGTGTTGTCCTGGGAGGATGAAACCCCCACCTGCAATCTGATTTCTGCAGCACCCGGTTTTAACAGCTTGGTGCCATTAAATTCGGTTTGCTCCATAATTCGACCCACCTCCTGACGGAGTTGCTGAAACTCCTTATCCAGGAATCCTCTCTCCTCCTCTCCAATCGCATCACTCGCTGCTTGCACAGAGAGCTCTCGAAGTCGGATGGCAATATTTGTGATCTCATTGAGACCCCCTTCCGCCACCTGCAAGTAGGAAACCCCGTCACTCGCATTCCTCTTCGCCTGTTCCAAACCTTTTACCCGGGCACGAATGTTCTCGGAGATCGCTAAACCCGCTGCATCATCAGCAGATTTATTAATCCTTAAACCAGAGGACAATCGTTCCATCGAGGCGTCTAGGTTCGCTTTGTTTTTTCGCATGTGGCGCTGCGATTGCAGCGAAGGCA
>CAYFLR010000004.1:202708-208510 GCA_964343805.1 uncultured bacterium | reverse complement strand
AATGCGTAATCCCATACTAACCTCCCTATCTTAGCAAATTGAGCGCCATCTCTGGTGCTGCGTTAGCCTGTGACAAGACGGCAGTACCGGCTTGAGACAGGATTCTATTTTGAGTGAGTGAGGCAGTTTCACTAGCAAAGTCCACATCTCTGATCCTTGAATTCGCAGCAGAGAGATTCTCTTTGGTTACTGCGAGGTTATTGATCGCGGTGTTTAAACGACTTTGAGTGGAACCCAACATAGCTCTTTGCCCTGCAATATGTGAAAGAGCTGTATCAATAATATCTAGCTTATCTGCAATGGATTGTCGGTCGATTTCACCTGTTGGCTCTGTTGGGCCAACTTCTTCCTCTTTTCCAAAGCCTAAAGCTTCTGAGTCCATTGCCATACCACCCATTTCTATGATCATAGTATCTGAGTTACCCTCCAATCCAGATCCCATGCCCACCTGAACAACCATTTCATCGAGACCCTCTTCATTTTTCAGAAGTTTGGTTCCATTAAATTCGGTGGTATTTACAATCCTGTCAATCTCATCCACCAGCTCAACATATTCTTTATTGAGATAGCTTCGTTCTTTATTACCTACAGTGTCAGATGCTGCTTGCACAGCCAGTTCCCGTAGTCTAATAACGATAGATGAAATTTCATTCATGGAACCCTCTGCAATCTGAATCAAAGAGATTCCATCACTGGCGTTTCGACTCGCCTGATTAATACCTCTAATTTTTCCTCTCATGCTCTCTGAAATCGCTAAACCTGCAGCGTCATCTGAAGATTTATTGATTCTGTAACCCGAAGATAGTTTTTCAAGGTTTTCACCCATTCGCTTGGCACTATTGTTCAAGTTTCGTTGAGCAATCATGGACTGAGTATTTGTTTTAATACGTAATCCCATATTTTACCTTCCTTTCTACCTGAGGAGACTAAGTGCCATTTCTGGTGATTGATTAGCTTGGGCTAACACCGAAATACCTGCTTGAGACAGGATTCGACTTTGAGTTAGCTTAGCTGTTTCACTCGCAAAGTCCACGTCACGAATCCGTGAATTTGCAGCACTTAGATTTTCCTGGGTTACTGTGATATTACTTATCGCTGTATTAAGCCTACTTTGAGAAGCACCGAGCTGTGCACGTCGCCCCGCGATTCGACTTAATGCATTATCTATGGTGTCAAGTTTATTAGCAATTTCTTGCCGATCCACATGACCCGCATTTTCACTTAATGGACCAATTTCACTTTCTTTACCTAAATTGAGAGCCTTAGCATCCATCGCCATATTGGCTAGGTCCAACTCTAAGGTATCAGAGTTGGCTTCTGAACCGGTTCCAATACCAATTTGGATCACCAGTTTATCCATCTCTGCTTCTTCAGGTTTAAACAATTTGGTTCCATTAAATTCCGTTGTATTAACAATACGATCCACCTCGTCTACCAATTCAGTATATTCCTTGTTCAAATAAGATCTTTCAGAATCCCCTACTGTATCAGAGGCTGCTTGAACCGTCAGTTCCCTGAGCCTAATAACAATATTTGAGATTTCATTTAAAGAACCCTCAGCAATTTGGATTAATGAGACACCATCATTGGCGTTCCGAGCGGCCTGATTGAGGCCCCTAATCTTACCTCGTAAACCTTCCGAGATTGCCAATCCCGCTGCGTCATCAGCAGATTTATTGATCCTATAACCTGAAGAGAGTTTCTCCAGATTGGATCCCATATTCTCCTGATTTGTCCTTAAATTTCGTTGCGCAGTCAGGGATTGCACATTGGTTTTAATTCGCAAACCCATGCTTCCTCCTTGGAATCAATTGCGTGCTTTACACACTGATTCATCCTTGTTAATTCATACTGACTAAATTTTGATTGGTTAAAATAAACGATACTTATGGTGGCAATTTCATAACGCTTCCTCCTTGATTAAATTAGGTCAAACGGCACACCTTGTGCCCTTAGATTCCGTGCACCCACACTTGGGATTGCGGTCTCATGTGGAGGATCGTCGGTAGGTGATTTTTCTTTAGCTTTATTTAACTTATTTTTTATATTTTCACAAATTCCATTATTTTTCACTTTATTTTCATTATTTTACAGAACTCTTTTTTTAGGGTAAATTTATCAAAATTCGCTAAAGCTGTTTTTAGAGAGCTAATATTTACCTATTTTTTTTCTATTCTAAACTTATTGATTTCTCATTTATTTACACTATTTCTTTTCTTTTTTTATAATTTTTTATTGTATTTATACTAATAGCAAAAAAAGTCATTGACGTTGTTAGTTAAATTATTTAATAATTGAACAATTGTTTAACTGTTGTTATTTAGAAAGAAGTAATAATGGCTGAAAAAAAACCCATCAATTGTCACAAGGTCGCGGATTTTCTATCCCTCTTTTCAAATCCCCTGCGCTTAAAAATTCTCTGCCTACTTACAACAAAAGAGCGCACCGTTTCAGAACTGGTTGACCTGCTCGGTTGCAGTAAATATAATTTATCTCACCAATTAAAGATCTTAGGCTTGAAAGAGATTATTAATAAACGACGTGATGGCAAATTTATCTATTGCTCCATTAAGAATGGAGAACTGATACAAATTTTAGAAACATTATCTAACCATATTGAAAAACTTAATTAAGCGGGAGAGACGTATGAAAAAGTTGGTCATTTTAGGAGCTGGAACGGCTGGAACGATGATGCTTAACAAATTAAGCCATGTGCTTGATAAAAATGAATGGGAGATCACTATAGTTGATCATGATAAGAGACATTTTTATCAGCCCGGTTTTCTATTTGTTCCTTTTGGGATTTACAAACCAGATGAAATCGTTAGACCAAAAATGGACTTCTTTCCTCCCGGAACTAATGCTGTTTGGGCCAAAGCCACTAAGATAGAACCTGAAAAGAAAGAGATTAAACTCGATAATAATCAAACCCTCTCATATGATTTTCTCATCATCTCTACCGGATGTCGTATCTGCCCAGATGAAACAGAAGGCATGAAGGGAGATCTTTGGCAAAAACAGGTCTTTGATTTTTATACCCCAGAAGGTGCTGCCAATCTCGGTCGCTTTTTAAGAAATTGGCAAGGCGGTAAACTGGTCCTCAACTTCACTGAAATGCCCATTAAATGCCCTGTGGCTCCGCTTGAATTTCTCTTCTTGGCTGATTCCTATTTCACTAAGCGGGGAATCAGAGATAAAGTGGACCTTCACTATGTCACTCCACTTCCAGGTGCTTTTACCAAACCCAAAGCCTCAGCTATCTTAGGTGATATGTTAAAAAGAAAAAATATCAAACTCACCACAGAGTTTGGTATTGGACGAGTAGATAATGAAGCCAAACAAATCGTTTCCTTTGATGAAGACAAGGTAGACTTTGATGTTTTTGTTACCATTCCTACTAATATGGGACAAGAGGTGATAGCTGATAGTGAAATGGGCGATGACCTAGAGTTCGTTCCTACTGACAACCACACACTTCGCTCTAAAAAATATGACAATATATTTGTGATTGGTGATGCCACCACTCTACCGAGTTCCAAAGCTGGTTCTGTGGCCCACTTTGAAGCTGATATATTAGAGGAGAATTTCCTCTGTGCTATCGAAGACAGAGAACTTACCGCTAAGTTTGATGGACATGCCAACTGCTTTATCGAATCTGGTTTTGATAAAGGAATCTTGATTGATTTTAATTATGAGGTAGAACCTCTTCCAGGTAAGTTTCCTTTACCAGGAATTGGACCCTTCTCACTACTCAAAGAGACCAAAATGAATCACTACGGCAAAATGATGTTCCGATGGGTTTACTGGAACATCTTGCTAAAAGGTGCAGAGATTCCTATTGCTCCTGAAATGCTCATGTATGGCAAGAATCAATAAAAGATTGGATACCAACATAACTGGCAGAGGAAGTTAAACTATGGAAAATGAAAAGTTACAACAACAACTGGACGATATGAATGCCAAACTGGCTCTTATCACCGAAGAAATACAGGAACAAAGAAAGTTTAGGATGCAAGTGCAAGGTCTGCAACAAGATGTTTCAAAAGTGGCAACAGATGCAGTGATGACTGTGACTCAAGAGCTGGATGAAATGTCTGATGCTTTTAATACAGAGCATGTTGTTTACCTTTTAAGAAAAATGGCTCTTAACACCCAAAATTTATCCAAGTCAGTGGATCAGCTGCAAAGTCTTCATGACTTAATTGGTGAATCTACCCCCATCGTCAAAGATGTGTTTCATGAAGCGGTGATCAAACTGGATGAATTTGCAAACAAGGGATACTTTGACCGACTTCAAGAGCTACAACATCTCTTGGAAAAGGTAGCAGACAATGTATCTCCCGCAGATATAAAAAACATTTCAAAAAATAGTGAAGCACTAGCCACAACTTTGAAAAATGTTTCAAGCAAAGAGCTGTTAGAACCCCTTAATATAGCAGTTGATACTTACAAAACCTTTACCCCCCCAGAAAATAAAAAAGTTTCTTTATTTAAACTCTTGCGTCACTTAATTTCTCCTGATATGAGGAGACTATTAGTAATGGCAATAGAATTTACACGTAAGTTTATGGATAATTTTTCGAAACAATCCACCGCAAAAATTAAAGATAGCTAAGGAAAGGAGAACAACATGGCTTCTAGAGAAATTTGTGGAAAGACAGTAGAATTTGATGAAGATCAACACCTTAAAGATCCTAACTCTTGGACCGAAGACATTGCTAAAGAATTAGCGAAAGAAGAAGGAATCGAAGGTCTTACCGATCAACATTGGACCGTTATTAATTTCATGAGAAAAGACTATCAAGAAAATGGAGCAACCCCAACAGTTCGTCGAATCACTAAGAATAGTGGAATTCAGACCAAAGAACTCTATGCTCTTTTTCCAAAAGGCCCAGCTAAAAAAGCTTCCAAAATTGCTGGATTACCTAAACCTAAAGGCTGTATTTAATTTAAGACTTGTTTAAACCCAAGGAGCTGTAATGACAGAAGAAACCCGTGAACCCATCAAAAAGGTATGTATAGTCGTATCTAAAGGCTCGCTAGAGGGTGTATATCCTGCACTTATCATGGCCAACGGCGCACGTATGGAAGGTATTGAAGCAGATCTATTTTTCACCTTTTTTGGTCTTGATGCAATTATCAAAAAAAGGATGGACAGTTTAAAAGTTGCCACCGTTGGTAACCCTGCTCTTCATATGCCAACTATGCTAGGAATGCTTCCTGGTATGTCTCATTTCGTTACTCATATGATGATGAAAGAAATGGACAAGCTAGATATTCCTCCTGTAGGCGAATTTATGGAAATGATTCATGACGCTGGAACCAATATTTATGCCTGTAAAGCAACTGTAGATATGTTCCATTTAAGTAATGATGATTTCTGCCCAGAAGTTGACGAAGTGATCACCGTTGGTGATTTTTATGACCTAGCTGCGGGTGCTCAAATTATTTTCACTTAATAGTCAGCACATCGTATCTATTAAGAATTTAGCGGTCAAAAGCGACACTCTTAAAAAAGAGTCATGCTTTTGACCGCTTTTTTTTCTATTTAAAATCAACCGGCTTCATCCTCAGACTCTACTTGAGGAATAACAACTTTTTGTCCAATTGACAGACTTAATTTATCAGGATCATCCTGATATTTTCTAATTAACCAAAGAGGCAGACCATATTGTTCAATTATTTTTAAAAGGGTTTCTCCTCGCTTTACAACATGAACTGTCTTATCAATAATTTTATAATTGTTATAAAAATCCTCTTCTATAGTGAGATGGTATTGTAATCTCTTACTGTTAAAATCAT
>CAYFLR010000004.1:195174-202698 GCA_964343805.1 uncultured bacterium | reverse complement strand
AGACTGGAATTTTTATACTGTGACCGATTTGAATAGCCCTGCTAAAACTAAAATTGTTTAAGGACCTAATGTCAGATGAACGAACCCCTAACCAATCAGCAAAGTGACCAATGGTTTCATCGGTTTCTACTTTAATCTGAAATACTTGATCATTTAACTGCTGAGCCTGTAAATTTCGCCCACTCATCACCATCGCATTATCGATCACCTTAGTGGGTTCCATTTGGTCAGCTTCCACTTCGACTTTTTCTGAAAGACGATCTCCCATGATAGTAACCACCTTGGGAGGCTCTTTTGAGGGCTCCTTTTCAACCCTTATTGGAGCCGACTTATTAATTTTCTTCTTTGGTTGCTTAAGCTTTGCTTTAGCTAGTTTTAACTCTTTTTTAGAAGGGACTTTTAACTTCTGCCCAGCCCATACATGACGAGGGTCGGCAATTCGATTTACAATAACTAAATCATCAATCTTTACCCGATAAAGGCGGGCAATAGTATAAAGACTCTCTCCAGGTTGAATGATATGAGTTCCCCCGGTATTCATTTCTATTTTTGGAGTTTTTAGGAGGGCCAGTTTTGCTTCATATTTAGACACCTCTTTCTTTAAAGAGGGAGGAATCTTCATTTTATAGCCTTTGGGCAAGTATATATTTCTAGAAAAAACTACCGGGCGAATGGCTGGGTTGAGTTTTTTTAACACACTCTTTTTTACCTTAGTACCAGCCACCACCTGCTTAATTGTGAGACGCTTGGGAAGTTTAATAACAGCATAGGTAAAAGGGGCTACTTTTTTGATAGGTCCGAAATATTTTTCTGGGTGGGAGGCTAAATCATGAGCAGCTAAAAATGAGGGATAAAAATTTTTTGAGGCGAACCCAAATCTTCGGCCTTTATATTTTTTTATAATCTGAGTAATGTCATTGGTTCCGATCTTTTTGATTGCTCTTTGCATGCTTGCTGCACCGTGATTATAGGCGGTAATAGCTAAAGGCCAAGAATTAAGTTTACGGTAATTTGATTTCAAAAGTTTTGCAGCAGCGCGGGATGCAATAATGGGATCTCTTCGCTCATCAATGATATAATTCAACTTCATAAACAAACGACCGGTTGATCGCATAAACTGCCAAATTCCAGCTGCTCCCATCTTTGAATAGGCTTTTAAATTAAAAGAAGATTCAACATGAGGCATATAGGCCAAGCCTTCAGGAACTTTCTGTTCTCGCATGATTTGTTTGATTGTTTTTATATATCTTTGGGATGTGACTAGACCTTTGTAAAAGCGATCTCTCATTCCTCGTTGAAAACGAATCTGTTTAGAAAGCTTCCGGAGTTTACTAATGTCTTTTACTCCAATTTGGTCAAGTAGTTTTGCCTCTTGGGAATTCAAATTTTTACCTTTTTTTCTTACAATACTTTGGAGCCTGTTACGAATTATTTTCTTTCGCTTTTTTACAAAACGTAAACCGGTCCGCCTTGTCATCCCTCTAAGATTTCCCTTCTCATAGACTATGTTAAGTTGATGTTTATCATGTAGAAGACCCTCCTTTGATGATACTTCACCAAAGACGCGCTTCCAAAAATTAACCTGAACATTTACCTCTGGGCTGGTGGGAAACTGAGCCTTATTCAACTTTGCAGCAATATCATTGCTAGATATTAAGTAAAATAAGATTAAAAAAATATATCTATGCATAGCAGTGCCATTATAAAAAATTAATGTTTGGGAAAAAAAATTATGCTGAGGGTTTCACTTTTTTAACAACCTTTTTAACCGGAGTTTTTGTTGCTGCTCCTTTGGCGGATTGTTCCTTTTTCTTTTTGGCTTTTTCTATGGCAGCCTTCTTTTTTAACAGCTCTTTTCTTTGCTCTGCCTTTTTAATTAAAAGAGCAAGATTCTTTGATTTTTCATGGGCACCGTCAGATAATACCAAGGCTTCATGATTGGAACTCTTAGCATTGTCATATTTTTCAAGTTTGAAATAAGCTCTGGAAACACAGTAAAGAAAATTGACATACTTTTTCTTATCGCTCTTATCAATAATTTGTTCAATGTGACGATAGAATTTAAGTGCCCCACCAAAATCATTCTCTTTGATATCGTTATTAGCTCTTAATGAGAACTCTCTGATCAATAGATCTAATAAGTATCTTTTCACCTCATCATTATCAACTTTAGTTTTTTTGTAAAGTTTAATTAGATCCCGAGCTTCCACATTTCCAACATAGTCGATCATGTCTTTTAAATCATCAGCCGCTTTTGCCTTTTTATAACAGTACTCCAAAACCTTCATGTCGATCCGTTTATAAGCCGGACACACGCTTTTAATATTTTTAAGCATTTGCAAGGCTCGTTCGGTTTGACCACTCTTATCCTGACATTTATGCATGATATGAATACGATTGGTGTTAAAAGGTGACTTTTGATAAGCCTGACCCAAATACTGCAAAGCGTTATTATAGTCCTTCACTTTATAAAAAGCGTTTCCTAGACAATGAAATAGTTTTACAGCGGATCCTTTCTCTAAGGCTTTAATAAAAACATTGACTGCCTCTTCTGCATTGCCCTTTTCTTTTAGAAAGATCCCACGATAAAAAAATTGCTCCATGGGCATAGCTTTTTTGAGTAGCACCTGTAATACTTTTAAAGCCTCTTGCTGTTTTTTATTTTTTAAGAAGGCAAAAAAGAGCAGCTCAAAGTGACGTAGAATAATTTTGGGATCTTTTTTCTCCATCCAACCTTTCATTAACTCGAAGACTCTATAGTACTCAGATTTTAAATCATAGCGTGCCACACACACTGATTCATCTTTAATATTATATTCATTGAAGAAAATAAAATGACCATTCTCTACCGTCTTGTATAAAAGAAACAACGGCATATGCGTCATTTTGTTTTTAAAATACTCTTCAATGAAAAAGGTCGGACTAGGATGAGTGTTCCAATAGAAAACAACAAACAGCGGTTTATGCTTTTTCATAGTTTTAAAAACCTTAATGCTTTTGTCCACCATAAAAAAGTTTAGACTCGGAAACTGTTCTTTATAAAGGTTGAGTATAGCCTCTTTTTCCTCATTCTCTCCATGATAATAGAGGATGACATTGCTCATAAACACGGATCCTATAGATCTAGATCTAGGTTAAATTAAACTGTTTGTAATTGTACCTGATTAGAAAAACATAGTACAGCCAAATTAGTTTAAAACTAGTTGTAATCACTGAAAAAAGTAATGAAAGGCCTTGTTTCGTTGACTTGTAATATTATCCATATCAAATATAGCGGTTACTTCAGTGCGTTGGCCCTTTTTGACGTTAAAAATCACCAAATCCGAAGACTCAATAATCAGAAAGAGACCTCGACCTCCCCCTCCCTTTCCTAGTTGTTTGTTAAATTGATCAGCCTGCCCAGCCCGACAGGACTCTAAGTATTTTAATATGGTATTGCGATCAAACTCACCAAAAGGATCTATTACAGATATCGCAAATAGTAGACCATCGCAGGCAAAGCGAAACAAGCCATAATGTTCTTTTTTAAGTTCCACCGGGACTTTTCTTGAACGATGATTATATAAAGACTTGCCGTTTTCATCAACGGGAGCATCAAAAACAGCGTTCATTAGAAGTTCATCTGCCACCATACTGCAGCGCATCTGGATATTTCTTCGGACGCCCATCTCTTCCATATAGGCTTGCAGATGATCGATCAGGTCATTTCTCATTAGACTACCAGTAATAGCATACTCGTTGATCTTAACCGCCCAATTAAGATACTTTTCCATCCCAAACAAATCATGAGTTAGCAGTTTAAAAATGGTAGTTGATAAGCTCTTAATGGTAAATGCTCGGTTGTCTTCTTGGCGAGCTATAATATTACAGATAAAAGAATAATTACGAAGTGGTTCTAACTGATCATGAGATTGAGATTCCGTCATGAGTACTATCTGTACATCGGGATTCTTTTTGCGGGCTGCTACGGCAATGTCCATCAGTGGCAAAGTCACGCAAACAATGTCGTATATATTCTCATCAGCCTTTTCTAAACCCTCCTCCAATGAATCAACGGTATCTAAGTTTGCCCCAGTCCCGCTCATGGCTATCTTTGAAAGGATCCTTTGTTTCTTGATTAGATCAGCTAACAGTATTTTTTTACTTTTAAAGATATGCTCAGAGAAAAACATTGAAAAAAGTGGCTCGAAGGTTTCCTCCCATTGATTTAAATGAGTGTTTATTTTTACTAATTTTTCTTTTAAAGGATCTTCCACCTCTAAAGAGGCGTCAATGAGCATATCTCTAATGGGATGAAAAAATTTGTTTTCTACCTCTCCGATGCGGGTAAATAGCTGCTTTTTAATTAAACTTAGTTCCTCTAGCATCCGTGAAGTAACGTGAAGAGCTGAATTTTTATTATCAAGTTGAATCTGAGCCTGTTCTAGACTCTGTTTTAAATTGGCGCAATAAATTTGATTGGATTGTTCAAATTCCACAAGCCGCTTTCTAAAGCTTTCAATCTCAACATCATCTTTAATTGATTTAACAGCTAAATCAAATTGATCTATGAGTAAGTTTAACTTGTTTTTTTTACTGCTCATTTTAAATTACTTAACTTAATTTCTGTCTATAAATTAAGAGCAAACCGGATCTCTGTGAGGTTAAGCCTCTCCTGTTGTTTCGACGGCAAATTTAAAATAATTAGCAAAATTGTTATGTTTCCACCTTGGCTTCAGCTATAATATGGTAGTTAAGGATTATATTTTTCTATTCATTTCATAAGGTGACATATGAAGAAAATCATCATTTTAATTTTCCTACTCTCCTTTACCACCCTCTTGGCAAAGAAAAGACCAAAAGGACCAAAGAAGATTAGGAAGCCTTGGATGACACGGATCATTAAGAAACCTGATCCGTATAATACCAACAATAACTGGATCATTCCCGACCCAAGAAATTGGTCACAAATTCATGGGATCGACCCCCACTACCCCCCTAAACCGCCAGACTTACGTATGAATGAAGAACCAGACTGTGAACCCTCGGATCAAATGTATATTTATTCTTGGCAAAACAGGACTGGCCCAACCGAAAAACAGGTTTACCTTTCTCAAATTTTTAAACCATCAAAAGTAAAGGATGTTCCAAAAGTCAATTGGCCTGTTTATAGAAGGTACCCCAGTAATTATGGAGCTTTCAAAAAGATCGCCAAACTTATAAAGCGATACAAATTTAGCAAAGCCCTATGGGAAATTACCAGACATTTTCCAATTGATAATAAATATGATTGCCTTGCCCGCATGGAATTTGCTAGAAGGTTCTATGTTAAAGGTAGATTTGAAGAGGTTCGAGCATTACTAAGACCTCTACCCCAAACTATTGCATGCACCACCAAGTACCAACATCTGAGCCGGGACATATGGGTGGCTATTTTCGGAGAACAGTATGATTATTGAAGAGGTTAAGCGGCGACTGAATGAAGAAATCGGTAAATTAGTAGAAACAGAATTAGATTTGGTCTCCACCTTTTCTACCCCTCCTGATCCCAATATGGGTGATATTGCTTTCCCCTGCTTTCGCTTGGCTAAAATAAAAAAAATGGGTCCTCCTCAAATTGCCTCTTGGCTGAAAGAAAGCCTACCTCCAATGGAGGATATGATTTCAAAGATCGAGATCAAAGGCCCCTATCTCAACTTTTTCATCAATAAAGAATCTTTAGCTAAAGAATTGACATCCTATCTCTTAAAGCACGATCAGGACTCTTTTACCCAAAAAATAGGAGAAGGAAAGACAGTTGTATTAGATTATTCAAGTCCTAATGTTGCCAAACCCTTTCACATTGGACACCTGGGAACAACTATTATTGGTGAATCTCTTGCTCGAATTCATGAGCAATTGGGATACCAAGTAAAAAGAGTCAACCATCTCGGTGATTGGGGGGTCCAAAATGGTTTTCAGGTTTTAGCTTGGCAAATGAAAGGAGACCAGTGGAAAGATAAGGAACCCACCATTGACGAACTTTGTGACCTTTATGTGTGGATCAATAGTGAAGCAAAGGAAAATCCAGAGCTGGATTTAAAAGCACGAGAAATTTTTAAAGCCATTGAAAATGGTGATAAAGAACATTTAAAAACATGGAAACTCTTTCGAGATATTACCATTTCCGAACTAGAAAAAATGTATAAAGTATTAGATGTTAAATTTGATACTTTCCAAGGAGAAGCATTCTATGAGCCCTTTATTGCTCCCATGTTAGAAAAATTTAAGGTGAAAGAAGGTTTTCTTACCGAAAGCCAGGGAGCTCTTGTCGTCGACTTGAAAGAGTATGGTGTTGAGGCACCTTGTATTGTCATCAAATCAGATGGTGCTACCATTTACGCGACTCGTGATTTAGCAACCGCCATTTGGCGCCAAGAAAACTATCAATTTCATAAAAATATCTATGTTACAGATGAATCACAGTCTTTTCATTTTAAACAATTCTTCCTCGCTCTTAAAAAGTTTGGTTATAGCTGGGCGGAGGATCAAGTTCATGTCCCTTATGGGCGCATGAGTTATCGCAATGAAGAAGGAAAAGAGGTTGGTATGAGTACACGAGCTGGAACCATGATTCCACTCAAAGAACTTATATCCAAAATGCAGAGTATTCTTGATGACATTATCAAAGAAAAAAACCCTGATCTGCAAGACCGAGAACAGGTCGCCGCAACTCTTGGAATCAATGCTATCAAATACTGGATCCAATCCAAATCGAGAGAAAATAGAGTTATTTTTGACTGGCAAGAAGCTACTAATCCACAGGGTAACACCGGACCCTATCTCAATTATACCTACGCTCGTGCCACCGGAATACTCTCTAAACTTAAGACAGAAAAAGGGCTCACCGATTGGAACCCGGCTGCTGTAAAAAGCCTTGATCATCCCAAAGAAACCGGATTATTGATCAAACTAGATCAATTTGATGGAGTTATATTAAAGGCTCATCAAAATTTAGAACCCGCCGTCATATCGAACTACCTCATTGAACTTGCCCAAGAGTTCAATAGCTTTTACTACTCTCAAAAAGTGCTCACTGCAGAGTCAGAAGCCTCCATGCATGATAGGTCTTTACTCGTTCGCTCTGTGCAAATTGTATTAAAAAAAGGAATGTCCTTGTTGGGGATGAATACGGTTGATCAAATGTAAAGATACTTAACGCAATGCGGGTAAAATCTGCATTACGATCATAGTTCCCAAACCTATTCCAGTGATAATGAAAATTCCTGTCCCCTTAAAAAACACCCACCACCACTTATTCATTTTCTGGGCAGCAAAATACATAAGAATTCCATGGAGTAAAGATCCAATTCCCATCCCTAAGGTGCCTGCCGTAAAAAGCTCTCTAACTCTTTCTTTACCCTGGGCGGCAACCATAACTTGATACTGCTCCATCTCCATGAGACGATCTTGCATTTTATCAAAATAAAGGGCTAAAATAGGCTTACCTATGAAGTAACTCACCAAGAGAATCACTGCAAACCCGAGGCTAATAACAGCCGGCTG
>CAYFLR010000004.1:172200-195164 GCA_964343805.1 uncultured bacterium | reverse complement strand
TTTGAAGGTTTTATTACTTTTGAGATAAATGGAAGCCAAACCCATCCCAACAAGAAAAAGAAATATAACTAAAGAGACCCAGTCTATTCCACCAATAAAATAAAAAGAGAGGAGAAGTTCTAAAGCCCCCATCCCAAATGCGCTATATATTGCCTTATCCATATTGGAATAGGTATCAACAATAGCAAATACCAATATGGGCAATAAACCGAGTAATACCAACCCCCAAATCATTTATCTTCCTCCTGGGCCGCCAACCAATCACTTTTTACTTTATACAAAGAAGCCAAAGATGCATTAAAAATTAGCTCTTTATTGATTGCTGTTGGACTTAAAACCACCTGATCAAAACCGTCCTCCTTGGTGGTTTGAAAGTATTTCTGTTTTTCAAAGTATTCATACATTTTTGCATCGTATTTTACACCAAAGCTCGGTTCGATTTTTTTAGCAATAAAATCAAGAGGCAGAGTCACCTCTTTTTCCCCCTCTTGCAGCTTCTTCTTGGCTAGAAATATTAGACCCTGCAGAAATTTCTTCTCTATACTAGAGAGAATTTTTGGGCGTTTAGCTACCTTGGTATTAACATACTTTCGAACAAAAAAAGCAAACTCATTGCAAAGTTTTTGGTTGTTCAAACGCAACCCCTTTCCTTTGTGCCCGCCATCTACCAGTTCGATAAGACCTGTTTTACTAAAACCTTCAATGAGAGCCTTTAACCAGCAGGCATCAATTCCTATTATGGGATCTGCATTCATAGTGGCTTTTTCAATCATGAGAAGTTCGCCTTCATTGCTATTCTCTTTATACTGTTCAAATAACAGGGGAAGCAGTGCAATGAACCTCGCAGCTCCCAGTTCCATAGAGACATAATTCTCCGAAATTTGATCTAACTTTATTTGCGCTTCTACATAACGGTGGTCTATATCTTTGAGGCGAAAAAGAATATCCTTATAGAGCGCTTGATACCATTTAGGGACTTGACCATCCATTTCAGATATTGCAGAGGCAGTAACCACCTTACACTCCACTTTGCCCACCGCCATGGCTGAAGCCATCCGCTTAGTGTTACCAATGAGGGACATTGTTCCTAATATTTCTCCCGTATTACAGACCGCTAGATCAACTGATAAGTCCCCTCTTTGACGAAATACCCTCACCTTTCCACTTTGGATAAGATAAACAGAACCTCCTAGCTCTCCCTCATTGAAAATAATTTCACCATTTTTATAAACGGTAAATTTGTTCTTTTTCTTGTTGGAACTTTTTGGTTTTTTAAGGGCAATTTTCTTTTGAACTGGCATGCTATAGAACCTCTACGAGCGGCTATTTTTTCTTCTTATTTGTGAGTTGATCAAGCATTAAGCTCACATGAGCATTACTGGGATCTAACTCTTGGGCCTTTTTATACATACGAATAGCTTCCGCCTCCTCCTTTTTATTCAAAAGAAGGTTGGCTTTGAGAACAAAGAGAATACTTAACTTTCGATGTTTTTTGGCAAGATCATCTAACTGAGTTTCTGCCTCCTGCATTTTACCTTCAATAAGCAAGTTTTGAATGGTTAATATCTCTTTTAGAAGAGGGTCTACATTTTTCCGGTCATACCGTATTAAAGTTTCCAAAATAGAGGACTCGTCAAACTTCTTGCGATGGAGCTGGACTTTAAATTGACTGGATGTATTTTGCGATTTGTCAACCGCTATCATCATAGGTTCGTACTCTAATTTGTCCACCTTAATATACACAATATTGGTGGAAGCATTTCTGTAAGCATCTTGAGATGATATGTCTAGAGGGGTTTTCCCCATTCGGATCTCTCTATTGCCATCCACTAAATAAACCAAAGCTTCATCGGGAGCTGATTGGATTAACACCTGATGCTTGCAAAAAGAAAGCGGCAAAACAACCAGACTTAATATACTGAATTTAAAGCACTTTATAAAAAATGATCTAAATGGCATAAAAGATCCTTTGATTAATAATTTAAGTTTTATAAAAATAATCCGACCATTGGTTTTAGAAGAGGTTTAATAATGTTTTTTACTCGCTTAACCAAAAATTTTATCATGTTTGGGGCTTTATTAATAGCAATTCTCCCCTCTGCACCGGTTTATGCTCGAGTTTTAATCGGACCTTCTTTTGCCTTTGGTTTTTCAGGTTATTATCAGAATAAAGCCTCCAAAGCCACTACAGAGGATACCTCCAAATCAGTATCCAGTTCCGCTGATGAAGGGCGGGATAATCAATTTTTTGGACCCACATTTGAATTTAACTTTGCATTTGCTAATGATTCTAAAAAGTTTGTTGTGGGAGCAGAAACGGGCTACCAAATTTCTCTTTTGAATCAAAAAACCAATGGAGCAGTGGACAGTGCTGATTTAATGGTTCAAGGTGGCAAATTAGGTTTCTTTTTAAGACCCAATCCGGCTGTGGTGGTCAAAGCTGCAGGAATCTATCACTTTGGGGATAGTTCCATAAATAAAATGGATTTCTTTACCGATAAAGAGCTCCTTGCAGCTCAAAAAGCAAAAAAAGCGATCACTTTTGAGGGGTATGGGGCAGATATTGGAATGGGTGGATCACTGGTTATAGATAATGGGCGATCGGGAAATGTCTATGTAGATTTCTCATTTCACTATATCACCAACTTTATTCAAAAGGTCATCAAGAAAAAAATAGATACGAAAACAAGACTTGATAGCTTTCTATTTCTCATTGGCATTTCAATCCCAGTCCAGTAACGTATTGACAATATTTACTTCAGTTGTTAGCTTGCATGTCCTATGCAAAAACGTTTAAAAATACTCTATTTAGTGAGACAGCAAGGAATTCATTCAGGCTCTTCGAAGCAGCTTTTTTATCTGGCTAAAGAGATGGTTGCGCGAGGTCATGAGGTCACCTGCATATTTAATGATACACCAAAGACTCCTTGTGATCATCATAGCCTAGCCCCTCTCAAAGAACTGAAGCTGAAATTTTCAACTTTAGATATGGGCAAATTTTATCGTCCTCGCAGTATTAAATCTCTAAGGCGCATTTTAAAGCAAGAGCAATTTGATGTCATTCATACTTATAAAGGAGGAGCTGTAAACTTAGCCTATCTGGCTTCCATTGGGATAAAGGTTCCCTGCTTTGTCTACTTCCGGGGCGTTTCTTTTCCTCTTCCTCTTTTAAGTGCTCTCAAGTTTAGAGGCAATAAAATTCATCATATCATTGCCATTTCGCACTCCATTAAAAAATCCTTAGTGGAAAAAAATAGACTCTTTGCTGATCGTATTTCTGTCATTCATGGAGTGGAAGATGCGAATCAATATTTTCCCATGGAGTCCCTGAAAGAGAGAGAACAATTTGGTCTTCCTTCTCCATCCGAAGGAAAAGTCATCGCTATTTTTGCCAACTTCGGAACCTGGAAGGGACATAAAACTCTTTTTCAAAGTGCCCCCTATTTCTTAAGCAAACACCCCGATGCAATCATTTGGTGTGTAGGCAAAGGAGACACATCTCGCTTTACCCCTCTATTAAAAGAGCTTGGTATTGAGAATCGCATCAAATTTACCCCCTTTGTAGCAAAATTTGAAAAAGCCGTTGCCTCCGCCGACCTTTCAGTATGTGCTAGTTATGATGGAGAAGGTCTAACAGGAACTCTGGTTTGTTCCATGGCTATGAAAAAAACTATTGTCACTACTGATGTGGGGGGAAACGCTGAAATAATAAAGCAAGATAAAACAGGCATTGTGGTTCCCAAAAGAAACCCCCAAGCTTTAGGAGAGGCTATTTGCGAATTACTAGACAATCCATCCAAATGCCAACAACTAGCTCAAAATGCCTATGACTACTTTATAACCAATCTGCAACCCCAGCAAGCGGCTGCCCAAACCGAAGAGATCTATCATCAGATTTTACACCAACATAATGAAATGTCTTAATGAGAAGGCAACACAGGGAATGTTCTTCATAGGACGTCAACGGAGTTGGCAAACTAAAACGGACAGCCCCAAGGCGACGATAAAAAAGAGGAAGGGACAGTACAGAAATAGTACGGACCTGAACTCTTTTTTGAAGTCAACACAGTGGATGTTCTTCATAGGAAGCCAACTAGTCTTCACCACCTCTTATACAGCGTACTTTGAAACTTCCAGTATTATCTTGGTTTGAAAAACTTCCATCACTGGTATCTATTATTACCACTTGATTGGTGGGAGCTGCTGTTTGAGACCAATAATTTGCAGAGGAAACCGTGCTATTCCATGGAGCGGCAGCATAAGGAGTTCCTCCTCTTAAATCATAAAGATACCTAAGTTCACAATACTTAGCAGTTGAAGTGGTAGCTAAACTAAGAGGGGGATCCCAGACTCCAGAGTAACCACAGTAGGGCACTCTCCAATCACTATATCCATCAACCGATAATCCATCACAATAGGAACTTGCCGTGGCAGAATCCACCGTAGAATCACTGCCCGCAGCTTTATACTCAATAAAGATATGGTCATCGGTATAGGGAAAAGTTGACTTCAACTTAAGAATAACACC
Organism: uncultured bacterium; assembly: GCA_964343805.1. GTDB lineage: Bacteria > Bdellovibrionota_B > Oligoflexia > CAYFLR01 > CAYFLR01 > CAYFLR01. Next base: position 190,636 of record CAYFLR010000004.1, on the reverse strand, counting down.
CCCATTACAAATATCTCCAGCTACAGCGGTAGCGGGACAATTACAGTCAGTTGCGTTAATACATACATTGTTATTGGTGCATGCAGTTCTTGTTCCATCTAAGGCGTATCCAGTATTACAACTCCAAGGACAATTATTGCTGTCACTGCCTTTTACATCATCGTATGAAGAATTATCCGGTTTATTACTGCAGCTTTTTTGGCTGGTTTGATTATAACCATCCACATATTTACCCGCATCCGCTGGAGTACAAATCCCGGTGCCAGCTGCTATATAGTTTCCTTTAGCACATCTATTATCTGCCACCACTTCACCTGAAATACTAGTTAAAATCAGATTATCATTGGCCGCCCCAATATCCATAAGAGGAGTTTTTAATCCAAAATCGCCTTTAACAACACTCCATTTAGCGTTGGTGTCAGTGTAGTCTGGTGTGTGGAATAATACATTGAAGTAATCAAAAGAATCAAAAGAAGCCACATCTAATACCTTAACTCTCATGGCCAGTGCAAACATTTCATTACTATCTGAATAGGGTTTGACAAACTTAGTCACGGCCAAGCGTTGATCGCTGGAAGGAAAATGAGTGGTGTCATTAAAGAAATCAAAAAGAACCGTTTTGCTGATATTAGCCCAACCATCTGATGTGGTCAGTTTTAAGATCTTTCCATAGTGACCTAGCCTGCTCATGGAAGCGATGACTTCATTCTGATTTACTACGTAAATAGCGGTCAGTTTATATTCTCGATTTTGATCAGGCTCTCCACCTCCTAAAGTTTCTATAGCAGTAGCCTGTCCCCCAGTGTTTCCTCGATTCTGTTTAAGGTATACGAGACTTCCGCCAATACCGGCATAAATATGGAAAACTTTATTCGCATCGGTGTACGTATCAAAACCATTGAGTCTGATATCATCGTTTCCATTCATAGTATTGCTCTCGGTAAAAGCCTGGAACTGCATTAAAGAACCGGTAGTTACCAAAGCAAAACTAATTCCTGGATTGCCATAACCTGAAGCACAGTTCGCTCCACCTAAAACATCACCTAAAGCATGCATGGTGACAAAAACACCAGGAGTCACCTCTTTTACACCGCGCAATTCAGCCTCATTACAATAAAGAGTGGTATTATAAGTAATATTTTCAAAATTATCTGCGGTATAAACCAGGTTGCCTTCATTGTACTTAGCTAATGGTACTTTCATTAAAACTGAACTGTCCTTACAACCAGCGAAAAAATACTCCAGAGTTGAACCAGCCATATGGCAAACCCCTGGATGAGGGAAAGGAGTCCCTACTGTGGGGGATAAGTTAAGAAAGCCTCCAACGATTTTACTGCGAGGATCATATATGCTTATCCGAAAATTCTTGTCACCAGTGGAAGTATCAACATCACGATGGAGTAATGTATAGAACCTATTTCCACTATCTTTGGCTTTGAGTTGTCTCACTTCATATACACCAATTGAGTTGAGTGAGTAATTCCCATGGTAAAAATTGAACCAGGAAGGAGAGTACCTTATAAAAGTATTCATAGCTGCTTGCCCCTGTACTTTTAAGGAGGGTTCTCCAATGATCTTTTCCAGGTTAGTCAACTTGAGATATCGAAACTTTTTGGTAGAAATGGTGTCGGAACGCAGTCCAAAAATATTTAAACCGCGAAAGTGAAAGTAATACTCATCTCCAGAATTTAAAACCGGAGAAGTATGTGATGCAAAGGGAATAAAAGCTTCAACAGTTTTTATTAGTTCAGCTCCCTTAAAAAAGTCTCGAAGACCAGAGTGAGTAAGTGGAGGAGCTAATTTGAAAGAAGCATTTGTATGCGAGGGAGTGTTCCCATCTGTAATGGCATATTCAAAACGAGTGACCGGGACCTGCTTTTCGCCAGTGCCATCATTGTAGGTGTCTATGATATGAAGCCGGTTACAGTCACCAAAAGAAGTACACTCTTGGTGACTGCTATAAAAATAGATGCCATTTAAAGAGAGAAAAGCATCGGGATCTAAAAGGATATTATCGCTATTATCCCTCTCTAAGATGGGCTTTGCCGTACTTAAAGATATCACCTTGGGAGCAGTAAAGGTCATTCGATAGAGGTTGAGGGGACGATAATATAAATAAATCTTCTCGTCCGAACTAGCAGGGAAATAGTGTCGAGCTTTATTGGGATAAAGATAGAGTTGATCAAAGGAAGGGACAATCCGCATATTATCTACTTGATCTTCATCATTCCAATACCAACCTGCGGTAGTTTGTGCTCTTAAAGAGTTCCAAGTGACATCGCTAGGAATATTGGCACTGGAACCAAAGGCAAATTCCACATCTAGAATGTCATTATCTAAATCAGCAAAGTCAAAGAGTAATTTATAGTCTTCATATTGATAGACTAAGGGGTGAGCTTTACTCACCAAACCAACTGGCAAAGAATCATCCAAAAGTAATTCGGAAACAGTTGTTATTTCTAGTTCATCCACTGCTTTGACTTTTAAATAGGCTCCTTGTTGGAGTCGATTAGTGATGGTTTGCTCTCTCAATCGATTAGCCAAGTCAATACTGCTGGACATAAAATTAATCCATGGCAGAATATCGCAGTCTCCGCTTTGAACACTGGCCAAACAAAAAGCTTTTTGTCTGATATTTAAATCTCCTGCACGAATATCAAAATCGAGACGAGGATAACTAAGAGAGACATTGATAGAAGGAGCCTTCTCAACCAGCGGAAAGGAAGAGAATTCACTCTCAAGGCTCAGGCTATTCACCGCCTTTATTTTAATAAGGGGAATTTCATTGTCCTTGAAGCTTAATTCCCGGAGATTCACTTCATTTTCATTGGTGGCGGTACAAGTTAAAATAGATTCTGGGTTTTCGCTACTCCCAATGCAATAGGTGTATTCAACAACATCACTTTCAGGCTCTTTAACTTTGAACTTCACTGTCGGTGGTCGAACATCTAGACCCTCGATTACCGGGGGAGTGGTTTCAATAATGATTTTGTCCTGATAAATAGGGCTTTCTGCACCATCGGAATTTTGAAATTTACCATAAAGAGTTTTCCTTCCTGCCCCATTAAAAGTAAAGCTCACCTCTCCGGTTATCACCTTCCATTCACTGTCTGCAAAAGTCTCAACTTCACTTAATTGATATAAGGTGGCCCCGGATGCGGAAAGCGCAACAGTCACTGTTGGATCAGACACAATCTCACCCTCTGCCAAAATGAGAATAGCCCCATCTGTAATACCTAAAGAAATTCCCATCTTTTTACTGGCTAGCTCAGTGTCTTTTTCAGCCAAGACCCTTACATCGTCCCAAATAACATCCTCATATCCCTCTTTTTGAGCTAAAATGTAAGGCCATTTACCTTCAGGAACCGAATCCAGAGCATATTTGCCATCACTGTCCGTTTTGGCAATAAAGGATGTACCAGGAATATAAACATCAACTCCGGTTGAATCCTCGGTACCGATCAATTGAACCACTCCAGAGATGGAGCCCATTTTTTTGGTGGTGATGCGGCCGAGTATATGGCTCTCTTCAAAATCGGTGGATATGTTATCTATTTTTATTCCCCAAATGCCATCTGCCCCCTCTATCACTACATCAACTTGAGATGTTCCTGTTTCGCCTTCAAAACTGATAAGGTTCAAGTTTGAAGTAGATTTAGGACTTGATTTAGGGCTCGACTTAGGACTCGACTTAGGACTCGACTTAGGACTTGACTTAGGACTTGACTTAGGACTCGATTTGGGAGAGTTCATAGTCGGATTCACCGGTAAAGCGAACTCACCCTTCGAATCAGTTAGTACCATGACGTCTTTATATCCAAATGGGTAGACCTTGGCATTAACAAGAGGCTTATCACTCCCATTTAGAGCCACTCCTTTTAGGTGGGGTCCCAATATTTCAGATGATTGAGCTTCCGTATCCTCTTCTTCTTCCTCCGGTTCACAACCAAAACAAACTGATAATAGAAGAAAAAATAGAATTCCTTTAAATAAAAGTTTGGGCTCCGGCAGTACGTTCCAAAAAGTCATTGATTTTCCAACCTTTTTTATATTTATCAAACCTTATTAATAAATAACAAATTATACTCATTTTTTCGGACTAAGAAGAAGATAGCTTGAAGGAGTCAAATTAATCTTGGGGTTTTCAATAGATAGAGCGAAATTAAAAGAGGGGAGAAGATGCCCTTTCTTGTAATTCTCTAAAATAACGTAGAAAGGGCATTAAAACTATTCAGGTTCGTGAGCTTCGACGGTTACCTCTTTATCACTGGGCCAACCAGCAAAAGAAAACATGCCATCATATATGGGACAGTACGTATTCTGTACATCATCCGTAGCTGAGGTATCATGAGTCCAAGAAATGAGATCAGTAGGATCCATTGAAATAAGCAAATTGATATCCACATCAGAGTTAAAAGTGGTCTTCACAAATGAGTGAACAGGAGCATATCCCTCGCCATCCCAAAAGAACTTTACATGTCCGGCAGAAGATTTAAGATCTTTAGGTACGAGCTTTTTATTATCTAGTTCATTAAAACGATAGGCGTAATTATCTGGTCTTGATTCAGCAATAATAAGTTCACCCTCATCAACCGTAATAAAACCAAATGAGGATTCACCTTTCTGCCTTAAAAGAACATCACCTCTCCTCACCCCTTCAACCCCACAAAGAGAAGCTGCTTTGGTTTCATCAGCAGTACAAATTTTAAAAACAGCTTCTTCTAAACAAGTCTTATCAAACACACCTGAGTAATCAGCTTGGATATAGATAAAATTGGTGAAAAAACGGATTCCTGTTGACTCTGAAGGAGCAGTCACTGCTGTTAATGCCTTTTCTATAGTTTTATCATCTTTGGTTTTAGGATGTTCACTCGTAGCATACATTCTTCCAAAGCCAATTTCTCGACCTGGTTTACTAGTATCAGTATGTTTGTAAAGGGTAGCTACATCCTCAATAGCGGCGGCAGCCGAATCATCACACCTTACAGCCTCCTTGGCAGCATTTGTACATTTGACTAAATTCACCTTGGTAACGTTATAAGACATGGCCAAGGGGTTAACAGTTCCCTTGCAAACATTACTTGAATCACATGTTCCTTGCATTTCCTTGGCATCAGATTCTGAGCTAGTGAAATCCATAATTACTTGTCCGGTTCCCGTCCCTGCTGCTTTTTTACCTGCATCCTCATCACAACCAACTAAGAGCAGACAACTTACACCAAGACAAATCACCCAATTCTTAACCATTTTTACACTCCTATAATTTAGTTTTAGCCTTAAATAATTAAAAGTTTAATTCCCTAATATAAAACGATAGCCTTCTAACACTTGATCTTTGATAGTGATTGTCAAAGCCTTACCTTCCATAAAAGGCCCGGTATTAAAACAATCAATGCCATTTATCCTCTCATGGTTTTGCGATTCATGAATATGCCCACCTACTACCACTTGAAAACTCTTGGTTTGTTCTAAAAACTTTCTTAAAACTGTGCTTCCCACGTGATTCCCATCAGGGATTTTGTCCAATTTGGTGTTATGGGGAGGAAAATGACACATTAAAATATTATATCCATCTTTGGGCATCTCTTTCTGCGCGAGGTCAAGGATCTCATCCTCCCATGGGTGTCTATATCTAGCTCTTTTAGAAAAGCCATCAATTCTGGATTATCACAATTCCCCGCGCCGAAATAGATAGGAATGTCCTTTTTGCTAGCTAACTGGGTCGCACTTTCAACCACTTGTTTAGCTTCATCTAAACTGCCAAATTTTGCTAGATCTCCATGAACTAAAACCGTATCAATCCCGCTTCTTCGTTCAAGAGTTTTCTCAAAATCCGCAGCAAAATTTGGATAAAAATGGATATCTCCCATTACTAAAATTCTCATTACCCACCTCAATATTTACAGACTTTTGACACGTGAAATGGCTTGCTGCCAACCTCTAATTAATTCTATTCTCCAGTCCTCATCTTTTTGTACCTGAAAAGAAGCACTTTCAGCAGGAACCGGTAGTTGTTCTAAATCTTTCCAAAAACCGACCCCCAAGCCAGCTAAAAAGGTAGCTCCAAGAGCTGTGAGCTCAAAAAATTGAGGAACTACTATATTTCCGTTCATCACATCACTTTGAAACTGCATGAGGAATTTATTTTCACAAGCACCCCCATCTACCCGCAGGGAATCGAGCGAAATTTGCATATCATCTCGCATGCAATTTATAACATCATTTACTTGCAGGGCAATTGATTCCAAGCAAGCTCTTACAATATGCTTACGATTAGCTCCTCGGGTCAACCCTAAGATTGCGCCACGAGCCTCACTGTCCCAATGAGGAGCCCCTAAGCCAGCAAAAGCAGGAGCAACAAAGACTCCATTGGTGTCCTCAACTTCTCTTGCAAGGCTCTCACTCTCTTTTGCATCTTTAATGAGTTGAAGCTCATCTCTAACCCATTGAATGATCGCTCCGCCCATAAAAACACTGCCTTCTAGACAGTAAGCATTATGATCACCTATTTTCCAAGCCACCGTGGTAAGCAGTTTATGTTTGGATAGGATCGGTTTATCACCCGTATTACATAGTAAAAAGCAACCTGTACCATAGGTACTTTTCATAGAACCTTTATTAAAACAGCCTTGTCCCATTAAGGCCGCTTGTTGATCCCCGGCTATGCCTGAGATAGGAATTTTATTTGAAAATACATTGCTACAGAAAGATAGGCTTCCAGAAGAGGCTACGACTTTTGGAGCCATACTCATTGGAATATCAAATATTTCAAATAGTTCCTTATCCCATTTATCCTCATTTATATTATACAGCATGGTACGAGAGGCATTGGAAGGGTCTGTAATATGATCTTTTTTGTCTGAAAAATTATAAATAAGCCAGGTATCAATAGTTCCAAAAAGGAGTTCTCCTGCCTTTGCTTTTTCCCTGGCCCCTTCAACATTATCAAGAATCCAAGTTATTTTAGAAGCACTAAAATAAGGGTCCAAAACTAGCCCAGTTTTTGCTCTTACTTTATCTTCAAGTCCTTTTTCCTTCAGTTTTTTACAATAGGCAGAAGTACGGCGACACTGCCAAACAATGGCTGGATAAATTGGTTTTCCAGTATGACGATCAAAAACCACTACGGTTTCTCGCTGATTGGTAATTCCGATGGCCTCGATTTGAGAACTCTCATAACCTTCAGCAACTATATCTTGCATCACTTTTATTTGAGTCGACAGTATTTCCATAGGATCATGTTCAACCCACCCTGCTTGCGGGTAGAATTGTTTGAACTCTTTTTGAGCTACTTTTTTCACTTCACCTTTGTTATCAAAAAGTATCGCTCTCGAACTGGTGGTGCCTTGATCCACCGCTAAAATGTATTTATCCACCCATCATCTCCTTTATAAGGAATTGTGTGCATTGTATTGCCTGACTATAGGAGCCAGAACCTCTACTGTTTTCTTCTTGTTCAGAGCATAGAGGTGAATCCCATCCACTCTCTCCCTTAATAGCTCTTCGACCTGTTTTAAAGCATGATCTAATCCAAACTTCACCTGATCCTCATCCGAACGTCCATACAAGCCTTTCATAACTTTTGCAGGAATAGTACATCCACACATCAGGGAAAATTTCGTTATTTGCGAGTAGTTAGATATGGGTAGTATTCCAACTAATACAGGAATTCTGATGTTATTTTTTCGAAATTGATCTCTGAAATGACGAAAATGATCATTATCTAAAAAGAACTGGGTCACAAAAAAGGAGACACCGAGATCAATTTTCTGTTTGACTATATCCAAGTCCTGGGAAGTACTTGGAGATTCTATATGTCCCTCGGGATAAGCAGCTGCACCTAAAGAGAAGAAGTTATCTTGATTATGTTTTTGAATAAGGCGAATGAAGTCTGTGGCGTAGGTAAATGGAGAATTTGGAGTTTTCTTATCACCGCGCAGAACCATCAAATTATGGATATTTTTGGTGCGCAGAGTTTGTAAAATTGTCACCAGCTCCTCTTCTGTATGATTGCCGCACGTAATGTGAGACATAGCTGTAGTCTGGAGCTCATTTTGAATGTGATCTGCTAAAGACAAAGACTCTCTACTCCCCTCTCCTCCTGCTCCGTAAGTCACTGAAATAAAATCGGGTTCATATTCCAGATACTGAGATAGTTTGGATTTAAGCCTTTCATGCCCTCTGGCTGTTTTAGGGGGAAAAATTTCAATAGAAAGTAAAGAGTGGTGTTGGGGTAATAGTTTTTGTATTTTCATGATCATTGTATTTAATCAAGGAATGATGTAATAATCAACAAAATCATTAGGGTTAGATAATAAACCTCAAGCGTGAGGCCTCTATGCAAGTTTTCTTTGATATATCCGAAATGCGTAATCAAATCAGGATTGAAGCGAGCCAAGGGCGTAGTATAGGTTTGATTTATTTAGAAGAATCGGCTCACAAAGGTCATATTAAATTAATTGAACAGGCAATGCCAATTTGTGATCGGCTAGTAGTTACACTTTTCAAAGTCCCAAGGTTCAGAGGAGCTGAAGATAAGACAAGCTCTGAACAGTTAAAAGAACAAATTTCTATTCTGGAGGGAACTGGTTGTCACTTCTTTTTTAGCCCCCTTTCATCCAGTTTGATTCCGAGTAGCAGACAACCAAATATATCAATAAACCTTGATTCACAGTATGAAGTAGAATCCCAATGTCTTCAATTCGCCTCAATGCAACCAGAAATAACTTTACCAGCCGTTATATTAGCCAAGCTTTTCAATATATTATCACCAGACTATTACATAACATCCTATAAAAACCCGGAAAAGTTTGTTTTTCAAAGATTTCTCCTGAGTGATTTAAGGTATCCCATCAAATTGGTTACCTTCCCGGTATCAAGGCAAGATAATGGAATGGCCCATCAGGTTTCTAATTTGTCCGATGAAGAAAAGGATATCTGTTTAAAAATGCACAATGCCCTTGATTTTTTAAAAGCTCAATTTAAAACAGGTCTAGAAACGAATGACCAGATACTGGATTGCCTCGATGGACATTTAGTAAGGGAATCCTTACCTCTCGACCGTTGTCATATCCTACGAAAATCAAATTTTGAACCTTTTAAAGATAGGGTGGATGAAAGTTTCTACCTGGGTATAGCCGCCCAATTGACCGATAGATTAATTTGGGATACTATTTTAGTTGAAGCTAACTAATATTGAAATGATTCTATGCTAAAGTCTCCACTGAATACTATAAAGAACTATTTAATTGCTGGTTTTTTGGCCTTTTTACCATTCTATCTCACTGCCAAAGTGACCATATTTATAATTACCAAAGTACATCAAGCCTTTCAGCCTATTTTGCCTGATGTGATTATGCCGGGAACTTATCTTCCATCTTTTTCTTTTCTCAACTACATCTTCAGTATTATTATTAGTATCTTTATTTTGGCTATTTTAGGTCTGGCCATTCGCAACTACCTAGGTAAAAAAATTATCGATCTCTTTTCTACCTTGGTAAACAAAATCCCCTTCATCAATTCTGTCTATGGGGGCATTAAGAAATTATTAGACACCTTCTTAAACAAGGATTCCGTCTCTTTTAAAGAAGCGGTTTTAGTGGAGTTTCCCCGAAAAGGTATCTTTACCATTGGATTTATCAGTTCACAGGTGGCAGAGGCTTTTACCCCTACCTTGAACCAAGATGAAAAAGTTAAGTACTATAATGTATTTGTTCCCACTACACCGAACCCCACCTCTGGGTTCTTGCTTCTGTTACCGGAAACAGATATCCAAAAGTTGGATATTCCAGTGGAGTCAGCCTTTAAAACGATCCTATCAGGTGGCATAATATCTTAACCACCTATTATCCTTAGTTTTTCAAAGTATTTTTTTGACAAATCATAAAATTTTTGGTATTTAACCAAATCAGCAGAGATCTTTCTTTGTCGGAACAGAGAAAACCTGCACTCAACCACAAAATACAAAATTCGCCCAAGACTTGACCACCAAGGAGTATCTTAATGAAAAAGTCTCTACTTATCCTATTTTTTATAGGACTAACCAGTGTATTTTACCTTACCTCAGTCAGTAATGCAGGAACCACTGAGATTGCCATCAATCAAGTGATACTTAAAAGTGACATAGTTACAAGCAACTCTGGAGTTGATCAGGTGGCTCACCATATTTTTGATCATATGGCTCATGAATATTACATAGAGAGTATGGACGAAGCCCTTAATCAACAAATTTCTGTAACAATTGATGAAGAAAAGCATAAGAAAACCACCATCACTAAACACTTTTTCTTTGTTCGACCAAAGATTAAGTCCATGTCAGATGTGATGGTCACATTTAAAAATACCACCATAGTTTGTTTGACTGGAGCTGATAGCACTTGCAAAGACGAAGTTAAAATTGAGTTAGATCGTCCTTTTCATCTCTACAGCAATTTCTTTGATTTTAATTTAGAAAAATTGAACGTGGCCGGTATTGAAGTTATGTTCAAAGCCAAAAGAGAAACAACTAAATGGGCTCTCGAATCTAAAGTAAAACTTAACAATCTTTTTCTATTTAACTGGCTACAATCAGTTAAATCTACCCTTGGTTTAGCTCAGGTACCCACTCTCCACACCTCTTTAATCTTTTTTAAAGACCGTCTATCCACTTTACACCAAAACCTTGCTAACAAGCTATAAGGAAAGGAGACCTAAAATGAAATTTTTACCCTTATTAATAATCTTAAGTCTCTGCACCTTTTCATGCATAGATAGTTTTGAAACAGATAAAAAAGAAAACGAAAGTTTTCAAAAATATATGCCTGGTGAAATCATAGTCAAAGGTTCGCTAGAAGCAGTAAAGAAACACCTTACAAAGAAAAGTTTTAGCATTATAAAAGTGGATACATTAGATCCAAAAGACAATGTATATCGCATAAGATTTAGTACTCCCTCTAATAGCAATCACGAAAAGCTGCTCACTGATTTAGCAAAAGAGCTAAGTGCTAAGAGCAACATCGAATTTGCTGAGCCCAACCAAATTATTCGAATCAATAAAATGCGCACTCCTAAAGACACCTTTGTTTCTCGTCAATGGGCCATCCATAATATTGGTCAAGACAGCCCCTCAGGTTCTCAAGGAGAACCCGGTGCAGATATTGATGTAATGAAAGCATGGGCCAAATCCAAAGGATCAAAAGAGATTATCGTAGGTGTTATCGATACTGGAATCGACTACACTCATCCCGATCTTGTAGCCAATATGTGGATTAATGAAAAAGAGCGAGATGGAATCAAAGGAAAAGATGACGATGGTAATGGATGGACCGACGATGTGTTTGGTTGGAATTTCGATACTCGTCCTTTTAAACAGCCTTACTATGGACAGCTCGGTTACCCTGATCCAATGGATGATAATTCCCATGGTACTCATTGTGCTGGCGTTATTGGAGCCAAAGCCAACAACTTTAAAGGAATTGCTGGAGTTAACTGGAATGTTCGTCTGATGGCAATTAAATACCTAGATAAAAACGGAAGTGGAAGTGCTTGGGATTCAGCCAGAGCAATTAAGTATGGAATCGTTAACAAAGCGGATATCCTTTCTGCCAGTTGGGGAGGTGAAGGTCAAAGTTCATTAACTCATCATATGATTAAAAAAGCTAATGAAGCAGGAATTCTTTTTGTAGCTGCTGCAGGAAACAATGGAACTAATTCAGATGTAAAACCTTATTTTCCAGCTACCTATCCGGTTGAAAATATTATCGCAGTTGCAGCAACCGATAACAAAGATCAGTTGGCCAATTTTAGTAATTATGGAATCGAAAATGTTGATATTGCAGCTCCTGGAGTTGATATTCTTTCAACCATTCCCCTCTCTTTAGTCAAAAGTAGTAAATTTGCCTATGCTTCCTTTTCAGGTACTTCCATGGCTGCCCCTTATGTTTCTGGTGCCGCCGCTCTTTTAATTGCAGCTGTTCCTGAACTAAAAGGAAAGCCTGCCCTAATTAAAAAACGTTTAATGGACACAGTAGATGTGGTTCCTCAAATGACCGGCTTTGTTAAAAGCCAGGGGCGATTAAATGTCTATCGCGCCATCATGGGTGAACTGAATCAAATGGTAGAAAATCAGGTTAAAACTCATAGTGAACCCTACTTAATTGAATCTCCTCGCTATAATACAGAACTCTTTGACAAAACCTGGACCATTAGTAAGAAAGGGGCTTCTCGCATAAGAATCCACTTCTCTTCGATTGTGGCTGAAAGCCCCAATGTAGACCTTATAGCCATTTATAACTCTTCTTTTCAAAGAATTTTTACCGTGGAAAAAGAATACCCTATCGGAACATGGAGTCCTTGGATTGAGGGAGATAAAATATATTTAAGAATGGCAAACGCTCTGGTTGCTAAAACCGTAATGGAAGAAGTGGAATTTAAATCACCTGAAGATGGTTTCAAAGCCGGAGCCACCAACTGTCGTAGTACAGAAGATAATAAAACTGTATGTATGGTTACAAAACAAAGCGACCCATTTGCTAATTATGAAAGTGAAGGATTCACCGTTGATACCATGGAATACCAAACTCAAGAAGGAGGTGCCTAATGAAGAGCTTAACTTTAAATAAAATAATCCACAGCGGACTCTTTTTAATTTTGGCCCTCTTTGCTGCTTGTGAATCAAAAACAGTAGTGGAAGCTCCAAAGAAAAACTTAGATCCTCTTCCACTTCAAATACCTGCTGTGAAAGGATCAGAAGATCCAATGACTAAAGATCAATGGAGCTTAAACAAGCTCGCTGCCAACACTATTTGGGAAAAAAATAGTGGCAGTAAAGCAGTTGTAGTTATGATGATCGGAACTGGAATTGATTATAACCATGAAGATCTCTACAGTAACGTTCATATCAATCAAGAAGAAATCAGCAGTATTGTTCCTGAAACTGGTCTGCCTTTTAACCGCCAAGATGATGATCAAGATGGTTTAAAAGATAATTTTGTGGGTTGGGATTTTGTTGATAATGATGGACTTGCCTATGACCAATACGGTCATGACACTTACTTAGCCGGCGTTATTGGCGGAATGCATGAAAATGGAAAAGGAATCAAGGGAATCTGTGAAAACGTATCTCTTTATCCTGTTCGTTATATAAATAGAAATGGTCAATCCAATGTTCCTACTTTAGTAAAAGCACTCAATCATATTAAAGAAGTCAAACCCCATGTGGTCCTTTTAAACCTCATCAATTTGAAGTTTGCTGATGAAGAAGAGGTTAAAAAGGTAGAAGAAGCCGCTCTCTTGGCCGCTTTAAAAAGCGCATCTAGCTACCCAATCATTATTGGTGCAGGCAACAGCGGAGGACTTTTTGCTCGTCAGCCGAATCGTGTACGAAAACTTTTTGCGCTTTTTAACAATATTTTTGTTGTGACCAGTATCGACCAAAAAGGTATCAAACCCTTCTTAGCTAACTATAGTGAAGAGTATGTTCATACATCTGCTCCTGGTAAAGATATCCTTACTACTGCACCTGGTAATAAGTACAAAAAAGTAAGCAGCACTTCACTTGCCGCGGCTCATGTAGCTGGCGCTCTAGCCTTAGCCTTAAGTGAGTATAATGGAAAAGTAAGTACCGAACAGCTCTATCAAACACTCATTTCCGATGAGGGAAGCCAACCAACTGATTCGATGGAAAGCTACACCCTCGGCAGAAATACATTAGATATGAATAGGTTTTTTCAGGCATTAAGAAGTAAATTCTAATTGTTTGACTACTTCGTCACTGCCCTCTTTACACTGTGCTAGAGTCGTTTCCACTCGTTTTATACAGTCTTGTTTGAACGCTTCATCTTCAACATCTGGTAGATTGATTAAGACGTTCATGGCAGCGCCTTCAGCACAGGTCAGCATACATCTTGCCCCCACACCAACATCCGAAGCACAGTTGGGATTTCCATGAGTGGCTACCTCTTTTAAGAGAGGAATGAGTTCGAGATTCTTTTCTAAAACTTGTAAAGGAATGAGGGTGGCGTTTTTAGTGGCCTCTTGAATAGCCTCATGACGTATTTTCTTTTGCTCATCAGTCTTTTTAGGCATTCCCATGGCATCCATTACTAGATTGAAGGAATCTGTATCTGCATCAATAGCGTCGAGAAACCATTGTTTGATAACCTGCCCTTTCAATCCAACCTCTTCCATACGTTGGTACTGTTCTTTAAAATCTTTCTTTCCATGAGTCAGATTGGTCACCATGGTTACTAAGGAAGCAGATAAATTACCACAAAGTGCTGCGATAGATCCACCTCCAGGAGCAGGGGCATCGGAAGCGAGAGTATCTGCAAAATCGGTGATGGTTAAATCCACGAGGCGACCTGTTCTTTTAAAGCGATACTCTATAATTTTGTCTTCAGGATCAAAGGAACCAACATCCTCAAAACCTAGCGACATAACGGCAGTTCGAACCAATTCTTTTTCTGAGACTGCCGCAGATAAACCTTGTTTTTGCAGGTAATGAGTACCGGCTTCTAGCATGGTTTGTAATGGAACCAAACCAACAATTTCGGATCCGGTCACACGCATTCCTCGCTCGGCAGCCTGAGAACAGACTTCATCAAAAACTTTATGAACAGGAGTCACATCAATATCAGTCAGGTTCATGGTGATCTGAGCTCGATTGTACTCAGGAATAATCCATGCTCCTGCTTTACAATCTTGAAAAATACCAGGTATTTTTACTGGTTTTCCATCAGGATGACGAATGATTTCACCATCGGGATAGCTTTCTCGTTTAGACCTTCCAGACTGACGGATGTTAAAAGCAATATCTCTAGCTAATTTTTTATTAAGGGAATTAAGATTAATGTTATAGGCAACTAAAAACTTACGTGCCCCTATGGCTACCGCACCAAAGCGAGGATCAAATTCTTTAGGACCAAAATCCGGTTTCCACTCAGGATCGCCCTCTCTCGCAGCTAAACCTTCATACTCCCCTTTTCTCACATTTGGCAGGCTCTGCCATTCTGGTTTACTTGCAGCTGCTTCATAAAGATAAGCCCAAACTCCAAGTTCTTCTCCGACTCTTTTAGCTAATTTACGTGCCAATTCAGCACATTCTTCCAGGGTAACTCCTGAAACTGGTACAAATGGACAGACATCAGTGGCTCCCATACGAGCATGCTCTCCAGAATGAGTACGCATATCTATCATTTCTTTTGCCGCTTTGATGACTTCAAAAGCACCATCCACTATAACTTCAGGACTTCCAGCAAAGGTTATTACTGTTCGATTAGTAGCAGCGCCAGGATCTACATCCAATAGTTTAACCCCTTGCACTTTCTCGCAGCACTTTGCAACGGCATTATAAATTTCTGGTCGGACACCTTCAGATATATTGGGTACACACTCTACTATTTTTCTCATGCCTCAACTCCCTTAATAACACGGATTGTACTTTATAACTTTTAAGTTGTGGCATATTGTAGATAAGATGACAACCTTATTATAAATTAGCTGGTTGGAAAATTAGATTTGCTCTAGTAGCTCGTCAAAATCGAGACCAGAACATTCTTTCTTAAGTTCCGAAATCGTAGAAGGTTCTAATCCACTTGAGAGCACGGGTTGAACAAGTCTCAGCTCTATCTCTTTTTTCAGCAAATCCATAAACCAATTTAATAAAGGGGATTCTTGTAATAGCTCAATACGTTTTCCCGCTAAAAGAGGGATCATTCCTCGATCAAAAGTAGAAGATAATGTTACCACCTCAATATCGTCAGCTGTTAGCTGAGAGCGAGATGCATTTTCATGGATATATACTTTAATGGTCGTTTTAACATCTAACTTTATAATAAATTCATTGGAATAGTTATCTGCTGGATAGGTATAATATGAGAGCAGACCGGGACCAAAGATATAAAAACCATCTCCCTGATCATCTGCTAGTAAAGCTTTTTTTCTTTTGGCTAAGTGTATTTTTGCGGCGTTGCCCTGCAATCCTTCTATGTTTTCAGAGCTGAAGAAGCATTTTAAGAAGGCTAAACTTTGATTTCCTCTATCATCAATGAGGGTAGGAGCTGTGGGTAAGGGTCTTTTTATTTCAGCACTCTCTGTTTTTGTATTTGAATTGTCGTAACCTAAAGGAGAGGTATTGAGCGTTTCAAATACCTCCTTTAACCTATTCACTGTAAAGCCATTCCCTTTAAGCCTAATAACGAAACGGTCATAAATCAACACTGCAAACAAACTAGTGTCTTTTTTATCGTTATAGTTCTCTTGGGAAGGAAACCCGAGATAGTGGCCCTCTGTATCAAAACTAACCCCCTCTAATTCATCAAACCAATTAGCCATGTCTGAAATAGTTATGGTAAGTTTTGGATGTTGTGGATTACTTCCATATTGGCCAACCACCACTGAATAATTCCTCTCTCCATTAACCACATCTTTTTTATTAGTATTAGCCAAGGGAAATTCATCCACTTGGGGTGGCAACACTCCATTCAGAACATCTAAGGAAAGAAGATTTACTTTATTCTTAACAGGCGGCATTATGGAAGTTTTTCTTTTTTCCACCACTATAGGTTTATCAACTGAGCTTATTTGTGAGTGTCGTTTGATGGATGAACCACAATTTTGGTAAGACATCATTAATGTTACCAAAAGTAAAATAGTTCCGATGAGATAGAATTCTTTTGTACCCAAGCTGAATCCCTATATCTGAAAGAAGATAACAATCATTTTATATAGAATACTTTTCGGCTAACTTTTGTATTGAGTTGAAGTTATTCAATTTTCTTTAGAGTTACAAATATTTAAACTGAGGTAAAAACGTCTTACACTTCGCTCTTTAAAGATTGTTTTTTAATTATGGTTATGGTAAGTGTAGTTTTCGCTTAAATAGACAACAATGCCTTTGAAACACGTTTCACCCCATTTTGTTTCAAAAATGAGGTTGTGAATCTCACAATGAATATTTTGAGAATCTCTTCACCTTAATTGACTGATGATATTATTTCTTACTTTCAGTGAAATAGGACTGGAGCTGTTCAGCCAGAACCTCTAATGATTTAAATTCATCTTTGGAGCGGAGTTTAAGTTTAACTTTCTTTCCGGCCATTGTGTCTCTTAAAAATCTTTCAAAAGCGTATAGTGGGCCAGCTGACCGATGGGAAATCTGACGTCCGACTAGAAATAAAAGGGATAAAAAGGCCAGGCTCATGACAATATAGATAATCAAAAACGGATGTGTGAACTTAGCTATCATATCAGCCTTTGGTCCTATCACTTCAGCTAAAGCAACTTTTAAATAAGTGAAAGCAAAGGTTCCTGAAATAAGAAATATACCTAAACCCACACTCACCAGGATAAAGCAAAACTTTAATTGATAGTTAATATTAATCCAATAGACCTTACGCTTATCATCCTCAGGGAACAGGTTATTGATCTCTTTATAAAGCCCCATAATTATCAATACAAGGCCCGGCCACTGCATAACATCAGAGACATTAAAAATACCAGTCCGGAAATAATGGAAATCCATTAAAATAAAGTCACGCACATATCCCCAAATAATGCGGTCGGTGACATTACCCAATATTCCGCCTAATAAGATCCCCATCCCTACTCTCAGCATCATGGATCTTATGGGAAGAAGGTATTGCAAGGCAGCATACAAACAGACGAGAAAGGCTCCACCGGTAGAAAGAGAAACAACTCTAAGGAATTCTGGCAAATCAGAAAATGTTCCTAAAATAGCTCCATAGTTATGATGGAGTTTAAGAGTGATAAAGCCAAGCTGGGTCGGTTCTACAAATTGAGCCCCAATTAATTTGGTGAGTAGATCAAGCAACCAAACCAAAGGAACAGGGATAAGAACTGTGAACCATTCTTTCTTAGTCATAAAATTCAAGACCTATAACAAGGTTAAAACAAGCTCAACTATCTTATTTTAAAGGAAATCTTTATCTCTGTCGATGAGAACTGGGAAAAAGGGTGAGTTAATTATCATGGATGGCTTGCCATAGGTGGTCATCTACTCTCACACCGCTGCTTTTAAGGGCCCGTCTTATGGTTCTTTCAGAGACATTGCACAGTTTAGATGCCATATGAAAATCGCCTCCTACCAACTTGAGACGGTCTAAACAAAAATTGGCAGCCATCACTGCCTTCCATTTGTTCAAAGAGAAGTTAGGGTGATCTTGAACCTTATCGTCAAGCTGCTGCAAACGGCTCATTTCTGATTCTAAATAAGGAACTAAAATTCTTTCAGAAAAAGGCTTCTGCAAATGGGCGGCCACCTCTAGTGATTTATGAGCTATTACATTTTGATACTCTTGAGCCGCGGAAGAGATAATATACAAAGGTGTTACTTTATTAAATTTTCTGAAGTTATACAGGTAGGGCCATACGGAAGCAGCCTCTAAACTTCCCTCTTCCATGGGCATATTAATATCTATGAAAGTGATAGAATAGAAAT
>CAYFLR010000004.1:171381-172190 GCA_964343805.1 uncultured bacterium | reverse complement strand
TCTCATAAAATTTGGTATTTATATCCATAATATTAGATGCATAATCAGGATTGAATCCCTCTTTTCTAAGATACTTCAGGATATTATCTGAAATGTGAGGATCATCTTCAGCGACAATACAATCAAATTCAGTGCCCATGGTTTGGCTAAAAACCTGTTTCTCTACATATTTATGCACCAGCTTCTCGAACTCACTGTCCCCACTTTTTTCTGCAATACATATTTGTGCTTGCAGCAAATTATACTGATTTACATCTTTATCTTTGAGTATTTGAAGCCATTGATCGAAATTCATAAATCCCTTCTACGTATATCTTAAAAGACTTTCGGAAGCTTTATGAGTTACAAGTCCCTATAGAACAATTGCACAAAACAGTTATCACTTTTTTGCCCCGTTTTCCAGGCATTTTACTTCTTTTGTCAGTAGGATGATTTAATTTGGACAAATTTGTCCATAGCTAAGATAAGTGCGAACGTAATATCAGGTAGTTATAGAATTCGATTTGACAAAGTTGTCACCAAAAAATTCATATTCTAACCAAACCAAAGAGGATAACTGGAGAAAAGGAAACAGAAAATACGAATCCTCTGAATGGTTAACCCATCAAACCGAATGCTTTCCTAGAAGGGAAAAGTTATTTTTTCTTAGGAGCCGCTTTCTTTTTTACGGGAGCTTTTTTCTTTGCTGCCGGTTTCTTGTTAGGAGCCGCTTTCTTCTTAGGAGCCGCTTTCTTTTTTGCGGGAGCTTTTTTCTTTGCAGCCGGTTTCTTCTTAGGAGCCGCTTTCTTTTTTGCGGGAGCTTTTTTCTT
>CAYFLR010000004.1:148933-171371 GCA_964343805.1 uncultured bacterium | reverse complement strand
TCTTAATTTCCGCTAATAAATCCTTTTTGATTAGCTTTAAAGCCTTGTCTAAGTACGCTTCTAACAGTCCAGTTTTGCTAGCCATCATTACCCTCCAATTTTAATTTATTGATATTACTAAAATTATACGGTCTTGATGAGCAAAATGCAAACTCTGTACGGAAGATGACCAATAATTTATCCCCAACCCCTTCTGGTAACATATAATGCAGCATAAAAAAGTCTCCTTTTTAGTAGAATTACCTCGCTTTAAATGCCATAATCGTCGCTTCAAAAATCAGCTGGGAGGATAGAAATGCAAAGAATATCAGGCAATAAGATTCGCAAAGAGATCCTAAATGAACTCACTTTAGAAATTAGTAATCTAAAGCAGTCCGGAATTACCCCTTCTTTAACAGTAGTCATTGTGGGGGATGATCCCGCTTCTCGCGTCTATGTAAATAATAAGAAAAAGTGTTGTGAACAGATCGGGATCGCCTCAGCTGAGATTGCTTTACCCGCAACAACCTCATTTGAAGAGTTATCTAAAGTAATCAAGGATCTTAATCATGATCCGAAGGTGCATGGGATTCTCTGCCAATCCCCTTTGCCTAAACAATGTAAAGAAGACGAAATAATTAAACTCATTGACCCTGCAAAAGATGTAGATTGCTTTCACCCCTATAATTTAGGTCTTTTATGTGCTGGCACTCCTAGCTTCATGCCCTGTACACCTTTTGGAGTTCTGCAGATGCTCAAACGAAGTGATATTTCTACTGTGGGTAAAAAAGTGGTAGTTATTGGACGTAGTAATATGGTAGGTCGCCCCCTTTCGGTTCTACTCTCTCTTAAGGGATGGGATGCGACCACCACCCTCTGCCACTCACGTACGCAAAATCTGCCCGAAGTTTGCCGTCAAGCGGACATCTTAGTGGCTGCGATTGGAAGACCTCAAATGATCACCGAAGAATATGTTAAAGAAGGAGCTGTAGTCATTGATGTCGGTATTAATCAAGTCAATGATGAATCACACCCCAAAGGAAGTTATTTAGTAGGTGATGTAGCCTACGATCAGGTAAAAGAGAAGACAAAAGCTATTACGCCAGTACCTGGAGGAGTTGGCCCCATGACCATTGCCATGTTAATGTATAACACCATCAATGCTGCTCGCATGCAAAACGACCTTAAGCCTTTTGAACTTTAATACTCTCTCCAATCATAAAATTCCTTTTTTTAACCGTTGGCTATTTGCCTCTAAAGAATTATCTTTAAATACCGAATAGTTAAAGATGAAAACCGTATTCCTATTTAACTATAAAAAAGAGGATGAAGAAGAGCGGTTGATGGGACTGCTCTCGAAAGAACTTCCCCAGCTAGTATTTACCTACTTTACAGAAGAAGATGACTTCTATCTGCAATTAGCAGAAAAAAAACCAGCCCTAGTCTTGTTTGCATGGAACTCCTATCCTTGGCCCACTCATTTTATTGAAGATTACTTTCAAAGAAGAAGGACCTGTGGAATTCGGTTAAATATTTACTACTCTTCTTTTAAAGACGGTCACAGCGCCTTACTCAAAGAGTATGATTTGGTTGAGTCTGTGAACATTAATGAACCTATTAAAAAGAAGGATTTGCCTCCACTGGTTGAACTCATTAGAGAATCCATATTTAGCGAAAGACCCAGTGAGGAATTGCAAAGAAGCAAATACAAATTCTTTCATTACCTCCACAATCAGGATTTTTTCTTACTTTTTAACTATCTGGATAGTTTTGAAAAATCTTGCCAACCTATAGACGCATCCTTCTTTTCAGCCATTGCAGAAAAACACCAAAAAAATTATGATAAAGCCTATGGAATTATGAAGAGTGCTTTAAATATGGGTTCTGGAGTAAAATACTTTCACCTGATGGGGACCATATTATTAGCCATAAAAAGATATAGAGAAGCTGCCAAGTATTTCAAGAAGGCTGATCAATTGTCTCCCCTTAATTTACAAAGACAATACCATCTCCATGTTTGTTATAACAAGTTAAGAAAAAATCAAGAAGCCCTTAAAATCCTTATTGAGATCCAAAGAGCTTGCCCAAATTTTAAGAGAATAAATGAAAAAATAGTTCAATTTGTTTTCCAAAACGCCACCAATGCCGGAATGGTGGAAGCCATCCCCACTCTTCTATCGCAAGTAGAAGAACGGGAATTAATAAAGTATTATTTAAAAATACCAGAGCATCAACCCATTGAGATCAAGCGAAAAATTTTATCTCTGCTCATTACAGAGTTTTCCACCCGGGCTAGGAAATATATGGATGAAAGTGATTTTGGACAGGCACTAAAATGTTACTCTCATGTAAAGCGAATTATTGATCCACAAGATTTGGAGGGGGTCACTAACCTAAACTACAATATTGCCAAATCCTATTATAAATTTGGTCACTATGAAGAAGCCAAAATTCATATGGAAAAGGCTCTGGCCAAGGCAACCGAGGAAACGGATAGTAAACTAAGTAATTTAGATCGTCTTATACGCAAAGCATTGCTAAATAATAAAGATAATATATTTAAACGAAGCGGTCTTTCCAAAAGAGCACAGAAAACTCTGAGGCGAAATAAGAAAAAGAGCGCTTTTGATGTTCGAATTGTAAACTTTATTCTCTCCTCCGCCCTCTATGTTTTTAAAGAAATGGTGCATGTAGAACTATCAGCAGGTAAACCATTTTATAAAAAAAAAGAAGCAAAAAGTGGTGATATAAGCGGCCTAGTTGAGCTGAATTGCAAGGGTTTTATGGGAAGTCTATCTCTGACTTTTTCAGAAAAAACTTTTCTACAAACTCTCTCATTTTTATGGGAACAAGAGGTGTTAACTATCAACAAAGAGTATTTAGATGCGGCAGGAGAAATAATTAATACAATTTTTGGTCAAGCCAAAATTAAAATTAATGAATTAGGATATCAGTTTCACACGGTCATTCCCCATATTACTCATCAGCCGGGTCACCAGGTGAAACATAAGGTCAGCAGTAAAGTTATTGTGGTTCCATTTGCTTATAAAGGTAAACCATTCTGTCAAATTGAAGTTTGTGGGTACAGTGAGGATCTGCAAAACTAAAATTCACGTCTGTAAGCACTTCTCCCACTCCGTAACAACTTCCAGTGAGTAGGATAATCTCATCTGACTTTTTTATTTTTAAAGCATAAGAGTAGGCCTTTTGCCATGACTCGAAAAAGGGTTTTGATTGATAAAGAGCAGGCACATCTGCCTGCTGCCATGAGCGAGGAAATTTAAATTTAAAAAAGAGAAACTCAGCTTTTGTACTTTTTATTTCTTCGATCATTGAGCTGAAATCCTTATCTAGGGCACAACCTAAAAGAATAATGGGCTGATAATTTAAAGACTTTAAATCAGCAAGCAGTTTTTTAATGGCTGCTGGGTTATGAGCCACATCTATAAAAAGCTCTGTTTCGTCGAACTTAAGCTGTTGGAACCTTCCTGGCCAGATAGGAATTTTCTTTAAAAGTAACAGATCCATTTTATAAGAAGTGTATTGAGATTTTTTTAGAACATAAGATGCCACTTTGCATGCCAAAGACCACATCTGCTTTTGATAGGAAGGAGCCTTTGGATTAGCAGATGAAATAAAATCTTCTATTTTCTCTAGCGAAGGATAAAATTCAGCCTTCAATTTATAGCAGGTCTCTTTAAATATACCAGCAAGAGAGGGGGCCATCTTTCCGATAAAGGCTGCACCACCTTTTTTGATCACTCCCGCTTTCTTTATGGCGATTTCCTCGAGTGTCCCACCTAAACTATCCATGTGATCCAGCCCCACGGAGGTCACAATTGAACAGATGGGATTTACAATGGTGGTGGCATCCAGAACGCCCCCCACTCCCACTTCCAGAATGATGATCTCGGCTTTATTTTTTTCAAAGTATTTAAGAGCTATGGCTGTGGAAATTTCAAAAAAAGTGGCTCCAATCTTTCTCTGTTCACACCAACTAAGGGCTTGATAGACCATAGAAAGCAAATCATCATCTGGAATAAATTCACCATTTATAACAAATCTCTCATGATAGTTAATTAAATGGGGAGAGGTAAAGAGACCCACTTTGATGCCAGCATGACTCAATATATGGTGAAGATAAAAGCTAACAGATCCTTTTCCATTTGTTCCAGTGACAATGATGGCGGGAATACTTAAAGAGCATTTAAAAAGCTGGCAAAGGGCTTCTACATTAGCCAAACTGGTTCTTTTCCCCCCTCTTCGACGATTAAAGAGCCGATCAAGTAATTCTTTTTTATTGTTTGGATCTAATCTCATACCCTATCTAGATGACTTTGACTTAGGACCACATTTAGGTTATGGTTTTCAGTTACTATGAAGAGTCAGTTTTTCTTACAATGTATCTCTTGCCAGCATGAAATACCGTTTCATATACAAAACTATCAATGCCCTAAATGCAATGAAAATATGCAGGTGGTTTACGATTACGGTCAAACCATAAAAACCACCACCTCCTCATCCATTAGGTATCAAATACTAAATGACTTTGCTCCTTTGCTCCCAGTTTCCCCTCAATATTTAGAAAAAGTAATGATCAATCCGACACCCATCCACTCTTTCCATCCACTAGCTAAAGAACTCGGGCTAAAGGAATTGCTTTTTAAAGACGAAACCAGGAACCCCAGCCTGTCATTTAAAGATAGAGCCAGTTCTCTTATTATTGCTGCCGCATTACAGCATAAAATTGACACTGTTTGTACCGCTTCAACAGGGAATGCCGCCTCATCTCTTGCTTGCTTAGCTGCAGGAAAAGGTATTAAACCTATCATTTTTGTACCTGAAGCTATTCCTCAAGCCAAATTGGTCCAACTCCTGGTTTATGGAGCCAAAGTTTTTCCCGTAAAAGGAACCTACGATGACGCTTTTGCTTTATGTATAGAAGCATCAAATCATTTTAATTGGTATAACCGAAATACCGGCTATAATCCCCTCACTCGCGAAGGAAAGAAACTCTGTTCAATCGAATTAGCACTCCAACTCTCTTTTAAAATGCCAGATATGATTTTGGTTCCGGTGGGAGATGGAAATATAATTAGCGGTCTTTGGAAAGGTCTTTCAGATCTATACAAAGTTAAGAAAATTGACCGTCTTCCTCGCTTGGTGGCTGTCCAGGCAGAAGGTAGCCAATCCATTTATAAGGCCTTTAAAAAAAATGATCTTCCAGCACCCACTAGAGTAAAAACCATTGCGGATAGTATCAGTGTAGAGCTTCCTAAAGACGGTCTGGCAGCCCTAAAAGCAATCAAAGAATCAAAAGGGTTCGCCATAACTGTCACAGATGAAGAGATCAAAGCAGGAGCTCTCTATTTAGCACAACAAACTGGGATATTCGCAGAACCCTCAGCTGCCGTGACAACAGCAGCCCTCTTAAAAGATTCATCTTTATTTTCAAAACAAAAGGTAATGCTATTGGTCACCGGTAACGGTCTTAAAGATATGAAATCTGCTTTAACTCTCTGTGAGACACCAGATAGCATTTCACCAAATTTAAAATCACTGCAAGAAGAAATAGCCCAGAAGGAGATAAAATGAGTGATATAAAGCAAACCCTCCCCTATCAAAATGCCATTAAAAGAGCTAAAGAAAAAAAGATAGTGCTTCCCACTTTTGCAGAAATGAGGGACCCATCTTTAATTCCTAATAAAATAAAAGAGGCACTTAAAACTATTTCTCTTTGGGACCCTCATCCTCTCAATCTCTTTCGTATTAGTTGGAAGAACGAGCCAATTGCCAATGGCGGTGGTTATGGGGAAGTAAATACCTTAGAAATCCCTTCCTCTCTATCAGGTGTAAAAGCCAGAATAATTATGATGGTGGGCAAATGGTTTCCTACCGGAGCTCATAAAGTAGGAGCAGCCTATGGCTGTTTAGTTCCTAAAATTTTGGCTGGTGAATTTGACCCGGTTAATCAAAAAGCTGTATGGCCATCAACGGGAAACTACTGCCGAGGGGGAGCATTTGATTCTCATTTATTAGGTTGCGATGCGGTGGCAATTCTACCCGAAGAAATGAGTGCCGAGCGATTTGCCTGGCTTGAGAAAATTGGTGCTGAAATTATTAAAACCCCAGGCTCTGAATCCAATGTCAAAGAAATCTATGATAAATGCTGGGATATAAAAAAGAACAGACCTGACTGCACTATCTTTAACCAATTCGAAGAATGGGGCAACGCCTGTTGGCATTTTGGCGTCACTGGTCCTTCCATTGGTGAAGCTTATGAAAAACTTAATAAAGGAGAGGAGCTGGCAGCATTTATTAGCTCAACCGGTTCAGCAGGTACTATATCCGCGGGGGATTATTTAAAAACGAAATACCCCAAAGTTAAAATCACAGCCTGTGAAGCGGCAGAATGCCCTACCCTTCTAGAAAATGGCTTTGGAGCTCATCGCATTGAAGGCATCGGCGATAAGCATGTACCTTGGATTCATAACGTTCGAAACACTGATGTGGTAGCAGCCATTAAGGACCAACTCTGCATTGATTTAATGAGGCTTTTTAATGAAAAAGAGGGACAATCTTATTTATTAAAGCAAGGTGTTCCTGAAGAGACCATAAGCAGGCTTCACCTTCTCGGCATATCAGGCATTGGGAACCTCCTGGGAGCCATCAAAACGGCTAAATACTATGAACTATCAGAACAAGATGTGATTTTTTCTGTGGCGACAGACTCTATGGAACTCTACAGTTCTCGTTTACAAGAAGAACAAGAACTACAAGGAGACTTTGGTCTAGAAGAATCTATAGCTGCCTTTAATGGTATTAAAAATGTAAGCACTTCCGAACTAAAAGAATTAACCTACGCCGACCGCCGGGCCAGGCATAATTTAAAATACTTCACTTGGGTAGAACAACAAGAGCGTAGCCTCTCTGATCTCAACCAACTTTGGGAAGACCGCAAGTTTTTCCAAAATACTTTCAGCCAAATTGAAAAATGGGATCAACAAATTAAGGATTTTAATCAAGAAAGTGGAGTGCTAGAAAGCCTTTAACCGGAAATCTAATACCGACTTAAAAAGCGTATCATTTCTTCCTTAGTGGCGGTGAAAGGAACTCTGAATACTTCAGTATCAGAAATTTCTAATTGAAAATCACTCTCTCTGTTTTGAAACATTTTGAACTTTCGTTTGAAAGCAGCTAGCTCAGAATGGGAACTGTTTTCAAAGTGCTCTACCACGTCAAAGAAGGTGGTTAATCCTTGAAGGAAGTTTTTCACCCCCCCTACATCTTTATGCCAAAGCACCTTATAACCTGCATGATAGAGTCTTAAGAATCGGAGCAGATCTCCGGAAGAGATATCGTTAGGAATGGTGATGATATTACCTTTGGTTTTAAAGTTAGGGAATTTTACCTGTTTATTAGAAACAGCAGGATAGAAATAACTCGGACCGATTCTAAATGTTATATAAGAAATAGCATCATCGTAAATGGAACGAGGTAGTTTAGTGATGGTTCTCTCAATGGTGCGAATCCCTTTTAAATACTCCTCTTTACTGATTCCTGGCTTTTTATCACTTTTTAAGGAGTAGGTGAATTTTAAGCCTCTTAATTTATTACGAGCAATTAACAAAATATCATTTGCGGGTAAATCATATGGAAACTCAATATAGAGTCTTCTCTTACCTAATAATTTCCGGAACCCGGAAAGTGGCATATAACTTTTTGGACCAATACTGAACACAAAGGGAATAAAGTTAAATTCAGGAACATAATAATCATGTCCTTGATCGAAATAATTAAACATGCCTTTAATTGCGGTATTGGTGTTAGCGATTCCCTCTCCATAGGCTCGTTCAAGAGTATTAAAATAGGAGTCTAAACCATTGCTAGGGTTTCCTTTTATTTTTACCATGGTAATAAAACCTGCGGTGTTTTTCGGTTTTTGTTCCGGAATTAAAAAGTATCCTCTGGTATCAAGATGATTGACTAACATGAGGACCAGCTCTTTTTTAGATACATTATAAGGCAATTCAACCTGAACAACCCTTCGATCCATCTTACGATAGCGAACCATTTTTACAATACTCGTTGGACCGATTAAGAATTTAAAGGGCACATACTTACCTAGTTTGCCTTCCACCTCAGTAAGGGCTTCAGAAATAACATTGAGAGCAACTGCCATCTTTTGATGATAGCCATTGATGGCTTCAGTATTAAAATTATCAGTGGGTCGATTTAAGATAAACTTAATGGGATAGCTAGGGTAAAGGCGCATAAACTGAATTAAGGAATCATCTCCGATGTTATAAGGAACCTCTATTTTTCCATTTTTACTCACTGACAAGGGACTATTGGAAGGAACGGCTAAGAAATCACGATAGGTAGAAATACCTTTCTGCCGCAGGCTGGCAACAATGTTATAAACCTTTTTAGCAGTGTGATCAAACTGAGATCTATCAATTACAAAACGCCCTTGGTGACTTTTCCCTATATAGCCATCTCGAATCCCCACTTTCACACCATAGCCTAATTGGCGATGCCAAAATAGACAGTAGGCAAGTTCTCCAAAAGCCACTTCATCGGAAGCATTTTGCGGGAGATAAACATCTCGGATATTTTCACGCCAACAACGGTTCTTGCTTTTTAAATTCTTAATACTATCGTTAGTAAGGCTGACAGGAATTCCAGCTTTTTCAGGGCTGTACCCTTCCAAATCTAAATCATCTTTAATATCTTTTGCTCGATCAATTAATGCTTCGGCAGCTTCTGAGGTACCACCCCCTCGACTATCTTTTAAGGTGGACTTTTTATCTTTATCCAGCCGAATACAAGATACCCCAGTGATCAATACTAGTAGAATGATGAATCCCTTCATATTACGCCTCAGTTTTATTAGGTTAAACCCTATCAATAAATCGCTCTTTGGGTTATCGACACATTTTTTAGTATCTTGAACAAAAAAAATTGATCAAAATATAGACAACTCTTCACCAGGCTGTCTAAAGTTTAAACAGTTCTCAATAAATGAAAAATTCCGCCGATAAGAATAGCGAGTAAAATCAAGAGATAGACTGAAACTTAATAAATGGCATAGGCTTTGCAAAAACATTGGGCGGGACGAATTGTAGCCTGTAAGGGTTTCAAAGTTTGCCCCCGCTTAAAAAATAGTTCCATGGAAATGGAAATCATGATGATACAAAAGGGAGCCATCAGATGAAAAATATAACAAAACTACTTATCCAGCTTATTTGTGGACTCACAGTTTTTACCCTCCTATTGGCAGGTTGTCAAAAACAACAAAAGCGAACCCCCCGCACCGTAGAAAAAATGGATAAGGGAGAGCAGATTCCTGAAGTTGGTGAATCTGATTTCACTGTAATTACAGATGGTTCTGAAGGTGACAGCACCAGTCTGGCCACCACCAATGTGGGTGAAGCGAATATCCCTTTACCAAATATTGGAGAGGAAGAATTATCAGGTGCTGAGCCTACCGATGTTGCTCTAGCTAGCGCTGAAGTAGTTATCACCAAAGAGGTCTCCGATCTTATAACAGACCTTGAAATCCTACAAGGTGGAGTTAAAAGTAGTAAAGATCAGATTACAGATCTAAATGAACGACAGGAATTGCGTCTACTCGCTAAAGAAGTTGATGATTTAATGGAAGAATGTGTTGAAATACAGCAGCAGCAAGATCAAAATAAGGCTGAAAACGACCTGGCTGAAGCCAAGAAAAAATACCAAGACTTAAAAGAACGATATGACAGCCTCAACCCTGTTAGACCTAAAGAAGAAGCCGCCAGTAACAGTACCGTCTATGAATTTGAAGAGCAAGCAGTGGAGCATGACACCAGATCTACTAATCAAACGACTATTCAAGGCAGTGTAAAACAGGAAACAGTCCAAGACCAGAAACAAGAGCAGGAGCAGGAACAAAACCAAGAGCAAAATCAACAACAAAGCGAAGAGCAAGAGCAGTATCAGGAGCAAGAGCAAGAACAATATCAAAGTGAAGGACCCTACCAAGATACTACTACCCAATACGAAAATACTGGATCTACTTCTGATAAGAGCAGTGAACAAGAGCAGGAACAAGATCAAGAGCAGGAGCAAGTTCAAGAGCAAGATCAAGAGCAGGAACAAAAAGAATATAATCATACAACCTCCAGCTATTACTCTGAAAGAAATGCAGCTCCCGGAGATTGGGACATTGACTCACCTATTCAGCCAAGTGTCCAAGATCAAATACAGCAATAAGCTTAAGAATTCCCCCCCCCATTCTTAAGTTTACTGATAAATCAAAACCCTCATCCAGGTGATGAGGGTTTTTTTGTTATTTTATCCACATATAATCACCTGTTTTATTTAATAAATTTGTCTTTTTTTACAATTCCCTAAAGTCTTTAAGGCCTTCTTTCGATCCGAAGATCGAAAGCAATTAATTTTAAAGGTGCTAAATATGATTCACCCTAAGGGAGAGAGTGTCATGAAAAAAACAGGGTTTTTAGTCATTATTTTATTAATTTCACTGATTGGACAGGTTTCCTGTAAGTCTAGAAAAAGTGAGGGTTCGCAGGTTCTATCTATAGAACAGAAATCACAAGCGGATCGAGTCCACCGTGTTTGTGGTCGACTATTCAGTATTATGACCCCTGAAGAAAGAGATATGATTAAACATCTCAATGTCAGTGAGAGTGACACCATCAATGCCTATGCCGATAAAGAAGGGGGAGTCACAATAACTACCGCCATGCTTAATTTTGTCGCCAATGATGACGAACTGGCTGTTATTTGTGGCCATGAATTTGCTCATATTACTTTGAAGCACTTTGATTCCATTATCGGAAATTTAGGAACTTCTATTTTAGTTGGAATTGCTACTGGTATTGTCGCCCATCAAGTCACTGATAGCACTGATGTTGCTGTCCAAGTGGGAGCTATAACCGCCTCACTACAAAATAACTCTTTCAGCCGTAAACAAGAACATGAAGCAGACTATAAGGGAATGGTTTATGCTTGGAATGCAGGTTTTAATCCTAAAGCAGGTATGACTCTCTGGCAAAAAATGGCCACCCTCTCTAAATCCAGTGGCAGCCGAGATCAACAAAGATTAGAAACCTATTTAAGCACTCACCCACTCTCTTATGATCGTGCGGATTTCTTTGTCACTTTGGTAAGTGGATCCTGTCAAAACGGCAACGATGATTTAATTCCCTCTTCTTTAGAGCAATGTTTTCATATAATGCAACAAGAGCCTTTTAGCTCAAGTACAGGAGAATGGGAAGAAGAGTATAATCAGCAAGGACAGCGGAGATAATCTTCCATGCCCAGTAAAAAAAATAAAATATTTCTTATTCTCTCATGCATAATTACTTCTCAATTCTTATTGCTAAGTTGTAAGAAATCTAACAGTCGTATTTTGGAATCCTATCGTCTTCGGAATGAAAATGGCAAAGCTGCCAGTCATATTTCTAATATTCCCAATGAGGGGTTGCCCTATGGTTGGGTAATGAGAAATTTAGAGGGTTTCTTAGAATACAAAAGAGAAATATCTAATGGGGAGGATCCCTCTCTTTTTGGTAACAGGCTTCATATTAAAGAAGATCAACTCCCTTGGAATACCACTTTTTGGCCAGAAATGTTGAATGGAGTGGCAGCAAGATGGCAAGAAAGCTCTGTCTCCAACTTTTTAGGATACCAAATTCATAGACCTCAAACTGTATTTAGGCGCCTCTTAGAGGCTAAAAAAGGAAATAAAAAATCACAAAAGTGGATGAAAGGCCTCAGTCCCATTGAAAAATATGATCTCGCAGTGGGAGATTATAACTTTTCCGCCACCACCATTGAACTCTCGTTAAGAGGAGAATTAAAAAACGAAACCAGCGCCACCTGGGAAGGCTTTTGTAATGGAATTGCGGCTGCCGCAATGAAAGTTAAAGAGCCCAGAAGAGAAATTAAAATCATCAATCCTGAGGGTTTTGAAATCACCTTTTATCCCAATGACATTAAAGCGCTCATGGCCCTCGCCTACTATAATTTAACTCGGTCAAAATTCCTAGGAGATCGCTGTGATGAAGAAAATCCTCAACGAGATGAGAAAGGTCGAATCAAAGACCTCACCTGCAGAGATGTGAATCCAGGTGCTCTATTTATTGCTCTTTTAAATCGTATAGGAGTTGCCCAAAGCCCTTTCGCTTTTGAGTTAGATAAAACCGCTGCAGTATGGAATTACCCCATTGTTGATACCAAAATTTCTTTTATCCCTTTTGATGAGAAAATGTATCCTATTTCCACCACCAAAGCAGATAAATTGTTATCAAAACCGGGTAAAGAGTTTTTAGACAAGGTAGATTCCTATTTGATTGATTATGATAATGCTGAAATAAAAGCTGCTTACCCTCATGCGGCAGAAAATACCAGCTTCCTAATTCATGTACAAATGGATATCACCTTGAGTGACCAAGGAACCCATGCGGGGAGCAATCTCTTAATCCCAGGTTCTATAAAAGGACTTTATCAACCCTCCACCCTGGTGAAAAAAGATGTTAGTTATACGGCCATTATTGAGATGGATGAAGCGTTAAATATATTAGGAGGAGAATGGACAGGTGATTCCCTCAAAGGAGATGGTGAAACTTCACCAGACTTTGTCTGGTTTGCAGGAAATCCCCAGGTAAATAATAAAGGACATTTGAAAGCCAATCAGAAAGTCAGTTATGAAGTACTTCAGGCTTTTCATGCAAAAAGCCTGGAAACTGAAAGTGAAGAAATCCCTACCCTAAAACTCCCAGAACATATGGCTTCACCATCGAAAACACTGGAAGGACTCAGTTCTTATAGCGGAGAGAAACTTAAAACAGATCAAATCAAAATAATTAATTGGAAGTTTTCTCTTAGTTCATTAAAAATAGCAGGGAAGGTCTCTCCCTCAATCCAATCACAGGCAACAAAAATTGTACTTCACGATGTTAAAAATAAAAAGATTGCCGAGTTCCCTGTTAATGAAGGGCTATTTTCTTATGAAGAATCTTGGTATTTTTTAACTCCACCGAAATCCCTCACCATATCTCTCTTTAATCAAAGTGATCAGCTCCTATTCAAGACTCCAGACTTACCCACCTCTTTGCAAACAGACTTTAACCATATCAGTGTTGTGGAGCCCATTCATCAGGATATTTTTATCAGAGATAAGCAAATTAATTATACCGGTGTATTTCAGTTTTTTGCACCCAGCAGACCCGAATTGAAGATCCCTGCAGGGGCAGCTCTTGTCAGAGAAGCCAGAGGTTCTCTTGAAAATCCTCTAACATTCCCCAAGACTTCGGTAAAGGTAAGTGCTCAAAAGGGAAGCCTGCAAACCCTGGTCATTAGAGAGAAGCTAGAAATGACAACAACAGACCTCTCGCTGGTGTTTCTAGATAAAACAAATGAAGAGTTGACCGATCACCAAGATGTTTGGGACCAACAACATACGGTAAAAGGATATCTTAGCTTACTTCCCATTAATATTCCCTTTGCTCATAACCAAGATTCATCCTACAGTACTCCTCATCTGAATACCAAATGGTGGACCAAAGAACGGTTTAGAAATAACTATCCTCTTCGTTTCCCATTGAAAATTCCTCTCATCTTTACCCATTACTCGCCAGGACAAATTGTCTATTTAGACGAGCAAAAATTTAGATTCAGTGCAGAAGTGCTGGCTGAAATCAAAAAACAGCGAATCAAAGTCCTCACCAAAAAATCAATTCGCCGAGAACCCTGGTTCAAAACTCCTACCAATGAATTTATTTTGGCAATTAGAAGGTATGGACGCGTGGCAGCTCAATTCAAAGTGACTTACCTCAAAGAGCAAGAACTTTTTGACTTTAAGGAACTTGTTCCCCTTTACTAATGCTAGATCATTTGTTAAAAATGAGCAGAATCAGACGTAGTTTATTTTACTTATCTACACCCAAAGGAGTCCTATGAGTCGATCAAAATTCACCCAATATATCGCCCTGGAAGTTGAGCAAAGTCATAAGACCATCACCAAGTGTATTAATGAGTTAAGTGCTATCTTAAAGCAGAGCTTTTCTGAAACCTGTGACCATGGACAAATTCCAGATATCAGGGTCCTGTTTACAATTCTAAAAGGTCATATGGATCTCCATTTTGCTTTGGAAGAGCATCATCAATTCTCAGAAGTAGCGGCCTCTAAACCTTGGCTAGAAGCTGATGTTAAACAATTATTTGACGACCATAAAGAACTGGTATCTTGCTTTAGTGATATATCCAAAGACTGCAGCTGTTTACATCAAGCCAACGAAGAGTGTTACCAAAAGATGGTTAAGAAATTTAAAGATTTTACCGACTCTTTTCATCAGCATGAACAACGTGAAAACGAGTTTGTAATGGAAGCTCATAACACAGATATGGGAACCAAAGACTAAGCAAGACAAAAAAAACCCCTTCAACCGGATGGGCTAAAGGGGTTTATTTCTTACAAATAACTCACCTACTAATCGTCAAAATCTCCTTCAGGACCTTCGTTTTTATCGAGAGTCTTAGCTCTTTCAACAAACTTCTCTTTAGTCCACTCAGCAGGATCTTCAATAACTTTACCGTTAGGTCCTAGATCATAAGAACCGGCTTCATTAATAAGACGAATAGCCTCATCTGCAGTACCTTCACCATTGAAGACATCCTTCATCATTTTATAGGCAAAATCCTCAACTCGTTTTGCCATACGCATACGGATTTCTTTTGGTTGGCTAAGCAGTAAGCTCTCAAAAGGAAGGTTTAATTTCTTATAATTTCCACCTTTCCATCCTTGCTCATTGGCATAAGCTACCATTTTTTCCCAAGTCTCTTCCATCACGCCTTCATCTTTGGCTTTAATGAAATTACCATCTTTATCCAGTTCAGCGTTACCATAGTCATTCACTTCAAGACCCCATGAAATCATCTGTAAAGCTGTAGCAACGTTTGCTTTAGTAGTTTTAGTTTGGTTAGCGATCTCACTTAAGCGCTCAGAGCTATTTCCGGATGTACCATGTTGAGCTCCATGAACTCCATAAGGTGAGAGAGCTTCATGAATAGAAGCTGTTAAGTTAACATCAATACCTGTTCCACTGGCTTCTAATCCGTGAGTTGTTCCATTATTAAGAGCAATCCAATCGGGATGAATACCATGAGCATTTAAACCTTGAATTAAAAAGAGAGCCTCTTCTTTGGTGGATAGACCAGAGGTTCCCTTAATTTCTCCTACCTCAGTTTCATAGCCGGCCCACTTTGGAATCAAAGAGTTGACTTCCATACTGGCCATGAGGTTTTGATCGTCTGGCATATGAGAAGCATCAACTGCGATACTTGTAATACCTGCATCAAACATGGTTGGAATTTCTTCTTTTGCCTGCTCGATATCAGCATCTTTTGTAATACCATAGTGGTCAGCATGAATAGCTACAGGAATGGTGATTCCCATTTCATTACATAACCCATCAACGATACGTGCAATATTCCAATAGTTAACTGCACAATAAGCGGTCCGACCGCCTTCTGATTTTGCAATCTCCACTAACAAACAGGTGTTAGCTTTTTGAGCAGCGGCTAAGGCTCCACGAATTGCAAAGTAACTTCGACCGTTGGCTGCCATTGCAATGGCTTTTCCTTTAGCCTGCATAGCACGATTTATGACTTTTCCACTTACGATTAAAGCTTTGGAGTTAGGAAAAAGGGCCTTTATATTTGGTGGACGTCCAACTTCTAAAGCCTTTTCGAACTCGGGTGTATAGTTCCCTGCTGTTGTCATTATCTACTCTCCTATTATATAAGGTTATCATCCATAATTTTGCTCTAGAATCTTATATAAAATATGAACCACTTGCAAGTGTTCAATTCATACAAGAACCCTTGCAACATTTGATTACCTAGGGGGATATTTTGATGATTACTAATTATCTATTGTGTGATACAAAAATATGATAAAATATTGAAAAAAAGCATTTTTTTAGTAAATATCATTTTATGCTGGGAAAAACTAAAAAACTATCGGCACAAATAGTCAAAGGGATCAAAGCCCCTTTAAGAGCAGTGACTCCCTTTAATCTCAAGATCAAATTTAACAAGATAGACCATGGTATCCCAGTCAAAGAGAACGTAGATCTTAATCGCAAGAAAGTCATATTATTAGTCCCTGGAGCTCTAAATAGTATAGTCCCAGGAGGGTTCACCTCCAAAAAAGGGATAATTCCCTACTTCGGAGCTGATATAGTAAAATCCCTTTCGGATAAGTACGAAGTTCATGTGGTGAATGACCTCCTTCCCACTGGTAGTTTTGATGAAAATGGTGAGATTGTTTATCAATATATACGGAAACTTTCTCATAGCCGGGAAGAGCATATTGAACTCATGGTCATAGGCCATAGCTCTGGTGGTTTGTATACTTTAGCCGCCCTGCATAATAAAGAAAACTTAGGGTTCCTATCCAAAGTTCTTTTTCTCTCAACCCCTTTGAAAGGCGCAGTGCTCGCAGACGTATTTACCACCCGTACCAGTGACTTTTTTGTCAGAACCCTCAAATTTGTAAACCTCTTCCCAGGCATCGATCAACTGCGTCGATCAGAAATTCGTTCCTTTGTGGAGGGAATCCGAGTTCCTGAAAAAATCTCTTTTTATGCTGCCACCGGCCATCTCTGTGACCGTGCTAAGAGCCCCTTAGTGAAGGCCGACTTTATATCAAGAGTGATGCATCATACCAATGAGATTATTAAGAGGAAAACGGGAGCCACTTCCGATGGTATCGTGGAAATCATATCCGCTCTGCCACGCAATTTAAAATTTACATCCCAGAATGATGAAAAGATTCCTCTCAATATCCTCGAATCCCCAAAAGCGGAATTAAACCATTGGTATATGTTTTGGAATAAACAGCTGATCTTCCTACCTAAAAGAAAATCCATTATGAAAGAACGAGAAAAGTTTTATCACGAGTTAGTGGAAAACTGTGAGTTTTAAGTGGGCATAGTAGCGGCCAAGAAAAGACCTTTTTATACTTTTTTTCCACAACCGACACGACTAGCTAATGCACACATCTCCAGCCAATCCTAAATGGTCAATTTGTTTGTGTTTAATTATGTGGTTTTTTAAACGTGGCAATAGATAGATTAAGAGTTAGAGTGAAAATCAAGCATTGTCAAAACTCGTGTTATAAATTTTATAAATGAATTTTTGTCACTCCTAAAGGCGTTTTTACTGCCAAAACTTTAATTCTAGGCTTTATAAGAGAAGTTTTGTCACCCTAGAGGACAATTTCACTGCCATAACTCGTGTTATAAGTTTTATAAACGAAGTTTTGT
Source organism: uncultured bacterium (assembly GCA_964343805.1). Taxonomy (GTDB): domain Bacteria; phylum Bdellovibrionota_B; class Oligoflexia; order CAYFLR01; family CAYFLR01; genus CAYFLR01. Next base: position 154,056 of record CAYFLR010000004.1, on the reverse strand, counting down.
CACTCAAGTATAACAATATCAAGATTCTAGTTAAAACTGTTAGGAGATGCAGACATCCGCAAGGCGACGAGAAAATTGGCACAAGGACAGTACGTAGCATAGTAGCATAGTACGGACTTGGGCCTTTTTTTCATGTCAACACAGCGCAGGCGCAGCGGATGTTCGTTTATTACACAGATCGGTTGGCTAACAGAAACGGACATCCGCAAGGCGATTGAAAAAATTACAAGGGGACAGTACTGCCAGTACGGCCCCGAAGTTATTTTTTTAATCAACACAGAGGATGTTCGTTTATGGACGCCAACTAAGACCAGGACATCATTCCACCGCTAATATTGTAGACCTGCTCCAACCCAGCTTTTTTCAATATAATGCATGCAGAGGTAGAGCGATTACCCGAAGCACAGATCACCGCTAGCGGCTTATCTTTATATTTATCGCGTAATTCATTAACGGACTGATTCAAATCATTTAGGGGATAGAGTTTGGCTTCACGGATGTGATTTTGATTATACTCACCTGGGGTTCTCACATCAATGAGGTCAATCTCATTATTTTTTAGTAGTTCAGCTAATTGGGCGGAGGACATCGCCTGCACTCCATAGATCTTGGCTAGTATCTTATTACCAAACAGAACCCATCCACAGACAAGAGCCACTACGATGGTTACCCAGTTTTCTACGATCCAGTTCATTTTTACCCCTTAGTAAATAACTTTAAAAGAATATTCTTATAATATAAATTACTTTTAAAATCAAACTCTGTGCATTGAAAATTAGAAAGCTTTGATAAGCGAGGCTCCCAGCTTGGCCAGATCGATAGGTTTAGCTAAAAGTTGGACTTTTTTCAATTTTGCCATTTCAGTGATATTATCTTTGGTAAAATTGCCGCTGAGCACTATGACAGGAGTGGAATTGTTAAAATTACACTCTCTAATACCCTTCAAACAATCGAGACCATTTATTTTGGGCATTTTCAGATCCAAAATAATGGTATTAAACTTCTCATTCTGAATCTTGCTTAAAGCGTTACTACCATCCCAGGCCATGGTCACTTGATAGCCCTTTTCTGTTAAGTATTCATTCAGCATATCTCTTAGCTCTTGATCATCATCTACAATAAGAATTTTTTCCATAACTTAACCCTCACACCCTTATTACAGATCCAAATATATTACTATTTTACTACTGAATGTAAATGAACAAAAGTTCTTTTTCTATGGTGAAGTCCCCTAGGATAAAAATAAGAGATAACAGCCTCAAAAGCAAGGTAAGGTCATTGCAAAAAGAAAAGGAAAAAATTATAATTTACGGGCATGATCAGAGCTTATTCTATCACTCTTATACCAAAGATTGGAGGACCCTCTTGCTTAACCACTTACTCTTATTATTGATCCCCCTCCTCTTACTCATAGTATCATCTAACGGGAAGCTCCTTGCTTCTGAAAAAAAAGCCGGACTGCGATTTATGATCACAGCAGAGAAAGATGTGAACGATAAAGATATATTGGCAATGAATATCCTCCCCGTTTTTTATGAAGGTCATATTTCTAAAGAGACCAGCTATAAACTTGTTAGCCTTCTCAACTATCAAATAGCAGATGAGTCAAACGAATTAACTCATGCCGGTATCGCCACCACTTTAGCTTGGTATTTCTTACCTGAGTATTATGCAGGAGGGTACATAGGCTATGCTCACCGATTAGATACAGAAGGCTATGATGTGACCCTCTCCAGTGAATTAGGAGCCGTTTGGAATTTAACCTCATCACTCTACCTCCATCTCGACCTGCAAGTAGGGGCTTCCTATCTCAAAGGAGCAGATAATCATAAATGGGTGGATCATTTAGGAATCACACCCAGTTTAAGCCTTGGTTTTTAATAAAAAGGAAAACCTATGAAATTAAGACATTGTATGCCGGTTTTATTAGGAATCTACTTAGGTATGAATAGTTTTGGGCAGGTAGGGACCACAGGAACCATCCAAGGGGGAAATAGCTCAGTTTGTGATGGAGTGAAGTGCAAAAAAAACCTGTAAAACTAAAAGGCTGTCAACTGGTTTGTGTGGGGGCTAAGAAATGCTCTAATAGCTGCAAGAAATCCTCAAAGGGATGCTCATTGGTTGATAACTCTGATCCAACAAAATCTCCTATGATTTACTGAAATAATTCAATAAAAAAACTTCCTATCTACTAATTTCTAATAACCAGCTAGTTTTAATACCAAGGAGAGAGTTTTACTTTTATGTATAACCATCTCTGAAGGGGACTTTTTATAATAAGTAGACACGAGACCGGTCGGAACTGGTCTAAACATAAGAGTTCTAATAATAGTTGAATCGATTCTGAAGTCAGACGCATATTTAACAGCTGCCAGTTGCATATAAGTATTATTATATTCATCAACTTTTGTTACGTCTGCCTCACTTTCTACAAGTAATTTAACCACCTGAGGCCTATTTTGATCAATCGCTAAATAGAGTGGTGTTTGATTCTTATCATTCAAAGAGTCAATATTTGCCCCCGCCTTTATTAGAACTTGGGCGACTTTAGTTACTCCAAATCGAGCAGCCGTATGTAAGGGTGTATCATTATATTGCTCACTTTGTTGAGACTCTAAATCAGCTCCATTTTCGATCAAAAGAATTGCCGTTTTTGCCCTCAAATCCTGATCCTCTTCATCCTCCGGATTATAACTAGTAGCAACAGAATGCAAAGGGGTCTTTTTATAAGCGTAGTAAGTAAAATTGACATTTGCTCCTAACTCTATCAAATCTCTCACTTTCAAATAGGAACCGCTGCTGGCAGCATCTAATAAAGCAATGTCCATATCCATTTGATCCAGATGGGAAGCTCGGTCAATTAAATTTCTGTAGAAGGGATAGGAGATCACCTTTTCATAGCCAAAAGTTCTGCTGGCTGCTGCTATCAATGCGGGTCCAAAGTTCTTAGTTTTGTCTAAAAGTTTAGCAGTCAAGGAGCTATTAGGATCAAAGTGTCTATTGCGAATAGCTAAAGAAAGAGCATTGTCTCTGACATATTGGCTGGCCGCAACTTTCACATCTACGTTGGCATTTAACTCGATTAATTTAAGGCTGACAGAAGGCAGGTTAAAATAGACTGCAACATGTAAAGGGGTTTTGCCAAATTCGTCAGTTTGATTTATATCAGAACAGTTTCTTGCAAAATTAACAATATTTTGGTCCCCGTTTTTACGGAGTACAAAATCTCCGAAAGTCCCATTAATCTGCCAATCTCCTTGACTATGGACATAGTCCATAAACTGACTACAGTCTGTCTGCTGCTTTATTTGCCCTATTCCCACCGTTTTACTTCCGTTCACTTCTTTAATCTGGTGTTTAAGGGGGTAAAGGTCTTCTCCGGCACAAGAAATTAGAGTTAAACCTAATAATATAAGAAAAAGTCTGACTAATTGATTCATTTTGCTTCCTTTCAAATTTTCAAAACTTCAAAGCGAGATAGTTCAAACTCCCAATGAGCCTGATGTCAAAATATGCAAAAAAGGTACCTTTCCATCATTTGTTTAATCTTTTTTTTTAATCCATTGATATCTTGACGATAATTTTGACAGCCAGAAAACAATTTGAGACAGTGGTAGCACTCTTCTGTATAAACTCTATACAAATCTCAGTATTCTTCAATTAGACTAATTATTTTTCTTTGTAATATTTAATACTTGAACACCCCTAATCATTGGCATCTATTTTGCAAATTAGTGTTTTGGGTATTTTACTAGGAGGAAAAATGGACACAGGCTTAAAACCAATGGGAAGATGGAGTTTTTATCGGAGTTACATAATAGGGATCACCCTCCTCAGTGTAATTTTCATAACCTTGGTGGGTGATTATTCAAATGGATCAGAAAGGCCTCCGCTTTTTGGAACTTTAATGCTGATACTCTCACTCTGGGGCTTCTTTTTAGTTATTGCAGCCAAACGCAGTATCGACTTAGGTAAAAGTTGGGCTTATGCTCTTGGCACCTTTATTCCCATTTACGGCCTGATTGTGATCTTTAAACTCCTCTTCTTTAAAGGAGTTGAGACTCAAGAAAACAAAAATCCTAGCTCGATGGACTTCCAGGCTACAGATTATAGCGTCTTACTCAATATCATTTTTGTTATGTCTCTCCTCTTCTGGCCCGCTTACATCCTTAAAGACTCCATCCAGTTAAAGCCGCTTGTTAAATTACCTGCTCAGATTGAAAAGCATGATGAATATACTGAAGGGCTTATAGAAAAGTCTAGTAAACTCTGTGATGAAACCATTATTGAATTGGCCGAACGACTTATTGATCTGAAAAAGTATGAATTGTTTATAAAAAAAGCCCAGAGTTATTTCAATCGTTGTGGAGATAGAGAGACTCTGAGATGGAAGACTTTTTACACCTATAAAATGCTAGGCCAATGGGATCTTGCAGAGAAAGAGGTGAGCCACCTAATAAAGAAAGATCCTACCGACCATGACTACTATGTCTGGCGAGCTCTGATGTTTGAATCACTTGGACAACATGACAAGGCTATTTCTGATTTTAAAAAGGCTCTTAAGCTCACCCCTCGCTTACAAGGTGTTCCATTAAATCTCGCTCATTCTTATGCTCAAACAGGTCAATATTGCAAAGCTAAGAAAGCGCTGAGAAATTATCGAAACAAATATCGCCAACTGAAAAAAGATCCTAGTTTTAAAAAGAAATACCGCTTTTATGCAGGTAAGTGCCGGAAAGGATAAAAAAGCCCCCTGATCCGAAGACCAAGGGGCTTTTAATCATTACATCAATTTATTTGGAGATCTTAATATCTCTCAAATACAAAAGCCGCACCGTGTCCACCACCGGCACAGCCACTGGCAACAGCATACTTCGCTGATGAGTCCTCATCAAAGTAAGAGAGGATGTTACAGATCAGTCTAAAGTTAGTCGCACCTAATGGATGGGTATAAGCGATAGATCCACCATAAGGATTGATCTTAGAGCGATCCCATTTACGGCCATACTTCTGCTCACTGCCTTTAAATACAGAGAGAACTTGGGCTGCGAAAGCTTCATGGATTTCGATAAGATCCATCTTATCCATCTCAAGGCCATCCGCTCTTTTGGTTTTAGGACGAT
>CAYFLR010000004.1:133008-148923 GCA_964343805.1 uncultured bacterium | reverse complement strand
AAGCATCATGAACCGCTTCTAAAGGACCAATGCCCATAATCACAGGATTTACGCCTACAACTCCCCAACTTACAATTCTAAGCAGTGGCGTGAGACCTAATTCTTTAGCTTTGGTTTCAGTGGTTACGATAGCAGCTGCCGCACCATCACCAGGAATACAAGCATTATACATAGATACGGTAGGAGTGATCTTATCACCTTTAAAACCGAGTGCTTTTAGATCTTTTTCATGCTTTTTATAAAAGTCAGCAGCAGTGATAAAGGCTGAATCTTCAGCAAATACAGGAGCTGCTTTGCTAAAGTTTTCTGGACGCTTCAACATTCTCTTACGGTTTAAAGGATAGGAGTCTTTTTTGAAGTCACCTAACTCACAAATGTACTTAGCAAGTTTATCACCCTCAACCGCTTCCACCGCTTTTCTTAAATGATCAAGAGAGAGTTCATCTTGCTCTTCTCTAGAAATGCCATAGAGATTGGCTAATATCTCAGCAATCTCAATCATAGAAAGATCGTTGTCGGTGTCTTTGAGACCTTCACCGAGACACTCTACAAAAGTGGCATTCTCCAAAAATGCGGTGGGATCATCTTTCACACCGTTATTGAGATCATCAACACTTCCATATTTTCCGGGCTGGAGGTCGAGACGAAAACCAAAGTTACTCATACTCTCCACACCAGATGCAATATGAAGGTCACCTTCACCAAGGAGAATTCGACCTAAAGTAGACTGAAGCCCCATAAAGCCAGAGTTACAGTTACTTTGTACTGAGTAGTCGGTAGTTTCATCGGGGAAACCAGCAAACTGTGCAGCAATACGACCCACATTAGGAGTCCGGGTATCTTGCTTCACTGCACCAGTGATCACCGAAGATACATGCTTAGGATCAAGATTGTAGCGTTTCACTAATTCTTTTAAGACATCAGCAAGTAAAAATTGAGGCTTCATGCCCTGCATTTTGTTACCGAAACTAAAAGGAGAACGCACCGCACCACAAATGACTAATTCTTCAATTTTTCCACTCATTAACTCATCCTTTCAATACTCATGGCTAATCCGTTTCCCCCCCCTAAACAGATAGAGGCTAGACCGAGCCGTTGTTGGTTGTGTATTAATCCATATAATAAGGTGGTTAAAATACGAGCGCCTGCTGCTCCAATGGGATGTCCCAAAGCAATACAGTCACCAAATACATTGGTTTTATCCATATCCAGCCCCAGCTCCTCTTGATTGAAAATCATTTGAGAACCGAAAGCGGAGTTGGCTTCTATAAGATCGTAATCGGCAATTTTAGTACCGGTTTTTTGCAGCAGACTATTCACTGCACCAATAGGAGCAAGGAGGAATTTCTCGGGAGTGGTTCCCGCATAGCCATAACCGGTAATTTTAGCCATCGGCTCAATTCCCAGCTCTTTAGCATCTTTGTACTTTGTGATAAGTAAGAATGCGGCGCCATTAGCAAGAGGTGGAGAATTATGATTTGAAAGGAAAACTCCATCTGGGGTAAATTGAGTTCCTGCTCTTTTGTTCATTATTTTGATATTTTTCTTAGCTGGATTTTCATCTTTATCACCGCTCTTGGCTGATAAAATGATCTCATCATTAAAAGCACCAGCTTCGATGGCTTTCTTGGCTCGCTCATGACTTAAGAAAGCGTAATCATCAATGCGCAGTTTAAATTCATCATGATCGAGGCCTCTGGCATCCACCCATTCTTTGGTGGTATTTTCAGCGTGATAGATGGTGTGAACATCTTCTAATTTATCCCACAAGCCATCATACATATCCGCTTTTTTAACGGTCATTTGAATCTCTTCTACTTTCTTATCTTGCCACTCAATGAGTTGCTCGGTGGTGATAAGAAAAGGAGATTGAGATACATTCTCCACTCCGCCCACGAGGGCATATTTACAGTCTCCCACATTTAAAATGCGTATTCCTTGGATGATGGATTCCATCCCGGAGGCACACATTTCATTAATTACAAATGCGGAAGGCATTTCATTCATATTGGTGTGTTTACAGATTTGTCTTGGTACATTTTGGGCAAGTCCTGCACCGATAGAAAGACCACAGACCATCTGATCAATTTGCTCTCTTTTAAATTTAGAGCTTTTCTTTTCGACTCTTTCCAAAAGTCCTTCAACAACGTAGGCACCTAACTCATCCACCGGCATATCTTTCAAACTGCCACTTCCCGAACCTATGATGGATCTCGTTGCCTCTAAAATTACAATGTCGTCATCATGATATTTTCCTGCCATGGATCTCTTCCTTTTGAAATAGTGTTAAATAAATCAGGGCCCTCCCTAGGGGAAGACCCGGATTATAGACACAATATTACTTTGCGTTCTTCATAATATAATCGATCGCATCTTGGGTAGATAAGATCTTTTGAGCTTCCTCAACAGGAATCTTTAATCCATACTTATCTTCCATCATCATGATTAACTCAGCTGCATCAATAGAGCTTAAGCCATACTCTAAACGAAGCTTTTGATCTAATTTAAGCTCATCTGGCTCAATTCCTACGAATTCTGCTGCGGTTTCTTTCATGTCCTCGGTTACGGCTGCTAAATCTTGTGCCATGTGTTCCTCCAAAAAATTAATTACAAAAATGAGATTGAAACAGCCCTGCTGCTTCAACCAATTAAAAACCTATTCGTTAAAATAGTTAACCAATTCTTCTGTGAGATTGCTTAAAAGTGGGCTGGGCTCATAACGGTCATGACCGGTAGCCTGTTTCCGCTCATTAAGCACTTCGATCACTCGTTTTACCCCCATCTGTTTCGCTAAGGCAAAAGGACCTTTGGGCCATCTTGCACCTAGTTCTACACAGGTTTCCACATCTTTAAAAGACTCTACTATATTCTCATCTAAGAGACGGAAGGCCTCGTTAACCATAGCGGCAGTGAGGATTTCCCAGTTGAACTTGGGAGCATCGGGTGCGGTCACACTGTTTTTATTTTGATCGAGATTGGGGTTCTTATCAGGATCAATCTCTTCCGATCCATAGTAATAAACTCCTCGACCTGCTTTGCGACCAAAGAACTTTTGATCATAGTAGCTGCGGAAGAAGGAAGAGGGTTCATAACACTTCTTACCTTTAAAACCATCGTAGATGATTTCGGCTACACTAAAAGCGGTATCAAGACCAATCATATCTGCTAAGTTAAAAGGTCCCATCAGAAGGATGTTCTCTTTTTCCATAGCGGCATCAATGTCGAGCGCACATTTGATTTCATCGTCATCAAAATCCTTTTTAAACTCATCTAAGAGATAGAAAGCTTCGTTGACGAGGGGAACTAGAATGCGGTTCACGACAAAACCAGGTGACTCTTTCACTTTTACGCCGGTTTTACGGATATCGCTTACAAAAGCAGTGACCGTATCTGTGACCTCCTGGGAGGTTTCTGGAGTCAAAATGATCTCAACCAAGCGCATAATTACAGCAGGGTTAAAAAAGTGCAGACCCACAAAATGATCTTTACGGTTAGTGGCTTCCGCCATCTGGGCGATAGATAGTGAAGAGGTGTTGCTAGCAAAAATAGTATTTGGCCCCGCATGCTTATCCATCTCGGCAAACACTTTCTTTTTCACATCCATATTTTCTACAATAGCTTCGATAACAAGATCCACATCTTTAACCGCCTCTTCCATAGTGGCAGCGCCTTGCACTAAGTTAGGATCCATCCCTCTCCGGGCCCCTTTTCGAATACCTTCTACCGAGTCGGCTAGCATTTTTTGATCTACATCAAAGAGAGTCACAGCCATCTTTTTACGGAAGATGGCCGAAGCAATACCTGCTCCCATAATTCCAGCACCGATCACGGCAACTTTTTCAATTTTACTCATAATCAAATCCTTTCAAACTTAAACCAACTCAGTTAAATCCTTAAAGCTGGACATGGTGTCAGTATTTCCATTTAAAATACCTGCGAGTGCCATATCAACTCTGGGCTCCATGGACTCTAAGTATTTTTTAATTACCTTCTTCTTACGATCTAAACTGTGCTGATCTAAAAGCAGGTAACCAATGTAAACATCTAAAGTCATTTCGCATAGCTTGCGCTCATGAAGATGGAGGAAGGTTTCATAATCGGGATCATCAGCGAGTGATTTAATGTGAGCGATGGCTTTGGTAATGGACTCTTCACCCTTAGTGAGTGTGGCTAAGAATCCCTTCACTTGATCATCACTGCTGGCTTTGGCCTTATCAGCCAAGGCTGTCATAAGAGGCTTTAAGTAGTTGTTTAAAGATCCGGAAATTGCTGCTTTCACCTGAAGCTGACCAGTTCCTTCATAAATATCTACGATACGAGCATCTCGGAAATAGCGCTCCACTGGGAATTCAGTGGTGTACCCTACTCCGCCCAAGACTTGAATGGCATCAGATGTGACACGGTTCACCATGGAACCACTTTTTAGCTTAGCAAGAGGAGTTAATACGTCGGCATACTGTCGGTACATTTTACCTTCGTCCATTGCCTTCTTACGCTCTTTCTTAAGTTTCTCTTTCTCTTCGCCTTCGGCGTTTTTGATTTTCTCTTTGAGAACTTCCACTCGGTGTTCATAGCCACTGTAGCAGTCCACCATCCAAGCACAGTTGTATACGATAGCTCTGGTAGCTTCGATGTCCACTTTCATGTTTACCAGCATATCTGCAACGGCAGGGAACTCAATAATTTTCGTTCCAAACTGCTCTCTTTCACCAGCATATTTTAAAGCTTCATCAAAAGCGATTTGCGCAATTCCTAAACCTTGAGCAGCACAACCAAGACGAGCACTGTTCATGAGAGAGAAAAGATATTTTACCAGACCAAAACGTCTCTTACCGATAAGGATTCCTTCAGAGTCTTCAAAGATTTGCTCACAGGTGGGAGAACCATTGATTCCCAGTTTGTGCTCAATTCTTGAAACTTCAATGTCCTTCTGCTCAACTAGGAACATGGAAAGACCACGAACATCTCCGTCGGAATCATCTTCGGTACGAGCAAGCACGAGCATCACTTCCGCCCCACCGTTGGTGATGAAACGTTTTGATCCGTTGATTAACCACTTTTTCTTATCTTCATCATAACGAGCTTTGGTGGTTACAGAGCCTAAGTCAGAACCCGCATTGGCCTCAGTTAATACCATAGCTGCAGTGTATTCACCGGAAGCGAGTTTAGGTAAATACTTATCCTTCACTTCATCATCAGCAAAGTGGTAAATAGTTTCTCCAATACCCTGCAATCCCCAAATGGTCATAAGACCAGCATCCGCGGCAGAAAGCATTTCAATACCGGAAACTAGGATGGTTTCACACTGATTCATTCCCCCATAGCGACGAGGAAGAGTGAGGCCCATGAGCCCGGCCTCAGTGAGGGCATCAATGTTTTCTTGGGTGCCAGGTGCAAAGCTCACTTTTTTGGTAGCAGCATCATAGGTAGCTCCCTGCTGATCAACTGCTTCTGAGTTAGGCAAAATAGTTTCAGAGCAGATATGTCCAATGTAATTTAAGATACTCTTAGAGTTATCTGCAGCCTCTTCAAAATTGGCAGGCACATCTTCATCATTGTGCAGATTCTCATAATAGTCCTCTTTGAGATCAATGATGGATTTTAAGTCTAAGTAGGAATCAAAGTAAAATTGAATGTCTTTATTGCGTTCGTATAAATTCTCAGCCATATTGTACTCCTATTTTCCTTGAAAGCTTGCTTCGCGGCCTTCGATGAGAGCCTTTACCCCTTCCTGGGCATCGGCTGTGGTTACTAGATAACTAAATGCTTCTTGCTCTATGATAAGGGCATCGCCATATTTATCCTTGGAAGTCTTGGCAGCCACAAAATAGATCAGTTTACGTGATAAAGGAGCCGCCTTTCCAGGGAGATCCTCAGGGGTTTTTTCATTGGCAAGCCAATCTTTAATCTCGGCTCTAACAGTTTCGCGATCGATGGTTCCATCTTTCAAATGATCTGCATCATAAGCCTTCTTCAGATTACCCGCTTTAGCGAAATTATAGGCTTCAGTGATGAGATCGGCGTAGGGGACAACCTTATCGGCAATACCGTGCTCAAGAGCTTTTTCGAAATTGATATCGCCCTGTGCCGAAATCATATACTCATTGCACTTATCTTTTCCTACAAAGTTGGCTAGGTTTTGGGTTCCCCCCATTCCAGCTATAACTCCTAAAGAAGCTTCAGGTAGACCAAATACAACAGTATTTCTATCACCTGCAATTCGATAGTCACAGGCCATGGCCACTTCAAAACCACCTCCAAAGGCGAGGCCATTCACGGCAGCAATAACGGGTTTTTTGAGGCGTTGCAGATGAAGAATAATCTCTTGAGCTTGACTTACAACCTCCAAAGCCTCTTCTAAATTTCGATCTAAAATGATTTCAATTTTGGCTCCACGTGAAAAAGCCATACGGTGAGCACTGGTTAATATGATAGATGAGATTCCATCATTTTTCTCCATATCAGAGAGCGCCGACATAACTTGCTTCATAAGCACTTCATCAAGGTGATTAGCAGCTTGGCGGGCAGCTCGTCGATCATCTTTAAAGCGGTTCATGACAATAAGGCCTATATCATCACGCTGATATAGATCTACATCCGGTAGGTGTTCCAAAGCGGTAAAACTGGCATCAACAAATGGGTCTCCCATTGTTTTCCCCCCCTTCTACAAGTGTATTCCCCAAAGCAAAAGGTAACCTCACCTTCTGCTTCTAACTAGCGATCTTTGCGAGTCTCGTTATATTTGGGATAGATGCTGCGAATAGCATCTTCATCCCGCTCAAAAACTTTATGCCTCTTCACTTTTTGAGTGAGTGACAAAGTTTCATCTTCAGGTGTAAAAGGCTTCACAAAGGTCATTCGGGAAACCAATTCCACATCTTTAAATCCAGTTTTAATGGAGACTATTTGACGCAATAGCTTTCGATAAAAGTTTTTAATTGCATTGTGTTCAACTAAGGAAGGAATGTCGTCTTTCTTGAAGGTGACTTTGTGTTCTCGACAGAGCTTGCGGAGCTCAGACTCGTTAGGAACAATCAGGGCAGCAAGAAATTCTTGGTCTTGTCCCACTAACATGACCTGTTCTATATAATCAGAGGATAAAAGAGCCGCTTCAATTGGCTCGGGCTCTACATTTTCCCCGCCAATCAAAACAATTGTGTCTTTAATCCTTCCTAAGATACTCAAATCACCATAGGCAGAGATAACACCTAAGTCACCCGTATCGAACCAAACGGTGCCATTCTTGTCTTTTTTCATGACCCTTTTGGTTTCTGCCTTATTTTTATAATAACCAGACATCACTTGAGGTCCATTGACCCACACCACACCTTTAACTCCATCTGGAACTGGATTTCCTTCTTCATCACAAACTTTGATTTCTGTCTGAGGAATGGTGCTTCCGCAGGTGTATGGAATACGATGGGTAAAAGTTCGAGCCGTCAAAATGGGAGAGGTTTCTGTTAAACCGTATCCTTCCAAAATTGGCACTCCAATGATTTCAAAAAAGTCATCAACATATCTAGGAAGGGCTCCACCACCACTGACAGCCGCAGTGAAGTTTTTACCTAACTTAGCCCTCACCTTACTGTAAATCATGGTATTAGCCACATAGTGATAAAAGTAGTCTTTAACAGTGACTTTTGCTTCTTTTTCTTTTTCATCACCCAGTAAATACTCTCTATTTTCTGCCTGTCTCCGGGCATGAAGTACCTTTAAGCTATGTTTATAAAGCTTATTAAAAAGCTTCTCTTTCTTGGCATGTTTAATATTGGCCATTACATTGTTATAGATAGCAATCCAAATTCTTGGCACACTGGCCATATAAGTGGGATCTACCACTTGCATGTCTTTTACAATAGTCAACCTGGTAGTGTAGCAAATAGAAGCCCCTACTCTGAATGTACAATATTCAAGAGTCCGTTCAAAGGCGTGCCAGATTGGTAGTATGGATAAAAACACATCATCACTATGAACGTTCATCATAAAGGGAACCGTTTCCACAATATGCATGATGTTCCCATGAGTGAGAGGAATCCCCTTAGGCTTACCTGTGGTACCAGAAGTATACATAATGGTAGCTAGATCTTTACTGCTGGTTTTCTCTCTTCGTTTCTTTAAAATATCCTTTTTACCAGCTGGAAGCTTTTTATAGTATTCTTTGCCCAAATTGAGAACTTCATTATAAGAGTAAATACCTTGTTTAGCATCCCCCTCTTTAAAATCCTCTGAAAGAACGATAATTGTAGAAACTTTGGAAAGCTTCTTGCGGATCTCCATAAGACGGTCGAGTTGTTCTTGGTCTTCTACTATTACAAACCTAGCCTCACTATGAGTGAGGATAAATTTAATTTCATCAAGAGTGGATGAACATCCTCTTGGCACGTCAAAACAGCGGTTGCCTAAAACGGCAAAGTCGGCAACCAGCCAACGCATACTGTTTTCTGCAATAAGACCTACAGCCTCCTCTTCTTTTAAACCGAGTGATATTAGGCCATGAGCAAAGTTTTTGATGAGGACTTCAAACGCTTTGTATGTTACTGGCTTGAAAGTCACCTCTTCATCTATGCGGTCACCTTTTTTGATTGTTTTGGAAACACGATTTTGTACAACTGGAAGATCTTTAAACTGCGTACTGGACCTAACCCAAACCTCATTAAGTGTCTTCAAGAAGATTCCCCCCTTCTAATTATTGAAGATCAAAGCTACCCTAGCAAGCGAATGCCTTTTCTATTTTTTTACACTCTCATAATAATGAATTTTAATGCAATATTCATTAACTTTTTACTAATCCATAGCATAAATTTTTCTAATCATATCCGAAGAGTATTGGGATTCTTGGCAAGTTTCCGGTTTCACACATTTTTTTTTTGTAATACTATTTTTTTACATTAAAGATTATTTTTTATTGTACGAAAAAAGTTGAAAGATTGAGGTTTGTCTATGAGCTTTTTAATAAAAATAACCAGTATTCCTCTTTTAAAAAATATCACTGAGGAATCTGCCAAAAGATTGGAAAAATCATTTCGCATTATCAAACAGATGAAAGATCAAGTGGTTTTGGAACAAGGTAAAGCAGTACCCGGACTTTTCATTGTAGGTAAAGGCAGCGTAAATGTTTATACCAAGGATTTTAAAACTCTTATAGCCAACCTTCCCGAGGGAAGTAGCTTTGGAGAAATGTCTCTCATCGAAAAACAAAAAGCTTCAGCCAGTATAAAAGTAGCGACGGATGAGGCGACCCTGCTATTCTGTCCTCAGCATAGTTTTAGTGAGCACCTAGACAACGACCTCGCTTTTGCAGAAGCTTTTTTTAGAGCGAGTTCCATGATGCTCAGTGCTAGACTGAGATCCACCAATTCTTTAATTGAAACAGAGTTAGACAAAGGCTTTGAACTTTTGCAAAAAGCCTTTAAACAAGATCACATCCTGGACAAAATGGAGCAAACCCGAGGCTTTCTAAATGAAACAGGAAGCTCCCTGATGACAGAACTTCAAACACTCATGCCAGTCATCGACAATTTGGCGGAAAAATATCCCCAGTTAAAAGATGTTTTCGATAAAATTAACGATTTCCATTGCAATATGCTGCTCACTGGACAAAACTTTGATCGACTTTCTCAACAGATGGATCACATGAAGCAGTATTTAGAAAATTTACAGCAGGTTCTTAAGCGCTCCCAGATGAAAGAAATAGAAGGCGATGAAGGCATATTTGAATAATATCTAACAGAAACTATTATTTAGGATTTCCCCTAACCCCCCCCCTCCGGGAATGATGTATTGTTGATCATTGAGCCCCCGCTCCTCTTCCCATTTTTTTCCAAATGGAAGCTTTAGTACTTCCTCATTAGAAAGCCCCCGATCCAAACGAACAGCATAAATGATCAATTCAGGGTGATTGCTAGTAACTCGTTTAATATACTCAGGGGTTACAATCAGGTGAAGGGCTATATATTTAAAAGCATTCCCCTTCACCTCTTTTTTATATACCTCAACAGCTTTATCTAGAGTCCCGCCAGTAGCTCCCATAGGATCAGGAAACAATACGATGGAGTCCTCAATATCCCCTCCAATTTTGGAACCACTGATATTGGTACCGGTGACCTGTCCTTTATCATCGGTTTCCCGGTTCAAAATAAAGTGGTCCTGCCTGAGCATTTTGGGGTTTAAAATATAATTTAAGGCATCATAGCAAATATGTGAGGGGAAGGTGCCGGCCCGAGCTAAGTTAACAGTAACCGCATTCTGATTGGGTTCAATCATTTCCGCATGCAGCACAGCCTCTTTGTGCTGATCAATCATGCGGGTGGGCATGGATTGCAAGCTCCTTTTAAACTCGTTATTCACAATGATATTAACTAAATTTTGATATAAGGTTCGAACAATTTGATTTACAAAGGGCTGAGCGGTATCGGGACGACAAAGATTTGCTAAAATAGTTAATAGATAAGGGCTTTTTAGTATATGAACATTGGAAGGATAACCGTGTTCAAATTCAGAGAGCGCAAAAGAGGTGTTAGTGTAATTACTATCCATTAAAAGTCTCCTTCAGTGAGGACTCACAGCGAATGTGAGATTTCGTCTTATTTTTTAACATATCCCTTTGTTTTCTTTTAATTAATAATATCTTTTTTCCTAAAGTAAAAATTGTGAAAAGACGATTAATATAAAGAGAGAAAATGTTTAAGTCATAAATTAGAGGACCATGTTATGGCTTTTAAGTCAAAAGCTTTTTCTTATAAAGGCATTGGTTTAGTCTGCCTGCTAATGTTGGGGCTTTCCTGTCAATATAATGAACCGACAGAGAGTAACGACAACTTTACTATCAGTAGCAACGCTGCCCTAAAATTAATTCAATCTCATCATCGAAAAGATGTAACTTTACATGATGTATCTATACCAAATGACTCTGCCAGTGGAATAAAAACAGTGATTTCACCTAATATTCCTTCTGTAAAACCAGTTTTCCTTATAGGTGGAACCAAAATTTCTGAGCTCATTCCCATCAGGCATAGACAAATATCTGTATCAGCTATCAGCTGCGAAGAGATAGCTTCTATTTATGTAACAGAACTAGAAAACAGCTATCCCTCCCCCACTGACTTCGATATACCCTGTATACAGGAAGGGGATAAAGAGGATTACCCTAAAATGTCTTATACAATAACTCCTAATGAAGGGAATAAAACCCTATTTATTTGGTACCGTGATTTTAATGGCCATATTAATACCCTATCTAACAGAGTTAAGGTGGATCTCGTTCTTGATCTCACTCCCCCTTTATTAGAAATATGGCCCAAAGAAATGCAGTTTAAAAAAGCTGTCAAAGTAAATGCTCATACTAGCCCAGATGCAAAAATATACTATACCATTGATGGAAGTATTCCTTCTCTTGAAAGCGATCAATTTTTAGATGAGTTAAGTCTAGTACAAAATACGATTATTAAATTCATAGCAATTGACTCTGCAGGAAACCGATCTATCTTAATAGAAAGAAATTATAAAATTGATATATCAGCATTCAGCCCATATAGCATAGTTATAGCTGAAAATTCAGGGTATACTTCCAATAAGAAAGGGGTTTTGATTTCTGCTATAGGTAAAGATCTTAACCAAATAATGCTTTCAGAAAATAAAGACTTTAAGCTGACCCAATGGAAAAAGATTACGAAGGAATTATTCTACTCGTTTCAGACTGATCAAGATGGATATGTGAAAGATGGACTCAAAACCATTTATGCCCTGATCAAAGACAATGCAGGAAATATAATAGGTGAAGACGGGAGCATCTCTACAGAAATAATTTTAGATACCCAAAGACCCTCATCTAAACTCGTCTCATTAAACTCTCCTCCATCCCCTATTGCAAGCTTACAACCAACTCTCAGCTGGAATGATCTGACCCATACAGAAAAGAGTATCTATGAGATCAGGATCTTCAAAGATGAAGATATGAAAGGTGAATTCATAAGAAGGGGCACAACCAGTTATTTACACTGGCAAGTGACTCCACCTTTAGATCCAGCTGATGAAGGGACTTACTATTGGCAAGTGACCTTATTAGATAATGCAAATAATCGAAGTGTCCCCATCAAAAGTGATAGAGATAAAAGTTTTACTATTAAACTATTAAGTAATTTATATGTTAATAAAGATAGTTATAGTGGTTTTGATGAATCAACTTTAAATTATGGCCGTAATATTTTGTTTTTAAATAATAAATTAGCTATAAATACATTAAAAACCAACCATGAAGAGTGTTCCAATTGCTCCATTATTGAAATCGTGGATCCCCAAACCAAAACCGTGGAAGCCACCCTCACTGAGAAGTTAAATTTTCTAGATAACTACGGATTCAAAATGGACCTGTGTGATTTAGATGATGATGGTAATGATGATTTAGTAGTTTCAGCACCTCATAAATCTTACACCAAATTGGAAGAAGGGGCTCCAAGACTATATGCTAATGCAGGTGCTGTTTTCGCCTATAGTGGAGTCCCTCCTTATCAAAAAATATTAGAATTTGAGGAAGACCCAACTATAAATGTCCCTAAAGGCGAATTTTGGTGTAAGGAAGAATATCCTCCTAATGCTAATCATGAAGGTTGCAAGGAGTTCGGTTGGAAAGCCAGTCCAAATCTTTCTACCAATGAGAGTTATATATGGCATGATCGAAAGTTTGCTGGTTACAGTCTAGCTTGTCAAAGATTAGAGGGTGCTGATAACTTACTTATTGGCATACCAGGATGGACAAATATTCAAAACCAAACTGTAGGAAAGGTGATACAGTTAAGAAACAGTTCCTTAGCTTCAAGTGGTAGGGATAGTTACCAAGTATTGAGTACTTTAGAAGGTGAGAACAATATGGATGCATTTGGGACATCCCTTGCTTCCCTTGATAAGTTCACACTTAAACTAGAAAATAAACCCACTCCTTTTTTAGAGTCAGCTATTGTTATAGGAGCATATCAATATGATAATGAATATACAGATGCAGGAAGGGTTTATTTCTATAATCCCTCAAATTTAAATTCACCTGCAGCCACAATAGATGGACAAGCTGATTATGATGGATATGGTAGATCACTCTTCTCATTAGGCAATTTAAATCCAGGAAAAAATAATAGTGATGATAGCGATGGCTTTATTGAACTAGCCGTTCGAGCTAAGAACACCATATATATTTACAATGGAAATAGCCGGCAACACAACTCTCCAACTCTCCTCAAAGTAATCAATAGAGTTACTGGAAATAATTATGGGTTTGGTTATGACATTACACCCATAGGTGACTTTAATAATGATGGATACTTCGATTTAGCGATTTCAGACCCGGATAAAAAGCACTCCTCCCACCAAGGAAGTGGTTTGGTTTATATCTATGATTATTCAAAGTTAGATAGTAAAGAATCCTATGAAATAGATCCCCCTCACTTTACTACTTTAACCGGTAATCCAAATACCAATGGTAGGTTTGGATATAAAATGGTTATGGGCTTAAATAATACCTTTTTTATTTCAGCTCCAGGCTATTCTCCCTCCAGTCATGAACAATATGGAAAAATATTCTCTTACAGGGCATCTGAAATATCCCATACTCCACCAACCCTGATAAAAGGAATCACCAAAGGGCAAAAACTAGGCTCTTCTATTCTCCTTGGGGACGACTTTGATAATGATGGAACCAAGGATCTCATTATAAGCTCTCCCACCGCTCACCATAACTATGAATCTATGGGCCGCATTGATGTGTTAAGTGGAAAGAACTATCAATATCTTCACTCTATTCATGGAAGTAAAGAACAGCAACAGCTAGGAACCGACCTTTTTTATTTTAACAACTCTCTTTACATTTCTTCCGGGGGAAGCAGTGTTTATATATTTCCTAAAAACCATTTACTAACAATTTCAAATCCAGATGCGACTAAATACCACAGCTACAGTAACTCCTTTGGCAAGGCTTACCTATTTCTAGATGATATAAAAAAGATTCCCAGTCCCACTCCCATTTTACTCACATCACCTGTTAAGCTTGATACACAATTAGGAGATGACTATAGGTTTATTATTCATACTACCGCCCAGGTCAAACTCTATGGGAATTCTCCAAAGGGTATCGCGGCGGTCTATTCTGCTCTAACCAGATCTAACGATCACCCTCGCAATGAAACTTTAGAAAACTGCCATCTGGATTCACACAAGGTAGATAGTCAATGTCATTGTGTAATTTACGGTCCGCCTGATGAATCTCTCTTCGGTTATGCAGCCACTTTTATCCCCGATTTCAACGGAGATGGCATCCCTGATCTGGCCGTAGGTGCACCCTATTTTGATAATGGACAGACAGGAAACACTATGAACCCCAAGGGTGCAGTATTTATATATGATGGTCAAGCTTGTCAAAAGCAAGCTAACTTAGCTTGGAATAGTGAGAGCTTAATTAAGCAATTTACAGCAGTCAATGTATTAGAGGAAGGCTTTGCGGACAGTGGATTTGGCTCCAATTTGATGAGTGTTACCAATCTTAATGGAAAGGCAGGTTTCAGTAGTTTTTTGCTTATTTCTAACCAAAATAAACAGCATCTCTTTCCAAAGTCAAGATCGCAAGTTTTCATCCTTTCCAATGATCTAAGATCAGCTCATATAGAACTCAATGGCAGCACCTTATATCTAAAAGAGACAGGCGAAGAGGGAAATTCTTATCAGCTGACTTTACATTACCAAGATAAAATGGACTGCAATAAAAACGGAAACCTATTCACCCTTGACCTACTACAAGGCTCTACCAACGAAGATTTAAACACCTTAATCCAACAGGACCCAGATTGTTCTCCCTTTTTAAGGCTTAAAGTCAAAGAGTTTGGTAAAAGTCAACCCTTATTGAAAGAGGTCTCATTTAAAGGAGGGCGAGATTCCACTGAAAGATTTTTACAGACTTTTATAGACGAACCAAAAGGCAGTAATTTTGGAACTACCATTAGACCAGTGGGAGACTTGGATGGAGACTCTATCATAGACATTGCTATCAGTTCGCCAAAAGGAACAGGTTTACTTTCTAAAGGAAGTGGAAATCTATCTATTTTCTCAGGTCAAAAACTCATCACATCTAATGACAGTCAAAAAGCCCTTATCTTCCAAATTTACTCTCCCATCTCTGCTTTCAGTGGATTTGGTGAAGATATACTCTTTGAAGATGTGGAGGGAGATGGAAGAAAAGAGCTGCTGATCACTGCCCCAAACTTCAGTTCGGATGAACAAACCAGCTTGGGGGGTGTATTTATCTATAATTGGCAATGACCTTACTCTATGAATGCTCATCTAATCTAACAACTCTTGCGTGTTTGAGGTGAGCAGCGGCATATTTATTAAACTTTGGAAAAGGTGAGCTGGATAGTTTAGAAAGGGTCGTTTCTAACTGATAGGGAAGTCTAAATACCTCAATTTCACCAGATGAAGGATCTAAAAGAGCATACGAACTATGATTCAGACGATCAAAAGGCATGCCCAAACTTCCAACATTGATATATCTTCCTAAAGTGGTAGTTAGATCTACCTGCCGATGAGTATGACCTCCAATAATAAGATTGGCCTTGGTCGTTTCAAATGCCTGGAGCAAAGTCTCATCGGTAAAATGTTCATCATTACGATGATAGGTTCCATGACAAAAGAATATCCTTTGACTTCCAAAGGTTTCAAGATGGCTATGAATCAATTGATTTTCAATCCAAGTAAGTCGTTTCTCTCCCAGTTGCTCACGTGTCCAGAGATAACTTTCCTGGAGTAATTCATAAAGCGGTGTTCCAGGAACACGACCCTTTCTCCCCGTTTCTTTCATATGATTAGGGTTCAATATATAGTCTTCATGATTTCCTCTAAAATATAAAAATGGAAGTTTTAAAGACATCATTACATCGC
>CAYFLR010000004.1:120376-132998 GCA_964343805.1 uncultured bacterium | reverse complement strand
ATACTGCAACTGGATCAGGCCCTAGAGTAAACATATCCCCTAAAATAATATGCCTTTCAATAGGTCCCTTTCGCTCTGCATCAGCAAGAATAGCTTGATAGGCCTCTAAATTTCCATGAGCATCTGCATATATTAAAATCATAGTGTTTAGAAATAGTACCGATCATCAGAATAGGCTAAAGAAAATCGATGAAAGAAATAACTGATCTTCATTAACTGTTCAGATATGGCCCGACTAAACTGACCAGTACTTACAGAATGATGGGCGGTTTCATAAAAAGTTCTAATTTGGTAATATGCTTTAAGAGTGCTTTTTCGATCAGCTTGATGCTTTGAAAGGACCCCCATATAGTACTTTAGTGAACGTGATAAGTCTTCAATATCAGCTATTGCTCTTTTTTTATAGATAACAACCCAAGCCTCATCCTCAGTTTTTAACTCCTTAGCAGACCAGGAACGCAGATCTTCCGTCATTTCACTCACCTTGACAGCAAAATCATAACACTCAATGAGATTCCAGCTGGTGTTATAAAAAGCATATTGAATCTCTCTAAGGGTTTTAGTTAAACCTTCAAATAAAGTAAGCATCAGCTCAGCATCTTGATAATAGGCATTGAGATTAAAAAAGGTGCCATCAACTAGATAATAAGCCATATCTAGTGATAGAAACTCTCTGTTTATCAGCTTTTTTTGAATAAACTGTTCATTGACAGCATCTCTAAAACGGCGTGAAGACAGTTTCAAATTTTTAAGATTCTTCATGGCTTGTCGACTGAGAGCGTCCCCTTCCGCGTCATAAAGTAGTGATTCTTTATAGAGATCTCTGACCTGTTCATAAACGGAATCTGAAAGAACTCTCAATTCATTTAGATTATACTCTTTGGCTAATGATGCCTGTAGATGAAAAGAGCAAAGCAACATTGAAAAAAGAAGGGTTCCCAATCTAATCATTTAAAAACTCCAAATAGCATCTTCAAACTAACTCAGATATAACCTTTATCCTCAGAACTTTCGGGCGGCGTTCCGCTTGAAAGGCAGTTAGCGATCATTGCACTCAAATGGTTCTGAGGATACAGGTTTAAAAAGACCCTAACACAAGATGAATTGATTGGGAAATAACATTTTTACCCTTTTTTTAATTTATCCATTAGGCGGTTAAAATCATCAGCTAATTCGGGAAAAAAATCATTCTCTCTAAAACCAAGCTGAGGCATATTCTCTTTTCCCTCCATCATGGCCTTCATATGGCAACGCATCCGATAGATGGGTCCTGCCACCCGGTGGGAATAAAGGATTCCGGCAACTAATAAGAGAACAGTCAGGATAACGGACTTGATAATGAATATGAGGTCCAGAGAATGTTTGATATTTGAAGAGGTATACCAAAATAGCTTGCTGTCTTCACATAGATTCTTCTTATCAACAAAAAACCCTTTCAAATAATACATCTCCACCGCATAAAAGATACCAATAGCTATGGCAGAAAGGAATATCATGAGAAAGACGAAGTGGATCTGAAATTTAGCGTTTATCAAGTAGTTTCTACGTTTAAACTTAGGTGAACTCATGGTTTCCCGCCTTTCTTAGAGTTTTAGCATAGGTATTATAACTATTTTATCAGTGAATTTTGGTTTTATGCTAGTATTTTTAGTTTTAATTTGTATAACTTAAGTAGAATAACCCAATGATATGAACTATTGGATTTAAGGAGCCTTCCATGTTTAAAAGATCAATCCTGCTTCTCATCAGCACATACATATCAATTAATTTCGGGATTTTAGCCTATGCCAAACAGGTTCCATTAAAGCCATTTGTTTTAGCTGCCGAAGTGAAGGGTAAAATGCAAGTTGCTGAGCAAAAACTACTACTCACAAATGCTGGTTTCCAAATATTAGGAGAAGTTAAACCCTATGCCCAAACATATATTCTAATTATTACCAACAAAGAACTCCAATCCATTGCGACAATGAGTCAATTTGGTGCTTATGGATCGGTTGTCAGAGTTGCAATAACAAAGAAAAAGGATATTTCCCAAGTCAGTTACACCTATCCCCCCTATTGGGCCAACGCTTACCGAATGAAAAAAATCCCTAAAGATACCACCAGTAAATTAGCAAAAACCCTCGGTTTTATAAAACTTTTTGGATCGGATGAGGGCATTTCAGCAGAAAACTTGAGATCTTACCATTATATGTTCGGCATGCCCTACTTTGATGAACCCGACCTCTTAGGTAATTTTTCCAGTAATAAAAAAGCAATAGAAATCATTGAGAACGGACTAGCTCGGAACCTAGGAGGGGTTAGCAAAGTTTATAGGCTTGATCTTCCTAAGGGTGGAGAGACCATTATCGGAGTTCACATGACCAAAGATATGAGTTCTGATCGAACTATTATGCAAGATATTGATCAAGGTAAGCTGAGTCATACAGCCCATCTCCCCTATGAAATAGTTATATCCAAAGGAAAAGCTTATGCTTTAAATGCTCGATTTCGCATAGCCATTAGCTTTCCAGATCTTACTATGGCCCAATTTGCAGGCATTATGAGTGCTCCTAGTGATATAGAAAGCGCTCTAAAGGCAGTGACTGGTCAAAAAGACTAATTTAGTCCAGGTTAAAAGAACCGTTGATTTATTAGAGGGTCCTGTGCTTCAATTGCTCATAATCTTCTGCTTATACAATCCAATTTGGGCAAAAGATTTAAGTCATAGTAACCAACTTCAGCAAGAAATATCTAAGGTTTATAGACATTTAACCTCTTTACCTGAACCTCAACGCTCACTCATACAATCTCTTGCTAAAGATCTCACCCCCCTCATCCGCAGCCTTCTTAAAGAACATCGATGGCGTAAGAGTCGGGCGATCTTCCGGAATTACTTATTAAATAGCCCTTATATTTTAAAACTCAATAATCATGCCCTCAACCAAAATGAAAAGAACTGGAATCTCATTTATAAAGCCTTTTTAAAGTCCCTACCAGAACCTAAGAAGAAGATACACCAAGCTGACAGAGACCAAAAAAGTCAAATTCCTAAAGCTCTGAACCAATATCTCTGCCTAACCTGCCACAGTCTTAAAAAAGATGAAATTTTGGCAGGTCCCAGCTTTTATAATATGGGTAAGAAGTTCAATAAAGAGCAGATCAAACTTGAGATTCTCAAGCCTGATCTAATTATAACCAAAGGTTTTTCTAAAGGAATTATGAGTGGAACACTCAAAGCCATCCAATTTGAAAGCCGGGTGAGTCAGGAAGAACTAGACAGTATAATAAACTTTCTATCCACACTATAATACTACTCTTTTTATATTTTTTTGTTATTTTCTATATTTTTATTTGTACTTTATCCATTTAAATGATAAAACCATGGGGTCTGCCGGGTCTATGACCCATCTCTATTAAACTAAAAGGAGCAACCCCATGAAGCTTGGAAGCCTTTCAAACAAACTCTTAGTCATTCTGTCTGTTTTAACTATGATGACACTGTTATCCTCCTGTGGAGACCCTGACTACGAAAGTACCCCAAGTAATAAAAGTGAATTAACTGATACCAACATCAGATATCAAGTCCCACGCTATTCGCGCTCTCAAAAGGGAGTTAAAATCACTCGTGTAGGCAACTACACCTATCTAAAGACCCCTTATAGCTATATGAAAGACGATACCAAGGTCACCATGCTCAAACAGAGCCTCAAGCTTTTAACTCATAAAATCAATACCTTATTACCAGACAGTGAATACAAAGAAGAAGCCTTATCCACTCTTGATGCCTCCTATGCAAATTTTGATGAATTAGTAAGCCAACTCTTTGCCCATTCACTTAATATCGATCATGAAGGTGCAACGGGTGCAGATATTTTACCAACAGCTCTCCTGTTTTATGTTGGAGGTGTTTTCACGGTTAACACTAAAGTTGGTGGAGGCGGATCTGCTTCTATTGGTTTGGTTATCCAGCCGTTCCACGTTACACGCATTGATATGATATCTAAAGAGCAAGTCAGCTACCATGAATACCAGACAGCATGGATCGGTTGGCCAAATTTAAACCTAGGAGTAGGTGCAGGTGGAGGCACCAGATACCGTGTAGGAATGGGACTCATCTGGGGGACCCTTGAAAAACCAAGTGATTTTGTTGGACCCGTTCTCGCTGCTTCTAAAACCGCTATTGCCAATATAGGTATTAACATCAAAGCAGGAGCTCTTCATCAATGGGGATCCGAAAAATGGTTTCAAAATCCATTTATGGTGGTTGGCTATGAAATGGGTGCTGCTGTATCTGCAGAAGTACATGGCAATATTTCTTATGTTATAGATGTTAAAGGAATTATGGCAGGTCTAGGTTTTAATGTAGATCAAGAAAAAAATGTAATACTCATGCCTACTAATGGCAGTTCGGTTAGAAATACGGTGAGTGAATTAGCAGCCAGTGGACTTTTAACAAACGAACAGCCTCAAGAGAGTGATGAAGTGGAGACAGAAGATTCCAGCGATTCTCTCAATGCCGAAATAAGTGATTCACCAAGAAGAGTCACTGGACCCTGATTAATTCACTTACAATTTACACTTCTCATTACAGCTGTTAAAGGACCAAGGGCATTTATTAAAGCAGCTGACACCTTTTCCACAATAGGAGAGACAACTTGAAAAAGAGGAATCACAACGACTCCAGCAGAGATCTTTGTATTCTTCAGTGTTGACTTTGCATACTTTTGCGCAGGTGCTAAAATGACCACTGCACTTTTCCATACAGGCCACTCCCGGCCCACACTGCTGTTTACAGGAAGAAAAAGAGTAGGGACATTCATTCCAACAGACCTTACTGTAATCATCCTTTAAATCACATTGATAGGTTTGCCCATCCTTTTCGATGGTAAAGGATTGAGTGGCCATGGCAACATTAGTAAAAAGGAGTGATGCCAACAGCAGCATTAATAAATTCTTCATAATTGTCCTCAAAAAAAGTTCGATCAAAATTAAACCTGGATCCTCAGAGCTTTTAGAAAAGCAGCCGGCAATCATTGCCCTCCAAAGTTTTTACTAAAATCCTCGAATCATCCAGGTGAATCTGGGATTTTAGCAAAAACTTTGAAGCACAAGCATCACCAACTTCTAGATCCAAAAGTTCTGAGGATCCAGGATTAAAGAATCCATACCCTGTGGGTTATTTTTTGTCAAGTAAGGGCAGTGAACCAAACCACCTCTTTGATAGAAAGAAAATCCCTAAACCTATCGTCAAAATTAAAGAACCAAACTCATTTGCCCCCCACACAAACTCCATTTGATAGTTAGGCATGATTAAATAATAGAGGTCAAAATAATGAGAGGTAAAAAGAACTAAAGAGACCATAAAAAGAACCTTGATGTTTTGCCTCCCCTTTGAAGAAAGCAAGCAGACAAATGGAAAAAAGGCATGACCCACCAAAAGTAGAACCATTAGGGACTGATAGTCAGCGGATGATCGTTTTAAATAGTAAGGAACCTCCGAAGGCAGATTTCCATACCAGATCAATAGGTATTGGTTATATGCCAAGTACAACCATAGAACATTCAATCCCAATAGATACGCTCCGAGGCTTTCTCTTGTATGAAGAGACAAAGGATATCTCTCTTTTGAAATGAAGTTGGAAACGGTCACCAAGATAATAATAAAAGCAAGGGAGGCAATGAGACAGCCCACAATATAATAAAGACCAAAGATAGTTGATATAAAGGGAGACTCCAAGCTCATGATAAATTCAATGGCAAGAAACGAAGCTGTAAATAGCAAGATGGGCAGAGCGAGAGAAGACCAGCTTTTATTTCGTCGGTAACCCCAAAATAGAGCCAACAAAATAATGAAGTAGCCAAATGTACGACCTTGAAAAGCCATCACCGAGGAGTAGAAATGATGCCCCCCCTGCTCCCCCTTTTCGCCTTGAGCCCAGGGGTAGATAAGATAAATCCCTTTAATTAAAAAAGGAAACAAGAACAGAGGATAGAATAAAATAAACCCACTCACCTTTTGAAAAATAGGAGTCAGGGATCGACTCCATTTAGAAGAACAAAGTGATTCAATGGCCAGCCAGAGAAGTGCTCCTATGGAAAAACTAATCCACCACATTTTAATATGAAGAAGTGCAAAATTACTTCGGGTGGGATTATACATGAGTCCCATTAAGAGGAGGCCGAGTAAAATTAAAACCAAAGCCCAATGCTGTAGTTTTATTTTTTTCCTAAAAAAGCTCAATTTTCTATAGCCTCCTCATCATTTTCTTCCGTTAAAGTTCGAAGATAGTTCACAACTTCCCACCTTGCCACTCTTTTCAATTGCCCTTTATACCCCTTCATTAAACCCTTCCCATTAGATATAATATGGAACAGTCGACCATCACTCATGTTCTTCACTCTCTCACTTTTTAAACTGGGAGGTTTAGGGAATAATTTAGTAAGTTGATGCTCACCTAAACCTTGCTTGTCATGACAAACCGCACAAAAAATATCGTAGTTGCTTTGACCTCTTTTCAACATCTCTTTACTCGGCTCAAGTGGATCTAGTAAATAAATCTCTCTATTCGGTTCTAGAGCATCCGAATAGGGAAGAAATCCCTCCGCAACAGTCCCGGCAACCGGCTCTAGATGGGGGCTTAAGGCATCCCCGGTTTGATATTTTGACTGTTTTTCCATCCAATTAAAGGGTGAATAGGTGACCAAATAGCCGGCAATAAAATAAGTTAAGACAGAAGAGGGTAGGGCCAACCCCAGGCTCACACCTGCCCACCACTTAAAATTAATACCGGAGGTGCCTTCTGACTCACTCTCTTTTAAGTTAATTTCCAAGCCTCCCACTTGTTTTAAGTTTAATACTATAGGATGGCTAGCATTTAAAGAATCACCTTTCAGCAGAACCCCATATTGGCCATTGGAAATGGCCGGTAAAAACGATGGCTGCTTTCGAAGTGAGTTTGTTAATTTTCTATTTACTAATGAATAGAGAAAGATGAAAAAGGCTCCATGAACCGCACCAAATATTGTCATTTCAAACAAGACAGGCACCACCGATGGCCAGTTAAAATAATCCTTTCCACCATATAAAAGTGGATAATCAATGGCAGAGGTAAAGTAAATTAAGACCCCTCCCAATAAGAAGCTAAGCAACCCAAGACGAAGGGCCCAGATCAATAAGAAGGAACTCGGGGGATCAGAAAATCTATTTACCCCTGGAATGGGGATTCTGATTGGAAAGGAAGAGAATACCTCACACTTTAATTCCGGGTACTTTTGGATACTTTCTCCGAACTTTTTAAGAGAATCGATAGAATCAAAAAGAGCTGTGACATAGGTGGCTCCCTTTTTATTATCCATGACTCTCCCCCTCCCTTTTTTCAGCCTGTATCTCACTTAACGAGATCACCGGTAGAGTCCTGGTAAAAATGAGCACTAGAAAAAAGAAAAGACCAAAGCTGCCCACTGTAAGCCCAATATCAATCAGAGTAACCTGAAAATCATACCAATTAGCTGGTAAGAAATCACGACTTAAAGAGGATATGACAATAACATACCGTTCTAACCACATCCCCACTCCAACGAAGACACCGACCGTCAGGAGAATCCATGGGTTCTGACGAAAACTAGGCATCCAAAAAACTTGAGGTAAAACCACATTAAAAAAGATCATACCCCAAAAAAAGAGTTTCAACTTCCCGAAAGCTCGGTTGGAAAAAACATATATTTCTTGTTCATGACCGCTGTAAATAGCCATGAAAAGCTCCATCAAATAGGAGTAGGCTAGCAATATGCTCATGGCTAAAATTAACTTGGCCATTTTCTCAAGATGATCCACGGTAATAAGATCTTCTAATTTCATAGCTTTTCGTAAAATAGTTAACACCGCAAGCACCATGCCAAAGCCTGAAAAAATTGCCCCCACCACAAAATAAGGACCAAATATGGTGGAGTGCCAACCCGGTATAATAGAAGCAGCAAAATCAAAGCTAACGATGGTATGAACTGAGACCACTAATGGAGTGGCTAGTCCGGCCATTAACGCGTAGAGTTTCTCATAATGGATCCAAGAAGAACTATCATAAGTCCAACCAAAGCTTAAAAAGTGATAAAGCTTTTTCTTGAATGGATTTTGGGTTCGATCTCTTAATATGGCAAAGTCCGGAATTAAACCCAAATACCAGAAAGCAAGAGAAACAGTCAAATAGGTTAAAATAGCAAAAAGGTCCCAAACTAAAGGAGAATTAAAATTTACCCAGATGCCATTTTGATTGGGATAAGGAAAAAGGTAAACTAGGGACAGCCAAGGTCTACCAGTATGAAGAATAGGGAATAAACTGGCAGTAATTACAGCAAAAATAGTCATGGCTTCTGCAAATCTTGCAATGGCGGTTCTCCATTGTTGCCTAAAGATAAAGAGAATGGCCGATATGAGGGTTCCCGCATGCCCCACCCCAATCCAAAATACAAAATTTACGATGGGAATTCCCCAAGCGATGGTGTTGTTATTCCCCCAAAGACCTACCCCCTCTTCTAATGAGAGGTAAATACTATAGAGTCCAAAGGTCATGGATAAAATGGTGAGAGAAAGCATGAGATAAAAAGAAATGGACTTAGCTTTCATTTCTATCTCCAGGATGAGAGTTGTGCAGCTTGGTCAAATAACTCACATTGGGTTCGACATTTAATTGAGCTAATACTTTGTAGGCTAAAGGATGATGAGCCAACTTATAAACTTGACTGTTTTGATTATGAGCATTACCAAAAAGGATCGCTTTGGTAGGACAAGCTTGTTGGCAAGCCGTTTTTACTTGATCAATTTGGCCATCTCTCCCTGCTTTTCTTAGCCTTTGAACACAAAAAGTACACTTCTCCACCACTCCTCGAGAACGCAATGTCACTTCTGGATTGTGCAGGAGCTTTGATAGCAGGTTATCTTCTCCTTCTGGTTCACTAAAAAGTTTTTGATAGTCAAAGAAATTAAACTTCCTTACTTTATAAGGGCAATTACTCATACAGTAACGAGTTCCAATGCATCTGTTGTAGGCAATATCACTCAAACCATCTTTACTATGAGCCGTAGCTGACACGGGACAGACAACTTCACATGGTGCATTGTCACATTGAGCACAAAGCATCGGTTGAACACTCACCCGAGGCGACTTACGATCTCCAGTATAGTAGCGATCCACTCGAATCCAGCTCATCTCCCGATTTAATGAAACCTGTTTTTTCCCCACGGCAGGAATGTTGTTTTCCACATTACAAGCTATAGTACATGAAGTGCAACCTATACAACGGTTTAGATCAATCACCATTCCCCACTTTAAATCTTTTTTATTTTTCTTGCTTGTGTCTAAAAGAGAAGGGGGAAGGGGTTTCTCTTTAAAGTGATGAAAGTCACCTTGTTGCAATATCCCTCGTTCAAATAGAATATTGTTTGGTTTTCCAGTAAAATCAGATCCCATACTTTCTTGGGCAAGGATTACTTTCTCTGGTGAAGGAGCTCTCTTAAATTTAACTCCATCTATTAAGCTTTCACCAAAGGATTGAGAGTCAAGCAAAGACAATATGTTTTTACCAACACCGCTGGCAATGGGTCCAGAATATTTTCTACCATACCCCACTTGCACTGCAACTAAGTCATCACACATACAAAGCTGAATCAAAACTGGAAGGACAAGCCATTTATTTTTATATTGAATACGTAAACCATCATTATCTTTCACACCGACTTTAGAAGCAGTCAATGGTGAGAGCAATGCAGCATTGCCCCAAGTTTGCTTAGTCACATGATGAGGCAGCTCTTGCAACCATCCATTACCTGCCATTTTTCCATCACCCAACATGGGGTTTTTAAGAATCTTTAACAAGATGGGAGAGGAAGCCGATGGTGGATAGGGCAATTTAAAAAAAGAGCCAGTGTCAAAGGGAGAGAGATTTCTAAATCTGATTTCAGGCCTAAAAAAACCATCATGGAGGGAGAGATGCCAAAAAGATTTAAAACCACCAGCAATACGATTTTGAGAACGAATTTTTTTCCATTTTTCCTGGATTAACCGAAGCCATAAATCTCCCCTATAGGCCTTCTTTGTAAGCAATGATAACAGCATGCCGTTGCGATCTCTGGAAGAAAACAGCGGTTTAATAACAGGCTGAATAAGAGATCTTGTTCCATCTTTAGAAATAGGGTCATCCCATTGTTCTAAGATATGATGTGTAGGTAAAACGTAATGACAAAACCGTGATGTTTCATTTAGCTCATCGGTAAATGAGATAACAGTGGGTACCTTTTTTAAAGCGGCTGCATACCCTGTATTTTGCGACCAATGATAGAGAGGGTTGCTATTTAAATGCACCACCATCCCCACCCTTCCCTCTTTCATTCGACGGATCAGATCTTTTTGCTCATGAGAACTTAAATAGATTCTTTGGGGGATAGTATGTTGTAATTCATCAGGCTGATAGAGGGATTCATTCCCCAATAGGAAATTTAAAAAATTCACCGCCTCTTGGGTGGCGGGAGATAAATGCTCACCAGCAACGACCAGGCCTTGACCTTTGTGTTTAATAAGGTCATCCACCAGTATCCTTAACTTATCTTCTGGTAATTTCAATCTCTTAATTACTTTTGGAAAAGGAAAAACAGAAACTTTGTCAGCGGCCTGTTTCAAAAATCCCGTCTTAGGAATTTTCAATTGCATTAAAACTGCATGAACTAATCCCAAAACCAGTTCATAAATTTTATCACCACGCAGTGGAAAGCGATAATCTGCATTCATTCCGAAACTAGTAAGATCGCCTTCTATTGAGTAAGTTCTTAAAGGGTCCTTATTAGTGGTAGGATCTCTTAAGGGACCATAGGCTTCACGAAAGGAAATAAAATCTGAATCGGTCTCTAATAAATCCGCCTCCAAGGAGAGCAGAACCTTTAATTCTTTCCACTTTACCGTAGGAAAGGGTGTTTGATAGTTTTTGTAAAAGAGATTCTTTCGATTATTTTGCTGCCAAATGTCGTAGTTATAATATTTTATTAATGGATTTATTTGCTGCTGCTCTTGCATGAAACTTAGAAAACTGAAAGAACTTTCTCCATGAGAAATAAAAACCAACTCTTTCTGACTTGTTAAATTATTTTTGATAATTGCAGATAACTCTTGCTCAACTTTACTCCAAGCAATAGCTGATAACTTTCTTGATCCCCCAAGAGCCATGGGCTTTTTTAACCTATAAGGAGAATAAAGATTCAAAATAGAAGCATGAGCTCGACTGCATAGACCTCCTTTACTGAAAGGGTGATTAGGATTTCCTTCCAATCGAACCGGACGACCATCAATACATTTTACTTTAAGACCACATCCTAATTCACAAAGAGTGCATGAAGAGGCATATGTCACCTCTTCTCCTGGAACATTACTCTCCAGCCTTTTCTTCTCACTAACCAATTTTCCGCGAGGACGATAGGGGACACATGAGGTGGTGGCAAAGGCGGCACTGGCAGCCATAAGACTTAGAAACCGTCTTTTCTCATGATCAACTAACTGTTCAATTCTATTCTTCTCATCCATGATTTACCAAATACCTATCTATGACAAGCAGAACAATCAAGAGGGCCCTTTTTAATTAATTCATTCGCTGGGAAAAGTTCCTTCGCTTGACGATGACAATCCAAACAACCACGCATATGAAAGGAGCGAGTCTGTTGCATATGATCCATATCTTTCACAGCACCATGACATGAATTACAATCTATTCCTATTTGAACATGAGATTTATGATCGAAATAGACATAATCAGGAAGACGGTGCACTCGATTCCAGTGAACAGGAGTTCCTTTTTCATAACGAGAAATTAATTCTTTGACCTCTTTGGTTTCCGTTTTAACCACCTGATGGCACTTCATGCACATGTCTAGAGAGGGCAAGGTGGCATGCCTATTATTAAATACCTCAGTATGACAATAGGTGCAGTTAATTTTTAAATCTTGAGTGTGCATTTTATGAGAAAAGGAAAGAGGTTGTTTAGGAGCGTATCCAACCCCCATTTGATCTTCAAAAGAATAGAAGTAAGTTAATGTCACAGCAGCCACGGTGATGAGAATTGGGATTGTCCACATAGACGCAGATTACCCAAATTTTCTATCCAAGTCAAAGGGCAAAAGAGGCTATTTACATTTAGCTATGGTAGATGAATCGGCATAAAGCCTTGAAGGGATGGGAATCAGAAACATGGCTTCTGTATCTGTTTCTCCCATTTCACAAAAATCCATAGTTCTGTATGGAGCTGGGCAAAACCCCAAGCCGGTTTGGTCGCACTTGGAGGATAGAATACTCTCTTCATATTCAGGTGTGACTCCAATGAGCTCCACACATTTATTGTTAATCACACAAAAAGAGTTTTGTGCGGTATATCCAGAACTCCCCGCTTTAAATAAACCATAACTATCACCAATGGGATTGATACAAGCTTGCTCCACATTCAGTGGGGAAAGAATTCGAATCCCATGATAACCATCATAAGCACCTGAATCTCTATAGCATGAGGGGAGACTAAACATTGAGCTGGGGCAAGGATCATTAGACCAAAGCCCATTTTGGGTGGTGCACTTTTTAGCAAGTGCATCTAGGGACAGGTCAGCCACATC
>CAYFLR010000004.1:111250-120352 GCA_964343805.1 uncultured bacterium | reverse complement strand
AATGTTCCTCACAATAGTTGATAGATTTCCCGTTATTTATATTTTTATTTAACATGCAACTTCCAAAAATATTATACCCACCGCTAAACAAGGGGAGAGAAAAATCCAAGTCGTCATAATAAAGGGGGTCAGAATCTCTAAATGAAGGTTTGGGACCACTTTGATCTTTGAGTTGCAAGAGAGTATTCAAATCAATTGAGTTTAAAACCGCCTGGGCTTTGCTGAAATCTTCTCCCTCTATTTCAATCAATACCAGAAATCGATTTCCCACTAAGACCCCTAATTTTGATTCATTTTTTTCTTGGTCATAAATTTTAAATCCTGGAAAACCATTTATTTTTTCATTTTTTAAAAACCCATTTTGGTTACTGTATTCTGTTTGATTTATGAAATACTGGCCCATGGGATGGGCCTTGCGGAATTGTTCACTGTTTTCCACTAAATCGATAAGGTGAACCTTTCCTCCACAATCTCTATCCCCTTTACACTGTTTTCTAAATAAAAACGTAGTGTGAACCTCGCTGACCTTAATACCATTTACCGTCCGGCCATTGGCTTTTCTGACATGAGTCATGGTATCCGGCATAAAATGAGGAACAAGAGCCGCTAATTTTTTAAAATAGACAGGGTATTTACTTTGGATGATAGATTGTTTGGAATTACTATTGTTGAACGGCTTTTTGTCATTCTTATCGTGTTTCTTGTCAACTTGAGAGCCAGGTTTGTTTTTATTGCCATTATCCTTTTTATAATTGTCAGATTGGTTTTTTAATGGCCCTTGAGTCCGACTCTCATCGGGACCCTCAACCTTATGACCTTTAGCTTCTTGTGGAGCAGAGATAGAGGTTTCGGTTTTAGATCCCGATGCAGTCGAATCAATCCTTTGGCTTGTATTAGTCACAGGGAAAGTTGGACTAATGCCACATCTCACCAGCAAACAAGTAAGAAGTAACATTAATCCCGTATCAATACATATCGCCCCAATTTTGATGCGCACTGATTCCCTCAATTTCGATAGTAAGAAGAACAATATAGACTTTTTAACACGCCAAGTAGTTACTATGCTTATCGGTGTAAAAATATTTTGGGTTTAATATTTCTAATTATCAATATAATTTCAATTAGTTGGACAAAGACAACTTAAAATCTACAGCTTTATCTAGCTTTATCTAACTCGGTATTTATCTCAAAAACTGCTTTGTGGAAATCACAACGATCTATTTGATACAGTTCGGACCTAAGTCAGTAGTAAAAGTACGGCTTCGAAACGATTTTTGATGGCAACACAGCGGATGTGCGTTTCCAGGCGCCAACTAATTAGATCGTTTTAAAGATTTTACTTGATCTTGAAGTGATTTATAACGCTTTTCCATAATAGGATGAGTGGAAAATAGCTCTCCCCAGGAGTTTTCCAACACACTTTCATCCAGCAATAACATTTCTTTATAGAAATCCAAGGTGTGTTCATTTATCCCCAAGGTTTTGTGAACTAACTGGAGACCAAATTTATCCGCTTCCCACTCGTGTTCTCTAGAATAATGCAACTGTTGCAAATGCAATGTCAGATCTCCAATCGATGATATGGTATTCTCAAAGACTAGAGTTACAAACAGTTGAGTAATGAGAGCATCACTGAGGGCTTTAAGCACATGTCTATGATGGTGATGAGCCAGTTCATGACCTATTACCATGGCTAAAGCACTCTCGTTCTCAATTTTTTTAAGGAAAGTGGTAGTTACACCCACCCCTCCTCCTGGAATTGCATAGGCATTGGGATGTTCTGATTTTACCATAAATAGGTAGTAGGGAAGTTTCCTTAAATCTGGAGACTTCTCTACCATCTCTGTTAGTATGCCTTCTGTTTTTTTAAAAGAGGAATAGAGAGGATCCCCTTCTTTCGGCTTCAGCTTTTCCATGATCGACAGATTAACTAGCGATCCTTCAAGTTCATCAGGTAAATAGATGGCAACGATACGACTTACAATTCCTAAGATAAGGTAAAACAGAATTATAAATGAGAGCAGAGAGAAAAACAGGCGAAGATATCCCATATAGGTATTTTCACCCTGGGAGTTATCCGCAGTTTCGGCTAACTCCTTAGGCTCAAATGGAACAGTCATTAGGCAGATGTCTCCTTGAGGGTTACTGCAGTGGCATAAGCGAGGACTTCCACCGTCCCCACACTCTTTCCCTTGCCATTGGATATAGTAGAAGTTTCCACTCGCAAGTTAGTATAGAGGTGGGCATGGGGTGCCATAGCTTTCATTCTTAAAATAGCTTCTCTACGTCCACGATCAATTAATGGACTGTAGGAAGTTAATTCCCCTCCGAATAGCATATTTAGACCGGCAATGAAACGTTTAAAATGGTCTACGGAAATAACAACTGAACCCATAGCTAACTCACAGGAAACAACGTCTTCATCGCTCACACTGTTAAAAGTAACCGCAGGTTGATTACTGAATTTTGCTTCTCTCTCTTTAATGGACTTATAGTGGTTTTTCTCAAAGTGCTTTCCCGATAAATAGGCCACCAAAATCAAGAGTAAAACATATACAAATTCCATATCTATTACTCCACATGAACAGCTGTGCCATAAACGAGTATTTCAGCAGCCCCTTGAGCCACTGAAGACGTTGAAATACGAACATTTACAATGGCATTTGCCCCCATTTCTTTAGCCTGTTCTTTCATTCGATTCATTGCTTCTTGTCTGGACTCTACTAAGAGTTCTGTATAGCCAACTAATTCACCGCCAAAGATGTTCTTTAGACTGGCCATAATATCCCGACCCACATGTTTTGCACGTATAGTGCTGCCCTGCACCAACCCAAAATGTTTTACAATAGTTTTTCCTGGAATTGACTCAATGTTGGTTAAAATCATCTCTCCCTCCAAAAAATATATAGAGGGAGGATCGGTTTTTGTTTTAGAATCTTGAAGGGTAAAATGGAAAACAGCCTAGGAACCTTTCATAACCGCTAATGGTTTCAGCTCCACCATGATATTCACCAAATCTTGCTGATGATTCATCACCATATTAATGTCTTTATAGGCGCTAGTGGCTTCTTCTAAATCCCGTAAGTGACGAACGCTATGAAGGATTCCTTTTTGATCGAGTTTGTCCATTTCCTCTTTTAAGGAAAGAGTTTTAATTGCTTGTTTACGTCCTAAAGTACGTCCCGCCCCATGAGAGCAGCTGGTAAAAGAAGATTTGCAGCCCCTCCCTTTGACGATATAGGAAGCTGAGCCTTGTGAACCTGGGATAATCCCATACTCTTCTTTTTTTGCTGAAGTGGCCCCTTTGCGATGAACATACAATTTTTGACCAAAATGGGATTCTAAAGCGGCATAGTTGTGATGGATATTCACCTCTTCTTTAAAATGACAGGCGGTAAAATCAACCAAAACCTCTTTGAAAGCCTCAGCCATTTTTTGGCGATTCTGATGAGCGTATTTGAGGCAGAAATTCATCTCTTGCTGATAGGCTCTTCCCTCTTTGGATTTGATGGGTAAAAAAGCCAATCCACTCTTTACCGGCTCACCCACCTTCATTTTTTTATTTAATTTCGCAGCTACCTTATTATAGTAAGTAGCCACTTCGGCCCCCAGGTTACGACTTCCAGAATGGATCATAAACCAAATGTGACCATCGGACCCCATTTGAATTTCACCAAAGTGATTTCCTCCCCCCAGGGTTCCAATTTGCTTTTCCGCATTCTTACGGAGTTTTTTAATAATCTTTAAATCGCCTTTAAACTCTTCCATCAAGGGATTTAAATCCAAAGCTGCTTGGGTATGACAGCGACCCACTCCCATGGGAACCAGCTTTTTTATATCTGCTATTATCTTTTTGAGCTGCCCTCTATCAATTTCGGTAAGATCGGTCTTTACGGCACACATACCACAACCAATATCCTTGCCCACAGCATTGGGAATAATAGCCTCATCACAAGCCATTACTC
Organism: uncultured bacterium; assembly: GCA_964343805.1. Lineage (GTDB taxonomy): Bacteria > Bdellovibrionota_B > Oligoflexia > CAYFLR01 > CAYFLR01 > CAYFLR01. Next base: position 116,387 of record CAYFLR010000004.1, on the reverse strand, counting down.
CCCCAATGGGCATTCCAAACCCAAAATGGGCATCAGGCATGAGACAAACATGTTTATAGGCCATGGGATGTTTAGCCATGTTCTCGGCTTGTTTTAAAACATCTTTGGATAGATCGGGGCACCAGCTATAGATGGGCACCCCTCCGGTTTGAATCTTTTGAAATTGGTTTTCCATGGTTAATTTAAGAGATAAGAACTTCACCTTCCACGATGGAAGGGATTTCCATATCCATCATAGATAAAAAGGTGGGCATTACATCGGCCAGTCTTCCATCTTTGATGGTTTTCTCTTTATCCGCTTCTGAGATACAGATAATGGGAACTGGATTTAAAGTATGAGCGGTATGAGGTGTTCCATTTTCCTCTCTCATCTGATCGCTATTTCCATGATCAGCACAAAGCAGCACCTTGCCTCCTTTAGATAAGACCATGTTTACTATTTTTTCTACACAAGAATCAACCGTCTCTACCGCTTTCACAGCCGCTTCATAAATACCGGTATGCCCTACCATATCACAGTTTGCGTAGTTAATAATGAAGACATCATGCTCTCCCTTATCAAGTTCTTTTAGGATATTTTCCGTTACTTCCGGGGCACTCATCTCCGGTTTTTGATCATAGGTTTCCACTTCTCGTGGGGAAGGAACCAAGATTCTCTCTTCCTCAGCAAAGGGGTTTTCTTCCGCCCCATTTAAAAAGAAAGTCACATGGGCATATTTTTCGGTTTCAGCGATACGAATCTGTTTTTTTCCGGCTTTGGCCAGCACTTCACCTAAAACATTCTCTAAAATTTGCTTATCAAACAGCACAGGGTTGGTGAACTCTTCTTTGTATCTCACCATAGAGGTATAGGAGGTAAGGCTTAAAAAAGTTCGATCAAATTCTTTAAATTCGGGGTCAAAGAAAGCCCGTGAGATTTCTCTCGCTCGATCGGAACGGTAGTTATAAAAAATGATGGAATCTTTATCTTGGACTTTGCCCTCGGCGCTAAAACTCACCGGCTCAATAAATTCATCGGTGATCTCTTTCTCATATTGCATGGTGATTTCAGCCACTGGATCTAAGGAGGAATAATCTTCACTGTAGCTGGTAGCCAAGGTTTTATAGGCTCTCTCTACCCTCTCCCAACGATTGTCACGATCCATTGCATAAAATCGACCCGACAGAGTATTAATTTTACCCACGCCTATTTTTTCTATTTGCTCAATCAGTTGTTTTAGATATTTTATTCCACTTTGAGGAGGAGTGTCCCTGCCGTCCATAAAGCAGTGGACATAAACTTCGGAAAACTCATTTTCCTTACAGGCTTGCAATATGGCATAGAGATGTTCATTTGAACTATGCACTCCACCATCAGACAAGAGCCCCATCAAGTGAAGTCGTCCGCCTGCAGTTTTGGTCTCGTTTATGACCTTTTTTAGACCTTCATTCTGACCAAAAGTACCCTCTTTCACCGCCTCATTGATCCTTACTAAGTCTTGTTTTACCACTCGACCAGCTCCAATATTGAGATGTCCCACCTCTGAATTTCCCATCACTCCAGCAGGTAGACCCACCGCTTCTCCGTGAGCTTGCAGTTTAGCATGAGGGTATGTTTTATAGAGATGATCGAAGAAAGGAGTGCTGGCATTTTCGATCGCATTAAAATCATATTTTTTATATAATCCAAAACCGTCTAAGATTAAAAGCATGTTGGGCGTATTAACTGAATCCATAGGAACTCCTTGTATGTATAGATTTTTTAAACTCATTTTAGTCACTTTGATTGTGACACATTTCACACCAATTCAGAACCAATGTCAAGCAAGCGATGAGAAGGTTACCAAAGGTGAGTTCGACTTTGGACATCAATTAGGCCACCTTTACGACCAAGTTCATGAAGCCACCCCCTTGTCCCATGGAACTTTAGACGCAGGAATTGGTCTGCAGTGGTACCAAGAGGAATCTCTTCATATAACTAAATCCTCTCGAACGCTATACAAAATCCCTCTTTACCTAGGATTTGGATTGGCCCCCAATGTAACAGGACAACTTATTTTTGACCTCTTACACGACTCAACCATCACGGGACGCTTTCGCAATTCTGGGGGAGATCTTAGGATGTACGCCAAAATAGCTCTTTGGCAAACGCCCTCTTTTGATTTCTCGCTCCACGTCGGCATGAACCTCCCCAATGCCAATGATGTCAACCAAGACCAGGGAAGATTCACCTTCAAAGAGTCTTCTGGTCTTGCGGGTCCTGGAACCGATGAATCAGACAATCTTCTTTCACTCTTACTCACTCATAAATGGAATGAAACAGTCTTTCATCTTAACGGTGGATTGGGAGTTTTTGGAGATCCTACCAGCAATGGGTCGCAAGCCGATATGATATTGTATGGATGCAAGTTAGAACAGCAATGGAATCAATTTATATTTAATATTTCACTATCGGGATTTAAAGGAATACTCTCCACCACCAATCAAGATCATTATAGCCTGATCCGCTCAGGGTTTAAAATCCTGCTAGAGGATGCCTCTCTCGCTATCCAAGCTTCTAAAGGCTTAACCCCCTATAGCGATGATTTTGAAATGGCTCTTCTTCATAACCATTTATTCTCCTTTTAGGGTATCAAACTCCTTTATACCAAGTATCACAACCTCGTTAAAAGTCTCACAGGTTTTTGTTGCCTATTGCCATTCGGGGTGCTAGTATAATTTCACTTACAACCTAGACAAAAGTGAGGAGTGCATGACTATCAACTATTACAGCACCAACAAACAATCACCAAAAGTGGATTTTTTTACTGCTATCAGAACGGGCCAAGCACCCGACCGAGGTCTCTATATGCCAGAGACCATTCCAACCATAGCTCCTGAAGTCCTATTTCAGCTCAAAGGCTTAGAGTATTATGAAGTGGCTTACACCATTTTAAAGCATTATCTCACTGAGATGCCGGAAGAAGATCTTTTCTTAAAATGTAAAGATGCCTATAAGTTCTTTCCCCATATAGAAAAAGTAACAGATAAAGATCAGCTCATGCGTCTCGATCGCGGTCCCACCGCCTCATTCAAAGATTATGCAGCTCAAATGATGTCTCGCCTTATGGGATACGGTGTCAAAGATGAATCTAAACTGACTATCTTAACTGCCACCTCAGGTGACACCGGTTCTGCAGTGGCCCATGCTTTTCACAATATTCCTAACATTGATGTGATCATTCTTTTTCCCTTCGAAGAAGTCTCTGATAACCAAAGAAAGCAGATGACCACACTGGGCGGTAACGTTCGAACTATAGCCATTGATGGTAAATTTGATCATGGTCAAGCCATGGTGAAGCAAGCATTTAGTGATGAAAGACTAAAACAATATAACCTCACATCCGCTAATTCTATTAATATTGCCCGGCTGCTTCCTCAGTCTGTATATTATTTTTGGGCTTATATTCAGCTGATAGAAAAAGCCGGGGATGAAATTATTTTTTCTGTCCCTTCAGGTAACTTTGGCGATATGATGGGGGCCGTATTGGCTCAAAAAATGGGACTTCCCATCAGGCGTTTGATCATCTCTACCAACGAAAATGATGAATTTCCAACCTTTCTTTCCACAGGAAAATACGCCAAAATCGATCCTTCCCGTTGCTGTATTTCCAATGCCATGAATGTGGGACATCCTAGTAATTTAGCCAGGCTCATCGATATTTTTGGTGGCAAAATGAATGAGAAGGGAGAACTTCTAGAAAGCCCCGATTTAGCCGCTATGCAAAAACTTCTCTACAGCAGTTCAGTCACCGATGAACAAACCAGGGCGACTATTGGATCTACTTATAAAGAGCATAATTGTATTTTAGAACCCCATGGTTCGGTGGGATGGCACGGGTTACAACAGTTCAGAAAAGATCACCCAGAAGAAAAAGATGTGATGGCAGTCTGTTTAGAGACGGCTGATCCGGCTAAATTTCCCGAAGAGATTGAAAAACTGATTGGTGTTACCCCAGAGGTTCCGAAGAGCCTTTCTAAAATACATGAGCTCGAGGAACACTATGATCGCATCGCCGCTAACTATGATGCCTTTTTTGAATATCTAAATAAATAAGAGGACCGTTCAAATGAAAAGATTAGTGATATTGATTGATGGAGCGGCGGATTATCCCCTCTCCACCCGAGATAACAAAACCCCGCTCATGATCGCCAACACTCCCAATATGGATTTTTTGGCTAAAGAGGGAGCCACCGGTTTACTTAACACTGTTCCAGAAGACCTTCCTGCCGGTTCGGAAGTCGCCAACTTAAGCGTGATGGGTTACAACCCGCGTACTAATTTTTGCCAGCGAGGTGTTTTAGAAGCAGCCAGTCTCGGCGTGGATTTAAATGATAATCAGTTAGCACTCAGATGTAACCTGGTCTTCACCGAAGATGAAAAAATGGCCAGCCATAATGGGGGAGATCTCACCCATGAAGAGGCAAAAGAAATCGTTGATACCTTAAATGAGAAACTCGGTGGCACCGGTTTTAAGTTTCACGAAGGAGTTCACTATCGGCATCTCTTAGTGATGGATGATGGCAACTCGCAAATTGACTGTTGGCCCCCTCACGATTATATAGGCAAACCTCTTTCTGAACTTCAGATCAGCGGAAAAAATGAGGAGGCAAACAAAACCGCTCAGCTGCTTAACGAGCTTACTAAAAAGTCAGAAGCTGTTCTTAAAGAAATTCCTTTTATACAAGAACTGGCCAAAGAAAATAAGAGACGTCCCACCAGCATATGGTTATGGGCCGCAGGTGATAAACCCACCATGAAACCGCTGCACGAAATGACAGGTTTAAAAGGAGCCGCCATCACTGCGGTTGATCTCATTAAAGGATTAAGTAAATACGCCGGTATGGATGTGATTTTAGTAGAAGGAGCCACTGGCAATCATGAAACCAATTATGAAGGCAAAGCGGCAGCAGCAGTTGCAGCTCTAAAAAAATATGACTTTGTCTATCTCCATGTGGAAGCAGCGGATGAAGCGGGTCATGATGGAGACGTGGATCTGAAAATCAAAGTCATTAATGATCTAGACTCCCGACTGATTGATCCCATTTTAAAGGGAATCAAAAAAGAAAATATTGAAGTTCAAATTGCCCTACTCCAGGATCATCCCACCCCCGTTGA
>CAYFLR010000004.1:86574-111240 GCA_964343805.1 uncultured bacterium | reverse complement strand
CGTTATCATGTGAAAGATCCGGTGCCAGTAGCTATTTGGGGTCCTAAGACCGAGGCTGATCAGGTTACCGAATACAATGAAGAGACGGTTAAAAAAGGCTCCCTCGGCCAGATGGAACAAGGGGATTTTTTCAATAAGTTTTACATTAATTAATTACGCAGGAGTTAATATGTCTTTATCATTACAAGAACAATTAAACATCTCCCCATCTCGGCTAGCTGAAATAAATTCCATTTTAAGCTCACCCTCGAATAAAGCAATCAATGCTCTTTCAGAGGTGATTGGTAAATATGGCAGTGTGGAAGAAATTAATGCCAAAGCAGAAGCAGCAAGAGATCCTCAAAGCCAAATGGCCAAACTCAAAGAGATGAATTCCCCCTACTTAAAAGATCTGGAGTGGTTAGAGTCCAACCTAGGTTCTTTCATTTCATTAGAAGAGTACCAGAAAAATCTAGGAAAAGATCCGAGTTCCTTTGACAAAGACTTTGCCATAACTCTGGAAGTCAGCGCTTTACAATACTTTCCTTGGTTAATCACAGAGGCCAAAAAAGCCATCGAAAATAAAGAGCTGATGCCCGGTCGCTTTATTAGAGTCAGAGCCATGAAGGAGCAGGAGCAAGATCAAGGAGATATCATTGCTACCACTTGTGCTCTTAATATGATTGGAGCCTCTCATGTAGAAACATTAGATACTAAGGGAACAGACGGTTCTAACGTTCATCTTGGTGGACCCGAAACCATCACCGGATACTTTGGTGGCGTTGGTCAACCCAATGATTATGCACTTAAATGGGTGGATGAATTTCTATACTACTATACTAATTACGGAATAAAGCAGGTCTTGAACGTAAACCCAGGAACCATTCTACTCAGTTATTGGATGCATAAGCTAGGCATTAATAATGAATTTAAAATCTCGGTTTTTATGGGCAATGACAACCCCTACTCCATTTTCTGGACTCTCATGACCGCCAAATTATTTGCCCGTGAAGATGGATCCACTCCGCTGATCGGTTTTAACTTTTCCAATTCCGTCAATAACCAAACCATTGAATTGGCTGCGGATATTCGAAAAGACTTCTCTTTTGAAGATTGTGTTCGCTTTGAGCATCACATTACCGAGACATGGAAATCCATTGTAAGACAACCCTACGATCGAACCAATGAATTGGTGGAGCTGGGTAACAAAGTAAAAAATATCAGTGCCAAGCATGAAGGTGGAATGCCCTCAGTTGAAAGCGAGAGAGAACATCCTTCTGATATCCTCGACTACTTCATGGCCAAACAAGATATGATGGACCAAGGTCTCTATGAGCCCATGCAGCAAAACTATCTGGATAAACATGATGCGGTGAATAACACGGCTAAAATGTTAACCCAAAATGGCATTGCTGTCATTGCAGCCCAAAATCTTCACGGGAAAAATAACCTTTAGATGATAGGTGACTTCATGGATCCTGCTAAAAATATCAATTTGATTCAAGGGGAAGGGGCTTTTGAATATCTAGCCAAAGCCGAAAAGTTGGAACGAGAAGGAAAAAAGATCCTTCACTTTGAAATAGGACAACCCGACTTTCCCACCCCGGATCACATCAAGAAGGCGGCATTTGCTGCCATCGAGGATAATTTAACAGGCTATGTGAATGCCACCGGTGTTTTGGGTCTGAAACAGGTCATAGCGGCTGAAATAGAGCAAACTCACGGCTATAAACCTAGTGAAGATCAAATTCTCATCCTTCCAGGAGCCAAGCCAGGGATTTTTTTCACCATGCTAGCCCTCTTGGAAAAAGGAGATGAGGTTATTTTCCCTGATCCCGGTTTTCCAACTTATGGTTCGGTAGCCACCTATCTGCAGGCAACTCCAAAACCAGTTGTTTTAAAAGAGGAAAATCACTTTCGCATGCAGCCCGAAGACATAGCTAAGGCTGTAACTAATAAGACCAAACTTCTCATTCTCAATAGCCCGCAGAATCCCACCGGCTCGGTTATGACACGAGATGAATTGGATCAAATCTCCTCCTTAGCCGAAAAACATGGATTTTTCATTCTATCTGATGAAATCTACTCCAAAATGCTTTATGAAGGGAAATTTCATAGTGTAACCAATTATGATCACTGTGAAAAACAGTGTATCCTATTGGATGGATTCTCTAAAGCCTATGCCATGACCGGTTGGCGTTTAGGCTACCTAGTGGGTCCAAGCTCACTGATGGAGAAAATGGGTTTGCTCATGATAAACGCCCTCTCCTGCACCACCACCTTTGTTCAACATGCAGGAATTACAGCACTTACTGGAACACAAGCCCCTCTCAAAGAGATGATGGTCACTTTCAAAAAGAGAAGAGATGCCATTGTAGCTGGTTTGAATTCAATTCCAGGATTTAGTTGCAAAACTCCCCTAGGTGCTTTCTATGCTTTTGCAAATATTAAGAAAACCGGCCTCTCTTCGAGAGAAATGGCAGATAAAATTCTCTATGAAGCGGGAGTTTGCTGCCTGCCGGGTACCGCTTTTGGACCTGGGGGAGAAGGTTATATCAGATTTTCCTATGCCACATCCACTAGCAATATTGACCGTGCCATAGATCAGATCAAGCAATCCAAATGCTACCAGTAATTTGCCCCTTGCCTTGAAATGCCAACAATGTATGCGGTAAAAAAACCACAAACAGATGATTAAAGCGACCACTTTCTTGGCAATTTTAAGGGGAAAAAACCCCAACTAAGCCCCATTGGAATTTAACCAATTAAAATTATACATTTTTCCAATTATGGCACAACTCTTGCTATATAATTCACTCAAGCATACAAAATTCGTCCCAGGACGAAGGAGGAAGGTTATGAAACGACTACTTATGAAAAACTTTTACACCGACACTGAATGTCATAAACATCATAAAGACCAAGTCGTGAATGAATACGCTCCCTTAATTCGCATGATTGCCGCAAGCTACGCTGCTAAACTCCCCCCTAGCATTGAATTAGATGATTTAGTCTCAGTTGCTACCTTGGGTCTACTCGATGCCATTGATAAGTTTGATCCCACCCAGAAGACCACCTTCAAAAGATATGCTGAATATCGAATTCGTGGCTCTATTTTAGATGAACTCCGCTCCCTAGACATTGTGTCACGGAATGTCCGTCAAAAGCAGAAAGTCCTACTGAAAGCAACCCGCCATTTAGAACAAAAACACAACCGCCCCGTTTCCCAAGAAGAGGTCCGTAGTGAACTGAAACTGAGTAAGAATGAATTCCATACCTTAAGAAAAAATGCTGTTCGCCCCCATCTTATTTCTCTTGATCAACCCAGTCTGAACGATAACTATGAAAGCACCACCATTAAAGATTCTATCCCTGATACCAACAAGCCCCGCCCTGACAGTGAACTACTTAACAAAGAGATGAAACAAAAACTGGCAGATTGTTTAGAGGAACTTCCAGAAAACCAAAGAATTGCTCTGACCCTTTACTACTTTGAAAGCCTCAACCTCCGTGAAATCGCTCAAGTCCTAGAATTAACTGAATCTCGCGTTTGCCAACTTCACCAAAAAGCCATTGAAACCATCCGTAACCTGATTTCTGAAAATGACGAAATGGATTTCGTCTCTCTCGCCGCCTAATTAACCTCTGGTTCCCTTTCCTATTTTATGATATAGCGTAAGCTATGAATTACACAAGGATACTTCAGTTTTACTCCACCGGCACTGGAAACTGTTTTCAGGTGAGTCAATGGCTCAAAGAGATCTTTAAATCCCACTCCTTCAAAGGATCTCTTCTTCCCATCGAAAAAACGGACGAATGTAAATTTGAACACTATGATACCAATGACACATTAATGGTTATAGTGATGCCCCCCCACGGATTCACCCTCATTTGGGCGGTTTTAAAATGGTGCCTTTTTTTACCCCGTATCAAAAACATTCATGCCGTAGTTATTGCCGCCCGAGCAGGTTGGAAGCTGGGCCCCTTTTTTATGCCCGGAATGAGTGGCAGTTCTACATTTATTACAGCTATTTTATTGAAGTATAAAGGTTATAAAGTTAAAGGTCTTTACAGTGTGGATATGCCTTCCAATTGGATTGCGGCTCACTGGGGAATCTCCTCCTCTAATTCGCAAATAATTTATCAGCGTGCTAAGCAGCGAGTTAATAAGTTTATTACTACAATTCTCAATGGTAATAGCCACTTTTTCAGTATCAATAATACCTATGAACTGCTCTTTGGAATCTTACTTCTTCCCATTTCCTTTATGTACATTATTTTGGCCAGGTTTGCTCTTTCGAAAGTCTTTTTTGCCAACTTCAACTGTGATGGATGTTCTATCTGTGCAAAAAATTGCCCCTGCCAGGCCATCAAGATGGTCGGTAACAACAGCTCTCGGCCCTTTTGGACTTATCATTGTGAAAGCTGTATGCGCTGTATGGCTATTTGCCCCAAACGGGCCATAGAGGCGAGTCACCCTTGGTTTATTTTTGTTCAGTTTTGTACGGTTATTCCTGTTTCTAGTATCTTTATTAGCTGGATGAACAGACTGCAATTCGCATCTTCTTTTTTGAATTCTTCCCTATTCAAAGGAGCTCTGGATTTTCTTTTTGTCTACTTTGTGATTTTCAGTAGTTATTATCTGTTTTATTTTTTGACCGGATTTAAATGGATCAATTGGATAATGACTAAAACAACTCCCACCTTCTACTTTAGACGATATAGAAATCCCAGGCTCAAGTTGAGCCTGGTAAATAAGGTAGAGAGTTACTCTCCAGAAAATTGAAGTTTACACTAAAGTGAGGTGATGATAAGCATCCAAGTCCGTCATTTCAGTCCGCTGGTAACGGTTTTCCATCCACAGTAACTCTTTGGTTTTAGAAAGTTTTAGATCAATTTTGCTAAGGATATCTTTGATCAATTTCTTTGTTTTTATAATTAAACTTGGTTGATCCACCTTATAGCCACCTTTGATTTTCTGAACTTCTATTTCATAGGAGCGATAGTGAACTGCATTTTGTGAACTTAGGTGAGATCTGTCTACTAAACTATTTGCTAAAGCTATTTGATTCAACATGGCCTTCTCCTTGTTTTTAAGATTAAGTAATCAAAGGGTTTTTCCTTAGATCACTTCAGTTGCCCCTCTACTTAGCAAAGAGCATGCCATGTTTTTATCCATATGTTATTATTTATTTTTTTAATTATTTTTAATTTTTGATTATTTTTACATTGGTTTTTTGCCAATTTTGTCGCAAAAATAGGTCGAAACATGGGACCAAACCGCCCCACATGAGCAAAATGAAGAAAGGGTCAGGCTGCAAAGTTTTTGCCTGCAGTGGATCTGCCATTTAGAGAAGGTTTTTTAGTTGCCACTTTATCGTAACGACCTTTGAAGTAAAAAACTAAACCAATGAGACTCACACCAATGACTGCCCCTAACACGATGGGATTGTGGGCAATCATTCCCACTATAATTGTAATGGCAGATAATATAAAGGAAGTCACAAAAGAAAACAAAAAGGTGGCCACTCGCCCTAAACTTCCTAAAATAGGAATAATATCAGCCACAACGGCAAATGGCTCTAACATGAGAAAGATACCCACCAGCATGATAATCCAACCCACAAGGCGAAGGATCATTGCCACCCTCCCTTCTTTTTTTAAGGCTTTTTCAAACATCCTTTTTCCATCAATATTACCGGCTTGTACTAAGAATTGGATTTTTCCATTTCTTGCTTCATAGGGCCTCAGTTCTCCTTGACTGCTTTGGACCCCGACCACACTATAATCATCTGCCAACACAGCATAATAGGAGACCCTCATATCTCCCACCTGAGGGTCACTGAGGGCTTTTTTTGGATAGTAAAGATAGTTATCTTGCATCCCCACCGTTTTACGGTATTTTCGGGAAATTTTGGTCCAAGTCAATTCCACCTGCTCCCTAGGATTTAAGTTCTCCAATACGGTTGTGGCATCATAAGCTCCTAAATATCCCTCTTTCACCGTAAAAACCTCGCTATTCCATTTTGGCTTTGGGTTTTTATAAGAATCATCTCTGAATTCTTCTGATGCCTCCCGCCCCTCTTTCCATCTTTCTTCATAATAATACTCTTTCCGGGTGGTCTTCCCACCGCCCATCTTTTTACGAGAGCTCTTAGTAACTTTTTCAACATATTGAAACATTTCAACTTTTCTTTTCAATTTAAGGTAGGCATCGGGCAGTAACATAAACTTATCACTGAGTTTTTCTTCACTTTCAAGATAATCATTCACATAAACTACTTTACCGGTGAGATCAGGAGCCACATTTTGACCATCTGCAATCACCATTTTCTTTTGCATCTCCCGAAGCGAGGCCTTTTCATCTACGATATTGCCTTCATTCCACCACAGCAACATGAAGCTAAAGATAAACAGTAAAAACCCACTCCCAAAACCTTTAATTGAGTCCATTATCCTTGAAAAAAAACCTTCATGTTCTACTTCAACAACCATTCGAAACTCCTCACTTTGATTTTTTCTATTTTGTCGGCCAAAGGATCTATTTCCTTTAGAAAACCGCTGTCTACCCATATACTCAAGCCTTGAAGTGAATCGAAAGTTTAAATAGAATTATCCAAAATCCCTGATAATCTATTCTAAGAGAGCTATCTTTTTGTTTTGAGGGTATTTTTCAGAACCATTTCCGGTCAATGATTGAAATAATCTACTAAATTCATTAAAATAGGTCCTACTGATTACTAACTTCTATTGAAATATGGCGTCCATGGTGAATACCTCAATATCTAAGGTCAATCTTATAGTAATAGATGACGATCCGATTGTTCAAAACACCTTTAAAACACTCACAAGGGTGCTCCCGGATAAACTCTATCTCTTTGAGAATGAAATTGAATTTCTTAAATCACTTATCCATGACAAAAGCTTATTAGATAAGAACAATTTGATATTCATAGATGATGACCTCCCCGGCATCTCCGCAGTCCGGCTAGGTCAAATGATAAAAGAAAAGACTAATGATCTTTCACTTGTCATGTTGTGTGACGGTTTCAATGCGAATAACAGGGGGGTGTCTAAACAGGTTGGATTTGTCGCTTGGCTAGAGAAACCTCTAGATCGTAAAACAATCTTGCAACTCATTGGCTATAAAAAAAGAGGCCTTCTCTCAAATCAAAATAAAGATAAAGTTCAATTTAAAGTAAAAACAGGACGATTGGGCTTATCGCTGGTAGACAAGAAAATTGCTCTGGAAGGAGCGGTCAATGATAACTCCTGTTTTGAACGAATTGCCATTCTCACCCCTCCTGAACAAGAAATAATAGAGGTGAACTGGAAAAAAGTAAATTTTATAAATGTGGAAGGTATTAAAGCCTGGAGTCGTTTTAACGAGGTTTTTGGAAAAACAAAGTTCTTCTTATTTTCTAACTGCCCTCCCGAGCTCATTGAATTTTTTAATATGATGCCTCATCTCTTTGGTGAGAATATCCAAATTGCTAGTTTTAGTGTTCCGGTATTCAATCGAGAGACCAATGAATTCAGCTCGCTCTTTTTTGCTGACGAAACCACGACGGTTCAATCCGTCCTCCATTTTTTAAATAAAAAAACCGTCAATCCAGATAAAAAACTAGAATTAGCCTGCAATCTAGAGACATGGCTTAACTTTGCAGTACCAAGATTGCCCATGAGCTTAGAGCAGCTGTCCACTCTTTATTTCGAGTTTTTCGAAACCGTCAATAAAAATGCCTATATTGAAATGTACATGACGCGCGAAACCGTGTTGGACCAATGCTCACAAATGATGGCTAGAATAGATAATTTTGATAAAGCCATCAAAGAAATCATACCCGACTACCCTTTTGTCCCCATAGATCGAGAAGATATTGTCCCCCATATAATTCAATCCTACGACGGAGTGCTACAGTTTTTCAAAGACATTCACGATATCATCTCATTAATTTCTCTTAAAAAACTTCGTCTCGAAAGAGGCGAAACTAATATCCAACGAGATGACTTTGCAGAGTATGTCAAAACCAAAACAGCCACCACCACCGGAGTGGTTCGAATTCTTCAATCCTACAAAATAATTGAAAAAGAGGCAGAATTCCTAGCTACCGACATGAATGATACTAATGTACAGGAGTTTATTTTATTTTGTTTTGGAGTCATTAAGAAAATATTTTATCTTGAACATAAGGAAATCGAAGAGAAAGGTCAGTATTGGATAAATATTTTAAGTCAAACTTTTGATGTGCAAGAACGACTTAAATTTGTAAAAAACCATCCCATCATCAAAGATATATTAGATAGAAAAACCAAACTCTCAAAAGAACAATATAAAAACCTCCAGCTAGACTGCCTGCTCACATGGGATAAAAAAGGATATGGGCCCCACCTTATCAAACAGGCTATTAAAATGTTAGAAGATGTGGAAAACGACCAAAGTCGAGCCATCGTAGCCCTTATGTCCCATGATTTAGTAAATCAACTGATGGATCACCGCATTAATGAAATACAACTTTGGGAAGATAAAATCCCTCATGAAGAAATGATCCCACTTATCCGCCAAAAACTGGTCACTGTCATTGAGCAAAGTGCCTATTCGTTCCAACTGGCCATGGAAGAACAAGAGCCCGAAGAGCAAATGGATTTAGATGAAATAACCTTCTTCTAATCCCATCCCCCCCAAAAAAATTGTTTTATTGATACTTTTCGGCTCGTTTGATGAGTTTGTCTAAACCTTTCTCATTCGGATCATGAGGAGCACCGGGATGAATAATCCGAGCTGAACATTTTTCAGCGGCCTTCACAATATCTTTATAAGGACCACCTTTAGGATCTTTGACAATGGCTTTTTTATCAGAATTATAGACAAAGATATTCTTATTAATAGAGGTACATTCATCACAGGTGGTGCATAAAGCTGTTTCAATCCAGAGTTCATCACTCACAGGTTCTTCTGCAGGCACAGGAGCTTTGGATGCAGCAGGAGTACTTGAAGCAGGAGAACTACTAGAAGAAGATAAGTTCATTCCAGATAGATCTCCTAACTCCTCCAAACCTGTCAATTGCAGAGCCACATTGCGCATGGCAGTATTCACAGCCTTTTGCTCTCGATCGAGCAGGGTTTTTTCCATCTCTTCCCTTTGGGATTCTAAAGCGGCTTTTTGCTTTTCTTCCATCTGTTTCTTAGTGGAAGAAACAGCCGCTTTTACAAAGGGATTTCCTATACCGGCAACTTCTTGTAGTGCCTGCCATGCTTTCATTTTAGAGACTGTCATAGCCAGAATTGATTTTGATGGACGGTATTTTCTTAACTGTTTATTTTTATCAACCCCATACACAAAAGGAACTAAATTTCTTCGCTCCAAATTCGATTTTGCTAAATACTCAGCGAGTAAAATCTGAGCACTTTCCACCAAATCATCGTCGAGCAACTCAAATTGATCTTTATAGCTACCAGAAGCCAGAGCAAAATCTGCAAAGGTTGGAGGGAAAATCATTTGAACCGGTTTCCCTTCCATAGATAGATAGTCTATTTTATGAGAAGACCAGATATTCTTAGCATCAGGGTTATGATCTAGATTTAAACCAGAAACAAAGTGATCTGTCTTATCAGGACAAAAAGCATAGAGAGGAAAACTTCGACTCACTTTTGCCATCTGTTGAAGATCAGCATTAGCTGCGTCATAAAAAGAAAATAATCCCGGACGAGGACAGTTAATTCCTTCATTAAAGTATGTCTCTATTTCATCTCCCTCAAGGTCCGGGCTTTGCAACACAAAAGTATTCCTTTGTGCCAAGGCCATTAAACCAAGATTTATATCACTCTTTTCGGAAGAGGCTCGCCCTACTTCTAATTTTTTAGATTCTATCTGCTTATTTAAAATACATAGTTTGATGGGTTTACCTGTGGTAGTAATCTCTAAAATTCTTCCTAATAAAGAGCTAGACTCACCTTTTTGATCTCCAAATACAAAAAATGGGGGAAGATAATCCATCTCTTCATTTTTAAAATAACGCCAATCAAACTTTTCAAAAAATTTGTCATGAAAATCAGGCTCAAACTGAGCTTTCATTTCTAAGCGAGCTTTTCGGAGGAGTTCCACGACTTGACTCACCTGTTTTGCACTTTTTTCAAATGCGGCAAAAACTTCCTCATTACTTTTTGAAAAATTATAAAATTGGCACTCAAAGGGGGCCTTTGCCAATTCACTTTGAACAGTTTGGAGTTTTTCTTTGAGGGATCTCATTCGTTCAAAACGATCTGTTGGGATGGTACTCCGGTTATCAACTTGATCATAAGTTTTTGCTAAATCTTGGGTATTAAACATATTAAAATCAAACGAGCCAAAGGAATCTTTGATGTGACTTTCATCGGCACGATCCCCTTGAAAATGATCATGAACTTTTAAAATATCTGTCAGTGCACCCAGTGTGGACAAAACATCCTGTCTTAATCGTGGAGAACGAGAGTGCCAATTTTCTTTAACCAACTGTTCCACTTGCTTTCTCATGATAAATCCCTCTATTTAACCCAAGTTAAAAACTACTTGATTGAATACTTGTCTAATAACTTATGGAGTAAATTAATTCTCTCTTTATCGTTGGCCTTAGACATTCGGTTGTACCTGATATCCTCATAGGTTGGAATATCTTTATTTTGGTAAATCAGTCCTAAAGGTGGTTGATCCATATTGAGTGAAACACTGTGAGCTGCCTCTTTACTGGTATGATCATGAGGAATCACATTCCCCATTTTTCGTACAAGATCCACCGGAATACCATCGGGATTTTCTAGAATATTAAGAGGGTATCCAAAGCCTTTATCGCCATAAACCTTTGGAGTAAAAACCGGACAGTACTGCAAGATTCTCACAAAAGAAAGACCTTTATGATTCCAAGCTTTGTCAATGGTATCTTGTAAATGAGTTGGTAACCAAGTAGCCGTTTGGGCTAAGAAAGACAGATTACTGATACCGGTCATAACCGAGAGCGGATTCAGAGCTTCTAAGTAGGCTCCTTTTGGAGTGGTATTTGAATGGGCTCCATGACGGGAGGTAGGAGATGCCTGCTTTTTTGTTAAGGCATAAATCTCGTTATCAAAAAGCAAAACAGTCATGTCCACATTATAGCGAAGAGCATGAATCCAATGAGCACAACCAATACTAAAACAGTCACCGTCTCCCATAACAGTGATAACATGTAGGTCTGGTCGTGATAACTTAACACCAGTTGCGATAGGCAAGGCTCTACCATGAATTCCGTGAAAGCCATAGGTGCCTAAATAATGCGGAAATCGACTGGAACAGCCAATTCCCGAAACACAAACGACGGATTCAGGATCAATTTGATCATCACGTAAAATTCGCTGAAAAGTGGATAAAATGGCATGGTCTCCGCAGCCCTTACACCAGCGGGGGACCCCGGCCTCATAGTCTTCTATTTGATAGGTATGAGCCGCACATTCATGTTCAATATATTCTTCCATAAGTTGATCAGACATGGGTGGTCCTCCTTAATTCAAATGAGTTGGCTCATTGTTATTAACCGCCGCTTTGCCAGCAGCATCATCTTTGCCAAATTCAGATTTTTCAATTTCTATTTCTTTCGATTTTTTTAAGATAACATCATAAATTTCTTTAGGCATAAAAGGACGCCCCACCACTCGACCATAACAATCTACATCCACCAAAGTGTGGGATCTTAAAAGCAAGGCTAATTGGCTATGCCTTCGTGTATCCTCATTGATAAGTGGATCGCCCCAATCATCTGAGTAATTCATTTCTACGGTCATTACTTTTTTAAATTTCTTAAAAGCTTTGGCTAAACCTGGAGGAAGAGGATTTAAAAATTGAATATTCATAGAGGAGATGGCCGCTCCAGTTTTTCTTGCTCGACCCACTGCTTCTTCAATTGCTCCTTTAGTACTTCCCCAACCCACCACTAAAAGATCTCCACTCTCATCACCAAATATGGCTGGAGTTTTTAAACTTTTAGCAATGGTGGCCAATTTGCGACTTCTCATTCGGTGTCCAAATTGATTGGAATCCGGATCATAGACGACTTTTCCATCTTTTGCATGGTTTAAAGAGGTGGTTACCGTCATACCCCCTGGTTGACCGGGAAGAATTCTACGAGATAAACCGGTCACTTCATCCCAATCATAGGAAAGAGTCCCTTTAGGCACTGGGCTTTGATCAATGGGAGGAGGTAAGGTATTGACTGATATTTCAGGTCTTGGAAATAACTGAACTCCAGTAGCTAAATTAGCATCTGATAAGACCACCACCAAACACCTAAAGTCTTCAGCTAATTTTCTTGCTACGGGCATAATATGGAAGCATTCCTCAATACTGCTCGGTGCAAGAACTACTTTAGGAGCATCTCCTGGAGCTCCTAAGACCGCATGAAGAAGATCTGCCTGCTCAACTTTTGTAGGTAATCCAGTACTAGGGCCTCCCCTTTGTACATCAACAATAACCAAGGGGGTTTCAGTCATCACTGCTAAGCCTTGAAATTCTGTCTTTAATGCCATACCAGGACCAGAAGTTATGGTCAGAGCGGTTTTTCCAGCATAGGAGGCACCAACCGCTACACCAATGGCTGCAATTTCATCTTCAGCTTGATGAACCATTCCTCCAAAATCTTCAAAAATGGTGGCTAAGGTATGAGAAGCAGAAGTAGCAGGAGTTATTGGATACATAGAGCATAAATCAAAACCAGCTGCTATGGCACCAAAAGCAATGGCTTCATTTCCATTCATACAGACCATGGGAACGGTTGGTTCCACTGCTGTCATGGAGAATTTAAAATCAATATTATTTTCTGCATATTGATAACCACTGGCGAGCAAATTCACGTTGTTATCAATGATCTGCTGAGACTTCTTGGCAAAAATATTACGAATAATATCCTGAACATCGGAAAGGGGTAAATCATAAAGATTGGTAAGCAAGCCTAGAGCGAACATATTTCGCCCTCTATAGGGGTCGTCTACCACTTTGGAAGTTTCTTCTTCTAAGGGGATCTCAATAATTTTTGCCCCTTTTTTAGATAAAGATTCAGTGATCTGTTGGTATGAATTACGGTACTCTTCGTTTTCATGTTGAGCCCATAAATTGTCGATAAAAATAATTGCATCATCAGCTATGGACCGTGCTTGAATTCTAGATAAAAGAGACATTTCATTAAATGCAAAGACTAAATTTGCAAAGTCTCCTGAGTTAGTCACTGGGGGTTTATCAGAGATTCTGATACGAATCCCGCTAGCACTCCCTGTTGTATGAGGAGGGGGTTGAATTTCGGAGGGAATAATTTCCACGGTCCATAAACCCATTCCTTTGAGTGCACATAACCTAGCAAAAGAAGTTCCAGCCTTTTGAGCACCTTCTCCAGCATCACACACTAACTCGATCACATGTTCTTTTAAGCGAATTGTCTGTTTTTGTTTCATACCGTTTTCCTGAAAAAAATATTATTTATATTTGCAATAAGCAATTGTTAAACTTCTCCACCTAAACCGGCAAAACCCATAAATGCCAGGGATAAGACTCCTGCTATTAAAAGTGTTATCGCAGTGCCCTTCACTAAATTGGGAACATCAGCTAACTCAAGTTCTTCTCTGATACCTGCCATTATAACTAATGCTAAAGTAAAACCGGCACCAGCTCCTAAAGCGAAACTAAGTGACTGAATAAAATCGTACTGTCTATTGGTTTGGAATAGAGCCACACCTAAAATTGCACAGTTAGTTGTAATAAGTGGAAGGAATATTCCCAAAGCTCTAAATAAGGTCGGGCTGTATCGTTTTACTACAATTTCTACTAATTGAACCGTTGAAGCAATCACCACAATATAACAAATTAACTGTAGGTACTGCAAATCTAGCGCTTTAAGTAAGGTATGAATACCAAATGAACAGACGGAGCTTACAAGCATAACAAAGGTAACAGCAGCTCCCATACGAGTAGCAGTACTAAGCTTTCCCGAAACTCCTAAAAAAGGACAGATGCCAAGAAAGTAACTCAGCACGAAGTTATTTATAATGCAGGCACTAATAAAAATGAATCCGGGTGACTGACTACTCATAAAAAACCTATTTCACTTTTCTTAGGTTAATCTTATTTACTAACAACAATAAAACTCCCAGAACAAAAAATCCCCCCCCAGGTAGTATCATTACTATCCAGGGTTGAAACTGTTCTCCAAACAAATTTATCCCTGCAAAAGACCCATTACCAAGAATCTCTCTCACTGCTCCCATGCAAAAAATAGCAAAGGTGAATCCAATACCGGTACTGATAGCATCTAGGATCGACTTACCAACATTATTCTTGGATGCAAAAGATTCCGCACGTCCTAAAATCACGCAATTTACTACAATAAGAGAAATGAAAGCTCCTAGAGCTTTATGAAGTTCTAGACTGATTGCTTGAATTAAATAATCTACCACTGTCACAAAAGTAGCAATGATCAATATATAGGCGGCAATACGAATCTCTTTCGGAATCAGTTTTCTTAATAGGGATACAAAGGTACTCGACATAATGAGTACAAAAGTAGTGGCGAGTCCCATAGCCACCGCATTAATCACCGAATTGGATACAGCCAACACTGGACACATTCCCAATAGGTGAACAAATACTGGATTTTCTTTCCATAGACCTTTTAGAAACAATTCTAAATTTGGGTGACCTTTTCGGATTTGAACTAAAGGTGTGGTGTTCATAGAGCCCCCTTTATTTGCTCAAATTTTTGTTTGATTAAAGGGACATGAGATTTGGTGCTCTGTTGTAATATTTTCCCTATGGCTTTGGAGGAAATGGTGGCACCAGAAATAGTGTCTATTTGCCATGGCTTGGTTTTCTCTCCAGGTTTTACGATTTCAATGGGATGAAGCAGTTTACTTTGATCTGGATTGAGTTGCACATCCAAAGCTTCAAAGTTCTTAACAAAGGTTTTATCTAATTCGATTTTATCTCCTAAACCAGGTGTTTCTTTGCTTTCAAGCACTTTCATACCAATGATTAAATTGTATTTAGGACTGTATCCATACAAAATACTTATAATATCCTGGAACCCTTGCCCTGCTGCCGGAATGGCAACACCTTTTATTTCTCCTCCAGTTCCATAGCCCACATAGTAAGGAATATCTTTATCAGAAAGCTCATTTTTGACGGAGAATTTGCCCTCTTCATAAACAAATACTTTTAGTGATGAAGTTTCTGGCAAAACTTCAAACACAGCGGCTTTCAACATCTTTTTTCGGTTTTCTTTAATAATAGGTGTGGTGATTTGCACTAGTGTAGCAATTAAAATACCTGAAAAAGCAGCTATTCCACCCAGAGTCAATATCATCCTTAAACTAGATGTTTGTTTAACAGGGGCTATTTTTTCATTCATTTTTGCACCCCATAAACTGGTGTTCTAGTCATTTGGTTAATGATTGGTGTAATAGCATTTCCTAGCAAAATAGCATACATCACACCTTCAGGAAGTCCTCCAAACAACCTAATAAAAACTATGATAACCCCTATAAAAACAGCATAGATCCACACTCCCAATGTAGATAAAGGAGAAGTAACCATATCAGTTGCCATAAAAACAGCTCCCAGCATCAATCCGCCAGAAAAAAGCATAAAGAGAGGAGATGGATAAACTTTAGGAGAAACAAGGTAAAATATTCCAGAAAGCAAGGCCACAGATATTAAAATACCAGCCGGGATACGCCAATCAAGCATTTTTCTAGCACTTAAATAAATGCCAACTAGTAATATATAGAGAGCGCAGGTCTCCCCGGCAGAGCCATTAATCATGCCAAAAAAGAGTTTGCTGCTCTCGGTCATTTGATGATCAAATTTAAATAGTGAAAGAGGAGTGGCAGTAGAAACCACATCAGCAGCCATTTTGGTAAAAGGGAGAGTCAAGGTGGAATCCGCAAGAGCGCTCCATTTGGAACCGGACAAAGTGGAAGACCAGGTAGTGATTTCAACGGGGAAGGCCGCCTGTAAAAAAGCCCGGCCTACTAATGCGGGATTAAAAATATTAAAACCTAAACCACCAAAAATGGTTTTACCCATTAAAATAGCCACAACTCCACCCACTGCGGCAATCCATAAGGGTATGGTGGGAGGCAAGGTAAGAGCAAGTAGCATTCCAGTTATAGCAGCAGAAAAATCACCGGTAGTAGATTCTTCTTGATTAACTAGGTTAACAACTCTTTCAGTAGCAATACAAAAGAAAATCGTACAGCAGATAAGCAGTAAGGCAGACAAACCAAATAGATAAACTGCCATTAGAGCCATGGGAATAGTCGCAAAAAAGACATGACGCATTATTTTGGCCACATCCATTTTTCTACTCACATGGGGAGATGTTCTAATCACAAATTCTGTACTTAGAAATTTGGATTTCATTGGTCAGATTTCCTCTCTTTAAGCGCTCCCTTGGCCATACGGAATAGTTGAACAAGTGGTATATTAGAAGGACAAACATAAGAACAGCAACCGCATTCAAAACAGTCAAAAAGGTTCAAACTCTCCATCTTTTCATATTCATCTTTGCGAGCAAAAATCCCCATTCGAGAAGGATTCAGGTGAATAGGACACGATCTAACACACTCTCCACACTTAATGCAGGGATAAACCTTAGAGGCAGTAACTTTCTCATTCTTATCAAGAGCGAGAATACCTGAAACCCCTTTTGTAATTGGTGTGTCGAGAAAAGAGACGGCTTTTCCCATCATAGGACCACCAATGACCACTTCCTTGGCTCCTTCACTTAATCCCCCATGTTTTAAAACAAAATCTAAAGGGGTTCCCAGGGGGACTAGATAATTTCCTGGTTTTTTTATACCTTTACCTGAGAGTGTCACGACTCTTTCAATGAGCGCCTGTCCTCTCGGTAATAGGTGCCCAATCTCTGCTACAGTAGTGATATTTGAAACCATAACCCCGATAGAAGCTGGAATTTTACCTGAAGGAATATCTTCTCCTAAAACAGCTCGGGTCAACATTTTTTCAGCACCCTGAGGGTACTTAGTTTGAAGAACCTCAACCTTTATGGGATCTTCCTTTGATATTTTACTTTCAAGTAACTCGGCTGCATCTTGCTTATTATGTTCAATAGCAATAATCGCTTTTTTTGCAGAGAGTGCTTTAAGTATCAGTCTGGTTCCTAATATAATCTCATCTGGAAACTCTAACATAACCCGATGATCACTGGTTAAATAAGGTTCACACTCACAGGCATTCAGAATAAAGGTATCTACCTTATACTCTTTAGGAGGATTAAATTTAATATGAGTCGGAAAGGCGGCTCCACCTAGCCCAACCATTCCCATGTCATATACAGCTTGTATAATTTCTTTTGCTGACAGTTCCCAGATATCTTCAGGAGGATTGAGATCCTCAACTTGATCATCCCAAGGGAAGGGAGTGATAAAGATCGAGGGAATCATTTTGCCATTCATATCTAAAGAATTATCTACTTTTTTTACAATCCCAGAGGCAGGTGAATGAATAGGAACAGAGAGAAACCCGTCTGCTTTTGCAATTATTTGACCTCTTTTTACCTCCTGACCGGCTGCCACTACAGGAACAGAAGGTTTGCCTAAATGTTGATTCATTAAAATAATAAGCTCAGGAGCAAAGGGCAACCTTCTAATAGGGAGATGACGAGTGGTCATTTTTTCATCAGGAGGATGAATACCATGAGAGAATGACTTGAACGAAGTGAAAGGCCAAAAATTACTCATTAAATCCCTTCCCTCTTTCTATCCATAGTTTCATCCCCTTCTCTTCAGCATTATCTGGATAGCCCGGTTTGATAAGCCTTTTTTTACATTTTTCAGCGGCTTTAACCAAATCTTTATAAGATCCCTTGGGATTAACGATAATCGCTTTCTGATCATCATTGTATGCAAACACATTAGAATTTAAATTTACGCAGGCATCACAAGGCTCGCATTGCTCACTATCAATGAAAGGAGCAACGAATGAGTCTTTCACATTAGCTACCCCAGTTTTATCTTGAGTTCTCGAATCTGCATCTTCCAATTCTATTTCTTCAGAAGAGAGACTATTATCCCCCATTTCAAATGGTTCAAGCTGAAAAGGTCCTTTACTCATTTTTAATAATTTTTCTGTGAGAGTCTCCACCATCTCATTTTGCATATTTTTCTTGGTTATACTCTCATCAATCACCACCCCCGTCTGACTCAAGTTTTGTAACCTGGTCCAGTAATTGATACATTGATGAGATAATTCCAGTAGGGGCTTTTTGATTCCCTTTTTAATTAATCGTTTTTTTGAATTTACTTGGTAAATAAAAGGAATCATCTGCTCTATTTCTTCTTGGTCATCTAGATCTAGGTAATCAGCTAGAGGCATTAATTTTGATGGATCCTGATCTTGATTGATATCATAGAAATAAGGTGCAAATCGTCCTTGCGAGAGGGCAAAATCTGCTACGGTAAATTCCACATCCAGGGTAGTTAATTGATCCTCTTCATCTAGATAGGAGAGCTGATGTTTTGTATAAAGTTCATCAACTTGAGAATTTTCATCTATACAAAGGCACTCTTTTAAACTTTCTCCTTTAGTGGGATTGTATGTAAAACGTGGAAAAAATCGGGAAAGTTCAGCTTTCTCATCCATTAGATAGGATGAAGCAGCAGAGATACCATGACCAGGCATACAACCTGCATAGATATTAAAAAGCGAAGGTCCCATAAATGAAAGTCCTTCGGAAAATGCCTCTAATAACCGATTGGGGTTATGGAGAGTGGATTGATGGATGAATATATTTTCATTCATAAGCTCAGCTAGGGTAGAATCAACTCTGCCGGATATTTGATTACATTGATAGTGCCAACTAGTTGAAGCTATTTGGGTGTTGAGGCAGAGTAGTTTAATTGGCCTTCCCCCATCAAAAGTTCTTAGGAGAAAAGATAGATCATCAGCCAGAATGCCATTTTCTCCTCCCATCACCAAAATTGGAGGACATAATTCATATTCTTCTTCGGTGAAATCCTTCCAATTGAGAGCCCTTTCCACCTTTAATATGTCTCCATCTTCAAGTTCACGAGTGGCCAGCCTGACCCAGTTAAAACCCTCGGTCATTTTTTCCATCAAACTTTCGAACAAACCGATAGCAATGGATGGATCATTCGCAATCAGTGATGAGGTCCAAGGAAAGGGAAATGGATTCACTGGATAGCTACTGCTCCAATCTGCAACACATCCTCTCAGACCAACAACACCAAGGTTCACTCGCCCCTCTTTAGATTCATCAGAAACGTAAGCTTCCTTGAGTTTTTTCAAACCTAAATAGATCTGGTTCACTTTGGATAGCCACTCACCATCCACCATTTTTTCATCTTGATCAAGATGCTGAGTAACATCTACCACTTTGATTACCGAAGTGGAGAGTTGATCTATGGCTTTTTGAATTTGCTCTGGATTTACAATTTCAATAGACAGCTTGAGTTGAATCTGCCTCTGGAGTTGCTCTAACAGGTTATCTATTTTTGCGAGAAAATTCTTTACCCGAGGTTGCATTAAGGACTCTACGGTGGACATAAATAGATGGGCGATAGCTTTTTGTTCACACCCTCCACAGACATCATCCCCGCCAGATAAAGTACGATAAGAGTGTTTATCAAGTAAATTTAATCCATGAACCAAAGATTTGGATGATTCATCTAAAAAGAGCTCCGGGGTATTATCCAGTTCTCTCACTGTTTCAATTTGCAGATGAGAATTTTCAAACAAACTCTGAGTAAGAGGAACACTCTTTAGAGCTCGATCCGGACAATTTTCTACACAGACACCACAATCTTTGCATTTGTAGGGATCGATAGGTAGTACTAATAAACCACCTTTTCCTTTTTTCTCACTTATCACCTTATTATAGAAAGGCTCAGTAACTACTAAATTTAAACCGTATATAGGTTTTAAAAAGACCTCTAACTCATGGGTAATCACAGACTTTAAAGATGAAGAGCATCCCTCAATGAGTGCTTCTTCTACCTCTTTTAGTAACAAAAGGGGGTTTATCCAAACATTTTGTTGTTCCAGAAGAGCACCACGAATAAGTTTCAACCATTCGGATTCCAGATTACGCAATAGTTTTGGAACCTCTGTGAACTTTTTCCCCTTTTTTACTGCTAGAATCATGGCTGTATCAAGCAATGAGGTAATTTCAGAAACTCTGGCGGGAATGGCACTATCTGGACAGAGAGTGAAACACAGACCGCATCCACTGCAGAGTTTATTATCCAAAACAGGCAACTCACTAATGTTCAAAAAGCGATTATATAATTTACCGGTTTCAGGAGGAAGCAATCCCATAGCCAGTGCTGGAGTACTGCATTTAGATTCTACTAAGGAGAAAAATTGATAGGGATTCCAACCGGGTCCAGAAGCATCCTTTCTTTTCCCTGCAAAAGGCTGATCTTTAATCTCAATTTGCTTAAATTCGAGAGATTGAATATCATCAAAGGAAACGGGAAGACAGCTTTCAATACCATAACTGAACTGATGAAAACTCGCTTTGACCCAGGCAGCTGATTTTTCATTATGTTCGGCAAACTTTAATAAATAAGCCTTCCAAATTTTAAGCAGTTCTTTACTGTTCATCTTAAGATGGGATAACAGTGGAGTTAAAGCCCAAAACCCACCCCAAATTGTCTGACGCTCTACAAAGGAACCAAAATGCTCCATCTCTCCCTGAGGTCTTATTAAAAGCTGAAAAAGTGATATTTCTTTTTCTTCCAGAAGGGTTTTATGAGAAAAGAGTTGAGTCATAAACTCTTTATTAGGAGCTTCTTTTCCTAGAATTAGAATATTCCCGTTTTTCTGCATGGAAGCTATATCAGCAGGGTCTATGCTCTTTACATTGGGGTCAACTATGAGTAATGAGGGGGGATAGGAAAGGGGGTCTGATAAGTTACTTTGTAAACTTAAAAGCATATCAAAAGAGTTCACCATTCCTTGCTTGACAAAATGAACCTCCCTCATCCGTCCTTTGCCATAGAGAGTGAATTGTTTATAACAAAGTGAAAGAAACCCAAAACCTAATTCCTCACCTTTTTGATAATCGTCAACTAGAAAAGAAATACGTGTAACTGAAGGGTTTACAGAAGCTAAAGAGTCATCACTTGTTTCAGGTTTAAAATCCTTCTGCTCCAAGTGAGGGTAATTATCTAAAATTTGCTGCTTGTATATCTCTAATTTAGGGTAATCGTTGACTTCAGGAATATACTGAGCATTTATGGATTGAGCTGCTTTTTTCTTACCCTCGGGCAACATATTAGCAACTGATTGAATCAAATCTAATATACGACTCTGATGATCATAGTGAACTTGATATAGAGAGGGAAAGTTCTTTAAATTTTTAATTAAAGGAAGACCAGAGGAGCCCTCGATGCATTGGCTCAAAAGAGACCTGATAGCAGAGAGTATAGGGGAATCATTCAAATAGGTAGGTAAGTTTTCTAATACAGTAATTCCTTTTTTACCAACTAAAAAGTTTGCTAACTCCTTTGCCGGAAAGGGATGCCAAATAGGAAGTCCTACTGCCCCAATAGAAATGTCCTTCTGTCGGAAATATTCAACTATCTCTTTAGCTGAAGAACGCAATGCTCCCTGACATACGATTAAATAGTCAGCATCTTCAGTTTTATAGGATTCTATTAATTCATACTTGCGCCCCGTCAAAGAGACAAACTGCTTTAAACCCGACTTCAATACACTCTCTAAATGAAAGAGAGTAAATTCGTTATAACCACAATCACTTTTAGATAGAATAGAATTACGTTCGTTTCCTCCGGTTCCCAGTGCAGCATCTACATTCCAATACTCAGGAATCCGTCTTCGATGGGGTCCAAAAATCATACTGTGAGCTTGAGTTTCACAATCAATTACATCTTCACAATTTCCAATAAATTGACCCAAGTCCTCTTGTGAAATAAGGCTCGCTGGAGCATATTGTGTATCAATTATGCCTCCATCATATGCCACAACAGAAGGAATCAATAATTTTTCAGATACATGGTAAGCAATCAAATTAAAATCAATCAGTTCCTGAATATCTTTAGCAAAAAGTTGCAGCCCTTTGAAAGGGGCAATTTGATGATAGGCTTGATGGTTACTCGTCCGAGTCTGATAGGCCCGATCAAAACTATGAGTAGATAAATTAAAAACCATTGGCAACTGCCTACCGGCAATACTATTCAGACACCCAAAAAGCTCCCCTCTCCCACTGACGAAATTTGCAACTCGCTGTCCACCTCCAACCAGACCGGCAGCAATACTACTCACTGAAGATAGGGTTCCTTGGTGCAATGTAAGGTGAGCGTCAAGATTTTTAACATTATTTAAAGCTCCTAATAATGGAGCTGTTACAAAACTTTTCTCAATAGCAAAGTGCTTTGTTATGAGATTTAACTGCTTAACTAAAAGATGATTGCCCTGTCCCATTTCTAAGATATTGGATCGAGACGTTTCTTTTTTAGCTTTTCGAAAAAACATAGTTTCACCATAACTGATTAGTCACTACCCTATTGGTAAGGGAGAGTTTCGAATTATTTTCTTTGCCGCTCCACCCTTTTTCATCCTGTTATCTTTATCAAACCAGACAATGGCACCAGTAGGACATCTTTCAATAATTCTCTGGCTCGCTAACTGGTTATATTGATAATTGACACGAGGCAAATTGAGGGTCATTTCAAGTAATTCACTATCGGCATCAAGAACACAGCGATTGCACGCGGTGCAAGCAACTTTACATTCATTTTCAGCTAAATCAGCAGAGGACAGGTTGCTACAAGCAACCCATAAATGATGGTTTATAGGTTGTATTGAGAAGAGATTTTGAGGACAGGCATCCACACAGTCTCCACAGGAAGTACATTTATCAATATCAACCACCGGTAGACTATTTTGATCCATTGTGATGGCATCAAAATCACAGGCAACATAACAATCTTCCAAACCGAGGCAACCCCAAACACAACCCTTCCCACCTCCAGCTACTAATGAAGCAGCACGGCAGCTTTTAATACCCTCGTATCGAGCTCTTTGGCGAGCAGTATTAGTTCCCCCATGACATGCCAGGCGAGCCACTTTTTTCTGGTTATTACCGGCATCGACTCCCAATAGCTCAGCTATCTGTTCACGATCTTCCGAGCTACTAACAGTACAATCCGCAGGGGTGATGACACCTTTGACTACTGATTCAGCAAAATTCCTACAACCAGGTAATCCACAGGCTCCGCAATTGGCACTGGGCAAAATGTCTTCAATGAGATCAATTCTGGGATCTTCATATACATAAAGTTTACGATTTGCGATTGCTAAAATTGAGGATAGGATAAATCCTAAGAGAAGCATAATTAAGGCTGCAATTAATATACCCAAAATGCCCATTTCTCGGGACACTCCTACGAGGTTGATTATATGAACGTCTTGGATTATATAGTTTTACATGCAAAAAACAATACCTTATTTACATAAAACTGTTTTTTTTTCAGAGGTTTTAAGTGTTTGTACGATTCACCTGTAATTCAACGAAAAAAGGCTACACAACCAGATTAAATAGCTCAAAAAATAGGCAGTTTTGATGGAATCTAGGGATTTAGAATAAATAGGTGGAAATAAGATTCATAATGGGTGGAATCACATACCGACTTGCCATCACGGATCCACCTAAAATAACACCACGTAAAGTATTTCCCCCTTTATGAAAAAAGAAGAAAATAGCTCCCGCAAACAGGGCGAATAGCAGATGGCCATCTATGAAATGTCCAAAAATATCATAGGTAGGCCTGGACATCCCGTCTGCAATGGAACTCAGTAGTCCTTCACCTTGGCTCGATATTGTGACTTCATCATCATCGTAATACATACAAATATTGTCGCAGAATTAATAAGATAGGTCAAATTAAATACTGTATTGCTAGATATTACAGGCTTGATAAACATGGGATAAGTTATTTATATATTCATCTTTGAGCAGGTCAAAGACTTCAAATAACTTGTCGAGTTTTACATTTGATGAGAGACCCTCGTTCTCTAAGAAGTGAATTAAGTCTTCGGTAGCTAAATTTCCAGCCGCTCCTTTTGCATAAGGACAACCTCCCAATCCCCCCAAAGAGCTATCAAACACACTAACCCCTTGAGAAAGACCTTCATAAATACTTGCCAAAGCAGTGCCATAAGTATCATGACAGTGCATAGCATACTCAGATGCTTTTATTTGACTAAAAATATCCTTCCATTTTTTAGGTGTCCCCTCGCCGATAGTATCACCGAGACATACTTGGGATATAAAATCATTTAAACCAGCTTTATCCACCCATTCGAGGATGTTCATTAATTTATCAACGGATTGATGACCCTCATAAGGGCAGTGGATCACAGTAGAAATATAAAGACGAATTTTAACAGCTTTTTGATGCTTTGGAAGCTCCCAAGATTCTGAAAAGGGAATACACTCATATCCACCCTCTTGCAATTTGCCAATCATTTTGGCAATTCGCTCCAGACTCTTTTTTACCGACATGCGAATGTTTTTCAAATTGAAGGTATCACTGGTGGCGGTAAAAAAAGCCAGGTTTCTAACTCCTGCTTTAAGTGCATTTTTTAAACCCTGTAAGTTGGGGACTAAAAACCAAAAGTCAGCGTG
>CAYFLR010000004.1:85198-86564 GCA_964343805.1 uncultured bacterium | reverse complement strand
GTGAGAGCTAATCTTATCTTTAATAATGGAATTCATAAGCTGATCAGCACCGGCCATTTGAGGAATCAAATCACCACGCACAAAAGAGCCCGCCTCAATATGTCGAAACCCAGCTAAAAAAAGCTTTTTGATCAATTTATATCTTTTAGCAGGGGAAAGGAGGACCATAGAATTCTGTAATCCATCACGTGGTCCCACTTCAACAACTTCAACCATTTTCATTATGACTCTTCTTTAAATAATACCAAGCGTTCTCCCAAAGCAACCCCTTGGCCTTCAGAAACGAGCACATCTTTCAGTACCCCCTCTTTTTCAGCACAAATCTCATATTGCATTTTCATTGCTTCCACAATGAGTAGCAATTGACCTTTTTTAACTTCGTCATCTTTAGCACTTACTAATTTTACCACAGTTCCGGGAATGGGGCTAACCACCTCATTGGGATTAACACTGGAACTCTCTTCTCCTCCCGTATTTTTTACCTTATCTAATTTAAAGTAATAATGCTCTTTTTGCCCTTTATAAAACACCAGGTCTTTATCAAATGATACGGAAACTCCCCCTTCCTTGACCTCTGACCACGGGAGACAGGCGACCTTTTCATTCTTATAGAAGAGATTAATTTGCTCATTGGCAGTTTCAACGATGTAATTCTCGCTATTAAAAGTCATTTGATATTTCATAATTTAATTTCCTCAAATAATGACACTTGGGCCTTAATTCCATTTTCCAATGGGTGAGAGCTCTTTTTTTGATGCTTTTTAAGCTGTAAGGCACTGGCAGCAAAATTCAAAATTTGATCATCAGTTAAGTTTTCTTTACCCAGAATTTCGGATAAGTTTTTTTCTATCCAATTGGTCGTGAGAGTGGACTCCCGAAAACAGGGTTCAGCCAAAAGTTTTTTTAAAAAAGAAACATTATGAGGAAAACCAAGAAGGGTAAGTTCACTTAAGGCATGTACCATAGTAACTACAGCAGATTCTTTATCCTGTTCAAAAGAGGTCACCTTAGCTATCATAGGGTCGTATTTGGTAGAAACTATCTGACCTTCTAAAACCCCGGTGTCAATACGCACATTTCTACACATGGGCCAATCCAATTTTTGAATAGGTCCTGGGCTTGGCATGAATTGAAAACTTGGGTCCTCAGCATAGATTCGACACTCAATAGCATGTCCACTTTTTTCAATATCTTGCTGCTCGAAAGGCAGCTCTTGGCCTAAAGCAATATTTAACTGCAGCTCCACTAAATCAAGATTGGTGATCATTTCCGTAACGGGATGCTCTACCTGAAGACGGGTATTAACCTCCAGAAAGTAAAAAGACATATCCTCATCGACTAAAAACTCAACCGTCCCAGCACCAAC
>CAYFLR010000004.1:78143-85188 GCA_964343805.1 uncultured bacterium | reverse complement strand
AAGAAAGAAAATATCCTTTCCATCAAAAATATATTCAACCGTCCCTGCTCCTTCATACTTAATGTGTTTGGTCAACAAAACGGCACTCTCATGCATTCTTTGCCTGACATCATCAGGTAAATTCAAGGCGGGGGCTTCTTCAATTATTTTTTGATGCCGCCTTTGAGCCGAACATTCTCGATCAAAAAGATGTACCGCATTGCCATGATTATCTCCAAATACCTGAACTTCTATATGTCTCGGAAATTCAACATAGCGCTCCAAAAAGACAGTGGGATCATTAAAACTGGCTGCTGCTTCAGAGGAAGCTAGATCAATCGCCTCTAGTAAACGATCTTTTGACTCTACCAAACGCATTCCTTTTCCACCACCACCACCAGAAGCTTTTACTAATAGGGGGTAACCTACTTCATCTGCTATCTTGATGATCTCTTCATCAGATTCCTTTTTGAATTTTGCCCAAGGCAGTACCGGAACTCCTGCATCAATCGCAATTTGCTTAGATACAATTTTTGAACCCATATTTAAAATGGCTTCTTTATTGGGTCCGACCCAAGTAAATCCAGAATCTTTAACTAAACCAGCAAACTCAGCATTCTCTGCCAAAAATCCATAACCTGGATGAACGAGGGTGACATTTTTTTCTTTGGCAATATCCATTAATAGTTGTTGATTGAGGTAGGTGCTCTCCAAAGTTTCTCCCTCAAGAAGAACTTTCTCATCAGCAAGATTGGCATGACGAGCCTCTTCTTCATCTAAGGCAGCCACAGCAATGGTTTTAATTCCAAGCTTTTTACAGCTATCGAAAATACGACAAGCAATTTCACCTCGATTCACAACCAGGCAGACTTGATCTTTGTAATCTATTTTTTCCATGCAGGTGCCCTCTTTTCTAAAAATGCTTTCAGCCCCTCTTGAGTTTCATCGGTGACTCTAATTTCAGCCAACGTTTTGGCAGCCAGAGTTTGCTTTCCATCAAAATCAAGACTTTTTAACTCTCTTAAGAATTTTTTAGCGGTGTTAACAGCCAAAGAAGAACAACTTCTGATATTTTTACAGACCTCATCAAGTCGATCATAAAGTTTATCATTTTCGACCACATCATGAATTAATCCTATTTGGAGTGCTCTCTCAGCAGTAAATCTTTCCGCTGAGAGAAATAAAGAACGACACCACGAGGAGCCAATCTTATCTAAAACAAAAGGGCCGATGCAAGCAGGTATGAGGCCAATACGGACTTCAGACAGAGAAAATTTTGCTCTTTCAGCGGCAATCACATAATCACACACACTAACTAAGCCCACTCCACCACCCAAAGCAAAACCTTGAACAGCTGCGACTACCGGTTTTTCGCAACGATCAATCAAATCAAACATCGTAGACAAACGATTGGCATCCGCAATGTTCTCATCATAGGAATACTCTAGGGTTTCTTTCATCCAATTAAGATCCGCACCACTGCAAAAAACATCTCCGACACTTTTTAGAGCAATCAGACTAATATTCTCGTCGCGAACGGGACCCTTAAAAATATCTGTGAGCTCTGCAATCATCTGAGGATTGAAAGCATTTTTAACGGTAGGACGATCAATGGTGATGGTTAAAATCCCATCTTTACTTTCCAGTTTAACCGTTTCGTAATTATTTAAACTCATAAACTATCCTTTTGAATAAATAGTTAACAACCAAAGATTTACATTCTGAAAATACCAAAACCATCCTCATGGCTTTGATCTCCGTAACGGACACTTTCAAGGCAGAGACCTAAAACTTTTCGTGTATCCACAGGATTGATAACTCCATCATCCATCAGCCTGGCAGTGCAGAAATAGGGAGAGGCTTCTT
Organism: uncultured bacterium; assembly: GCA_964343805.1. GTDB lineage: Bacteria > Bdellovibrionota_B > Oligoflexia > CAYFLR01 > CAYFLR01 > CAYFLR01. The sequence goes on along the minus strand of CAYFLR010000004.1, from coordinate 83,343 downwards.
TTTCATAGGAGGCTAAAATGGAAGATCTAATGTCGTCTAATACGGCATCGGTTACATCTTTTCCCTCTTTTTTCATTTGATTGGCTTTCACTTGAGTGAGGACTCCTGCAGCCTGCTCTCCGCCCATTATAGACATGCGGGCATTGGGCCACATAAATAAATAGCGTGGATTATAAGCACGACCACACATTCCATAATTGCCCGCACCAAAAGACCCACCCACAATGACAGTAAATTTTGCTAACTTGGTGGAAGCTACCGCCGTAACCATTTTAGCTCCATGTTTAGCTATACCTCCATGCTCATAGTCTCTTCCCACCATAAAACCGGTGATATTTTGTAAAAAGACTAAAGGAGTGTCTCTTTTTTCACATAGCTCAATAAAGTGAGCTGCTTTCTCGGCACTCTCGCTAAACAAAATACCATTGTTGGCGATAATGCCCACTGGGTAACCAAAAATGCGCGCAAATCCACAAACTAAGGTGGTTCCATAAAGAGGTTTAAACTCATGAAACAGAGAACCATCCACAATGCGAGCAATGATTTCCCTAATTTCAAAGGGAGTCTTTAAATCGGGGGGAATGATTCCTAAAAGATCATCACTTTCAAAAAGAGGCTCTTCAATTTCAAAACGGGGATAAAGTGGGTATTTCAATCGACCTTGATCTAAGTTATGACTGAGATTCGCCACAATCTCTCGAGTTATTTCTAATGCATGTTCATCGTTATTAGCTAAGTAATCTGAAACACCAGATTTACGAGTGTGAACATCTCCGCCACCCAGTTCTTCCGCAGTGACCTCTTCACCTGTTGCGGCTTTTACCAAAGGAGGACCACCTAAAAAGATAGTTCCTTGATTACGAACAATCACTGATTCATCGCTCATGGCAGGAACATAGGCTCCACCAGCAGTACAGCTTCCCATCACTACCGCAATTTGAGTGATTCCTTTTGAACTCATACAAGCTTGGTTGTAGAAAATACGGCCAAAATGCTCCTTATCAGGGAATACTTCAGCCTGTAAAGGTAGGTAAGCGCCCCCACTATCAACTAGGTAAATACAGGGCAGTCGATTCTGCATAGCAATTTCTTGAGCTCTCAAATGCTTTTTGACAGTAGTGGGAAAATAGGTTCCCCCTTTAACGGTTGCATCATTTGCAACGATCATGCAGTTGACCCCAGACACTCTACCAATTCCTGTCACCATACCAGAACAAGGAGCCTGGTTATCATACATTTCCCATGCAGCTAAAGAAGAAAGTTCTAAAAATGAAGTCCCTTCATCAATCAAAGATTCTATTCTATCTCTAACAAAGAGCTTTCCTCGTTTACGGTGTTTATCTAAAGCTTTTCCACCGCCTCCTTCGCTGACACTCTTTAACTTCTCCTCAAGTTCACTGATTAACCCCAAGTTCACTTCTTGGTTATTCAGAAATGACGTAGATTGTCGATCAATCTTACTCTCAAGAACCGGCATAGTAACCATCCCTTCTCTATCCAAAGTTCAAACTTATACAACTGATTCACGCACCAAAATTCGTATCACATCTTGGACCATATTTCATACTAATTTTTAGAAGTTGTAGGAAAAAAGCATCCCTGGATAAACTTTCTGATTAAAGGAAGTGACTAAAGGTAACAAGGTGAAGTTGGTATTAGAGGCATAAAGATGAGGACGGCCTGCCACACGTACAGGCCAATATACAGCATCTAGGGCAGCATAAAACCTTAAACTACCAATACTAGAAACAGAAATAATAAATTGAGTTAACTTAGACTTATTAGAAAAGGTATCTTCTGCTGCCCATAGCTGCTTGGCCCAAAGAAGAAGAAGTCCATCAAGGATGGTAAACATCCACCCCTTTTCTAACCAAGCATTTTGAATCAAATAACCAAGACCTAACCCAGGCATAAGGGATAGCTGAAACGACCAAAGTATTCGAGTAGGAGAGATCTCCATCAAACCCAATTTTCTCGCAGAGGCCAAATCAGTTTGATCTCCATCGTAGAAAATCCTTGTTCGTTTCTTCTTAGGGGAATAGGGATCTACCAGATGATCTAGGTTTAAAGTAGCTGCATTTTTGGAGAATATTTTAAAATTTCTATAGGCTCCAAAACCACAAAAGTTTTTAGAGGGGCAAGGTGGGCAAGAGGCAGTGATTTTGTTAATTTTATCATATTTATCCTCATTACATTTAAAACTCTCCCATTTTGGCATATAAAAAGTGATATCTGATGGGAGTGTCACTGAATATTTTTTCTTTTCTTTACAAGTCACATGAAGTTTTAAAGGGCACAAGTCTTTATTATTTTTTTTCCATAAATTATTTCGTTTTCGGTGAGGTTTATAAATCCAGGGATTTCCACTGAGAGTTTTTCGATCAATATCGATGACCGTTAGATGCTTTGAGTTTTTAATATTAAATATTTCTGTCTGTCCAGATTCGATTAAATAAATGATTGGCAAGTGAGCACTATCACCTGTATGGGAGGTAGAACAACTCAGCGAGAATAGAATATTTAATAATGCAAAACCTGTTAATAAAAATATTTTCAAAAATTAGCCCTGAAAAACAGGAAGAGAAATGGTAAAAGTGGTCCCTACTCCTTCCTCGGTAGTAAACATCATCTCCCCTTTGTGAATTTTGACGATTTGGTAGGCTACATTCATACCCACTCCTCGACCTACACCCTTGGAACTCTCACAGCCCATAAAGAGATTCTTAGCTATATCAGCAGGTATTCCTCCAGCATTGTCAGTCATTTGAACAACCACTTGGCCTTCTTTTTTTGACACTTTAATTTCTATATTGCGGACGTCCGCATCATTCTTTTCCCACTCTTCCCATACATTTTTAATTATATTAAAAAATACCTCTTCACGAAAAGCATGAGCATCTAAATTGGCAAAGGCTTCAGGCACAAAGTCAGTAACAATGTCGACTTTCTGATCGTTAAGTTCTGCTAAATTTTCTAACTTGATGATAGCTTGTTTTAATATAGAAACCACATCACCTTTGGCGAGATCAAATTTCATTTCGGTCAGCTTAATAAAATCTTCACTTAAATGGCTTATTTGATCAAAGGAATCATTTAATATTTCAAGTTTTTTCTCTTCTTCCACATTGGGGCAAGCCAGTGTCAAAGCTCCTAGGAAGGCTTTGTTTTTAATAGCATGAGCTTTTCTGCGCTCCATAGAATGCCATTCTTTAAGATAAACTATGGGCGCTAAGAAATTAGCCACCTCTTCAAAGAGGGCATTGTTTTCGATCTCATGCTTTTTCTCAGTCAAAATTTCTAGACAGCCAAAGGTCTGCCCTAGAAATTTTAAAGGAATTGCATGGATAAACTCCACCTGCAGTCCTGTCAGTTCCATGGGTTTACGATAATTCAACTTACTTTCAGGAGCATATTCAATCAGAGTTTTGTCCGACTTCATGCATTCCCCTGCCACACTCTTCCAGGGGATAGTAAGATTGACTAAAACATCTCGATTATTGATGGTAAAAATAAAGGTGGGAAGCCCTCGATCCACTAATATACTCAGGGTTTGATAGTCTTCTAGCTTCTCTTTACAATAGAGATGAACTTCCTTAATTATCTCTTCTAAGGATTCTGAATTCTGAGCTATTTGATAGATTTTGTCATTCATAACAATTCCATTTTAATGAGATATAACAATATCTTTGCCAGGCTTTCCAGGTAAAGCTCCTAACCAAGAACCATAAAGAGGGTTGGGAAGCAAGATAAATCGCTTACCAAATTGTTGGTAGAGGTTTTCCACCATTTTATCACGCCCGGCAGGATCTCTGGTTTCAAAAGCTTCATGGAGATCACCGAGATTATCACCAATTAATAAAACGATCTGGTGATTCAAACGGATGGCATCTCGTCGAGGTTTCTTAGTACTTTCTTTTACTCGGCAAAGTACTGTCCCAGAACTAACTTGGGGAAAGCCCATTTTTTTAAGATTATTAATCGTGGCTTTTTTGTAGCGCTCATGTCGATTTGTTACATAAAAAATGGCGATGTTATTTTCATCGGCAAATTTTAAAAAGGATTTCACCCCAGGTACAGGTTTCGCTTCGGCCTTATCCACCCACTCTTTCCATCCTGCCGGGTGACTTAATCCCAATTTGGATAAGCGTCCATTATGCGGGCTATTATCTAAAACGGTTTCATCCACATCTAAAACCACAGCTTTCTTTTTTACCGTGGTTTTGGTTAATTCTTGTTTGAGCCGATAGTGGGCCAGATTATAAGCCTGATGATACATGGCTTTCCATTCAGCAGCATGCTGAACATACAGCAAACTAAATAGAGTAGGATCCTCTTTAATAGGACTCTTAACCGAAGAACAGCTAGCCAGGAATAAACTCACTACAAGAATAGCAATTTTAGATAGGAAAGGGAACATTGTAAAACTCCTTTTTTACATATTTTACCTTAATGATCTACTAGTATACCTGCAATTGTGGCAGTCATCAAGGCAGCTAATGTTCCACCTAACATTGCTTTGACTCCAAACTTAGCTAAGTCTTTACGACGTTCTGGTACCAAGCCTCCTATACCGCCAATTTGAATAGCAATAGAAGCAAAATTAGCAAAACCACATAGAGCGTAGGTGGCAATGGTAAAAGATCTAGGGCTAATGACATTTTTCATATCTTTTAAATCAAGGTAAGCAACAAATTCATTGATAAACATTTTTTTACCGAGCAAAGTCCCCACCATCCCAGCATCTTTCCATGGAACTCCAATTACAAAAGCAATGGGATGAAAGATCCAACCTAAAATTCGCTCGAAGGTTAAAGGAGTTCCACTAATATTTGGGAGATAACCGAGCATATAGTTTAAAAGACCGGTAATAGCAACAAAAGCAATGAGCATAGCACCTACATTTAAGGCAAGCATTAAACCCTCATTAGCTCCCCTGCAGGCAGCATCCAGGACATTGGCATCCTTGTTTTCGATTTTTATTTTAACCGTCCCTTTGGTATTGGATGTCTCATTTTCTGGAATCATAATTTTTGCAATAACCAGACAGGCAGGAGCCGACATGATAGAGGCTGCCAGCAAATGACCCGGGTCAGCACCAAAGCTGACATAGGCAGCCATTACTCCCCCCGCAATGGTAGCCATTCCCCCTGTCATTAAGGACATTAGCTCACTCTTGGTCATGGTCTTAATATAGGGCTTG
>CAYFLR010000004.1:72239-78133 GCA_964343805.1 uncultured bacterium | reverse complement strand
TACCAAGGGCGCTTCCGTTTGGCCCACAAAAACATTGGCACTGGCGGCCAGAGATTCAGCACCAGATACATCCATCACCTTAACCATAATGAAGGCCATTCCTTTCACGATCTTTTGCATCACCCCGAGATGAAACATCACCGCCATAATAGAAGAGACAAAAATAATGGTTGGCAGTACCGAGAAGGCAATAAAATGCTCTCTAAATCCCTGGCCAAATACCATTTCAGCTCCCATATCAGAAAAGGAGACCACTTTGGTAATAAGTTCTCTAGCAAAGCTAAAAAACAATTGCCCCGGTGTAGTCCATAATACAAGTACGCCAAACAGCAATTGCAATAAGACACCGCTTATAATCAACCGCCAGTTCATGTTCTTTTTATCACTTGACATGAGCCAGGCTAAAAAAAGTAAGACCACTAAACCTAAAAAGCTAATTGCACGTTCCAATTTGATGCCTCCAATTAAAAGGTTGGATTATTTATTTTCAGTGGAGGATGACTCTTGCTCTTTGATATGCAGTGTCATCCCCTCTACTTTATCAATTACAAAGGATGTTCCTTGTGTCAATTCAACCGGGCAGACCGCCTTCCAAATTTCTCCGCGAATAGTGATTTGAAAAATTTTATCGGCCTCCACAGTTTGCTCTAAAACCCCGGTAAGTCCCAACATAGAGTTCACCCCTCCTCTGGGTTTAAGAGATCTGATTTGGTTCAAAAGATAGCCAATTCCCAACATTATGATAAAAAAAGCAAAGGCAGTGGGCCAGATCACTTCAGGAGAAACACCCACCCCGGAAAAGGAGGCATCAACTAAGAAAAATGATCCTATTAAAAAGGCCACAATTCCACTGATTCCGAGCACTCCAAAACTGGTAACAAAGATTTCTGCTATGAGCAATCCCGCTCCTAGAAGTAATAATCCGAGTGCTCCATAATTAACTGATATAGCTTGAAAGCAGATCAGAGACAGTACAATAAAAATAGCCCCGATGGCCCCAGGAAAGATTAATCCAGGATGTGTTAATTCCACATAGAGCCCTAAACCGCCAAAGGTCATAAGTAAATAAGCCACGTTTGGATGAGATAAAAAGCTCAAGAATTGATGCTTCAAATCCATGGGAATGGTATGGATTTTTTTGCCCTTGGTTTTTAAAATCCATGGTGAAGAATTGTCAAAGGTGATTTCTCTTCCATCCACTTGCTCTAAAAGATGATTAACATCATTCGCGATCAAGTCAACAACCCTCGTATCAACCGCCTCTCTACTGGTAATGGAATTGCTGTCCTTGACAGCCTCTTCTGCCCAAACTTCATTCCGCCCTCTCTCTTTGGCTATGGAACGAGCAAAAGCAGCAGTGTCATTGACTATTTTCTTTTTTATATCATCTTTGCCTGCATCTTTTCCATCAAAGTTAACCGGATGGGCGGCTCCAATATTAGTCCCAGGAGCCATCACGGCAATATGAGCAGCCATAGTAATCATAACCCCAGCTGACCCTGCATGAGCTCCTTTGGGACCAATGTATACTATCACTGGAACTTTGGCATTAAGTATGGCTTTTACAATATCTCTAGTGGAATCCAGCAGCCCCCCAGGAGTATCCATCCGTATAATCAATGGTCTTTTTTCACTCTCGCTTTTTTTAATGGCAGCTAGGATATGAAAGGCTGAACCAATATTAATCATGGAATCCACTTCCACTAAATTTACCTGCTTCTCTTCCCCTTTTAAAGGGCTACTTAAAAGCAGTAAAAATAAGGGCATCATCTTAATGATCATAATGCCTCCTTAGATTAGCTTTTCTTGCTACTTAAATTTTTAAAAACATCTAGCATCTCAATGGGAATTGGAAAAACAGTGGTGGTGTTATTTTGAGTTCCAATTTCTTTTAAAGTTTGTAAGTATCTTAGCTGGAGGGCTATAGGGCTTTTTTCAATAACATCAGCCGCTTCAGCAAGTTTGGCGGAAGCTTGGAGTTCTCCCTCTGCGTTAATAATTTTGGAACGCCTTTCTCTTTCAGCTTCTGCTTGCTTAGCCATCGCTCGTTGCATGTCTGATAATAAATCTATGTGCTTCAGCTCCACATTACTGACTTTAATTCCCCAAGGTTCAGTTTGGTGATCAATGATTTCTTGTAACTTATGATTAATTTCATCACGAGCTGTTAAAAGGGTATCTAATTCAGATTGACCTAAAACCGCTCTTAGTGTGGTTTGAGATAGTTGGCTAGTGGCATAGAGATAGTCTTCTACATCTACAATAGACTTTACAGGCTCCATTACTCGAAAGTAAACCACCGCATTCACTTTCACCGAAACATTATCTTTAGTAATAATATCTTGAGAAGGGACATCCATAGCCACGGTTCTCATACTCACCTTCTTCATCTGATCCAAAATGGGAATTAGAAAGATAAGGCCCGGACCCTTCGCGCCAATCACCCGTCCTAAACGAAAGATGACGCCTCGCTCATACTCTTTTAAAACACGTAAACAGGACATCAAAAAAGTTATAAAAATAACAATAAAAGTAATAAATCCAGTCATGGTCATTTGCTCCTAATTAAAATAATCCGTTCTTAATTTACTTTGTATCTCAACAGCTAGATAATAAAAAGTTTTTTTTCCTTGCTAAATCAGGAAGGACATGCTTGATTGTGAGCTATGCATGAATACGCAGTAACCCGCAGCCTTATTAATACTATAATTGATGAATGCGAGAAGCAAAAAGGGGCCACTCCACGCAAAGTGCTCGTAGAGTTAGGTGAGCTAACTAGTTATCAAAAAGAGTCGGTCTTATTTTTCTTTGAAGCCCTCAAAAAAGAGACCCCTCTACTCAGCCAAACTGATCTTGAAATTAAAAAAGTTTCCCCCCTGATTTACTGCCATGATTGTGAAAGTCTAAAAACGCCGGTGGATCTTACTTTTATTTATTGCCCAGATTGCACCAGTAATTCATATGATGTAAAAGCTGGTAAAGAGTTTCTGTTAAAAGAGATAGAGTTGGAGGAACCCCATGTGTCGTGATTGTGGATGTTATGAAAAACCAGAAGTTCTTAAAGTTGAAAAGAGTATCACTTTAGAAAATGATAAATTGGCTCATGAGTTAAAACACAGATGGCAACACTCTGCTACCCTTGCAGTGAATGTTATGGGAGCACCAGGGAGTGGCAAAACCACCTTTATAGAACAGTTGTCCGCTTTTATAGATCCATCCAAAATACTGGTAATCCAAGGAGATCTCGAATCGGATATTGATCAGCAGCGACTTTTAAAACAATCTATTCAAACACTACAGATTAACACACACAGCGGATGTCATCTCAATGCCCATATGATCACAGAAGTCATCGGCAATATGGATATTAATCAATATGACTTTTTATTAATCGAAAATGTAGGCAATCTCGTTTGTCCTGCTGGAGTTGATTTAGGGCAGCACTTAAATCTCACCATAAACTCGGTAACCGAGGGAGCTGATAAACCCCGCAAGTACCCTCTGATCTTTAGAGAGTCTGATATTATAGTAGTATCAAAATATGATCTGCAAGCCGCTGTAGATTTTGATGAAGGGTTTTATTTTGATGATCTTAGTCGGATTGCACCTAAAGCACAGGTTTTTAAAACCAGTCGTAAAGATCGAGATACTTTTCGTCCTATTGCAGAGTCACTATCCAACTTGAAGACTAGGCTACAACCTGAACCTTCATAGACTCAAATTCCACCACTTGTCCCTCTCTAATTTTACATCTTTTACGAAGTTCCACCTCTCCGTCCACCTTCACCAAGCCATCGGCGATAAGGTTTTTGGCCTCTCCTCCGGAATTACATAAACCGGCCACTTTTAAAAGAGCGCAGAGGGTGATAAATTCCGTTCCATTGAGTTCAACAGTTTTCATAATAATTAGATACCTAAAAAAGGAAGGTTAATAAACCTCTATTTCACGAACAGCAATCCACCTGCCTGGACGGCCAATATGAAAGGCAATCATAAGATAACGCGTGTTGACATGAGGTATAGAAATTTCATTGGTTCCAGTAATAACATTGGGAACCCGAGCGGCCTCTTGCCAGCGACCATTCCAACTTAAGATAGTCATATGTAAGGGGCGATCATTTTGATCAAAATGGATCGCTAATTTAGAAATTTGTCTAAAAGTACCAAAGTCTAGAGTCACCCACTCTTGCTGATTGGGTGAGTATATGGAGCGACTGGCCCACAGGGTTTGTTTATTTTGATCAATCATGAGACGAGGATTAAATTCTGGACTATAGGCACTACTAGCAGCAATCTGCGAGCTAAGAGCATAGTTAATGTTATTATTAGGTGGAGGAGTTGGTTCATTCTCTACAGTTGTGGGCATATGATGACATTCAGCACAGAGCCTTTTGAAGATTTGAGGTTTAATATGATCTTCATAATAAATGATTCCCTCTTCACTCTCTTCTTCGGGTGATCCAGCAGGTGCTGCCAACTTAGCCCCTCCATTGATCCAGGAAGCTACTAACTGTTTTTCAGCCTCAGTGATCTCAATTCCAGCCGGCGGCATGGATTGATCTACCACCACTTTTTGATAGATCATTTCACGTTTATCGTAAGCGTCGAGATAATTGAGAAGGTTTAATTTATTTCCTGAACTGGATGTTGCATCAGGATCACAAGAGTTCCAATTCCCAGGAACTTGCACCGCATCATAACTTTGATGAACCGCATGCCATTCATTTGAACATTTTCCAAAGATACTTTCTGCACTGGCTGCTAAAGCCATGCGAGCAGCAGGAAAATGAGTTTCTCGTGTGAATAGATGTACATTGGCATGGTAATAAATACGTAAAGCTGATTCAAAACCTATTCCAGTCACTTCATTCTGAGTGATTCCTCTTGGGTGTTTTCCTCCCTCAGAAAGGAGGTAAAATGCTAAGTTCATTATTCCGGAATTCAAATGAACGTATCCGTTATCCTTTTTACCCTTTTTGAATTCTCGATAATTATCAGTGCTTCTCCCATCCTTAGCGGGATTATCCATATAGCGATATCTCTCTTTAGTTACGGCTTCTTCACCACAAATCCAAGTATTTTTGGTAGGGACTATGCCTCCCTCAGGATTGCCGTGCTCACTTCCCCCAGCATCTCTCCAAGCCTCAGAGCCATGATATCGGAGAAAGCTTCGTTTATGGCCCCTGATTCATTCTTGTAAATGAGTTGACTCTCACTATGAGTTACTCCATGACTAATTTCATGGGAAGTAATATCTAAAGAGCTCGCAGGGTTAATCATATATTGACCATCCCCTTCACCGAAAATAATTTGCCCTAAATCCCAAGAGAAAAAGGCATTCGCTCCAAAGCAGTCTTGTCCCCCACTGCCACCTGGCCCATTTCCAAAGGGACCGGGAGCATTGGGTTTTTCAAACATAGCGTGGGTGGTTGAGACAATAGGGGCTCCCTTATTATCAAAGGAGTCTCTCTTAAAGAAATGGTAAAAAAACCAATAAGTTAGACCTGTATTAAGATAAGCACTTTTGGCATGTTCATCACTATCTACATTGGCCTCTTTTCCTCTCAGAAATTCTTTAAGCCAATCTTTTCCCCAATCATACATTTCAGACCACATTTGATGCTGTTGAGTGAGACATTTCTTTTCGAGGGTGTAGGTTTTTCTTTTCAGAGCGCTGTGAAGCCTTGAATATCGCTCAAGAATTTTTCCTTCGTTGGCATCAATAATTAACTCATCAATCTGATAGCCAAATGCCAGAGTCTGATAGGCTGTAATGGCGGTATATACCAAGTATGGTTTTTCTTCTGATTGCCAAATGGCCAGTTCAGGAGAACCATATAGTTTGATAGAGTCTGGAAAAAGCCCATCCACAGAAGACATTGCTAATTGATGTG
>CAYFLR010000004.1:70217-72229 GCA_964343805.1 uncultured bacterium | reverse complement strand
TAAGTACCTTCTAGCGTAGGAGTAACTGAAATTTTAATATCTGGAAGCACCGTACCTATAAGTAGATCGGCTTTCTTATCACGCCCCACTTTTAATATCAGCTCTTTTCCAAATATAGGGACACCTTTATAATATTGCCCCATTTTATAATAGGCATTCCCTTTATTATCTCTTTTGATAGAAACAGGCTTATAGTGTCCATCCGACCCAAATCCATATTTTTCTCTTCCAATAGAAGATAATAGTTTATTGACCCCTTTTAAACCTGCAATAACTGGTGCATGAGTGGTAGGAAACTCTCTGTAAAGACGAGGGGAAGAAAAACCACTAATATTTTTATCCCTTTGAAACTCTTTTAAATTAACTGGTTTTTTATTAATATTCCTCTCTATCTTTGCCACTTTACCAAAAGCAGTTGATTTAACTTCCTTTTTAGAGGGCTCATCCAAAAAAGAGAAACTCTCTACATACCCTGTTTCCGTAATTGAACGCTTATCGTTATTAACTAGAAATACCGTACCCAAAAGAAGAGAGAAAAATAAAGATCCAAAAAGAAGGCAGCTAAATCTTCCAAAACCAGCGATACCGTGTATTGCAGAGTCGCCAGTATTTTTTAGCATATTTTCACCCGAGTTGAGGTTGTTAAAACCCTATTAAGAAATCTTAATCATACTATGCTATGTTGCAACAATAATACAATTCTTTTTTATAATTATTAGTATAAGTAGAATTTATCGCACATAAAACCACTGGTTTACAATCTATACCCACCCATTTTTCGTCTTTTTGGGGAATTAAGAAAACTGATCATGCAAAACGGCACTTAAATCCTGACCACTCCCCAAAGCAATGAGACGATCACCCAGTTCAATTTTCTCATGTGGACTCGGTGCAAAAATAAGTTGATTGTCCTTTTTACGAATTCCCACCACTATAATGCCAAATTTTCGTAATTCTGAGGAAAGGAGAGTCTGATCTACACATTTGGCTTTTTCGGTAATGGCAATATCTGCTAACTGAAAATCAATGGCTTCATCTTCTGAAATAATTTCCAAAAAATCACCCACAGCTGGATTTATGATACTTTGAGTAATTTTTACACTGGTTAGGGTATAGGGGGATATCACTTTATTCGCCCCGGCAATTTGCAATTTTGCTTTAGCAGACTCATCATACATCCTGGCGATGATATGTAAGTCTTTATTAAAAGCACGAGCAGATAGGGTGATGAAAACATTTTCAGCATCTGATGTCACCACACTCACTAGACATTTAGCCTTATCAACCCCAGACCGTTTCAAAATATCATCATCTGTGGCATCCCCTCCTAAAAAATTATAACCCGCTTCTTTAAGTTGCTCGATTAGATGTGGGCTCTTCTCTATCACTACAAAATCTTGTTTGTTCTGATGCAATTGATTTGCAATGGTACTTCCAATCTTACCAAAACCACAAATAACAGTATGTCCATTTAACTTACCAATTCGTTTATCCATAAGCCGTCTCCCTAATACATGGCTAAATTGCACTTCTACAATATGCTTCATTAAAGCAGATAAGGTGTAGGCCACCATTCCAAATCCTAACAGGAGTAGGAAGGTGGTAAATAATTTTCCCTTGAATGTAAGGGGGTAAACTTCTTTAAATCCGGTTGTGGTTAAGGTAATTACAGTCATATAAAGGGAGTCAAAAAAAGACCACCCTTCCAAAACCATATAACCAAAAACCCCAGTCAGACAGATTAGCATCAGTCCAGAAACTAGGCCAATAATGGTGTTGCGTGGCACCTAAAGCTCCATAATCATGTTTGTATAGCTTTGATATCGTTGTAAATTTATTTTACCACAATGCAAAGCTTTTATCACCTCACAACCATCTTGGGAGATATGGTTACAATCTCGCCAGGTACAGTTCTCGGCAAAAGGTAGGAATTCGTAGAAATAACTTTGAATAGCCTCCCGGTCTCTCAGGCTAGTAAAAGTCTTAAAGCCAGGGGTATCCACAATAAAAGC
>CAYFLR010000004.1:60053-70167 GCA_964343805.1 uncultured bacterium | reverse complement strand
AATAGGATAAAGGTTGGTGGATGAGGTCGGATGACTTCCCTTATTGGATGCAGCTGAAACTCTTTGAGTTTCAATGTTTAAATTACAGAGTCGATTTATAAGGCTCGATTTCCCAACTCCTGACTGACCAATGACTATGGCTAGTTTTTTTTCTAAAAGACTTAAAAGTGTATTTATTCCTCTATTCTCTTTAACAGAGCCTAAAATAACCTCTACCCCTCCTTGTTCATAAATAGAAATGAGATCATTAGGCAGTTTCTGGTCTCCATATAGATCCATTTTATTTATAAAGAGAATGGGAGTTATGTGGTTTTCTCTGATAGAAAAGAGAAGTCGATCCACCAGCCCCCATCTAATTTCAGGAGAGACAAAACAGGTCATGGCAATGGCATAATCAATATTTGCTGCCATCACATGTTGCCAAGCTTTCTGACGATCTGAATTGTTAGATACTCTTTTAATTTGATTCTGACGTGGTTCAATTTTTAGGAGGCGAATATCGTCTTCGCTTCTTTTTTCTACATAGACTCGATCGCCCACCGCAACAAAATTACGCTCTTTTTTAAACATCTGAAAGAGGGCTTTAGGGATACTTCCCTCAAAAATACCATCATGTAATTGTAAAAAAAAGGCACCTTTGTCGACGGCCGTGACTCGACCTTTTTCAACATTGGTGCCTTCTTTAATTTTCTTATCGATTCGGTCTGCCAGTTGACGGGCTTTTTGGGTGGCACCCACACCCGTCTTCTTAGAATAAATTTTTTCAAACCCGGCAGATTTTATCTTTTTTTTTGCCATGTACAGCTACACTGTGGCCTCATCTAAAATTTCAGCAATATCCTTTACTGGAATCTCTTTTTGTTTTTCAGTGATTCCGTCAGTTAACATTGTACAACAAAATGGGCAAGCCGTCGCTACTTTATCAACACCCGCTTCAATGACCTCTTCTGCTCGATCCACATTGATATAGGTTCCTAAGGTTTCCTCCATAAACATCCGAGCTCCACCAGCTCCACAGCAAAAACCATTATCTCCAGTACGTGGAAGCTCTTTTAATTCAAGACCTTTAATGGCAGACAAGAGTTCGCGAGGAGCTTTGTAAATATCGTTCCACCGACCTAAATAACAGGAATCATGGTAGGTGATTTTTTCACTGGGCCCGTCACTAAATTTAAGTTTTCCCTGTTTAACTAATTCCGCAAAAAAGGTGGTGTAGTGAACCACATCATACTGAGCCCCAAATTCTGGATACTCATTGGCAAGAGCATTGAAGCAGTGAGGACAACCAGTTAAGATTTTCTTAGGTTTATAATTATTAAGAGTCTCAACATTTTCTGCAATAAGCATCTGAGCTAAATACTCATTTCCTGCTCTTCGCGCTGAATCGCCTGTACACCTTTCTTCTTCACCTAAAATGGCAAAAGAGACTCCCGCTTTTCTGAGTAAACTAACGATGGCACGAGCCACAAGCTTTCCACGATCATCAAAGGAACCGGCACAACCAACAAAATAAAGAACATCCACATCGGAGTTTTCAGACATTCTAGGAACATCTAAATCTTTACACCAATCAGCTCTAGTATCGGCACCCAATCCCCAGGGGTTGGCTTGATTCTCTAGGTTATCAAAAGTTGGTTTCACTTCTTCTGGAAAAGCGGCTTCCATCAATACTCTATTTTTTCTAATTTCGAAAATAAGATCGAGATGCTGAATATCCACAGGACAAATATTTTCACAGGCTCTACAGCTGGTACAAGACCAAATCACATCATCAGTAACAGGACTGCCGTCTCTAAAAAGAGGGTCCACTTCAGGTTTTTCTTCCGCTTTCGAAAGTAATTTTTCTGATTGATCCAGTAGATCTACTTTTAAATCGTGAATCAATCCTTTAGGGGTGAGAGGCTTGCCTGTATTGGAGGCAGGGCATCTTTCTTCACAGCGACCACATTCGGTACAAGCATAAAAATCAAGTACATGTTTGGGATTTAAATCACTCACTTTACCGATACCGAAATTCTCGGCATTTTCATCTTCAAGATCTGTTTTAATAATTGTTTTTTCTGTTTTTAATGGCTTAAGAAAGACGTTAGGAATAGAAGCCAAAAGGTGAAGATGTTTAGATCCAGGAACATAAATCACAAATCCTAAAACGGTGAAAAGATGAACCCAGTAGGATATTTCAAGACCGGCTTTCATTCCACCTAAGGAAAGTCCTGCCATTCCCGTCCACTTCAATATGCGACTAGAAAAGGGATAGTACTTGGCTATAGCATCAAAAGGTTCTTGCTGAAGTGCAAGGCGAAATCCATTTAAATATAAAAAGGAAACAAGCAACAGCATGGTAAATAATAAAATAACTTTAGCATCTACCCCATTGGTTAAATAAGGGGGTTTAATGAAAAATCGTCGATAAGCTGCATACAAGAGTCCTAAAATAGCTATAGCCACAAAAATATCTGACCAAAAAGCATAAACGGTATACCCACCTAACCAGACATTGGCAAAAGTAAAATTATGAAACACTCCTTCTAAAATAGTCTCTATGGTATGAGGTTGAACTAATAAAAAAGCAAAAAAGATACTGGTATGAGCTAGACCAATTAAGGCTTTTCTTCTTACATTAGATTGAAGCAAAACGTCGGTAAATAAAACCTTAATTCGATCACCGAGTTGATCCAGTTGAATGGGCCAGGTTCCATCTACCGCCTTCATGATGGTAATCAATTTATAAATTCGATAAAAAAAGTAACCAAAGCCAGCTAAAGATACAATTGCCACTATAAAAGGTTTAATTGCCAAATACGTTTGCATATTCCCCCACCCATGGTTTTTTGTTAAAAAAATATTCCTCTTTTTCATTAAAAAAGCCCTCCTTTCACTAGCAGAACAGCCAGTGAAAGTGAGGACTTCTTATAATCTTATCCTAGCTCTTTTTGTAACATTTCAGTCAAATGAGGAACCACTTCAAAAAGATCTCCTACTAGACCGTAGTCACATTTCTTAAAAATTGGTGCGCCCACATCTTTATTTACAGCAACAATAACCTTAGAGGTTTTCATTCCAGCAAAATGCTGAATAGCACCAGAAATTCCACAAGCAATGTACAGTTTTGGAGAAACTGTTTTACCGGTTTGTCCTACTTGCATGTCGTGAGTAGCAAATCCTGCATCAACAGCAGCACGAGAAGCTCCCACCGCAGCACCTAGTACATCTGCACACTTCTGTAGAACCTCAAATTTATCCGCAGCGCCCATTGCTCTTCCACCAGAGATAATTACTTCAGCTTCAGTTAAATCAACACCAGCAGCCTTGCTAGCCGTTACTTCTTTTAAAGTCATTTTACCAGAAGCTGATACACCCGCTTTATGATCGACCATTTCAGCAGCACCACTTGCAGCTTCAGCAGGAATAGAATTTGGTCTCACACCATAAACTCTTTCAGTTCCATTCAATTTCATCTGGGCAAATACTTTTCCAGAAAAATTGGATTTGGTCACGGTATGATCACTTAAATTCACATCCATGCAGTCCATGACGAGAGCTGCTTCTAATTCGGCAGACACGCGAGGAAGTAACTCTTTTCCACGAGCACTGGTTACAGACATAAAAGTATGAATATCTAGAGCTTTCATTGCATCAACAATGGCCAGAGCATAAAGTTCAGGATTGTAATCTGTACCTTGATCAGTGGCAACTGCAACCACTTTATCGGTTCCGTACTCAGCTAGTTTGTCTTTATAACTAGCAGCATTCCCATCCAATACTAAGCCATAAACTTCTGAACCTGCTTTTTTAGCAGCGGTGATTAAACCAAAGTTAGAGGCTTTCACTTCATTATTACTTGTTTCAATATAAATTGCGACTTTTCCCATTTCACCCTCCAATTACAAGACTTTGGCTTCTTCTTTTAAAAGTTGGACCAATTGTTTAGCTAATTCTGCTGGTTCACCTTCAAGAACTTTTCCTTCGGCTTTTTCAGGTGGTAATTCCATCTTAACTAGCTCTACAGTATTAGCATCTGCAGCCAATCCCATTCCGCCAAAATCAACATCAGCTATAGGCTTTTTCTTGGCTTTCATAATATCAGGTAATTTAGGATAGCGAGGTGTGTTTAATCCTTTATCAGCGGACACAATACAGGGCATAGCAAGCTCATAGACTTCACGTGCTCCGCCTTCAACCTCACGACCCGCAGTGGCTTTAGAATCATTAATTTCTAATGAAACACATCCGGTAACAATGGGCATATCAAATGCTTTTGCCAGACGATATTGAGTTTGCATTCCTTCACTATCAATGGATTGCTTACCACATAAAATAAGGTCTGGTGCACCGTCATCAGAGATAGCCTTATGAAGAGCCTTGGCAATCATTCCGTGGTCTAATTTATCATCAGTTTTTACTAAAATACCACGATCAGCTCCCATAGCTAAAGCCGATCTCATGGAAGTTTTAGCAGCATCAGGTCCAATAGTTACAATAACTATTTCAGACCCTGCATTGGCGGCTTTAATTTTTAAAGCTTCTTCTACTGCATTTTCATCATAGGGATTCATAACAAATTTGACGGACTCATCGTAGGATTTGTCATCTTTTAAAGTAATTTTAGCTGCCGAATCTGGAACATGCTTAACACAAATGTATATCTTCATTCCTCCATCCTTATGCAAAGGTTATTTGAAAACAAAAGTCATATGGTCTATCTTACCAAATAACTCCCCCTTTTATCTTGCCAATTCATTGGCTGCAATTACCAATCTTTGAACCTCACTGGTTCCTTCATAAATTTCGGTAATTTTAGCATCTCTAAAATATCTCTCTACATTAAAATCTTTGGTATATCCATAGCCACCAAAAATTTGAATCGCCTTAGTTGCACAAAAGTTGGCCACTTCTGAAGCCTTAAGTTTAGCCATGGCCGCTTCTTTAGAGTAGTTTAATCCCTTTTCTTTCATTTTCGCTGCTCGAAATGTGAGCAGACGAGCCGCTTCATATTCGGTAGCCATATCAGCAATCATCCACTGAATAGCTTGAAACTTAGATATAGGTTTTCCGAATTGAACACGATCATTAGCATATTGCACCGAATCATCAATACAAGCTTTAGCGATTCCTAATGCTTGAGCGGCAATACCTAAACGGCCACCATCCAATGTCACCATCGCAATTTTAAAACCCTTATTAAGCTCACCTAATAAGTTTTCTTTGGGAACTTTACAGTTATCCAAGATAATTTCAGTGGTAGAGCTTCCGTTGATACCAAGTTTATCTTCTATTTTACCCACACTGTAGCCAGGAAAATCCTTCTCCAAAATAAAAGCAGAAATACCTCTGGTTTTTACCGAAGCATCGGGGTCAGTTTGAGCAAAAAGCACGGAAATTTCTGCCTGATGACCATTGGTAATAAAGGTTTTGGCACCATTTAAAATATAGTGATCACCTTCTAAAACTGCCGTGGTTTTGGTTCCACCCGCATCACTGCCTGCTTCTGTTTCGGTTAAGCCAAAACAGCCAATTTTACGACCACTGCAAAGATCAGGAAGGTACTTTTGTTTTTGTTCATCGGTTCCAAATCGATTGATAGGATCAGTACAAAGAGAGGTATGAGCAGAAATTATAACACCAGTGGAAGCACAAACTTTGGAGATTTCTTCTACTGCTAGTAAATAGGCGATAGTACCCATTTCTGCACCTTCATAATCAGCTGGAAAAGGGATCCCCATAAAGCCAAGTTCTGAAGCTTGGGCAATCAGATCCGCTGGATAGCTATGCTTTTCATCGGTCTCCCGTGCAACTTTGGCAACCTCTTCTTTGGCAAATTTACGAGCCATGTCTTGCAGCATTGTTTGTTCTTCAGTTAATAAAAAGTCCATACCCCACCCTTTTCCAATTATTAATTAGTCCTCTAAGTGCAATGGTTTAACCCTCGGATTATTTCAAATGGTAATATTTTTAGCAATCACCATTTTTTGCACTTCACTAGTTCCTTCATATATTTCTGTGATCTTTGCATCACGGTAATATCTTTCTACATGGCTGTCAGCTTTTAAACCCGCTAACCCAAAGATCTGCATCACTCTACCGGTAATAGCAACAGCCGCTTTTGATGCCATTAATTTCGCCATGGCTCCTTCAGCTATAAACGTATGCCCTCCATCTTTCAAAGAACACGCCCGGTACACTAACAATCTAGCGGCATCTAGTTCTGCTTTCATTTCCGCAATCGCATTAGCCACATTCTGTTTGGCGAAAAGAGGTTTGCCCTCTTCTTTAGTATTTTTTGTAAATTCAACACAAGCTTCTAATGCGGCACTAGCAATACCGACAGCTTGAGCTCCAATTCCAATTCTAGAAGAATTCAAAGTGTTCATCATCACACTGAATCCTTGATCCAGTTCGCCTAAAATTTGATCCTCTTCCACCTCCATATTGGTAAAAACTAGTTCGGTGGTATCTGACATGCGCATACCGAGCTTTTCTTCTTTCTTACCAACAGCAAACCCTTCCATTGATTTATCTACCACAAAACAGGTGGCTCCCTTTGCTCGCAATTCAGGTTTAGTTTTTGCGAGCATCACGGCCACATGACAAAGTTTACCGTTAGTGATAAAAACCTTGGAACCATTAACGGAAAATTTGTTCTTATCTGCTCCTTCTATAAGGTCGGCTTTAGTGGCAATATTAGCAGCATCAGAACCCGCTCCAGCCTCAGTAAGGCCAAAGGCCCCAATCCATTCTCCGGTGGCTAATTTTGGCAGATATTTTTCTAGAATATAAGGAGAACCCGCTAGTGTGATGGGGTAAACACAAACGGAATTATGTACGGCTAGCATAACTCCCACAGAAGCTGAGTATTTGGACATTTCTTCAATAGCCAAGCAAAAGGTTAAAGTATCAAAACCTAACCCGCCATACTCCTTGGGTACCAGCATGCCAAAGAGACCTAGTTTTTTACAGCCATCAACTAAATGGGGAGGAAAAGATTCTTTTTCATCCCATTCTGTCACATAGGGGAGAATCTCCTTCTCTCCAAAAGTCCCAATTTGAGCGAGTAGTTCCTTTTGCTCGGTATTCAGTTGAAAATCCATTTCATGCCCAATATTTAAAAATAATTATTTACAGGTTGATAAAGATGATAAAATCCATTCATCAGAACTCCACCAACATCTTCTACTTTAAATGCCACTTTATCTTCCACTAGTCCATTAGCAATTCTCTTTGACTCTAAGAGATAATCTTTAGCCAGTTTAGCCCCCATGGTTTCTTCAGCAAAAAGATTTTTAAAATAAGTAGCTAAAGATTTATCTAGTTCTTCTGGAGAAGCTTTCAGGAGGCCTTTCCAAGCACACCAACCCTCTGGTTTGGTTCCTAGTTTAGAAGTAAGATTGCCATACCAATCACCTTCATCAAACATCATATACTTACCGAGTTTTTTACTATAAACACCCACAGGTTTTCCGCCTTCATATTTCATAAAGCCATCTTTTTGGGAGCCATCGGAATTTTGTCCACCTTTCACATTGTTTTCCAGCATCCACTCCACTAGGTCATCTTTAAAGTTCTCTTCTAAATAGGTGCTCATGGAAAAATAGATCAGTTTGAAAACATCTACGCCCACGTAATCAATGAGCTGGAAAATTCCCATTGGGCGAATCAGCCATTCGTGACTCACCATATTTACAAGAGCCGCCGCTTCATAGTCTTCCATTTCAGTTTGCAATTTGCTCATGGCAGAAAGACCAAAAAGACCATCACGAATAAAATGACCATTCCCTATAAAACCAGCAATATCGTTGGCAGGAATCATAATCTTACGCATTCTTTTACCCAATTCATTGGAAAGAGCCACTAGATCTTTATTGGTTTTTTCTGAAGTAATAAGCTCTACTAAACGCTGAATTGCTGGAGGATTGTAAAAATGAAAGCCAATTAACCTGCCGTCTAGTCCTGCTTTTTCATCCACAATGCTGATGGGTAAACTTGATGTATTAGTCAAAAAGTAGGTAGTATCACTGCAGAGATCCTTTAGTTTCTTAAAAAGATCCACCTTAATATCCACATTCTCAATAATGGCTTCAAAAATCATCGAAGCATCTTTGAGAGATTGAAGATCAGTGGAAAAATGACACATAGCAAGAGAATCTTGCACATAAGTCTCAACCATTTCCTCATCACTTAAATTTGATTTTCCTCTAGCCTCTTTTATTTTAGCGCAGTTTTTTTGACCAAACTTGGTGATTTGCTTAGTGAGGTAGGATTTTAAACCAGCTAAAACCTCGTCGTTCATGTCATAGAGAGTTAAAGAGAACTCATTTTTATTTTCATCAGTTAAAAGATTCGCCATCTCTCTAGCAACTAAAAGAGAGATTCCACTTCCCATTTTTCCCGCTGCTCCAATAACCGCTGCCTTTTTCAATCGTTGATTTAAATCCATAAAAAACTCCCCCCGTTATTCTCGGATACTTACAATTTGTACTCTGCTTTTCGTTTGTTGTTAAAAGCATCCATTCCCTCTTTGCTATCCTCTGATGAGAAAGTGGCAACAAACGCTTGTCTTTCTAGCTCTAATGCCTCAGGTAGGTTTAACTCTTCTCCGCCATTGATAGCTCTTTTTGCTTGAATCACTGAGAAGAAAGCGTTTTTGCTAATCTGGGAAGCCACTTCTTGACAACTTTCTAGTAAACCTTCTGGCGCAACCACCTTATTGGCAATTCCTAAAGTTAAAGCTTCATCTGCTTTAATATTGCGACCCGTAAAAATTAACTCTTTAGCTTTTGCTCGACCCACAACTCGAGTTAATCTCTGAGTTCCACCAAAACCTGGCATCAAACCGATAGTCACCTCAGGTAGTCCAAAAAGTGCTTTTTCAGAAGCATAAATAAAATCGCAGGCTAAAGCCATTTCAAGACCACCTCCTAGAGCAAAACCATTGACAGCTGCGATTGTGACGAAGGGTGCACGCTCTAAGAATAAGGAAAGATGCTGACCTCTTTCTATATAGTTAGAGATACCGACAGGATCAAGACTAGACATCTCCTTAACATCGGCTCCAGCAATAAAAGCTTTCCCTTTGCCAGTCAATATAACTACTTTTACATTGGCCATAGATGCTTCATAAAGAGCCTTCTCTATATCCCCTAATGTATCAGAGTTAAGAGCATTCAAAGCCTTTTCACGGTTGATAGTAAGGACGGCAATTCGATCGTTTATCTCCAAAAGTACATTTTCCATCGTCATTTCCTGCAAAAAGTGAGGGTTTTACTATATTTATATAAATGGCTATCATATTAATATTTATTTTGGCAACAAAAAGTATCACACACCGTCTACCTTAGTATCACATTTATAAATTAAAAATGAGATCTCTTACATTGGGAGGATTAAGGGGGAATTTCCCCTTATATTAGGCGAGTTCAATGATTTGATCTTCTGAAATGGTCTGAATTAGGTTACAATATAGATAATATATGCTTAATATGCAAGGAGCCCATTTATGATGAGAAACTATTTTTCATTAATCCCATTCTTAATTACTGTTTTAACCCTTTCAATAGGATGCAGGAAAAGATCCAGCGAAGTGGAATCTATTGTAGCCATCAATGCGGGTCAAAGTAACAACCATACAGCCAACCAAGATCTCTACCCTACATTTGTTGACTTCTCTAACTGGCTTAAACAATTTCAATTGGATATGACTAAAATGGATTCTAAAGAAAAGGATCCTATTAAAACTAAACATCAAATATTAAATTTTAATAGTTATGTTGAAGTAGAGTTAAAAAAACTACAACGTCAGTATCTGATACTCATAGGAAAGTCAGAGGAAAACAATGCCCAACTGATTTTTGAAGATGCGGATACTTTTAACATTCAGAAGCCGATTCCATTAAGTGAGTCAAATTTAGCAGAGTTAGAAAACTACATAAGGATGGATATTGCCGGAATGAAATCCATCATTTTAGCTTTGTTAGACCCTGAAAACCCTAAAGTGACCAACGATGTGCTGGCCAACTCTATTTATCAACAATACGATCAAGATAAATCCACCATTCAAAAACTATCTCTTTCCTTTAAAGAGAAATTAAATCCATCTAAATTATCAATCACCCATCAA
>CAYFLR010000004.1:23568-60043 GCA_964343805.1 uncultured bacterium | reverse complement strand
GAACAAAATTATGTCACAGAATTAATTGATTTCTATCTTAATAGCAAAAAAGGGCATCAAGCCTGGTTTAAGTTAATAAAAACCAGTATCATACAGTTGAGCGTTCTTAAGACTTTGCTAAATAAACCCGAAGACCAGCAAATGAATTTGGTTTCTTCCTGGTCCATTGGCTCATCTGACAATAGTTTTTTTAAGCTTTTAATCAATCAATCAAACCAATCCAACAATCATGACTCCCATTTTAAATTTGGAATGGCTATTGGAGTAGCAGGCACAGCAATCAGTACCGCCGGAGCATATCATGGCAATGTTCCTTTGGCAGTGCTAGGCGGAGTCATTGCCTTAGGTGGATATATTTATGCCTATGGTCATATGGATAACTAATAGTTAATATGGTTAGATTTTCTCTTGTGTAGATAAAAGGGAATCGATAAACTCTTGACTTGTTTTAGAGTTCACATCCACATGAAATGAACACCTGGTTAATAAATGGGTTCCTTGAGCAACACCAATAATCTCATCTTTGGCATTAAAAAGTGGCCCCCCAGAATCTCCTTTAGCGGTAATTGCCTTTCTATGCATGTTTATAGGGTCACCCAATAGAGAAGGAGAGTTTTCGCAGATACGAATTAAACCCTTATGAAAATCTTTTAAAGAGTAAAAATCAGCTTCAAAAGTATTGGTTCCTATCCTTTTAGGATGATCTCCCTCTCCCAATGTGAGCATAAGGTGAAAACCCTGAGGTAGATAACTGTCCCCGAATCCAATTAAAACCACACTGTCTCCCCCCTGCACTCTTTGTTGACTGATCTTAAATACTTGCTCTGGGGTAACCTGTGGTTTTGTAAATTTGATAAGAGCTAAATCAAATATTCTCCGTTCTTCGCTTCGATCATAAAAGTCTGGATACTCTGGGTGGATATAGATGGTTGCATCATGAAGGGTATCATGAATGCGAAATTGAGCGCTCTTCCCACTTGGAAAAGGGGCTGATTCTCCATTGAAACAATGAGCTGCAGTAAGCAAAAGTTGTGGCTGAATGAAGGTCCCTGTGCAAAGATGCCCCTTATAAAATAGTGGCACCACTGATTGATAGTTAATATTTTCCGTAGGATTGACCGTTCGACCATTCACGACTTTTGGAGAGGAACGATTAGCATACCTTAAGCAACCAATATTAAAGAGGTTTACACAAAACACTAATAAAAGCAGTGAATAAAGAGAAGTCATGCCTTTATTTTATCTTATCTATAGCCATTTTAAAAGTAGGATCAAGCTAAGGGAGCTTAACTATGCATGAGGTTCCGTGACGCCCTATGACTTTTCCCTTGAGAACTTTGGTAGGGTAGCTATTTTTATCAGCCAGTTTTTTCATCAGACTTTCTCTGGCATTAACCATTACAAATCCACCTTTTTTGAGGTCACATTGTAAGGTATCCACTTTGGTGTCTTTAACACGATTATCTCTCATCCTTCTTGCATAGCACCGTTTTTTAATAAAGAAATTAAACTTACTACCCATAAGGTATTTTCCATATTTCTTCTTTCCCTTATAACAGACCTCTTTCTTTGAGGATTTCTTTTTGCTCTTACTTTTGCGACTGGAACGAGCTTCTAAAGCACTCAAACTGACAAAAAATAAAATACTAGAAAGAAAAGAAACCATCAAGAATCTCATAATCAACCCTCACTGTTTATATGTTGTAGATATATAATTTAACCTTGTAAAAACCCAAACTGTCAATCAATTAAATTAAGTCCCACAAAAAGTATACCTGACACGTTCAGAGGGTTTTGGAGGAATGAGGAAATCTTTATCATCTGGTTGTTCTTGATAGGGATGCAAAAGGACTTTATTCATTTTATGAAAATGAGAATAATCTCCCTTTAAAGAGAGCTGGATCGCTTTTTCAACCTGATGATTGCGAGGAATAAAATAGGGATTGGCTTGACTCATAATTTCGCTTGAAAACTCCAGTGACTCCCGCTGCTTTTTAAGTCGATCTTGCCAATGCTTATAAAAACCAAGGAATGATTCAGATCGACCTTCTAAAGAGCCTTTTGCAAATAATGTGTTTTCCAGTTCTTTAAAACTGAGGGTAAAATCTAAATCTTCGCTTTGTAGATAGTTTAAAAAGCTATTGATAAGATCTTCATCATCCTTGGGATCTCCCTTTTGTAATCCAAATTTAGGCATCATTGCTGCCAACCAGGATTCATGGTAGAGAGGATAGAGTTCATCCAAAGCCTTTTGTAACAATTGAATAGCTTGTTCTTGATTTTCGTGAACTAATGGAACTAAACACTCTGCCAAACGGGTTAAATTCCATTTAGCTATATTTAATTGGTTGGAATAACTATAACGACCTTGCCGATCAATAGAACTAAAAACCCGATTGAAATGAAAGTTGTCCATAAAAGCACAGGGACCATAATCAATGGTTTCACCTGAGATGGACATATTGTCAGTGTTCATCACCCCATGAATAAAGCCAATGGACATCCATTTGGCTACTAAATTTGCCTGCCTTTTGGCAACTTCTCGCAGGAAAGCGAGGACTTTTTCGGAGCTATTTTGGAGTTCCGGATAATGACGGTCTAAAGCATAATCGGTGAGCAATTGGATGGATTTAATATCTCCCTTAGCAGCAAAATATTCAAAAGTTCCTATCCGAATATGACTGCTGGCAACACGAGTAAATATTCCACCCGGCAGTTCGGTTTCTCTTAAAACAGTTTCTCCAGTAGTAGCTGCTGCTAGGGCTCGAGTGGTTGGCACCCCTAGGGAATGCATGGCTTCACTCAAAATATATTCACGAATGACGGGGCCTAATGCAGATTTGCCATCTCCATTACGGGAAAAAAAAGTCCTCCCTGAACCTTTTAACTGAAGGTCATATCGTTTTTTTTCGGGTGTTAAAACTTCTCCTAATAACAGAGCTCTTCCGTCACCCAGCTGGGGAACAAAATTTCCGAATTGATGCCCTGCATAAGCAAGAGCTATAGGCTCTGCCCCTTTAGGAATTTGTTGACCAGTAAAAACTTTTTCGAAGGCTTCCCTCTTTTGCTGGCCCACATCCCATCCTAAATCGTGAGCTAATACCTCATTGAAAACAATGAGACGGCCATGGGGAAAATCATTGGGAACCGCTTCTTTATAGAAACTATTAGGCAGCTTGCCATAGGTATTGTTAAATTGAATCATCGAATGTCCCTTCCATTTGGCAATTAATTCACCAATATAGGCCATTTTTTACCCTATTTCAAGCTTAGATGAAAAGCAGACCACCGATAAAAACATGCTACTTCATAGTCTATTTTCAATTTTGAATATTATAAATTATTGATTTTTATTATTTTTATATTTTTTCTTTAGTATCTATTTTAAATTCCGATAAATATTTTAATAGCTGTTTATTCATCCCTAGGAGATTGGCAGATTTAAGTAGAATATTCATCCATACTCATTCAGAATCGGAGGAAACCAAATGAAATCCCATTTTAATCAAACCATTTCACTATTTATCGTACTTACCTTTATGCTGTTATTAAACTGCTGTGGTAATGGATCTTCGTTTAATAGAGTACTATCTACTAAAAGAACCTCAAATCAACAAAACTCGGAAAATGCACAGACCAAAAGTGCTGACAATAATAATCATGATACTGGAATAGCGATAGCCTCTCCCGGAAACTACGACGATGACGACTGGGATAACAACAATAACTTTGAGGAGGGTTGGGAGGTTTCACAATGGAATAACAATAATTACAATGATGAACGGGACAACGAAGATAGTGGATATGAAGACTGGTTCAATAATAATTTAAATAATTATAATGAACATGATGGATTTACTGAGAGCAAATATCTGCAAACTCCCCGATGCCTTATAAGAGGTATTAACTCCGGCTGGTACCATAATGATACACTTCTTCACTATGATGATTGTAATAACCCTCGAACCATTATTTGCGTAAAGGAAGCATCCAAATCCTACCCTACTCCTGGTTACTATATCGACAACGGAACCCCTTTTGGCCTGCTTCTACTAAAAGGCATATGCTTCTAATAGCAACCACTTTATAATTGAACCTATTCAAAATAAAAAAAGGAATCAGACAAATGAACTTTTATCTCAACAAATCACTCCCACTCCTATTGGGAGGAATTTTTATAATCTTACTCACCTGCTGTGGAGATGAAACTGGATTGATAAGCAACTCCTCTAACAAAGATACTATAAGCTCTACCAAGTGTATAGTAAGGCCATTAGGAAGCCCTCAACCAACATTATTACCCACTTGCAGTCCAAAGACCGATACCGATGGAGGGAAAAGAGGAGATGGCGAAATTCCTGATGAATCCCCCTCAGAGACATCACCTAAAAACAAAGGAAATCCCAAAGGATCATCCAAAAATGAAGGAATTACAAAAGTCTCTCCTAAACCACCTCCAGAATCTTATACACCCTGTACAAAAGAACAGAGCAGCCATCAAATTGGATCAAAAGATAAGAGATGCGCTCTCGATCAGAAAGAGACAGATATCAAAGGTACAATAGGGAAAAATATTTAATAAATTTCTTTCCTAAACAGCTTGGATCATCAGAACTTTTTGAAAGAAAGGGATAAACCTATCCCACCATTATCTTCTACCCCCCCTATTTCAATGCTATTATTTTTTATATATTATTTTTTATATACTTTAATTAGTTGTTTTTATTCATTTTTTAATATTTTTTTTAGTATCTAATATAATATTCCGATAAGTTTTTTAAGAGGTATTTAACAGCTTAGGGGGGCAACAAATGAACTTACAAATAAACAAAACATATTCATTCGTAACTAATTTAACATTTATCTTTTTATTGACCTGTTGTGGGGCCGAAACACCTTTTCATTCCGTATATTCCAGTCAAGATTCGACTATTCAAAAACCACAGTCCAATAATAATATTGAGAAGCCAACCCAGCCTAACAGGGACCATGTAGAAAAAAAGGAAGTAAAAAAAGAAGAACAGCCAGAAGTAACTGAAGAACAGCCAGAAGTAACTGAAGAACAGCAAAATGAGCCTATTGATACAAAAGAAGAAAGAATTGTACCCACTTCATGCGGTGGACACATCAGTCATGATTCAGCCTCATTAGTGGACACTTGTATCAGACCCCCTAAACAGCAAGAAATAGAGGAGAAACCAGAGCTTGAGAGTGCAAATGAAAAACCGGAAATCACTGAGATGTCCGCACCTGTTTGCCGTGACCTCGGTCGTAGTTCGGGTTGGTATCAAGAGGAACAACTTCTTCGCTATGATAACTGTGAAAAACCAAGAAAAATTGTGTGCATCGAAGAACCCTCAAAAATGCATCCTTTTGCCGGATACTACATTGAAAACGGAACCCCCTATGGAGAGCTCATACTCAAAGGCAATTGTAAAAAAAGTGAGCAATAATTCAATTCATTAAAAGGACCTGCTATAAGGAAATAAAGATCATGAACAAAAGTCAACTCCCAAAGCAAATCATAATTATCAGCCTTATCATGATGACTCTCTTTTTGCAGAGTTGTGCTGATTCACAAGAACTAAAAAGGAATAAAAAGACTCCAGAGAATAAGTCAGCCCCTACTCAAAATTTAAAGAAGAATGAAGGCCTCTATCTCACTTTCTATAGACCCAATTTTATAAAACCACAGCAGTCGAATTTTAACTTAATCGAAAGCATGATGGAGGAAAGGGAGGTAGATAAAATTACTCCAAGCACTCCCGAAATAGAAAGGGAAGTAGAATCCGATTTTTCCTGTGCGAATTTAGTACAGGGTTCAAGTGGATGCTCAACTCAGGTAGATCAAGGTTATCAAGACTATATTTTATCTGAGCTTTACCGTCGTCCAAGTATAGAAACCATTGAGTCCGCTTGGAAATTACTAAGTTCACTCAATCAACAAGGCAAACCAAGCGCCCATGTATCTAAGGCCATAACCGGTTCTATAGATCGAATCATTGAAACTGTGCAAAATGGAGAAATCCATGAAAAAGCAGAAGTATTGAGTAGCGCGATAGGTATAGGAAAGGCAGATTTAGCATGGGAGGGAGTTAAGTTTGGAGATGGAGATGGTGTTGGTGTTAGACTGACAGGAACCTTAGAATCATCCGTATTACCTGCAGCTGCGCAAGGATTTGCCCCTCATGGATTTGACATAGACGTTCAGGCCGGTGCTGGAGGTAATAGTCCTGGAGCCGGTGGAAAAGTTCCCAAATGGTTTGGAGGAGAAGAGGATCCCACCCCAAAAGAACGTGTTTCGCAAATAATAATGTCGGGGCGCATCTCTATTCCCGATTCCCAATCTGATTTGGGGAGTCATTGCCCAGAAATAAATTTATATAAAGGTCCGATAGAAGAAGTAAGAGAGAGGGTCATGGACCATTCTTCTTACAGTAGCGTCACACATCACACCGCACCTGGTATGCAAATCGATTTCACAGTAAATGGTCTAGATACAGAGCAACAAAGAGTTTGGGATGACTACCAAGCCAAAAGAAAAAGATATACAGATGCGAAGGAAAAAGCTGAAGAGGCAGCGGTTAAATTCGAGGGATGTACTTTAAATTGCGAAAGTGACACAGCCGCTCAAAGAGCCGCAGAACTCGAAGAAGCCAGAGTTGCTCTTTCAACTGCCACCAGAGCAAGGATTTTAAAAGAAGGAGAGAGCTCTAATGTAGATAGAGTGTTAGGTATTATCTCTCCAGCAGTTCAAAAACATATAACCCAGCAACCTTTAATTTTCACCGATCTAACATTGCGTATGACTGATAAAGAGACTCTCCTTGGTCGCGCTAATGGGACGGTAGAAGCCAGAGCAGATGTGGATGGAGTAAATATAAAGGAAGTTCATATAGCCACTTCTCTCGGCACTCTCACAGGATCTGGATACAGTGACTACCAAAATGGTGAGTTCAACGGACATGTGCAGGGTAATACTTACCAAGGTATTATTAATGCCTATTACAACCATTCAATTGGAACTGTCTCCCACAATGGGGATGGAACAGTCCTGGGAAAGTTTCCAATAAGAACACAAGGAACAATTAATAGAGAAACCCTAAGTGCCAGTGGAGATGCGGATATCACAATTCCAGCCATTTCCCAACAAATGAAGCTAAACTACGATGGAAATTTTAAAGATGGACAAGTAAACTACCATGGACAAACAACTGAAGAAGGGAATCATAAACTAAGTGTTGTTGGTCTAGCCGATTCAAAAGAAAAAACAACCCAGGGCTCAGCGGCTGGCAGTTTTTTTGAAGAGGTGGCGGGCAAACCTGTACATGGCTATTTTGGAGGCAATTACGATTGCAAGTTGAAATCTGGCTGTACGGCTAATGGGGATGTGGTTGCCATCCGTGATGATGAATCTTTTAATGTAGCCGTTGACAATCTGGAGGTAGATGAGGAGGGAACTCCCACTAGTGGAGAGTTTATAATCTATAATCCACCCCAAGAAGAAGAAAAAGAAGAAGAGGAAGAAGAAAAAATAAAAACAGGAAATGCCATTGGAGCAACTTTTAACCACCAGGGAAAGGCTCCCACCCCTTTCTATCAAACCAAAGCCGATGGAAGTGTATATGGGGTTGATTTCTCAGCAAGTGGAAGGTTTATACCATCAAAAGATACTGGAATGGGAACAATCAGCGGCGAAGCTGCAGATGGCAAAGTCGATTATAGTGGAGGATATCGATTTAATAGTGAATCATTCCAAGGAAGTGCAATTGTAGAAGGAAACTATGATACCCGAACAGAATATGGGAAAGTTCCTTTTCGCGATGCCGTAGTTACAGTGGATTTAAATACGGGAACCGTTTTTGCAGTAGGAAAAATCGATGTTGCTCCTGGAATTGAGGTGGATGCCGCCGCAGTTTCTGAAAAAAATGAAGATGGAACCATCTCCACTCGGGTGATGGTCACTGAAGTTCCTGAACACTTTAAACATCCCCCTAGAGATCTACGACGTCTCTTCTTTGAAAACCCACCCCTATTTACCCAAGCGGTGCGTTCAGATATGGTTTTTGTAAATGGAACCTATGGGGAGATCTTTTCCGATCAGAATATGGATCACCTAGTTTCTCAAGCGGTTTTCAACGGAAGAGATTGGGCCGAAAGAGAGGCTGAAGATGCTGTTAACAATATTTCAAACTCGGTGGCTGAAACCTATCAAGAAGCAAAAGCCTTTTCATCGGATGTAGCTGACAGAGTATTCCGTTTTTTTAGCGACGATGAAAATGATGAAGAGAGTGAAGAGGCCCAAGCTCTTACCGAAGAATTGGTAGAAGCTGAAGAACGAGTATCTCAATTATCCCAAATGGCCGAAGCCGTTCAATTTCAAAAGGATCAAATAGAAGTCAAAGCTGATCAAGACAGTTATTATTATGAAGAACCTTCTGTTGCATCAGCTCCTAATACCTATAGACCGGTACCCGATCCTATTCGCTCCCGAGGTCCGGTCCCTCTCCTTCCCCCCAAAAGAATCAACCTAGTAAACAGTGAAGATACCATACCCTCTCCCTTTCAATTGAAAGATTATAATCCCTGCTTTAGAACTGAAGCTCTCTTTCTCGCTCGGGGTATCATTATTTACTTAAAAGATAAAGCTGATACCTGCGGGAATCTTATTGTTGCCACCGCTGGGGATGGAAGAGATCAGTCTGAGAGCAATATTTCTGACTCTTTTCGTAAGCTCGGTGAATTCACCACCGAAAATGGAGAGACTTGGGTGATCCGCAAGGTGGCTGGAGACCGAATCAAAGACTATAATTATCAGATAAAACCTCTTAGTAAATACCGTCTTTTTAAAGAAGGAATAGACCCCCTCCAAATTATGGAAAAAGCTTTGGATGCGGTGAAAGAAAAAAGCATGCCCTTTGCCCGACAAATTGCTTTAGAACAGTGTTACCTCTATCGAAAAGCAGAATTAGCTGGCAAACAAAAAGTATGTAAATTTGCTAAGGTGCTTCTTGTATGGGAAGAGCTACAAGCTCAGTCTTATATCCACTTTCTAGAAAATTTAAACTTAAAATAAAAAAAAGGTGAAACCTCTAAGAGGCTTCACCTTTTACAAGATTCAATCAGAGGGGAAGGGGATTATTCCCAGTCTCCTTTACATTCAGATTTTTTCTCTTTAGCATAGTCTTCATCATAGTAATTGGTTAGCTCAGTAAAGCCAGCCTCATTTTTCTCTGAACAACTATGAACAACTCCAGTTGCCTCGCAAGTTTTATCTTTTGTTAGCCCACCGGCGCTCTCAAATTTGGATGATAACATATCCCAAAGGGCCTCTGAGACACCTATCACCTGAATACACATAATAACCTTTCCACCGCCTTTAACTTCAATGGCTCCATTCAGTTTCTTGGGAGCAATAACCTCTTTAAATTCACCTTGAGTTTTACATAAGTGCTCTTGGATTATTGCATTAAAAAGAGTGTTATAGCTGTAGTATCCTGAACTTCCACCATGAGGATTTGGAATGGCAGTACACTTAGCAGTCACTCCTTCGGTGGCACATTTACCATCAGACCAAACAGGACTGGCCCATTTATCCTCATCATCATCTCCCTCATCCACCATACCGCCTTCACACTTCTTTTTCATTTCACCGGCGGTTTTTTCTGCATATTTTTCAAACTCAACACAGAGCTTTGCTCCTTCTTCTAAATCACCCATTTTTTGCTCACCAGTACAGCTACCCGTCACTCCAGATGCCACTTTTGCAGTGTCATTGTCATTATCGTTTTTCTTTTCATCTGCATCACAACCAGTGATAGCTAGAACAGCAACCGAGCAGAGCGCTACTAATATTACCATTACATCCTTCATAAGCCACCTCATAAAAAAAATTAAAAAAAGAAAACCTTGAATCAATAATTATATCATAAAAACGATCATTTACAGATCAGGAAAATTTATTGTCGCAAATAAATCTCAATGAGGAGATCAAATTGTCTCCAAAGTTCAGCTCTAATGGATAAAGAATTAATTATTTATGTAATATTATATAGTTATACCATCTTTCACAATTGGCATAGGGATTGCTAAAGGACTAGTGGAAGAAGCATATTGCTTCGCTAAAAACAACTCAAGGAGAACATCATGAAAATATATTTAGCCACCATCCTACTCAACCTATTCATTATGGGAAATTTAGAACTCACAGCCAAAACCACAGGTCCCATTTTCAAGATGGGTTATCATTTCAATTATTTTCTGGCAGATCCAGAGCTAAACATGGATCAAAAGAGTATCGTATCTTTAGAATTCGGTAGTAAAATTCCTACCAGTAGAGGCTGCTTCTATGACCCTTATGGAACGAAAGGCTGTTCAAATTATGTGTTTTTCAATTTAGATAGTGGGGGGGATAATAAAAGGCAAATGAAAACTTTTAATTGTGGGTTCATCACTTCCATTCCGATGGATAGAAATTTAGAACTTGAGCTTGGTATAGGCAG
Source organism: uncultured bacterium (assembly GCA_964343805.1). Taxonomy (GTDB): domain Bacteria; phylum Bdellovibrionota_B; class Oligoflexia; order CAYFLR01; family CAYFLR01; genus CAYFLR01. The sequence continues at coordinate 49,541 of CAYFLR010000004.1, read as the reverse complement.
TCAGTTTATGAACCTAACTGTATTGCAAAATACCTATAATGGAGCAGGCTTCATTTTAAAGTCCATGCTCACTTATAACTTCAATAAAATAAACTATCTCTCTATTCATTTAAGTGACAGCACTCCCAGTTTTGAACTTAAACCCAATACCGACTATGAATTAGAAAAGATAAGCATGGGCATGTCCTACTCTTTTATTTTCTAGTCACTCAGAGCTGCAATGAATATAGGCTCTTAAAATCGCCCGCATTCCCGAGATTAAATTGTCCATAATTCAAAGTATCATCAACTTTTTGAATAAAAAGATCCTCGGAAGAGGTGGGTAGAAGTACCGTCTGTCCACTCCGAGTCAATAATATGTCGTAGTATGATGTCACTTCTCCGGCAATCTCTTTTTCAATAATGTTTGTGATAAGCCCCACACCAAAACCTGGGCAAGTGATATTATCTCCAATTTGAAAACTCATTATTTTATCCTTTATTGGTCATTGTTTTTGCTTTTTATTATTTTATAAAGAGTTTTATAAAATTAGATTAAGAAAATATTAAGTCATCTTTACGAAATATTCCTATAGACTCTTTTTTGAAGATTTAATTAAAGAGATATTTATGGGAAGTAAAAATAGAAAGAAGTGAAGTTACTTCTGACAAGCATCTAAGCCAAAGACTTCCTTAATAAGCTGTTTAAACGCATCCTTAGGAAGGGCTCCCATGGACATTTGAGGTTTATCATTGAGTGGGACAAATAGAATGGAAGGAATACTTCTAATTTGAAAGAGGCCAGCTAACTCTTGCTCTTGTTCGGTATCCACCTTATATATATCAACATTGCAACTGTATTCTTCTGCTAGTTCTTCCAGTACTGGGGCAATAGCTTTACAAGGACCACACCAGTTGGCATAAAAGTCAATAATACAAGGTTTCTCCCCTTTATATTTCCACTCTTTGGAATTTTCGAAGTCAAAAATTTTTTCTTTAAAATCTGCTAGGTTTAAATGATTTACCGCCATAGTCTCTCCTTTCTAATAATTCCCGTATTCAGTTTTATCATTTTACCCCACTTCCCCCCAAAGAGGTATTAAAAATTCGAAAACCCATTGTAAACTTGTTTGATGATACAAAATAAGGTAGTTAATAGGTGACAAATCAATAGAATCGGGATCAACCCTCAATAGGAGCTTTTTATGAAACTGCTGATAGGAATTATGTTTATTTTGTTACTCTCCTGTCGAACCACCACGGAAAGCCCTAATTCAGAACTTAAAGCAGGCAATCAAGCTTGGGTGGGAGCTGATAAAATGCTTCATTCCTTTGGAGTTTTTGAGGATGTTTTAAACCTACCTGAATCCACTGTCAACGATCAACTTAAAAAGCTGCAGCAGCTCTTTTTACAAGAAGAACAAAATTCAGTCCTTTTGAAAAAACTAATTGCAGAAAATATCTATGTTACGGAAGACGATCCGACCCACTCTAAAAAAGAAATTACCTTTTTGCGCTATGGATATGAATTATTAGAAAAGACCAAGCAAGCCTCTTATACCTTAAAGGTATCTAGCTTTTATATCGCCAAAAGAGTCCTCTACACGGTAATAAGCCGAGCTTTTGTTGGCCGTAAAAGTGCTCTAGGAGAGAAGATTGTTGCAGGAAAAGACTTTTTTATTGATAAAGGGGCGGTCTTTCCTTACCCGGCAAATAATCTCGATGTGGTGAAAAAGAAAGCATCGAAAGAGAGTCATTGGTTAGTGAGTCCCACTCAGCCTGATAAATTTCTAGATCCAGCAGCATTTAGAGCACTCTCCCATAGGGATATCAGTCTGTTTGACATCAGCCCTCGACATCCCGTATGGTATCCTAAAAAAGCCGATGCCTTATTAAAACAAAACTGGAGAGATTTAGAGAGCTGGATTGAACAAGGCTTATCCAAATATTTAAGTGAAAAACGGACTCCTGCCAAAATAAATTACCAAATAACATCTGCCCAACGAATCCTCTTTTTTAAAGAGGTAAAACAAACCGCCACCAGTCCCAAAATTGAGGTCACCGACAGGTATGGTTTGAAGTGGAAAATGAAATGGGGAACCGAATCCCAAACAGAGCCTATAATAAATCGTCTCTATATGCGATTAGGAGGTAAATATGCCGACCTTACCTATGCCTTCGCTAATGAGACACAGTCCCCTATTTTGATATTGAATAGACCCATCTCTACAGGGTCTCCAGCGGATACAGCCCTATGCAATCCAACCTCCCTGCAAATGCTAGCAGATTGCCTTCTAAACTCTAAATATAAATTTAATATCAACCCCTATGTCATCGAATCGGGCACAATGACCAAAGAAGTGTATAATCGTTTTTTCTCTCCCGAGTTTAATTTAGATCTGCCCTTTGCAGATCTTGAAAACAGAGTCTATGTTCGTTTTAAAACTTCTATGTTGGAAATGAAACCCAGCCCACTTATAGTTAGAGGGGGACCTGCCGCCAATAGTGTTTTTGGCGCTCAAAAAGATCGAGTGGCCAGAGGGCTGGGAATATTTAATATGTGGGTGGGAAATCGAGATGTAAAAGATGAAAACAACAAAGGTTTGTTGTTAAAAAATTATAAACCCAAAGGACTTGCCTCTTACTATGAAGGGCAAGAGTTAAGCTATGTAGAAACTCATCATGATATGGGCAACGTGTTTGGCGGTAAGGGAGAGCCCGGAGATTTAAATGCTTTCTACCAAGGAAAATCCTTTGCCAAAGTGCGAAAGAAAACTCGAGTTATTGGAACACTACTTGGTTTTAAAGCCAAAGAACTCTTTTTATTCCAACCCCTCATTTACTATCCCAAAGCATGGAAAACAGCAACCCATGCCGATAACTTGTGGATGGTGCGGAAAATTGCGGCTCTCACCACAGAAGATCTGAGAGAGGTCATTTCTTATAGCAAATGGCCCTGGTTCATGCAAGAAACCCTGCTATGGAAATTACAAGCCAGACGAGATGATTTGGTAGCTCTATTTCGATTGGAAAAAGAGTTTCCTTTTTTCTTAAGTGACTCATCACACCCTCATCGAGATCGAACAGGTCCTAATCTTAGTCTCACATTAAAACAGGCCATTTCAACTTATCAGCTCACCGAGGCCGAATTACAAATGGCTTTTAAAGAAAGAGTTAACCTGACTTATGAACAGGCCATGAAGGTCCTTGACCTACCTGAACAATTGGTGGTGAATGGAAAAATTAAAAACTGCCATCAATCCATTATCCTCCCCTTGTTAGAAAAACTCAGATTCCCTTCCGGTTTAAGTCGAAGATTAAAAAGAGGTCAAGATCATCAAGGTTTAGATAACTGTGTTTACAATCCCGTCAACCCTGTGCAATAGAGGTCTTATGTTACTACGAATTTTATTTACTTTTTTTCTTTTTAACTTAGGTTCAATAGAAGCCTATTATCCTCAGGATTTTAATAATGAATTAACAAAAATTGCTTTTGGATCTTGTAACAGAGTTGATCGCCCTATGCCCATGTGGGATCCCATTTTACAGTCTAATCCTGATCTGTGGATTTGGACAGGAGATATTGTTTACGCTGATACCGAAGATATGCATCATATGCAGCAAAAATATGATCGGCTATTTTTTCATTCGGCTTACCAAGAATTTAGACAATCTCTTCCTATTATCGGGGTCTGGGACGACCATGACTTTGGAGTGAATGATGGAGGAAGAGAATACCCACAAAAAGAAAACAGTCAGCAGCTGCTTCTCAACTTTCTGGAAGAGCCAATGGATAGTCCGAGAAGAGACCAACAGGGAGTCTATACCAGTTATATTTTTGGTCAAGGTGAACGCACCGTTAAGATCATAATACTTGATACCAGATACCATCGTGAGAAACCGGGAAAACAAGCAGATATCCTGGGGAATGAGCAGTGGGCTTGGCTAGAAAATGAAATATACTCCACCACCGCTCCCATCAATATTATTGTTTCCAGCATTCAAGTCCTGAATTATCAAAGAGTCCGGGGAGAGCAATGGCATAATTTTCCCAAGGCCAAAAAACGCCTTCTCGATCTCATAAAAAACTCAAAACTCCCAGGGGCAATTCTCGTAACTGGAGATAAACATTTTGGTGCTATTGAAAAAGCCCGTCGTACCAAACCGCCACTTTATGATATTATGTCCAGTGGACTCACTCATGTAATTTCTGGCAGACCCAAAGTTTACGCTTCTCTCTATTACAGAGGAAAGCTGCTAACAGAATTAAATTTTGGGATGATTGTGATTGATTGGGAAAGCGATCCTATCCAAATCAAATTACAAATTAGAGATAGCGAAAACAATGTTCGGTTAGAGCGAATTATGAGCCTCTAGAGGAGTATTTTGCAGATAAATGAAGTTTTTCTTTTCGATTTTTATCCCAGTTTTTTTCTCTTTCTTTTCTGCTGATCTATTAGGGGCTCAAGGCCGGATACTCACTTTCAAAGGTAATCTTTTTTACATCTCCTTGGGAACCGCTCATGGTTTAAAAAACGGGGACACCGTCTATCTCTTAGCTGGTCCCGAGTATAAAAGAGGAATTAAAAAGCAATTGGCTACCTTTCGAGTGACCAAAGCTTATAGATTTAAGAGCATTGCCCTTTTAAAAAGAGTGACGAATCCAGGATATTTAAAAAAAAATAACACAGCCGTCCGGCAAGGGGTGATCCTTTGGCTAAAATCATTGGCTGGAAGAAAGAGTAAAAAATTTATACCCAAAACCACCTTGATTTTAGGAGGCACCTACTCTCTTTTTGCAGGAACCCGACTCAATCAATATATGCCAGAGTACGATCCCAATGAGGAACAAAACGGCGATACGATTGATAAATTTAATTCCCCTCATGAGACGGAAGGTGCCTATAGATATAGCTTCTTAATGGACAGCTATCCCTTATCTCATTTTACCGAAAAATTCTGGGCCAAGACCTTGGGGTTCTCCTTTATTTATCACAGCCTCCTCACATCTTATACAGCCACCCCCCATGAGAACCCCAACCTTGAATCTTCTCCTCTGGCAGAGCCAATTTCCAGCAGCTGGATGAAAATCGACTTAAATTTTCGTTTTCCCCATTTCATCTCTCGCAGAATCTATTTAGGTTCTATTTTAAAATTTGCCCTTATGGATAGCCACTCCTTTGCAGTGGAAGAGTCGGATGAGATTAAAAGCGATTTAAGATCTTATCTGTTTAACTTTTATTCCATCACTTTCGAGCAAAATTTAATCTACCGGAATGGTCTTTGTTTTAAATGGGGCATAAAGTTTCCACTCACAGGTGCTTTGCAGGTGGAACCTGATGCCATCCAAATCGATAAGGAATCCATCGAATTTAACTATGAAGAGACTTCGACTCTGAGCTGGTGGATTCAAGTCTCCACTCTTTATAAAAAGAGACTGCAAAGCACCTTGGAGTATCGCAGTGAGTCTTTTTCAGCAAAAAATGATCAATTTACTTCCGAGCTCGACTATTCTCATATTAGCCTGCTATTTGGTTATGTTCTTTAAAACTCCTTAGAAACGCCAATTTCCAATGTAAAAACCTACTAAGTAACCATCAAAAATTATTAAAAAAACATCGATCTATCACTTATTACAGCCAGGCACCGAAAAGTAAAGAAAGCAACTATATATATAAGTAAGTAATTCCAGTACTTTGGAGGAATAATGCAAAAAAGTGCATTTTTAGGCCAAAAGTGGTTCATTTTATTATCTTTTTTTATATATACCCTAAACACGGGATGTTCTTTAGAACAGCTTTCCATTTTTCATGGGTTTGAAAAGAAAGATACTCAGTCTGTCAATCTAGTGAAAAAAGGGTTAGCGGGGCCGATCATTGAGGAGTTAAAGTTCAATTTAACAAACTCCTTAGGCAACAAAGCCTCTCTTAATTTGGTGAAATCGGGTGGCCCTATCCTAAAGGATGAACAAATAGAGGTGATTATCAAAGCTTCCTTGGAAGCTATTGAAAAATCAAACCTGCAGGAATCCTATAACCTACAAGAGGTGGTCCCATCCATTTTATCAGCAGCAGAAGAGTCCCTGGCTGAAATTGGTCTTTCGGATACCGCCCTCATCACCACCGTCATCAATGAAATTGTCTCAAGTATCTTAGGCTCTGTGAGTAGTCGACAGGAGTATTTAAGTACCGATTCATCCTCTGATGGCACAGTTGCACAAAACACCTCTGCCAACGTTAATAAAACTGGAAATGAGGAAGCACTCAATAATCTCTTAGTCAAAATATCAGAAATAACCATCGGCTCTTTGGATGATGCAGGGCTCTCTGAAGAGGAGATTGCTGCGAGTTCTAAGACTCTGATGAACGGGATCGTAAAAGGGATTGGCAAAACAGGTCTTGCTAAAGGGAAGGTTAGTAAGGCAATTAAATCAGTGGTCAAAGGGGCTGTGACGGGTCTTAAGCAAATTGAACTCACTGGAAAAAGTGTCAATAGCAACAGCAACAATTCATCCGCTTCTTTGAGCCTTGGCTCTATCATTAAGGGTATTACGGAAGGTGCCACCACCGCTTTAAAAGAAATAGATCTCAGTGCTGAGGTTTCCACTTCGGATGCAGAAGATGACGATAACTTTTTCTCATCTTTTGTGAAAGATATAACCGATGGAGCCACCAGTGCACTCTCTGTACTTACAGCAAGCAATGATAAGCCTGACGAAGTGGGGGTTCTCATTGAAAGTATTTCAGATGGAATTCTGACCGGTGCTGAAGAGTTAGAAGATCTCGGTGGAGATTTTGAAAGTGAGGAGTTTTTACAAAGCGTAACCGAGGCAGTTCAAAGCAGCATTAAGGAAAGTGACTTTAATGATTATGTTCCGGTTATTTTTGCACCCAAAGACACCACTCCTCCCTCCCATCCATTTATTGCTATCAATGCTGGAGAACCATTCACCAGCAAGTCAAGTATCACCTTGCGACTGAGTGCCAGGAAGGACCCGGTGGAAATGCTCATTTCGGCTGATAGTGATTGTATGGCCGGTCAAGAGTGGGTTTCTTATAAGGAGAGCATGGACCTTCAGCTTCCTATCGCTAATGGAGAAAATGTTTTTAGCGTCAAATTTCGCGATGATGCAAAAAATGAATCTACCTGCGCCTCGGCCAAGATAATTCATGACAGTATTCCTCCTGCAATTCTCTCTCTGAGTCTGGGAGGAGAAAACCTAGTCACAGCTTCCACTTTAGCCACAATATCAATTCAAGCCGAGGGCAACCCGGAAGGTATATATCTAACAAGGGCAGCAGGATGTTCAGCCCTAGGTGATTGGAACTATTTTGCATCTTCATTGAAAGTTTCCTTAAATACCAACTCAGAGAATATTTTTTATATTAAATTAGTGGATGCCGCCGGTAATGAATCCAAGTGTGAAAGCATCAGCATAAATCAAGACAAGGAGGGACCCTCCCTCACTAATGATGTATTAACAGTTAGCAATTTAAGCCCCACCTCTTTCACCCTCTCATGGCAGCCAGCCAGCGATATTTTTACCCCAACTGACAAACTAAAGTATCAAGTTATTATCTCCCAAAGCGGAGACTTAAAAGACTTTCCAAGTATTAGATATCATGGAACTCCCGTTTCTGATCTTCAAGAGAATACTTTTTCAATGGAGATCGATACCCTTGCTAGTTTGGAGAATTACTTTGTCAATGTGATTGGTCAAGATCAATTGGGTAATTTTTCTCATTATAAAAGTAGGGCTGTCACCACCACCGGCAGTCTCTGGATCAGAGAAGGGGGTACTCTTTCCTCCAATGCCACTCCAACCTTTGCAGCTGCTAAAGGTGTAGCGCATAGTGACAATTTTCCTGGAGGAGTGGCCTTTGCTATGAACTGGGGATCGGGTGATTCTCTTTATGTATTTGGCGGAGGACAACTCGATAATAATAACCAACCGATCCCATACAACACCCTCTGGAAATTAAATACAAAAACCATGAAGTGGACCTGGCTCCATGGAAATCAAACTCCTGCAGGCGATGCTTCCTATGGAACTAAAGGAACAGCTCATGCTGACAATACCCCTGGTGCAAGGCTTCATGGCTCTACTTGGAAAGATCAGCAAGGTAAGTTTTGGCTCTTTGGTGGTTATGGTAAAGACAGTACAGGAAGCTTAGTAATATTGAATGACCTTTGGAAATATGATCCCACTACCAACCTTTGGACCTGGATGGGTGGGAGTAACGAAGGGGGTGTAGCAGCTAATTATGGAACCATAAATATTGAAGATTCAGCCAACACTCCAGGAAGTCGCTTTCTCTCTAACATCTGGACCTCTCAAGATGGGACGGTCTGGCTGTTTGGTGGGGGCAGTCATCTTAGCGAAAATAAATATCATAACGACCTCTGGAAATTTAATCCAGCCAACGGCAATTGGACTTGGGTGGCAGGAAGCAATAGTCTTAATAACACCGGGACCTATGGAACCAAGGAAACTCCGTCCACAGCTAACATCCCTTATTCCAGAGCCAGTTCCCAAGTCGTTATGGACTCTGCGGGGATGATTTGGCTTTTTGGTGGACAAACCGTTGATTATAGCAATTTAAATGACTTGTGGAGATTCAACCCGAGCAACCAGGAGTGGACATGGATCAAAGGATCCAATTCTCCTGGCGAAATGATAAAGATGCCATCTCAGGGATCCACTCACATAACCAACGAAGCTCAGCCCACCTCTGGCCACAGTATGTGGATAGATGCAAAAGATCGAATCTTTGTATTTGGTGGTACCGTATGGTCAGGTGTATCTAATGACCTCTATATGTTTGACCCCTCATCTATCTCTTGGACCTGGCTCCGCGGAAATGGAAGTTCCAATGGAAACACCTATTTTCCTGGTACCATCGGTCAAATTGGTGAGGTTGGACTTCCCAAAGGGACTGATTTAAATCCCTTAGTTCTTATAGACACACAGCAAAAGGCATGGGTCTTTGGAGGGCTCAGTCAATATGGAGCAGAAGGCTACGGAGCCTCCAATGCTTTATGGAGTTATCAGCATGGTAAAACCAATGCCGAAATCGTTAGCGTTCTCCCGCCCCTTATTGAGGTCTTGCAAGACACCTGTACCAATGTAAGTTTTGCTCCTCGCAATTATGATGGGGTTCTAGCTATTCCTGCAAATCCCATTACTGTTTCTCTCACTTCATCAACGAATACGGGATTGTTTTATCAAACTCCCAACTGTGATACCGTTGTGGAAAGTGTAACAATAGATGTTCAAAAAGGATACCCCACCCTATTTTATAAAAACAGTAATTTAGGAGAAAGAACCCACAATTACCAGGTAGATTCCAAAGGGTACCAAGCATCGGTCATCGTCTATCCCCCAATCACACGTCAGTTTACCACCACCTTAACCGAAATTGATATCAATGTGTGCACCCCGCTTCCAGTTGATATAAGGACTCTAGATGGAAAAAGTTTAAACCCCTTGTCTAAGCAGTCAGAAGTAATAGTGGGGAGTGGTAAATATTTAACAGTTTATGATAACGACAGTTGCGGAGGAGGTCCCTTCAGCGGCAAACTCACTCTCAATGAGGGAACTAGCAGTTTTACTGTTTATCTCAAGCTCAGTGAGAACCCCCTTTACTATCCACTTTCTCAACACATTTCTGGTAATACCGGGGATTTATTTGGAGTAAATAAACTAGCGGAATTCAAGTTAAAAGGAGCCCTGGATCTAGATATTGGCTTAAAAGTGGCTGCTGAGGGCGTTTCCCATATTGAAAAAGGGAACTGTGTTGAAATTCAAGTAGATGTATTGGAAAATTATGTGGATCCCTTTTCACTAACCCAAGACAGTCAGATGACTCTATTATTCCCAGAACTTCCTGAAGCTCCTGATGCCCCCTTTATATTTTTAGATTCCACCTGTGACGCCAAAATGGGTATTTGGGATAATTTCTTCACCTTTACAATGACATCGGGTCAAAACAAAGTACCCATTTGGGTGAATATTCCTACTGATTCTGGAGGTGAAGGGTCAGGTGGAGGACCAGAAGGAGTCTATATGGTGGCTTATGGTTCTGATGGAGACCTCTATGGGATCTTTGGGACCAAATTCTTCAGTACCAATGCAGAAAGCGGAGGCCCCGGCGGACCTCCTTCACAAGATCCCCCTTCCAATACACCGAGTGTTGTCACTCAATCTTTCGTTTTTGGCCAAGATGTTATCAATCTTAACGAATGCACAGCCCTGTTGGTGGGAGTGGTGGGTGCGGATGGATATCCACTGAATTTATCCAGCAAAAACTATATTGATATCTACAGTACTGAAGATCTAGAGTTTTTTGACGATTCTGAATGTTCATCGGCTCAAAACCTTCACCAAGGGATGTATGAAATTCCTTCGGGCAACTTTATGACCACCGCCTATGTCAAATTGAATACCGCCCCCTCACCTCATGATACCGTGGACATCCAGATTTCAAATCATAATGGAGACGTTAAAGAACTTCGATATGTGGGTCATCTCCAATATGGTGGTACAGCCGGGCAGGCCATTCAATTACTCACAACAGTGTCAGGAATTGGAATTAATACCTGTACCCCTATAACCATTTACCAAGTAGATAAAGATATGAATGACACTGCATCTACAAATGCCACCACTATTAATTTAACATTTCCCGCCTTTGCAGATGCTGAACTCTCGGAGAATAGCGAATGTTTTTCATCAAGCTCCACCCTATCCACCCAAATTGATGCTGGTCAAATGCAAAAAACCATTTATGTAAAATTTCCAACTGATCCCGGTACAACCTCTGTTGTGCTCCAACATACCGGCTCTATGGGTGCCCTATCATCACAGTATTTAAAAAACACCCAAATCCCTATAAATGGAGGAGTGGGAGAAGTTGTCGCCTCCGTCAGTTTAACACCTAGCACCTATGATGCTAACACCTGTGTAGAGTTTACTCTCACTGCCCTTGATAGTAATTCCAATCTAGTGAATGTATTAGGAGATAGTAAAGTGACGATTTCTGGAGGAGGAATCACCTATTCTGAGAACCCCGACTGCTCCAGTGCCCAGTCCTACACACAAATGACGATCCCCGCAGGTTCACCTTCAGTTACAGTATACGGTGTATCCTCTGAAGCGGGCTCCCATATGCAATTTATCTACAGTGGAACGGGAAACCTCTGGCATATAGACACCACTACAAATATGACCTCCCAATAAAGATCTAGTAACTACCTAATATATTGGTAGTTACTAGAGTTTATCAAGCCATCAGTCCTTTCTGGCGATAAGCATTTATAATCAATAGTAAATAGATAACTAAGATCCCTAAAGAAGGAAATTATGAGAAATATCTATATCTTAGCTGTAATTGGGCTTTTCTCTCTCCTAGGATGTGCAGAGGGAGATAAAAAGAAAACAACCAAAAGAGAGGTGGTGAATCAAGGGGAGACCTCCACTCAGCTCCCCGAACAAAGAAATAACAATTCCAATGATGTGACAGCTGGAACCACTACCCCAACGGCTCAAGGTAAGACATCTCCAAGTAAGCCTAGCAGCACTGGTGGTTCGAGTTCAACTACGAGTGGAGGAGGCTCTTATTCCGGTGGAGGAGGCTCTGGTTCTAGTAAATTTTCTAATCGTTCAGGAAATACGGGAGCAAAACTTTCAGGGCAAGCTCTGATCATGAAAAAACGCTTTGCCACCATTCCCGTCAAAGATATTTTTAAAAATACGGAAGATAAGCCTTTCAAAAATGATTACACCCCTCCTGCGAATTTAACCAGCACCGAGAATGTTAAGAATGTGGCCCTCATTAGAAATTATCATACCCCAGTACAAAACCAAGGGACTGAAGGTGCTTGCTCTGCTTTTGCCACCAGTCATGCCTCAGAGGTACTCATTCAAAAAATGTTTATGAGTGATCACATTCGCACCAATGCCTTTACTTTATGGAATCAATACAAAGAGCCGAACGGGAACTCAGCTTTAATTGCTGCCCGAGAAGGAAATATCAAGACTCTCGATGCCAGCGACAATGTGACCAAAGAATTTAAAATAAAAAAACACCTTCATCTATTCACCACCACGGATATGATGGATCAACTGGATAAGGGCAATCCTCTGATTATGGCCACTTTAACCAATGTCACCTGGTACACCGCCTACTTCAATGATGGATTTATGGAGTGCCGATCCGATGCTGATTCTGATCAAACTGGACATTTGGTAGCAATTTTAGGGTATGCCCTGGGAAGTCAGTGGGAAGGAGGAGGAGTTTGGATAATAAAAAATTCCTGGGGACAACGATTTGGGGATTTAGGCTTTGGCTATCTTCCTTTTGGATGTTGCGAAAAAGTTCGCTGTTGGGTGGAAGCTATACAGGAGGTGGAGCAAAAATGAAAAAACGAACACTCTTATCAATTTGCTTTTTTATTTTCCTTCTTTTAATTCCTTCAGCTTGCGTACAAGAAGAGGAAGATGAAAGCGGAGTTAAATCTCTCACCTCCATTAAATCAGGAGAAGAGCTAGTTATAGCCGATGAAAAAGAGGACTTTCCTACCTTTTATGCACTCTCCGAATGGTATGGTCGATTTGAATTAGTCAATGGAGGAGGCAATTTAGTCAAAGATAATTGGTTTGATGATATGGTGGATAAAGGAGAAAAGCTGGTAGATAAAGCGGGGAATGCCATCAGCGACACTTGGTCTAAACTCTCAACTTCTTTTAAATCTATAGGTATTAACGAAATCAAAGAGACCTATGATAGCGATGCTGCAGCTAAAGCTAAATTTATAGCTTATTTAGATTTTGAATTATCCCGAAGTGCCTCTTTTCTCACCGCCATTGATAATAAAGATTACGAAGAGATCAATACTCTGCTTGATCAAGATACCAAAGAGATGATGGATATTATCATGGTGATATTAGACCCTGGTTACACACCCAAAACCGAGGATAAATTTGCAGCCATGATTAAAGAGTTTCATGGTGATGAATTTATAGATATTTTCGCAGAAGATTTCTTAGTTGAAATCCTTACCAGCAGAAGTATCAAACAGGTGAAAGATGGATTAGAAAAAGAACGGAAAGCCTATCTCCAAGTATTAAAAGATTACTATGCTTTTTCACCCTATAATTTGGAAATTTTTCGGAAAAAAGTGAGCTCCAATATCAGCGATGTAAATAATTTAAAAGCAGCACTGAATGGTGATGCCTCCTTAGTCGCCGGGGATCTTAGCTTATGGGATAAAATTGTGGGAGGAGTTGCCACCGGGATTTCCTTCATTTGGGGTGGAATTAAAAGTATCTTCAATAAAAAGAAGGATCGAACCACTAACCTTGGGGGAGAGGGAAGTTCACCTTGGGGAGTTCCCGATCTTTATATCCTAAAAAACTAATCTAAGAATTCAGAAACCAATGTAAAACTTTGAGGCCCAAGGGGAATACTAGGACCGGTGACCTTTATTTGCCAATGTCCTTTGATGGGTTTAGCAATTACAACTTGTTCCACATTATCTCTATTATTCACCTGTCTTTTTGCCTTTTGGGTCGGATTGGCAGGATTCAATCCATAGGGATGGTAAACTCGATTGTTGGGTGAAATTAGTTTTAGGTTAAGATCATTCACTAAAGCTTGGGTAGCTGTTGGATAACCAGGAGGGTCTGTCCATACCAGCGTGACCTTTAACTGGGGCTTATTAGCAATCACATCCACATCAAATATCACACTTTGGTTTTCTTCTATTTGCCCAGTTTTGAAAGCTCTAATTTTAATTAATTGGATGCTCTTTTTAATGTTAATTAATCCATATCCAGTGGCATAGGAGGGGCCGGGTCCATACTCAGGAAGCTGTTTTGCACCATGTATAAGCAACGATTTCACCATAGAGGCAGAAGGCGGTGTTTCCATTTGCTCAATATAATATTGCATAAGTAAGGCAGTACCCCCTGCTGCAACAGCTGAGGCAATTGAAGTTCCGCTTTTTTTGGCATAAGCATTATTGGTTATGGAGGAATAAACCCCCTGTCCGTTGGCGCAGAGATCAGGTTTAACTCGGCCATCATCTGATGGACCAAAGCCGGAATAATTTGTCATCTGATCCCAATCATTGAGTGAACCGATAGTGATAACATTTTTGGCTATACCTTTATGAGGGATACTATCATAGGGTCCATCACAATTATCCCCTCCCGGACAGTTACCTGGGCCATCATTGCGGTCATTTCCCGCCGATTTAAACATCACTAAATCAGTTTTATAAACAATGTCATCCCACTCTCTAGCCACCAGAGAATACTTGCCAAAACCTTCTTCAGAGTACTTTTTCCAGGTTCCATCGCTGGACCAATTCCAGCCTACAATGCTCCCATAAGAATGATTAGAAAGGTGCAGACCATTCTCCGCTGCTTCTTTTATTTCAATGCTATCATTTTTATAATCATAAGCATAAAGTTGAGCCTTTGGTGCCATTCCTAAAGCCCGCGCATCAGCCTCCCCATTAGAGCCAATCGTCCCCGCTACGTGTGTTGCGTGATTGGTGGTGATTACTGGATCAACTATAGTTAATCTATCGGCAAAATCCTTGTGAGATTCCACTCCTCCGATTTCCCAGATTCCCACTTTAATATCTCTTCCCTTTAGAGATAAAGGGGGCACTTGCACTTGATCGATTTTAAGCCTTTGAGCCGCCACCACATTTTGATCCACATCCATTGCGACTTTATTTTCAATAAATAAAACAAATGATAAATTAGCTAACCGATGAATGAAAGCGGGGTCAATTTCTATTTCGAGAACTTGAGGAGTCACTTTTTTTATTAACCTTAACTCTGTTAAACAGGAATTAAACTGTAATTGCCATGCTTCTATAGATTTTTTTTGGTTAACTAAAACCCAAACTCGCCTGCTATTAATTCTATTTCTCAACTTTTGGTGCGTGGAAACTTTTCGTATCTGAAGATTACGAGTTTGAATTCTATTTAGAATCGAATCTATGGAGAGAGAAGAATCATAACCAAGGATGTACTCCCCTTGATTCATAACACCAATTATATTTATACCCTGATTAGCAAGATACTCTCGCTCCTTTGAATAGAGATTTCGGTTGAACTCAAACTGCTCCACTTTCAAGGAACCATTTCTACATAACCCTTGATTGGCGAAAGATTCCGGTCCCGTAGTAAAAGTAATTACAAATAATAAAATAAAAAACGCAGTTACCCACATACTAATATGGTAGCTTGATTTAACCCAAGTGACAAATTATACGATAAGTTTTTTTTATTCGATTGATAAATTCTTGATCAAAAAGCTGGGATTGGTGGCATCGTAAGGAAGCTCTGCAGTCAATAGAGCTCTTATGGTGTGAATAGCGCTTTTACCAGAGTGTTCGGAGGTAAAGTAACTAAAAGTTCCTGAGGAGGGTTTTAATATATTACACCTGTAATTATTCTCTACACAGTCCACCGGCCAAGCCACTAAATTATGATGGAGTTCTGATAAGAACCAAACATAATGGTTATCCTTCTTTGGCTCTTCCACACAATATTTCACATGATCATTGAGATACTCATCATGACCAGGACCATCATCCGCATAGTAGCTTTTAATACCACAGGAACTACGAAAAGCGATTACACCATCACTACGAGATGAAAAACCGACAATACTATCTACTCTGGCATAGTCGATGGAACCATTGAAAAGAAGAGGATCTGGCTCACTCTGCTCTCCCAACCAAATATCCAATAACCCCTCAAACTGCATTTTAACGATAGGTGAATAACCCGGAACCATCATGAATAAGACCTCAGGATCCAACGAAGCAGGGGCCAAAACTGCAGAGCTTTGAGCCACGGTTAAACTCTCAGTTGAAGCACTGTCTTTTTGGAAATCAGAAGCCATGGAAGAACCTTCAATTTTTTCTAGGAAACCAGTGCCATTAAGATCCAAAACCATATCAGCCGCTCTAGACCCTCCTGCTGCCGAAGCAATAGAAATGGTCATGGCTGTTTTCAATTTAACTTTTTTGTAAAGTTCATGGTCTTTATATAATGCTGGCCTTAAAACATCCTTAGGAGAAGAGTGAAGAAAGATGTGCTCCATCACCAATCCTCCCATACTATGGGTAATTACTATGCACTTTCCATATTTGCCACAGGGAGCCGCTATGATTGATTCCGCAACCTTTTTAGCTACATTTTCTACTGCTTCCGTTCCATCATAACAAACTAAGGTTCGTAACTGTTCATTAGGGGCAATAATTTCTTCACTTCCCTGCCAATAGCTGGATGCCCCAGTTGGTTCGGTACACAAATTGGTGGAGGTTTTCCCATGGACAAAAATATATCCAATATCAGCATCATCATAGACCCCAGCCGGACCATGGAATTTTAAAAAGTCATCTGGGAGCTGTTTAACCTGAATGGTATAAGGTTTGGTAGAAAGTACCTTTTCACCTTCCATAGCATCCAAATTGAAAGTAAATAGTCCCACCTGCCCCCTTCCGGGAAGCCAGTGTAAATAACCATTATCTAATTTAGCACCTGAGGGAGCATTGGTTACTTGGTAAGTAATACCATCCCCCACTTCTTTGGGCAGGGGAAAACTAAAGGGAATAGTTTCATAGAGAGTATGATCGGCTTTGATTAACTTAACTGCTTTTTTCTTTTGCTCTGTTGGATAATTTGGTTCTGTCGCAGAGTCATTATTGTTCTCTCCCGCTTCCACATCTATATAGCCGGCAGCTCTTTTGGCAAGTGGATTGGAATTGTTTCCCGCCTCACTCGCATCGGCGGTGGTTCCTGCCTTATTCTCCGGAGATATAACTTTATTGGTAGGAGCAGGAGTTTTTCCACAGCTAAGGAGGATTCCCATTAGTAAGAGGCAAAATAGAGTATAAAACCACCCTTTGTTGCCACTATATTCACCGTAAAAACCCATATTTAAAAAGTTCCTCTCCTTTTATTAAAGACAATTAACTTATCGGAGGGTGAAAATAGATTGTTTAAGCAAGCAAATAAACTGTAGGTTTACAGTCACTTAGCCATACTATAAATGAGTGTATTTTTTGGCAGATCCTTTGGATTTGGCCACAGGGTATTTTTCCCCATTTTGCTGCATTTTTTGGGTGAGCGCCTCTTCTAAATCAATATCCATCTTTTCGGCGAATCGCAAGCAATAGAGGATAATATCAGCAACTTCTTCTTTGGCTCTTTGATGGAGTTCGGGGTCTTCTGTAAATTCCATATGTTCGGGGAGCCATTGAAATAGTTCAATCAATTCACCAGCCTCTCCTGAAATGGCCATGGCTAGGTTTTTTGGAGAATGGAACTGGTCCCAATCTCGCTCCTTAGCGAAATCAGCCAGAGCGGTCTGAAATTTCAATATATTCATGAATTATCTCTTTTCTTTTTAGAGGAGCCTGATCCTGCTTTCAGAAATCTATTATAATATTTATCCAGCACAA
The DNA here is from genome assembly GCA_964343805.1 of uncultured bacterium. Taxonomy (GTDB): domain Bacteria; phylum Bdellovibrionota_B; class Oligoflexia; order CAYFLR01; family CAYFLR01; genus CAYFLR01. Next base: position 32,072 of record CAYFLR010000004.1, on the reverse strand, counting down.
TCAACTCTTCATGAGTCCCTTGCTCTTTAAGTTCGCCTTTACTAAATACAAAGAGACGGTCACAAGATTTTAGAGTCGACAAACGATGAGCAATAATCAGACAGGTTCGTCCCTCCATCACTGTGTTGACAGCCTCATGAATAAGTTCCTCAAAAAATGGGTCCACATTGGCGGTGGCTTCATCCATGATGAGTATGGCGGGATCTTCTATAAGAACACGGGTCAGAGCAATAACTTGTCTTTCTCCCACACTTAAGTTAGCTCCTTGATCTAAAATGGGTGTATTTAAGTTCATGCCCGTGTGATCAAAAACTGCACAAAGGCCTGTTTTAGAGCAGGCTGCGAGTACTTTTTCATCGGTAAGTTCTTTACCCATAAGTAAATTATCTCGAATGGTGCCTTCAAAAATAACCACTTCTTGGGAAATATAACCAATCTGTTCCCGGATAAATGATCGGTCATAATCTAAAATAGAGCGACCATCTAGTAAAATTTCTCCTTGCTGAAAATTGTAAAGGCGAGTGATTAAATTCACCAAAGTTGATTTACCACTTCCCGTTTCCCCTACTATACCTGCTTTCATCCCGGCCAAAATTTGGAAATTAATTCCCTGCAGAACTTTCTCTCCTTTAACATACTCCATATGCAAATTGTTAAAACGAATATCTCCATTTAGTTTGGAAGAAACAAAAGTGCCATTGTCTCCCAGCTCATCCACCTCGGTTGGACTTTTTAAAAACTGGGTAATTCGATCCGCATTGGCGAAAGCTTGCTGAATGGAGTGCACCTCTCTAGCTAATTCAATAATGGGGCGAGAAAACCTTTCACAGTACCTTATAAAAACCACAAAAAGACCAATGCTGAGTGTGCCATCAAAAACCCGCCCGCCACCAATAAAAAGAAGCAACACCAATGGCAAATTGCAAAACATGGAGGTAAGGGGACGGGACCAAGAATAGAGCAAATTGGTTTTAAGTACTGCACCTAAATGCTCTCTGACAAATTGATCAAATTTTCCCTTAGACCACTTTTCTAAACCTAAAATTCGGATCACATTGATGCCACCAATAAACTCAGAAAGTCGGGCATTGATAGCGCTATTTCTTCTGGCCATTTCTCGATTGGCTAGACGGACCGGTTTTCTTACCAGCAAAGTTAAAGCCACGGCTGGTAGCATTGACAGGATTAAAATAAGACCAATGGTTAAATCTGTGGCCACCATAGCTACTACAGCTATGATGACAATAAAAGAGGAACGAAACATTCGCCCTAAACTACCAGAGAAAAAGTCCTCGATCCCCTCCACATCATGAGTAATACGTGTGACTGTACGACCTAAAGGGGTACGATCATAATAGGATATAGGGAGCCGATGAATGTGTTTGAAAAGAGTTTTACGAATAAATAAAATAGCTTTGGAAGAAGCATTGGTCAAAAGAACACGCCCTAACCAATAGCTGAGAAGAGAGAGAGCTTCTAAGACAATCACCACAATTCCAAAGGTGGTAGCTATTTTATAGTCCTCTTTAATGAGTCCATCTTCTACAAAATAACCCAGCATCCGAGCCGAATAGATAGAAAAAAGAGCAGTGGCAATAATTAAACTTAAAGCAAGAATAAAACGGCCTTTAAAAGGTGCGGCAAACCGGAGCAGATAAAAGAAGGATTTAATGTCTCCTTTTTGATCTTTATATTCATCTTTATGCAAATAACTGCTCATAGTTTTAACTCGATTATCTCATCACAATAAGCCAAGGTGGAATCACGATGAGCGCTCCATATCAGAGAAGTTGATTTTAATTCACGGTCTAAACTTTTTAAAATATTTTCTTCCTTGACCGTATCCACTGCACTCACACAATCATCTAATAGCAAGAGTTTAGGTTTACGAATAAGAGCTCTTGCTAACGTGAGTCGCTGTTTTTGTCCTCCTGATAAATTGATTCCCCACTCACCTAATTCTGTATCTAACCCATTTTCAAAACCCCTCACCTCATCTGCAATTTCGGCCACCTGTAAATAATGCCAAAGCTCTTCATCTGATGCCTCATGGCCTAAAAGAATATTATTTCTCACACTGTCTGCAAACAGAAAGGATTTTTGCGGGACTAAAGAGATGAGCTTACGCATGTCTTCATGAAGATAAAGACGAATATCTTTCCCTAATAAATGCACATCACCTTGAAAATCACGCTCCAAACCGGCAAGTATCTCCAATAAAGTACTTTTTCCCGATCCAATGGGGCCTATAATTCCTATGCGTTTCCCATGTTTTAGTTTTAGATTAAAGTTAGTAAGAATTTCTCTCTCTTGTTTGGGATAGCGATAGGTCAAATTATTAACCGTGATAAAATCATCACCCCTTTTTGGTTGATTGAGGATGGGCTCTTTTGATTCACAATGGGAAGAAAGGGGCTCAATTAATACATTTCTTATGCGTTCTAAACTGGCATAGGATTTCTGCCATTCAGAAATGATATAACCAATTTCTCCCAGAGGTCCTGCTAATAAAAATACATAACTTTGCAGAGCCACGAATTGTCCAATGGTGATTTCTTTTGCAATAATTTTATCTACACCAAAAGTAAAAAGGATAACGTAAGAGACGATGGAAATGCCCCCCCAAGAAGGGATAAATGCGAGTGAGGTATTCACCACTTTTAGACGATCTTTTCGATATTGATCTGCTTTTTCTTCTAATTTATTTTCCCAAAACTTACCTGTTCCGGTGATGCGTTGAAGCCTCACGGTGGAGACCGCTCCCGAGGTAAGATGATTAAACACTGAAAGGTTTTCTTGAGCTATTTTATGAAACTTTCTCTCCAAACGAGCGAGTCGATCAATAATGATCGGCATGATAGGGACAACACAAAGTGTCATTAAGGTGAGCTCTATATTAATAGTAAGCATAGCAAGTAAAGAGAGAGTGGTGAGAAAAATAGCGTCAATGGTCCCTATTAAAGTGAAACCAAAAATAAAACGAGCCACTCCCACATCACTGGTAGCAATACTCATCAAGACACCAGGAGTGTAGGTTTTGGCTAAACTTAATCGGGGAAAGTTACGGGATTGCTGCCAAATGGAAGATTTAAAAAAAGAGGCCACTTGATGGGTTTGACGACCTAAAGTGAGTCTCCAGCCAGCCCGACAAAAACCTTGAATAATGATGGAAAAAACAAAGAAAATAACCACCCAGTAAAATAAAATATGAGGCTGACTTTCAAAATGATTTAGAAAAGAGGGAACCTTCCCCTCTTTGAGAAGATCAATGCTCCATTCCACACACTTAGGAATAAACACTTCGGTGAGATTGGTAAGAATAACAAAGGTACTTCCCGCTAAATACACCCTCCAGTATTGGCGGATAAAATCCCACCAAAGAGCAAGGGTCCCATCCTTGATTGAGCGCGTCTTAAAGAGTTTTATGTGAGGCAAGCTAGACAAACTATTTCCAATCCATGGAGAATTTAGGGGATATTTTGAATGACTGATTTTTTTAACAGACCATTTTCCTTATATCAAGTATTTTTTATGCCCAAAAACTATGCAAAATGTAAACACTCCACAAATCTTAAATAATAGAGGGGCAAAAAAAAATAAAATTCCCCAGTTTTCCACATCCATTGTTGAAAATTAGGGAAAAGGCGATATAAGAAGTTTTATTTTGACACTGACTTCTAGATTCCTTTAACTAAGCACCAGACAGTCACCTTTATTACCCCCAAAAAAGGTAGGGAAACAACTATGAGTTCCAAAATAAAAGCATCCATTTTCCAAATGGCAGTGAGTGAAAACCCAGAAGAAAATCTGGCTAAAGCCCTTATTCACATGAATAATGCCGCTAAAGCTGGAGCCAACATAGTCATTCTGCCAGAAATTTTTCATTGCCCCTATGATGTAAAAATTTTTAGGGAAGAGGCCCTTACTTTAGATTCTCATCTACTCCAAACACTTCGTGAAGCCAGCAAAGAACATAACTTAGTCTTAGTTGCGGGAAGTGTGGTGGAAAAAGCAGAAGATCATTTATATAATACTTCTTTTGTTTTTGAAAAGGGTGAACTCCTTGGCAAACATCGTAAGGTTCATCTTTTTGATATTGACCTGCCAGGCATGAGCTTTCAAGAATCCTCCACCTTTCAAGCAGGGGATAAAGCGACAGTAATAGACACCTCTTTGGGTAAAATCGGAGTGGCTATTTGTTTTGACCTCAGGTTCCCAGAATTGATAAAAACGATGGCACTGCATGGTGCAGAGATAATAGTTGCTCCAGCAGCTTTTAATACGGTCACCGGTCCCCTTCATTGGGATATTGTACTGCAAAGTCGAGCTTTAGATAGTCAATGCTATTTATTAGTCTGTTCGCCCGCATTAAACGAAAATTATAGCTACCATGCCTATGGCCATTCCGCCATAATCGATCCCATGGGTCAAATTGTAAAGATGATTGATAGTGAAGAGGGGACTATTTTGGAAGAAATTGATTTAGAGATGGTGAAAGATACCAGGCAGAGGTTACCGCTTATTAGCCAATCTCAGTTTAAATTATCTCTTTAGAGATTTTTTCCAAGATTTATCCAGACTTTTAAAGGGGTTTTGCTTTTCAAAAGGCACGACCTTTTTTTGATCTCTCACCACCACCCCCACTCGCTGTTTACTTATATAAACGGCAAAAGTATCAGAGTCCTCATGATACCAAAGCATTACATCTTTTTCCTTGTCTCGATATCTAAGAGAAGGCGGATTCCAAGTGAACACGGCATCATCCCCCATACCAGATACTATATATTGGTTTTCATTCATCCTTTTAATATCTAAACTATATATTTCTTTCACAGTGCTATAGTAAAAGGTGCCTTCAATGGGCGGAGGACTGCCCCATTCACAACCTGCTATAAAAGAAAGGAAAACAATACATATGAAATAAAATAACCGTTTCCTTATTTTCATATTGAACATAATTCCTCCATTATATACTATTTCGGATAATTTCTAAGAAGCTTTAATTGAGGCATCCATATGATCAACAATAAGAGCGAAGCACCTTTTAAACCCGGCCAATCTATCGCTCAATTCCTATTAGGTCCTCACCTCAACTTTATCTACCTCATATTGGATTGGAGTAGTAAAAAGGCAGCCTTAGTTGACCTCAGGCCTGAGTTAACAGGTGTATTCTCCCAATTGAAAAAACATGGATTTACTATAGACAAGGTGTTATTTACCCACAGTCATTTTGATCATACAGCGGGATTAGATCTCATTTTAGATAACTACCCACAAGTCCCCATCTACCTTCATCCAGAAGAAAATTTCCGTCTTAAAGATATTCAATCCCAGCATTCCCAACGGTTTGTTCCCATCTCAGAAGGGTCTCAAATTTCACTGGGTTCACTAAATATTAATGTAATCCACACTCCTGGTCACAGTGCCGGAGCCTGTTGTTTTTTAATAAATGCTGAAGAGGATTATCTACTGACGGGGGATACTATATTTATAGGGACTTGTGGCAGATGTGACCTGGAAACAGGAGATATAGAGCAAATGTTTCACTCTATTGACAAATTAAAAAAACTACCTAATAACACTTATATTTTTCCTGGACATCAATACTCCCCCCTCTACTCTACCACCCTATCGCAAGAATTAGAACAAAGCCCGGCTTTTTTAGCTAAAGATGTCAATGCTCTTAAACACATCCCATGAGGTCAAACATGAGTGAAATCCGCTATTTTCAAATTGCAGTAGTAAAAAAAGTCTGCCTACTTCCTGAACAAATCAAATGCATGGTGGACTTAGGACTCTCTGTAACAGTTGAAGAAGGAGCTGGACAAGAACTCCAGATTACAGACCGTGATTTCCTCGATGCAGGTGCCAAGGTGGCAAGCCCATCAGAGATTTATAAAGATAAAGATCTTATCCTGACCATGGACGTTGAGTTTTTAAACCATTTAGATCAAATCTCCCCACTCACAACTATTTTTGCTCTCTTATCCAAGAAGCTAGACCAGAAAACCCTCACCACTTTACATGATAAGCAGATCACTCTGGTATGGATGGATCAAATTGTTCAAAGCCCTAAAAAGGTGGATAACAGAAATATCCTTTCCAAAGTAGCAGTCCAACACTTTATTGATGGGACCTATGTGCTCCCCTCGGAACTGACCTTCGTTCTTATTGATTTTGATGAACGGATGGTGGGAGCCATTCATCGCATTGGCAACCGTAACCCTAAGAATCTGATAATTATGCAATCCTCCTTACCCACTCAAGAATTTACCCAATTCGATGACAAAACGGTGTTCGTCTACGATAAAAAAACCATCAAGACCCCATCTCTCATAGATAGTTTATCTGATCACCCAGGTTATTTCATTGATCTCGCCGAATTTGAAGCTAAAGAGGGAGAAGAAGCCATCCGGCACTACCGCAATATGCATCCCCCCTTTCCCTTAGGAGATCGCAGCATTCAGCATTTTAGAGAAAATGGACATGCCGCCACCCATTTTGCATTTCAGCTTCTTCAAAATAAAAGCATCAAGGCGAAAGCACCTCAACAAGCCAATGTGGTCTTATTAGGATATGGGCGAACCTGCATGGGAGTTCTTGCAGAATGTATGGCCAATGAGATCCCTAAGATCCAAATATTGACCCGTCGCACCACCCAAAAAAGTCAGATTGAAAATTATCTAAAAGAGGCGGATATTATCATTAATGGCATCAAACTTCCTGAGAAGTTAAGAGGAAAAGAGTACATAATCTCCAAACATCATGTGGAAAACTGTTTAACCCCCGGAACCATCGTAGTGGACACCATCAATCTCAAAAATCAAGCTCCGGGTCCTATTGAAAATATGCCCTATGCCTGTGAAAACGAAGAACATTATACTGTGGAAAATGAGGTCTATTTAACTGCTAAATCCAATTGGGCAGAACTATTTAAAAACCATGAAGCCACCAGTAAAATCAGTAGACAAATAACCGATCTTTTTCTTACCAATGAAAAGCTAATTTATGGTATTTCTACTTCTCATAAAGGAGTTTATGAAGCCATTGTGACCGGTCCTTGGTTTAAAAACAAGTAGTGATGCAGTACAAAAGATCCCCCGATTATTTATCTTCCACCATTCGTTGCCGTCAAACGGAGGCTCATCTCGTCATTGAGGCCCCCCCGGATACCACCCTCCGTGTAGATAGCCACGGGAGATGGGCTCTATTTCATCAAGATAACACCTTCTATCGCAGGACCTTCGATTCGGGAATCACCGTGAGTCAAAAAGGGGGATTATTCAAAGAAGATGCCTCTCTCTTTCCCCACTTTCATCAAAAAGTGGCAGATACCGCCCATAAATTGATAGACCTTATTAACAGCAAAGCTTACCCTCTGGAACTTACTGGAGAGAATCTATCTTCCGATTCCATCACGCGACTCCTAGAGGAAGCAAGCTGCTGGGATGCAGTGAAACATACCCAGCAACGAAAAATTTTTTCCGAGATATATTCTGAAAAAGTACCGATCCTCCCGCCGGATCGCTATCAGGATCTGGTATTATTGCCAGCAACTGGATGCCCGAATAACCAGTGTTCCTTCTGTGCTTTCTATCGGAACAAACGTTTTATTCCCACCGATTTAAGGAAATTTGAACAGCACTTAAAGCAGGTTAAACGGCATTGGGGTGAAACCCTCTTATACCGCAGAGGACTCTTTTTAGGATCAGCCAGTGCCCTCTCTTTGAGTCAGCAACACTTGCTAAAAAGTTTGGATTTAATAAATAAGTACTTCGGTCAGCAGACACGAGGAATTGCCGCCTTTCATGATCCAGATCATAGCCCTAAAAGAGAAGTCAAAGACTATGTGGAGTTAAAAAAAAGAGGCTTCTACCGTTCTGTCATAGGCCTTGAAACTGGAGATCCAGAGCAAAGGGAAAAGTGGGGAAAAAATCCAAATCTAAAACCCCTCATAAATACTATAAACAAACAAAAAGAGGCGGGGCTCCAGGTGGGAATCACCCTTCTTTTGGATGATCAAATCAAGGTAAATCGTCATTTTTTAAAATCAGCGGAGATCATTAGCCAGCTGAACCTCGATGCTAAAGATCTGATCTATCTCTCTCCTATGGATGGAGCCCTTCAGCCAGAACAAGAAGAAGCCCAAGTCAAGACATTTAAGAAGATGCTTAGGGAAAAATCATCTGCGAAAGTGACGCTCTATAGAATGGATATTTTTAACTATTATAGTTGAAGATTATTGTCCTACAATCACACAACGGGTACCAATGGCGGTATTAATATCACTCCACTTGTGACGAAGATCTATAGAATGACGTCCTCCACCTGCTCCAGACCACCAATTTCCGCCCACCACAACACCAATGTCGGTAGTACGACCGGAAACAATAGATTGACTAGCATCCCCATCAAAGCCATCTGTTTTATCACCATTAACTGAATCAATTCCTAAGGTGGTATCAAAGCTGGTAATGGCAGCTCCTTTGGAGCTAGCTGATAGT
>CAYFLR010000004.1:21903-23558 GCA_964343805.1 uncultured bacterium | reverse complement strand
TGCTTTTACCCGGGGCCATCTCTGGACAAAGTCCCATGAGGTTACAATAACTTCGAGCATTACTGGTGGTCATATTACTCTCATTTATATCTATGACCAAATCCACCCATTCTGCGAGATTACCGATGAAATCATAACCTCCATAGATGGTTTTGCAACGACTATGAGATCCTGTAATAGAAGCTTTTAAAGTAGTATCATCACCAGAACCTAAGGCATCGCCTTTCATGTCTCCTTCACCTTGCACATTTTCTGTTGGATTTTCTCCACCTTTGGCCTTATTCCATACATTACAATCTGCAGGTTCGAAATTACTTTGTTTATCAGGAGTTCCTAAACTACCTGCATACCATTCATAGATGGTGGCCATTCTAAAGCCCCTTCTGCGGTTATAGCAATACTGATATGCACTGGACCAATCTAGCTGACTTTCAGCTGTAACTAATGGCAAACTACTCCCTGGGGTTTTAAAAGTTCCTGTACTAATAGGATCTTCTACCGTACCCCCTCTTAATGGAGGCCCAGTATAGCTATAGTTTTCAATGGGTAGTGGATTAAAAGTCAGAGCAGGAGAGGCTTCAAATCGGTCAATCCAATAACCATAGCTCAAACCTGAATCTTCGGCAGCCACATAATCCATTTGACAATCAATATTATCAGGACCACAGCGCCCTGTTCCCCCAGCTGTTCCCACTAGCACAGGGAACACCCGCAGATTCTCACCTGTAGATTTATGATAGGTGGCCACCGTGAAATAGTATTTGGCCTCAGGGACCATGCCTCTCACCTGAACAAAAGTTCGAGTGAGTTTAGGATCTGCAAACTCTTGACATCCTTTTATGAAATGGCTGTGGCTTTGGGGAGGTATATGTATGCCTTCAATTTCTAAACCTCTACCCGTCACCAATTGACCATTGGTTTGTATTTGACCATTGCTATAGAGGTTTCCTTGAATACCCTTTTCACATTTAAATTCCAAATCGGCGTCATCTCGATTATGAGAAATATAGACGCGGTAGCCTCCCACATCAGTCTTATCAAAGCTACCTATGTTAATTCTTACATAACCACTGCCATACTGCTGATGTCTAGAAGAACGAGGCTTCACCCAAACGCCTTCTTTAGCATTTTGTAATACGAGGTCAGTAGGAATTGACTTACACATCCTATCCACACAGTCAAAAACCAACTCGCCTGCAGCTCCTAAGGTTTTATAGTAGTTATGCAGTCCGGATTTACAATCCACTGCCCAACGCTCAATATCTTTCACATAATCTGATACATACTCTTCTAATTTGGCCATGATCTCGGTGGTGGTCTTATCGCCTCCCACGTACTCCCGCCAGTCTTCTCTATCGGAAGCGGGAGCAATTTTATCCATCGCCTCATCAAAGAGCTGCTCATCAGCTTTCATTAAAAGAATCATCTGTTCGGCCATATGAATCACATCATCATAGACTGACTGCACCAGTATGCTGGTGAATCCCTGGGTACGGGCACTGTCTTCGATTGTGATATCGTAGGCATCTTCTCTAAGTACTTTCAGAATATCAACGGTGAGTTCCATTGTTTTGGAACGGTAATCGGTATCAAGATATATGGTATAACGAATAAAGGTCTGAATGATCTCTATCGCCTTATCTAAACTTACACCC
>CAYFLR010000004.1:6348-21893 GCA_964343805.1 uncultured bacterium | reverse complement strand
CCTGCTCAAGCTCTGCGGGACCCAATAAAGTAGAAAGCTCTTTAAATTTACCAAGACTCTCTGGCAGTACTTGAGCCACACCTTCTTTAGATACTAAAGTGGCTGCTACGGTGGTGGCATTGGTAATTGGAACACTATGAATTTTAAGAAATCCAGCAGTTGGTTCCTCATCACCCTGATTGTCATTGCTGTTAGAATTACTATTGGTTAAAGAGATTACATTGTTCAGTAAGGCTTTACTATTAATGGAGCTGGTATTCACCACTCTTATTTCATAAAGTCCTTGATAGTCCTCATTGGGAACTTCTATACCTATGAGCATAAACTCGTTCAGCAAATCCTGTTCACTCAAAACCAGTTCAAAGCCCGACTCCACATAACCCTCTTCATCAATCACAATCAATTTAGCGGTAGGAATTTCTTCTGCCTTAATAGCCATCAAATCTTTCCCTGACTCGGGAAGATATCGGACGGTGAGCCGATAATTCGTTTCGCTTTCCTCCGCCTCTACCAATTGAAATCCCATGGAAGAAATAAGCTTAGGACTGGCCTTTGGGCTCGCTTTAGGACTGGCTTTGGGACTGGCTTTGGGGCTCGCCTTGGGGCTGGCCTTAGGACTTATCTTGGGACTCGCTTTGGGACTCGATCCAGGCAGGTGTTTGACAAACTCCAGATCCACCTCCGCAACCTTATAGCCCTCTGGAACCAAAACCTTTTTCCCGACTAACTGAGCATCTTCTGCGTTTTTATCTTCTGGTGCTTGGGCTTTTTGGTCTACCTTCGTACCCTTTTCATTAGGAATCACACGATCAGGAATCTCTTCCTCTTTCTTATTACAAGAAAAAATTAAACAAAAGGAAACCAGCAGTATGAGTGTTTTAACAAATGCAATCATCAATTTCTTATCCTCCTACCCTCTTATCGGAATTTGAAATTATTATTTTAGGATCTGATAGAATGCCGGCTGTAAAATAAAAATTACTCTGTTAAAACAGTGTGTTTTGTAGTAAAAAAAACGTAGAATTGATCATTAATACGACCAATATTGGACATGCTAAATGGCCACACCTTCTTTCTTGTTATTAATTATCCTCTCAACCCTCGCTCATACCGGTCTGCTTGCCTATGAAGAAATGCAGGAATTTCATAGCCTTACTGAGAGTGAAGCGGCCACCAACTGGAACCCTAAAAAACACAATGGAGAGTATCAATCCGACATCATCAGCTATCACTTTTCTCCCTCCTGGCAGTATCGCTGGCATCATTTTAATAACGGATACACCATATCAGCTGGGAGTCTGGATAAGAGTCATTTTGCCATAATAAACCGGTTTAAGTGGAACGCTGAGCTTCTACCCAATCTTAACTTCCGGTTTCTCTATCTAGAACAAGGATCTTTTGAACGAAATATCCAGCATCAAATCATTGAATTTCAATACTTCCTAATACCTAAAGTATCCCTTTCCCTTTATGGGGAACCTTCCCTCTACAAGCGGAAAGATGACATTGGAGGAGCACTCTCCTTTCTCCTTCCAGAGCTAGAAGTAAGGCTCTACTACACCCTGGTGGATTATCCCAGGCAGTTGAGAAATGACAGAAACGACTATTATGAGAAGGGATATGAGCCCACCACCTTTGGGGTTACTGCCCGTTGGACCAGCGGGGAAACTGATAGTCCCGAGGAAGGGAGCTTCTTTGAATTTGCATTTCGCAAAGAGAGCAAAACAAAGTGGATTTTTCCAGATGAAAAAAGTACTTTCTTATATGAAAAACAGTTGGTGTCCCTTCATACATCCTACTTTCTATTGCCCAGTTTGCAGATTTTATTTCGCCTGCAGCTGGATCAAAGTAAGAAAATGAAAGAGTTTGATATCAGTGCTTTACAAGAGAATTATAGTCACCAAGTAAAAAGAGAGCTCTTTCAACTGGGAATCAAACTCCATCAAATCTTTGGTCTCACTCAGAATATTCGGTTTGGTTTAGACCTTGCAAACCGCGCATTCCATAACAACCAGGACCTCATAAAGCTCAGCAACAAACTCCCCTTTGTTGCATGGCAAACCAATCTCCTTCCTTCCAGAAAAGATTTATTAACTCTAAGATATCAATTCAACCTCTATCAGGAAGATGGCAAGTGGACAGATAAAAAGGAACCCACAAATAACCCCACCACCGAACATCGGTTTAATGTAAACTACGAATTCTCCTTTTCTCCCACCTCCTCATTATTAGCTCAAGTGACCTTTGATGTGGATGAAATGGTGCAATCCATTAACTGGAATACAGAGCGCTATTATCGGGGATGGGATGGAGGGAACATCCAACTTTCCATTGCAAAATAACTATTGAAATTTTTACTTTTCTTTGAAAATATTTGGAATTACAAAGATATAAAAAAAGGGGGCCACAGTGGATCTAAGGGTTATAACATCAAACATTCGATATGATGATCCACGAGATGACCCCAATCGTTGGAACGATCGGAAAGATTATTTAGCAGAAACTCTTCTCTCAGCCTCTCCAGATATCATAGCCACCCAAGAGGGTTTTTTTTGGCAAATTGAAGATTTGATCAAACTCTTTCCGAATCTCAATTTAGTGGATCAGCATCGTAACTGGGATAAGGAGAGGATGTACCCTTGCGTTTTCTATAATCCAAATCTCTTAACATTGAATAAAAGTGGTGATCTGTGGCTTTCTGAAACCCCAACTATACCGGGCAGTAAATCCTACGACAGCGCCTGGCCGAGAATGCTCACCTGGACCATCTTTGATTTAAAAGACAGCAACCTTCAATTTTTGTTTGTAAATGTTCATCTTGATCATATTTATGAATCTACTCGATTGAAACAGAGTCGGGTGTTAACAGAACAGATTAAACAGGTAAATACATCAGCACTTCCACTGATCTTGGTGGGTGATTTTAATGACTCTCCCTTATCAGGAACTCGTAATCTGATTATGGAACAACTTAGCGATTTATATGATCCTTGGATCGCCAATGGAGTACAAGAACACACATCCCATCATGGCTTTAAGGGAGGCAGTGAAGGTGAAAGGATTGACTGGATCTTACTTGATAAAAATTTTAAAGTGCCTAATATAGAGCTGGATTGCCGCTGTAAAAAGTTAAAAAACCCCGAAGGAACCCGATTCCCCTCAGATCACTATCCAGTAAAATGCTGCATTCAAATAAGCCTTGAATCCTAACCCTCCATGTGATTTACTTCTTTTTGATAATCCAAGATCATCCGTCAAATTATTGCAAGGAGTGCACTATGAAAGTATTTTTTTCCATTTTAGCCATGGTTTTTATTTTCACCTCATTTGCTAATTTAGAAGCTCGCCCTGTAGAAAATGAATCCTATGTAGGTTCGGTAGCAGTTTTAGAACGAATTCAAACCAGAGATACTGATTTTTTTAATCCCTACTGTATTGTCTTTCATGTTCGTAAAGACAGATGGCATGATATGAAGCTGGCCACCGGCTTCACTATGGATAAATTGACCATCGAGCGCGCTGCCAGTGTTTTAGGAGATAAAGTATACTCTCTAGTCACTATCTCCTATGTAGACAAAGATGGGAATACAGCAGATGACATGAATTTTCGCTGTCTTCATTCACAGCCTTAGAGAATTTTCTATTCTAATATGAGTTTATTTCAGCTGAAATCCAATTATCGACCTACGGGAGATCAGCCTAAAGCCATTGCTGATTTAGTCAAAGGTTTTGAAGCCGGTAAAGAACACCAGGTCCTCCTGGGGGTTACCGGCTCAGGAAAGACCTTTACCATGGCTAATGTAATCCAAGAGTTACAACGACCGACTCTGATTCTCGCCCATAATAAAACTCTAGCTGCGCAACTTTTTGCTGAGTTCAAAGAACTCTTTCCCCATAATGCAGTGGAATACTTTATTAGCTATTATGATTATTATCAGCCAGAAGCCTACATTGTAAATACAGACACCTATATTGAAAAAGATAGCTCCATAAACGACGATATCGATAAAATGCGGCATGCCGCCACATCCTCACTCTTACAAAGAGAGGATGTGATTGTGGTATCCAGCGTATCTTGTATTTATGGCATTGGATCACCTGAAATTTATAAAAAGATGACGGTCTATATTGAAGAAGGAATGACCTTTGATCGAGACCTCTTCTTACAGGAACTCATCGCCATTCAGTATGAAAGATCTGATATTGATTTCCACCGAGGTACCTTTCGAGTAAGAGGAGATACGGTGGACATTATCCCGGCTAGTCAACAGAAAGAAGCTCTCCGTATTGAGTTTTTTGGAGATGAAATAGACTCCATTGTGGTGTTCGACCCCCTCACCGGAGAGATTCAAGCTAAGCCTGGAAGATATACCATTTTTCCTGGCTCCCATTATGTCACTGAGGCAGACCGCATCTCTTCCATAATTCATGAAATTGAAGGAGATTTGCAATCCCAACTTCATCACTTTAGAAATGAGAAAAAGCATGTGGAGTACCAAAGACTGGAAACCAGGACACTGCATGATATTGAAATGCTCCAGGAGATCGGACACTGTCCTGGCATTGAGAATTACTCCAGATACCTTACTGGAAGGCCCACTGGAGCTCCTCCCCCCACACTTTTAGAGTATTTTCCATCTAACTTTTTGTTATTTGTAGATGAGTCCCATGTAACCATTCCCCAGGTGGGAGCCATGTATCGGGGAGATCGTTCACGAAAAGAAAACCTGGTGAATTTTGGATTCCGACTTCCTTCCGCTCTGGATAACCGTCCTCTCACTTTTGATGAATTTTCTGCTAAGTTAAATCAATCTCTCTATGTCTCGGCAACCCCTGGTAAGTACGAAATGGACAAAACCGAAGGAGAATTCACAGATCAAGTAATCCGACCCACTGGTCTACTCGACCCTGAAATTTCAGTTCGTCCGGTGAGTAATCAGGTGGAAGATCTCCATCATGAAATAACCAAGGTATTAAAAAGAGAAGAGTGCGTTTTGGTCACAACTCTAACCAAAAGAATGGCTGAAGAACTCACCACTTATTTTCAAAATAAAGATATCAAATGTGAATATCTTCACTCTGAAGTGAAAACCATCGAAAGGGTAGAAATTATCCGCAGATTAAGACTCAGAGAGACAGAAGTTTTAATCGGGGTTAACTTATTAAGAGAAGGTCTCGACCTTCCTGAGGTCAGTTTAGTCGCAGTGTTGGACGCTGATAAAGAGGGGTTTTTAAGATCCACCTCATCCTTAATTCAAACTGCTGGTAGAGCCGCTCGTAATATCAATGGCCATGTTATTTTCTATGCTGACCGCATCACTGGGTCTATGCAAAACTGCCTGGATGAAACCATTCGTCGAAGAACCATTCAGCAGAAATACAACCAAGATCATGGAATCACTCCTAAGGGAATTAAGAAAGAGATCGGAAAGGATCTTAAAGAAATTTATAATTTAACTGATCTCCCTCTTCCAGACGGAGATATCCCTGCCAATGTTCAGCTGGACGATCTCATCTCCTACAAATCTCCAGCAGAAATTAAAAAGAAGATCAAACAAGTTGAAAAAGCTATGAAAAAAGCAGCAAATGAACTCGACTTTGAAACCGCGGCCAGTCTACGAGATGAGCTTTTTGTTTTGAAGAAAATAGAACTTCAATTCCTCTAATATTGGGACCTTTTCCATGGGCAATTATTCTTTCAAAAAAGACGACTTTCCTACCAGCCCAGGCGTCTATTTAATGAAAAGCAAAAGACAGAAAATAATTTACATTGGCAAGGCAAAAAATTTAAAAAAAAGGGTGGCCCAATATTTTCAAAAAGGAAAGTTAGATACCAAAACGGTGCAAATGGTGCAGTTGATTGTCAGTATTGATACAGTTGTGACCAGCAATGAAGTGGAAGCTTTATTATTGGAAAATAATCTTATTAAACAACATAAACCCAAATACAATATTCTCTTAAAAGATGGTAAAAACTTTCCCTTTTTAATGATCGATCCCCGACAGGAATTTCCGCGTCTGGAAATCACACGAACCATCACCTCTTCTAAAAATCTCTATTTTGGTCCTTTCCTGCAAATGGGAGGCATCAAAAAAATCCTCTCCACTTTAAATCAAATTTTCCCTTTAAGAAGATGCACAGACAGCACTCTTGCCAATACCAAACGGGCTTGTTTACTTTACCAAATTGGTCAATGCTCAGCTCCTTGTACCGGAAAAATAAATTCTTCCAGATACCATCAGCTGGTTAAAGGGGTTAAACTTTTATTAGAAGGTAAGAATTCGACGCTTATTTCCACCCTAAAAAAGCAAATGTATGAAGCATCTGAACAGATGGCCTATGAAAAAGCTGCCGGAATACGCGATCAAATCAATCGCATAGAGAAGCTATCAATCCATCAGGGGATAATCCATCCCGAACTCAGAGATCAAGATGTGGTGGCCCATCTATTTAATGGTAAGATTCACCAATTTTACTTCATTCATCTACGAAACCACAAAATTATTCACACCAATCACTTCGCAGTGACTCCATCACTCAACCCACAACCAGAGGATTTAGCCAATCTATTGACTCAATTCTATTGGAATCACCCACCTCCTCCCCAGATTTTGTTAGCCGAGCCTCTAATAGGACATGAGTCACTTGCTTCCTTTTTTAAAGACCGCTATCATGTTAAAGTTACATTTAAAACACCAGAACGGAAACCACAAAAAGAGCTCATGCAATTTGCCTTAGATAATGCCAATAAACAGCTGGCAGATTGGCAACAGCAGTCAGATAAAAATAATGTAATTATGGAAAGTATCCAGAAAATTTTAAGACTCAATAAACGGCCTGAAAGAATTGAATGCTATGATATTTCCAACCTTCAAGGTTCACACACTGTCGGTTCTATGTCAGTTTCTGTGAAAGGAAAAATTAATTCCACCCACTTTCGAAAATTCAAAATTAAACAAACCACAAAGCAAGATGATTTTGCCTGCTTACAAGAAGTCTTACAACGTCGATTTCAAGGTAGTTTAAAGGATATCCCTCATCCCGATTTAATCATAATTGACGGAGGAAAGGGGCAACTCCATGCATGTGAATCTATTTTGCATCATTTGGATTTAAATGGCATTGCTATTGCCGGATTGGCAAAAAGCAGAACCAAGCACAATGCCACCCACAACCAACTGGTAAAAAAAGAGGAACGCCTCTTTGTCCCAGGTAGGAAGAACCCGATCAATCTTAAACCAGGCAGCGCCCCATTCAATCACCTTACTTTTCTTAGAGATGAAGCTCATAGATTTGGAATTTCTTATCATCGTAAAATTCGATCTAAGGAGCTTATTAAAGACTCTTTAGACCATATCATTGGTGTAGGCCCCGTTTTAAAGAAGAGACTATTAGAAGAATTTGGAACAATCAATAACATCTTTGCGGCTGATCTGGAGAAGATCAGCTCTGTCAAAGGAGTTTCTATGAAAATTGCCAAGAATATTTTAGATTATGCTAGATCCCTGCCCCTATTGCTTTTTTTACTCTTTACTCTTTATATTCCTGATAATGCAATGGCCAAATCTCTAAATTTTCCTGATATAAACATCCCCCCCCACTTAACCAAAGCACCTGTGCACTTTACACTATTCAATGGACTCCGAGTTTTATTAATAAAAAACAGCCATACTTCCAGCATCCATTTTCGCTTTACCTACAATTTATCCACCGATACCAATAAGACAGTAGAAGCTGGAATTAGCAACATCGTCCGCCACCTGCCCGTTTACCAAGTCAAATACGGTAAACATGTAAAAATGAATATAGAAAAAACGCTCTTTCATATGGGGGGACGCCTAGAAAGCAAATTGAATCATGACTGGATTCAATATTCTTACTCTATTCCTGTCACTGATTATGAGGAGATATTGAAGTACGAGGCCCAGCGCCTCAGGCAAATCGCTCTCAGTGAAAAAGATCTGGTAAAAAGTAAGGTTCAAGCCTTAAAAGAAATTGCTCTCAATCAAAAAAATAGCTCTCATCAAAACTCCAACCAAAGCTATCTACAACATCTTTTTAAAGCGGCTATTCCTTCCAGTCACTATGCCGAACCCCTCTATGGTAGCTATAAATCTATTTCAGATGTTTCATTCAAAACCTTATCAAAATACATGAAACAGCATATTAGAGCGGATAAAGTTTTATTAGTGGTGGCAGGTAATTTTAATGTGGCCAAAATGCAAAAACAGATCATCTCCCGCTTTTCTTCTATAGTTGGTACCTACAAAAAAACATCCAATGGAACCCCAAAACTTACTTCGATTCCCACTAAACAAACCTACAAAATGGGAGCTCCCATAAATCAAGAAAAATTAGTCACCATCTGTCCCATTACTCTCCCCACCAAAGCCATGAGAGTTCAGGCCATGGCTACTTTGAAATTATTAATTCAGGATCAACAGGAATTAGCACAGCCGATCATTTCAGAAGCCAACCTCAGCTCTCATAAACACCTGTCTTTTATCTATTTTGTTTCTAACTTAATTCCCAACAAAGGTTTTAATGCAACCAAGTCGGTTCTCTCCGGCTTTTTACAGAAACGAATGCAAGAAACTCCAACTCCAGCAGCAATAAAAACAGTAAAAAGACAACTCCTTTATGACCTACTAAACGTCTATGAACAGAACTCCTCTGTCACCAAGCACTTCACTCAAATTCATAACTACGATAAACTGCTGATGGATTACCTTTTAGTCAATCAGCTGGAAGTGATAACCCCAACTCATATTAAAAAGCTACTGACCACTCTCATTAAAAAGAATGGCTGTTCTCATTCATTTCTCAGTCCAGAACAAGAAAAAAAGGCAATCAATAAAGAGGAAGCCACCGCAATAACCGAAGATAATTCCTTCACCTACGATAAAGCTATCTCAATTTTAAAATCGAAATACCCTAAGTTACTCACAAAAGACACGGTGGTTATTAGTACCCATAATCCAAATCCTCGTAAGATTATCAAACCCCACGAAGTACTGACCCATACCTTTCCCAATCGCCTGAAACTTTTTTATCTTCCGAACTTTTCTAAAGACATGATTTCCATTTCCATTTACCCTCGAGTTAAGAAACAGTTTTTAACCAAAGAAAAAGCGGGTCTAGCCACTTTATTTGGTCCCATGCTGACAAAGGGAACAAAAAAATATACTGCGCGACAGATTAATAAAATTAATTGGGGCTCCTCTGCCCAATTTTCAGTTAACAAAATTCATGCCGACCTTTTTATTGAAGACGCTCTTTTATTTATGAATCTGGCTGCAGAGCTTATAATGAACTCCGATTTTCCCCAAAAAGAGTTGGAGAAAGTAAAAATAGAGCATATTAAGAATTTAAATCTTATAAACAGAAACAGAAGCACTCAAACTGAGCTGGCCTTCAAGAGGTCACTTTATGGAAATCACCCTTTTTCAGTTCCCGCCGAAGGGACCATAGAAACTATTTCAGCCTTAAAGAACTCTGATTTCATCGAATTCCATAAAAGATACTACCTCCCCAATAATTGCAAGGTTTTTATAACCGGTAATATTAGCTTTACCCAAGCCAAAACTCTTATCTCCTCGGCTTTTGCTAAATGGAAGCAGCACTATATTGCCACCCCTATACATACACTGCCCCATCCCAAAAAGGAGAGGGATATCCAAGTGACAAATAAAGAAATTCCTTTGTTAAATCTAACTTTAGGCCAAATAAATCCAAAGGTGCCCAAAACAAATTTGGCTACTGGGCTTATCGGAAATATCCTTTTCTTCTCTCACACCAATCCCTTCTCTTATTTAAATAGAATTTTGTGGCATTCTAAAATAGAAGAGTACATTTCTATCAAAGGATATGTGCCTCATTCCCTCTCAATGGAGCCTCACTTCACTATTAATATTGATTATTTACCTGAAAGCTCGCTGGATAACATTCTCTATCGGATTATCCGCTCAATCAGCAGATTGATCCGATCCGGTCCTAATAAAGATGAGTTAAATGGAGTTATCACCTCATATATTAATGGTGGGGCCATAAAAATTGATTCCTATGAATCTCTCTTAGATCAGTACTATTTTTATCAGCTGGCAGGTGTCACCCCTACCAAGTTCCAACAAGACCTTATTTCAATTACCCCAAGTACTATTAAGCAGCATTTTAAACAGAGTATAAATCTTGACACCATCACCATTATTATTGATGGATTGCTCTCAAAAAGAAAACCCTATCTATCCCAGTTAAAAGATCCCAGCATTCGACTTCGATAAAGCCCTAAATAAAACAACTCAGGCTATTTCTTGAATATCTATCCAATATTTGTTAAAATTTGATTGATATCCTTACATTTAACAATAGGATTATGGATGATTCTGACACGAGTCGTCGCATTACTTGTTCTCTGCCTCTTTCTCACTATTTGCACCAAGGAAGATGGGGCGGTGACAGGTGATGAACTGACCCCTAACTACATAGAACTGGACGATGAGGGCTATGCTACAGCCACCTCTGATATCGGGGGGAATGCCTTCTTCATTAGTTTTATTTATCAACAGAACCTGCACATACAGGTTTTTGATAAATATCGGGCCAAAGGCATTCCTGAACTGTTTATTACTGTAAGAGAGACCGCCTCTGACCAAATCCACATCGAAATAAAAGACCCTAAAAACCGTTTAGAACCAATGGTTTACCATGGAAATCCCCTTTCTGAATCTCCCAACACAGTTCTCAGTTTGGTGGAAGATAACGAAGCTTATCTCATTCCACCCAAATTAGGCAGTAAGTTCCATATTCGAGTGGAAAAAGAGACAGTGGATGAATTTGGAACTGATTTTGTTTCTCTTATCTTCTTTACGGTCAACCGTCATGACGAGTATACACCCGCTTTAGAGCTCGGGGGTGCAGTAGTGAAGGTGGAAGAATTCCATATGGATACTCTCACATCTCTCTTTATAGAAGATGAACCCACCTGTTTGTCACTGGATACATCCGCTTACTTTTTAATCCGTAAGGCCCTTGAAAGTAATTACATTTTAACTATGGGCTTTAACACACTCTCAAAGAGTAAACATGGTATTGTGGGAGCCTGGTATGTTAACCGCCTGGATCCCAACCTAACCCAAAGGAGATTTTCTACTTTTCTCAATGATGTCGCAAAAAAACATCTTCTGGGCCCCTATCGGGAGGAAAAATTTTTCTACCTGGAAAAATACTCTCTCCCTGCCACCAAAAAAGGTTACAGTAAAGTTGCAGGCTATCATTTAGGATTTTTCGGTGCATTTATGCTTTGCGATGCCACTACTGATGTTCTCCGAGATGAGTGGATCGCTGTGAATGGCAATAGCAATGGTTCATAAAATTAAAATACTGCTTATTGCCGTTTTATTGCTGCCCCTACCCCTGAAGGCTAAGTCTGACCATAATATTACTCTAGCTGCCAGTGTGGGAGTCCCAGACCTCCTTAACTTGCAATTTGCCTTTATTCGTCTTCCTTGGCTTAAGTTTGGTTTTGGTATGGCCACCCAACCCGTCACCTCCATCATTGAGAATTTTGCCGATTTAGATGAAGATTCCCTCTCTCAAGAGATTAATGAGACTTATACCTTAAAGCCGTCTTGGAGTTTAAGTATGCAGTCTTATAACTCCTTTATCCGCCTATTTCCAGGTACCACCTCCTTCTATCTGCAAGCGAAATACTCCACTTGGAATATCAATGCCCGAGCCAGCGCTTCCGTCATTCATAAACAAACCAAAGAAGCTTCATCTATCGGAAGTGTAAGCTTTACTATTGTTCAACCCATGGTGGGAGGACATATAGGCTACTTTGCCCTATTTTCCAACAGCTTCTTTATTGATACCGGTTTGGGAGCTATGCATCTCTTAAAACCAAGTACTAACTATTCTTTAGGTGGTATTGCAGGGAATGCTCTCACACTCTCGGTGCTTGACCCTGATCTTCACAAACAAGTGACCGAAGCCAAAAATGAAATTGATAAGCAAATAGACAGTAATATCCGTTCTTTGCGGTCCACCGTACCCTATATCCCCAGTTTATATTTCACCATAGGATGGGCATTTTAATGAAATGGGCGGGCATTCATATAACTTTTTTATTTCTTCTTTTTAATAACCTCCATGCAGAGCAAGCAGAGACAGATGTGGGCACTGGGATTGTCTATCCTTCTGTGATTTCTAGTGTTCAAACCAATGGAGCAGGATTCGGTTTTCTAAAAGGAGAACAACTTGACTTAAAATTAGGCCCCAAGGGGCGAATGAGCAATGTAGGGGGTATTGCCAGCTATGCCTTAGCAGCTAGAAAATTTGGTTTTGGTTTTGCCGCTGAGTACGCCAACGACAAGCTAACCAATTTTGTTGCAGCTGGATTTGATGCTCGCTACGTACAACTGGGTTTAAACGCTTCTTTTCAGGCCAAGACCTGGGCCTCAAGAGGCAATCTAGGACTAAGAGTTGAGATAGTTGAAGGTTTTGCCTTTGCCGCCACCTTTCAAGATATCTGGAGTGCCGCCTCCAGCTTTAGAGCGGGTCTTGGATTTGGAAATGATATTTTTGTCACAGAGATTAGTTTCCCTGCCACCGTCTATTTTTTAAAAGACCCTCCCCTTTTCAACCCCAGTTTCTCCTTTAGTTTTGTATGGTTCGATGGGCTAACCCTTAATTTGGGCTTAAAAGATATTCTCATTGCAAAAGATCAATTCTATGAAGGCACTACCAATGCAGCTATCTACTATTGGCTTACCAACAATATTGCAATTGCAGCATATTATCGGCAATTTGATTTAGAATATTCTTTAGGTATCACTGGGAAATTAGGAGGAGGCTCTTAGTTTAATCCCGACAAAACAGATAGTATTCAGCATTGTACCCCTTTTCAAAACTGTATTTACAACTTTCTAGCTGATTATATCCTTTAGGAGGTTGAAAACAGGCTTCTACATCCTTGCTTTTAGTAAAAAACACCATAAATTGCCTTGGATTTACCATTCCAGTGACCCGCTTTACTAAAGAGGTGTAATCTTGATGAAAGAGGTTGGTTTCAAAACTCACATAGCTTTGATGATCTTCCGGTGTCACATGCACCGTCCAGTACCTCTCATTATTAATGGCATTAATGCTATAGCCTAGAGGTTCAAAAAAGTAATCATCTACCTGCTCTTTATCTCCTAATAACCCTAAAAGTGGTCTTATTCCACAGGAAGAGCGATCATGATGATTGCCATCAAAAGATTTCAAACATTCTGAATCCAGCTCCGACATGAGTATTTCAACAGTAATATCCTGGCTAGGGCTGTTCTCATTTGCAGCATAAAACAGGTGCATATGATCATTATTAGCAGCTCCTAAACGATAACTTTTGCCCGGCAGCAGCTTGGTCAAAAAGGCCACATCCTGTTCAAAATCTGATTGCTGAATATCCGGAAACATAAATCTTTTTCTTTCATAAAAGAAATGATTAATACTGGTAACCGGAATGGCTTTTAATATTTCAGGGAGCGAGTTCAACAATTTGGTTTTCCCACAGGTGATCATGATTAGCTGCTTACTTCCCACAAAAAGACTGGATTCACTCAATAAGTATGCATCAAAGTGAGTCCCGTGAATCTTGGAAAGAATATCCGCATTGCAAGCCTTAACCACCCCCTCCCAAAAAGAACTGTTAAGTTCTCTCAGGTCCTGCGGAAAAGAATCAGAGCAGATGATTTCTACTTTTTTTTCGGGTCCTTCAAATCTCATAGCTAAATCATACAATCTTAAGAATCGCCTTTCAATAGCTAGATCACTAATTTTATTGATTAGAACCGAACTGTTAGGTAAAATTATAGACCATCAATCCTAGAATTTTAAGCCCACTAAGGTAAGGAGGAATCTATGATCAGGAATCTTATGTATTTAGGGAGTGCGTTGCTGGTTACAATCACCCTCTCGTTTCTGTCATCTTGTGAAGAACTGAAGAAAGAAGCGCAAGAAGCCGCTAAAGAGCATGCAGGAATCGACCTCTGTATGACAATTGATGAGTGTGACCCACGTAATTGGTATGCGTCCACTGAAGATGAAATCAAAGACAAATTCCCTGAGATACTGGAAGTAGCTATCCCTCTCATCAAAGTGTTTGATATAGAAACTGAAAAGGACAAAGAGTTTCCTGAATTAGATATTAAATTTGCCCTTAAGTTTGGCCTCGGCTTTCCTTCCGACGCCTTCGCAACCAAAGATATCATCCTTAATACCCAATTTGTTAATAAGATGGTAGGAGAGCAAACTCCTGATGTAGTCAAAGGAAAAATTGGAGACTATCTCAAAGAGATTCTGGCCAGCATCAAAGACAAATTAGGTGTAAAGACTGCTGTTGTGGCTAAAGTTCGAACCGTTGCCATCGATGGGGTAGATAGAAAGATGCTCGAAGTAGTGGCTCTAGCCAAATACAATGCTGAACAAGATCATTTTCAAATCAACTATATGGGATTAAAGAAAATTAACCCCGATCTTGGTAAAATTGAAAAAGATGTAATCTATGGTTTTTATACCACCAATAAACAGCTTCCTCTTTTAAAGCTAGGGACTTCTGGTAAATACAGTGATATGGCTAATAAAGCCATGGCTGAATGGTTAGGTTATAAACAAGCTGAGCTTGGTTTAACCACAGGTCTTGTTGGAAAAACAAATAACTCGACAACTCACGCAACTATGACAGGTGATGGGGGAGCTCCAACTCTTACAGCCGTACCTGGAGCTATGGTAACTTCTAATGTGGGTCCATTTGTAACTTGGTCCAATAAAGAAACAGGTGCCTATGTAATGCCAGCATTTGTTGGAACATCAGGTATTCTCACCGCTTCTACCAAAGTTCAAAGTCCTTACGCCTTAGTAGGAATCGCTGAAGAAGATCAAGATACAGGTAATACAGCCTTTGCTTTTCCAGACTTTGAAGGAAACACTAACGAGAAAGATGCTTTAGAAAGTAAAGCTGCTGCTATGGATGCACTCGAAGGATTGGCTTCCAGTGCTAAAAAACTCTTTGGATTTGAAGAAGAAGAGAAAAAAGCAGGAACTTTAGAAGGACTCGAAGATTACACCACCTTAAGCGATCTCAACATCGATATTGATCCTTACCCTGCTTGTGATGCCAGTCAATTTTTAAAAGCTAATGAAGCAGGCGGAGCCTTCCGTTGTGAACTCGACTGTGAAGCCTATGGGAAGAGAACTCCAACTCTAGAGCCTATCACAACTTGTTTAGAGCCCTGTCCTAATGACACCCAATATGATGTGGACGCCAATGATCAATGTGTCTTAAAAGATACTTATATGGAGTTTGGCGGTGGTATCGTAGCCAAGTGCACCGATGGAGAAGTTCTTAATGAAAACTCCAATGCCAGTGATCCTGAATGTATCACCTGCTCAGGAGCTCTCACCGCTTCCGCTACCGGAATTGGTTGTGAAGCTACTTGTTCTGGAGACACTCCCGAGTGGGTCAATGGAGCCTGTGTTGCCGCTTGTAATGACGGTGAAGATCGTG
>CAYFLR010000004.1:0-6296 GCA_964343805.1 uncultured bacterium | reverse complement strand
AACAGGAGCCTGTGTTGCTGCTTGTAGTGCACGTACTAACAATGCACGTGACTTAAACCCAGATGATGCTTCTTGTAATGACACTCCTGCCGAAGGAGAAACCATTGTGGCTCCTGCAGATCTCGGCGGAGCAACCAACCTCTCTTGTGAATCAGAGACTCATTTTGTAAGGGATGGTCGTTCATTTGCTGATGCTGATGCCAAAGGTTGGAGAGTAGAAGGGTTTGTTTCCGTCTTAGGAGATGAAACAGATGACAACTTCACCGATCTTTTTGCTACTGGCCGTGAAAGAGGTGGAGAAGCCGTTACACCAAGAGGAAAGCGTTACTGTTTCTTAACCACTGGAACAGGATCTGTGGATAAAAAGAGCAGCCTCATGTGGCAAAAAATCAAACTTCCCGAGGTGACGGGCGATCAAAAGTTAATTCTAGAAATTGCCTATAACTATGTTTCACAAGAAGCACCTACCTTTATCGGATCTGCATACAATGATATATTCTATGTTAAATTTGATGAAGAACCCGATTTCATGGTGAAAGAAAATGTGAATGACAATGCTCCTCACTGGAAAGAGTTCTGTAAAACTATTGGTAACGTGAATGACTCGCTCGAAGCCATTCCTGCTAACCATAAAGACAGCACTCCCACCTGCCCTGATTCTGCAACTAAAGCTTTCTTAATGCAGATTGGGCCTCAATACAAAGAAATTGATGTCACAAACTTTGCAGGGAAAGAGAAAACGCTGCAAATTGGAATCGCCGATGCCGGTGACTTTATCTATGACAGTGCGGTTCTTATTGACCACATCCAGTTTGTGGTAAAATAACCTGATCCGTATTCTAAAATAGATTGATTAAAAGCAAAATCCCACGTAATAAATAAGTGGGATTTTGTTTTTTTATTTTAATAAGGAAATATCTATGAAGGATACGGTACAAGTCGAAACTCAAATCATTCGTCAAATTAAAATGCTCTCTGCTGAAGCGATCCAAAAGGCTAACTCTGGCCATCCCGGTCTTCCTTTAGGTGCGGCTCATATTGGAGTGACCCTCTTTCATCATTTTTTAAAACTATCTCCCCAAAACCCCACATGGATCAATCGTGACCGGTTTATTTTAAGTCCAGGACATGGCTCCATGTTGCTTTACAGTTTACTTCACCTCTATGGTTACGATATTTCATTAGATGATATTAAAAATTTCCGACAATTAGGGTCTAAAACCGCTGGTCACCCTGAATATAATTTGGATCTTGGCATTGAAATGACCACCGGTCCTCTGGGTCAAGGTGCCGCTACCAGCGTTGGTATGGCTCTGGCAGAAAGATATCTAAGAAACAAATTTTCTAAAGATATTATAAATCATAAAACCGTGGCGCTGGTTTCAGATGGTGATTTAATGGAAGGAATTTCCTACGAAGCGGCGAGTGTTGCAGGTCATCAACCGCTTTCTAACTTGTACTGGATCTATGATTCAAATCAAATTTCCATCGAAGGTTCCACCGAAACCAGCTTCACTGAAAATATTCAAAAGCGCTTTGAGTCCTGCGGATGGAAAGTTTTAACCACAGATGAACCCACAGTGCTCTCTTTAAGAAAAGAACTCGATAAAGCAGCTCGCACCAAAAATAAACCCAAACTCATCATTGTGAATACCATCATTGGCGATGGAGCCTTCGAAAAAGAAGGAACCGCTGGATCTCACGGAGCACCTTTAGGCAAAGATATTATCAAGAAGATGAAGCAAGCTTATGATTATAAGCCCAACAAAGCCTTCTATCGAGACACTGAAATTGATGAAGAGTTAAATAAAAAGCAGCAAGAGTTCTTAGTTGAATTCGAAAAATGGAATAAAAAATTAGAGCAATTGAAAAAGTCCCAACCCGATTTAGTAGAGAATTTCCAAAGTTGGTGCAAAGGAGAAATAGATAATTCTTGGATAAAGGATATGAAAAAGATAGACACTCCTGAAGCCACTCGCGGATCCAGTGGTAAAGTAGTGAATGCGTTGGCAGATAAAATACCTCATCTTATGATTACTTCTGCCGACTTGACCCCTTCCACTAAAGTGGTCATAAAAGAAGAAGTGTCCATGCAACCCAAAGAGCCTTTGGGACGGAATATCCAATTAGGTATTAGAGAGCATGCTATGGGAGCCATCGCTAATGGAATGGCACTTCACAGTCATTTTATCCCTCTCACCTCTACCTTTTTGGTATTTAGTGATTACATGCGTTACTCAGTGAGACTGGCCTCATTAATGAAAACTCCAACTATTTTTGTTTTCTCTCACGATTCCTTCTATGTTGGAGAAGATGGCCCCACTCATCAACCAGTAGAGCACTTAGACAGCTTACGTCTCATTCCCGATCTTACAGTTTACAGACCAGCTGATTTAAATGAAACCATTGCCTCTTTTCAAAGTGCTCTTTCGGCAAAGGGCCCCTCTGCTATCATTACCAGCCGCCAAAGCTTACCTCAACTCAAGGAATCGAAAATAGATGCCGATTTAGGTGGGTATTTAGCTGCCGGTTCACTAGATTCTGACCTCGTTTTTTATGCCACAGGCTCCGAAGTCAGTATCTGTGTCGAAGCCATTGCTAAACTAGCCAAAAAGGGTATCAAAGCAGGAGTAATATCCCTTCCCTCAATTGACCTCTTTTTAGCAAGACCCTTAGAAGAACAGTCGTCATTACTTCCAAAGAGTGCTTTAAAAATAGGAGTTGAAGCAGGAACCGGCCTATTCTTAAAAACATTCACCGACAAAGTCTTCTGCCTCCCTCATTTTGCCCAACGCGCACCATCAGATCAATTGGCCAAAAAGTATGGCTTCACCGCTCATCATTTGGCTGAATTTGCCCATGCAAAGTATCAGGAAAGCAAAGAATAGATTGAACGGCCGTGCTTTATTAATAAGGATTTAGAAAGAATTTTAGATTGTTTGAAATGGTCCAAGTTTTTAAATTTAAACTTAATTAACTTCTGAATCATATCGTCAGAAAGAATCATAAAGCAGGCCCGGTTACACCTTTTACCCATATCAAAACGCCACCTGAGTAACTTTTTTAGTTTATCCATTTCAGAAGAACTCAATTTACCATTTCTTTCGAACTTACGATATTCATAAGGGTTGAACCTTTTACGCTTCCATTCCACACGAGTTAATTTATCAAAAAGAAACTCAGCTTCTTTTAAAAGACCTTCCTTTACTAAAAGATCACTCAGTCTCTCAAAAAGAGCAGGTAAAAAACGGATATCTGCTACTGCATAGGCAACTTGCTTTTCCGAAAGCGGTCTTCGATCCCACCTTGATCTTTGAACTCTCTTATTTTTGGCAACCTCTTCACCGGTATAATGCTTTATCACAGAACCTAAATCCAACCGTTCGGTGTGTAATAGTTTGCAAGCCAACTGAGTGTCAAAGATATTCTTAATATCGAATTGATAATCTCTTTTGAGTAACCGAATGTCGTTGTCTGCGGCATGAAAAATCTTGGTTACTTTGGTGCTGCTCATCACTTCATTGAGAGGACTTAAATCTCCCAGTATGATGGGGTCGAGAAGATAGACCCCAAAAGGGGTCATTATTTGGATTAAACAGAGTTTCTCTATAAAGTATCGAAAAGAATCATATTCGGTATCAATGGCTAGGTAAGTTGATTTCTTTAAATCAGCTGCTAATATTTTCAGTAAGTGAGGTGAATCCACATAAGTATAATCAGTTGCCATTTTTTTTTTAAATTAGAAGAATACTACTTCTCCTTGATCCATATCTCCTTCATCATCATCATCTAAATTAATATCAGCTTCATTCTCAAATACTGCCGCTTCAGCTGCTGGTTCTGCTGCAGGAGCAACCGGGGCGGCGACTTCTTCTGGTTCAGCAGCAGACATATCACTCACTCCGAAGACCTCAGAAATCATATCATCTCCACCTCCAGCAGGTTCTGGAGCAAAGTCCATCGCAGGAGCTGGCTCAGGTTCTGGGGCCGGCGCAGGCGCTGGGGCAGGAGCTGGTGTTTCCATCACCGGAGCAGGAGCTGGCGCTGGTGCTGGTGCCGGTGCTGGTGCCGGTGCTGGTGCTGGTGCCGGCATTGGTGGTGGTGCCGATGGAACAAAAGATGACCCTGCTGCTTGAGCAGTCACTTCTTGTTGATTGGTAAATTCACCACTCACAGCTAGGGTATTTTTCGCAAAGTGTTTCAATTTGTCAAGAGGTTTAAAAATTTGATCGATTTGCTGCTTAGTAATATCCTGGAATTGGAGAGACAGAATAATCTCATCAATATTTTTAGCAACCTCTTCTGAACTGACCACCGCATTCTTAATCAAAGAAGAGAAGTCAGCAATACTTTCTTCAGCAGAAGATTGGAGTTTACCCACCGCCATTTGAACTTGGGTTTTCTTTTCTTGGGTATTGGTTAAGTTCTCCGTTAAAGACTTACTAATATCAGAGATCGAGCTGTTTACCTTACCTACTGTTTCCATAATACTTATAGAAGCAGCGTTAGTACGATCAGACAGCTTTCTTACTTCGTCCGCTACAACCGAGAAACCTCGACCATTCTCTCCTGCTCTCGCCGCCTCAATCGCCGCGTTCAAAGCAAGTAAGTTCGTTTGGTCAGAAATGTACTGGATTTCGTCGGTGATTTTGTTAATGACTGCAGTGTGCTCTAAGATAGAACTGATAGTATCAGAATAGTTTTTGTTTAATCTAGCGTTGTACTCCGTAATGTTTACCATCTCTTCTAAGAGTTTCAAACTTCCTTCGATCACTTGGGAAAGAGACATGGAACCGGTTTCAGAGCCCGCTCCTTCAAATTTACTCCCAATTTCGTTGGACTCTTTCAAATGCTCTTGCGCTTTATCTAAAATGTAGCGAACCTTATCTCCAATTTCGATCGCACTCCGCTCTGTCTGCTTGGTGATATCATGGAGCTGACTTTCAATTGGAGGAATCTGATCTAAAATTTCAGAAGAAAGACGAACATGGCTACGAACATCAGACTGTAAGGAAGAAACATGATTCATTGCATTATGGTATTTCGATTCAATAACCGAGCACTCTTTTTCAAAGTTCTCTTTGAGCATATCGGCTTTTTCTACTAAGTTCTCCTTTTCAGAACGGAAAGTAGCGTTCTCTTTCTCCAGCTCAAAGTTCATCATTTTAATTTTGCTAAATTCATCTTCTAGATCTTTTATTCTTTCATTAAAATGAAGTTTTTCTTGGGATGATTTGGAAAGATCACGATTATTTATTTGAGATAGGGATTGATTCTCTTCTTTTAACTTCTCTAGTTCTTCTTGGTAACGGGCTTCTACCTCTTGGAGTCGCTGTTCAAAGAACTCATCATTGGATTGCGGTATCACCGGCTCAGGTGGTTCCGGTATTTTCTCCGCCATGAACTGCTCAAAGTCCTTTTTAATATTCTGGACGATGCTCACTCCATATGCAATGGCTGCAAAGCCAACAACACATGAGTACAGTATGGATGCAAGCGAGAAGGTGCGGGTAATAAATAATATCCCCACCACCAGCATCAACACAATCGTGGTTAAGAAAAGAA
This sequence comes from uncultured bacterium, assembly GCA_964343805.1. Classification (GTDB taxonomy): domain Bacteria; phylum Bdellovibrionota_B; class Oligoflexia; order CAYFLR01; family CAYFLR01; genus CAYFLR01. The sequence continues at coordinate 731 of CAYFLR010000004.1, read as the reverse complement.
GTTGCTTTTTTAATAATCCCTGAATCATTTCTCGTCTCCCTAAAGACAATTTATGCGAAGTTTTTGGTTTTCTTCTTCATGCTTTCCTTCGACCTCTGAGGCCGAAACTTGATTTTTTTTAACCCCTTCCCCATTAACCACTTAAATTAACAAGTTTTTTTTTATTTATAGGTAAAAAGCAAGAAAAACTATTGACACTCTCATCGAAATTAACTAATGTATTTAGCACTTTACTGATCCCCAATAGCTCAGTCGGTAGAGCAGCTGGCTGTTAACCAGCTTGTCGGGTGTTCGAGTCACCCTTGGGGAGCCAGTAAAAAAACCCTACTTGACCTTAGTCAGGTAGGGTTTTTTTATTGGTTTTTTGCGGGGATCTGGTTTCACTTGGTGTTCCGCGAACAGGAAGTGAGCGGCCCTTGGAACAAGGGTTCTCGTGCCCTAAAGGGGTATGCCGCCGAGCCAGGATGGTGGGGCCCGCCCAGGGATAGGCGGCCGAGTCACCCTTGGGGAGCCAACTTTTCTTCTTTGGGCTCTTCAGACAGGGACAGTCTATGAAGCAAGAGAACGCCCTGTTTATGGAAACAACATTCGTGTTTTCCTTCCTTGCCAGAAGCACAGAAATCAACGCATTATTCACCAAGGAAAGAAACCATGAATGGTCGCAAGAACCTGTCTGTTTCATCAAGTAATAATGACTGAATCCCAAGAAATAAAGGAGGAAGAGGTACTAG
>CAYFLR010000003.1:168326-219405 GCA_964343805.1 uncultured bacterium | reverse complement strand
TTAGGTAATAACATTAATTTTAAATATGATTTTTAAGGAGGTTTCTGTTGAAAAGTAAATATTCTATTTTTTTCATTCTTGGTCTTCTCAGTCTGAATGGATGTGGTAATAACTCCAATGTTGAAAGTTCTTATGCAGTTCCTGATGTCTATGCGCTCCATAATCTTAATATAATTAGTCCGCCCCAGGAAGAACTGCTCAATGAATTCTACATAAGTTCTATGGACTTTCACCCAGAAAGTAATCTTATCTATTGGGTGAGTTCGTTAAAAAATCAGCTAGGAACTCTTGATCCCCAAACTAAAGAAACAAAGGTTTTACTCGAAGATTTAAAATCTCCCATAAAAATCGTCGCGAAAAAAGATCGAGTTTTCTTTACAGAATTTGGCACCACAAAAAAGGAGTATCAAGATGGTCGGCTTTCCTACCTAGACATTAAAACCAATACTCTCCATCATTTCATGGAAAATCTAAATGCCCCCCAAGGACTATTCTTAACTGAAGAAAATATTCTTTACTGGTCAGAAATTGGTAAAAGCGGTACCAGCTTGCCGGGTGAAGATAGATTCTGTAGAGCCCTTCTACAAGAGAACTTTAAAGTGAATCAAGAAAAAATTGAGTGCCGAAAAGGCTTAACCAGTGTGATGGATATCGTGGTGAATCAAGAGGGAAAAATATATATGACCATTATGGGTCCCTTAACTCCAGGTAATGGAGGTCAAATGCAAATGATTGAATCCTTCGATGATCCCGGCATTTCTGTCCCCCTCTCAGACATCTCAAGTCCTGGTGAAATGAGAATTAATGGAGAAGGGCTGATTTACTTCACTGGTTATGGCACCCTCGAAAACGATTTTGCAGCTATCATGAAGTACAATCCCAAAACCCACAAGTTAAAGGTCATTAAAAATGGAGTCTATGCTAATGGGCTTTGCCTTGGGTCTGAAGGAAGCATTTTTTATTCGACGGGCCGTACTGAGCACAATGTTTATCGGATGCAGTTATAAATTTATATATTAGGGATTTCTAGAAAATCAGAAAATTGAATGCGCCCCATTGCAATGAGAGCTCCCACATGAATTCCTTTTTTCGGATCCACAATCACTTTCTCTCTTCTGGCTTTACTTATATATTTATCTCTCACCTTCATGAGTTCTTGCTGGAACTCATGATAGGTCTCTGGAGACATATAACTATTCATGAGAGAGGTGATAGTTTCTTTACTCTCAGATCTGTTACGATTGAGTAGAGTTTTTAGATGACCCTGTTGATATCGATCCAAAGTGACTTTGCCTAAATCGGTTTTACCGCTCCATACTGTGGGACCAGAATAAGATATTTTAATTTTAAAATTACCATGGTATTCCAAGGCACCTATTCTATCCAGTTTGACTAAATATTTTTCAACTGATGTATCAGTTAAACCATATCTTTTTTGCACCATTTCGACTGTAGTACTTTCTCCGCATAGCTCCCAAAAGAAATCAAAAATATGAGGATGAGTAAGAAAGAACTCTTCTTGTTTTTTAGTAAAAGTGAGTTCCTGTTTGTCTTCATGGGTTATTAAAAATAGGTCATGCAAAGGGAGATCGATTATTTGACATATTTTGGCTAATTTGGACAAGGATACATCTGTTCCAGAGAGGGTCTTTTTGAGTCCTGATTCAGACACCCCTAACTGATTAGCTAGATCTTTGTAGGTCATCTTTTTCGCTTTAATGGATTTTTTGAGAGTTTTTGCAACTTGTTTAAAAGTTGAATTCTTCATGTTTTCTCCTTAAGTTTGTTTTGCCTTGGGATAAGGTAGCAAAACATCCTCAATAGCGGAACTATTTAACATAATTATAAATATAGTACCACTATTTGGAACCAAACTTCACTAAAAGCACCAAAAGTTATTATGATCTAGCACTCATTTGCAGTTTGTTTTCGGTTATACAGACCATCAGCTCTTTCCATAATTTTCTCGGCTATCAACTCTCGACGGATCAAGCAATAATCCTCATGGAAGGAGCTGAGGATTTCGTTCACCTCTTTTTCTTTGTAGGTTTTCTCGGCTTGGAAACATTTGGCCAGATGTTTTAAGATGATAGATCGTTTTTTCCTTTGCACCGGAATACTTTTTAAACGCCCATTTTGAATGAAGGAACGAATCACTTTCTGCTGGTAGAGTTCTTCCTTATTATCCTCTTTCCCTGTTTTCAATTGAGTGATGAGATCTAGCAAGTTAAGATTCAGGCGCTCTTCTCGCAAAGAGTAGACCTTGTAGTATTGTTCCTTCCGGGATTTTACTATTTGTGCTTCTTTGAGCTTTTTCAAATGATGAGTGATCGTGGCTGGAGAAAGACTGAGTCTTTCGGCCAAAACCTCAACATACATAGGCTTTACGGCCAACCCTCTTATAATCGCGACTCTGTTTTCATCTGCTAAAGCCTTAAAAAGTTTAACTAAGGAATTCATGATTAAACCTGGGATAATGATTTATTGAATACAGATTGCACTAAATACAAAGTCGAGAGCTGCACTAAACTTTTCTCAACCTCTTCGTCTTTTTCATGAATACGAGCTTGAGAAAAGGCCATGGTCCAATCCTTCTCCATGAGGCTGAGCATTTTCTGATAACTTCTATTTAATCTCTGCTCAGAGTCCGAGTAGGATTGAAATATTTCCTCCATATGAGGGATCATTTGATCCTGCTCCACCTTGGATTGAAAATTCTGATACATTTTACGAGTGATGGTAAAAACATTGGATTTTATTTTTGCTTCCACATCCGGTTGTAAAACCCCCTTAGAATAAGGCTTGAGGGTATCTTCTAGTACTTTTAAATCATTCAAATATTGACACATGATTATCTCCTTTCAGGTGGCATGAATACCTTAATACATGCCTCTAGATTCATTTCTAAATTCTCAAATAAATGACTCTCTTTGATATAAGTCTTTTCCATATTTGATGGTTGTCCCAAGTATAAAAACCAATTGCTCTTCTGAGTGTTCAGATGTCTACTAATTTGCTCCGGCAAAGTAAGATCGGTTCGACCCAAGATTAAATAAAACTGGTCTGGCTCATTTTCTATTTCTGAATAAAGATCTTCCAAATCAAAAATACCCTCGTTTAAAATATCACCGGCAGAGTTTAACTTAATGACAAAAGGTCTTTTAAGAGGCTTTTGCTCCGATCCCACATAAGTCATACGGTGCAATTCACCATTAATAGATACTTTAGTTCTACTTTTATGTCCTCGCACTCCTTCTTTCTGACAAAGCTTTTTACGAGAACTGATTCGATTTAAAACTGATAAAAGATACTCTTGTCCAAATTTAGTAGACATGGAATTAAATCTTTTAGGACTATTTTCTTGGAGCAGAGATTTTCCTACTATAAAGGTAGCATTGGTTTTGACACCCATTATGTCTAACAATGTAGGAGCAATATCTACATGGCTCCCACGCTGCCTAATAACTTTCGCTTTCTCACCTAAGGCAAGGGCAATAAGTTTTCTTTTCTCATCTCCATATTTATCACTCAGATCATTACGCATAGCTAAATGATCACTCATAACAAAAACGGTTGTATTAGCCGCCAAGGAAGTTCCTTTGAACCACTCATAGAATTTATAAAATAGGGAATCCGAGCAATGAAGAGCTTGTAAAAGTTTTTCCTGCTCCCCTGGATATTTTGGGCAGGACTTTGCCACATGCCCAGAAGGGGAATGAGTATCAATAGTTATAAAACTAAAGTTAAAGGGTTTATTTAACTTTTCTAATTCAACTAATCGCTCTTTTACCCGTTTATACAAAGTATCATCGTAGAGTCCCCAACCATGAACATATTTTCGATCTTCACTTTTACTAAAGAGATTTCTAAAATCCCAAACCCGATCATAACCATGACTGGTCAAAAACTCATCTTGTCCGGCAAAGTTGGCCCAACTCCCCATCATAAACTCTTGATGATATCCTGCCTTCTTTAGGATATCCCCTAAACAGACCAACTTTTCTTTAGCATCGTTCATCAAATAATCGTTGCCATTTGCTAGTCCCCCCGACAAAAGAGGAACCCCACATTGAGAAGAAAAAATACCGGCCATGGTCCAGGTGGTGTAGGGAAACTCTTCTATATTAGAAAGGTAGAAAGAGTTCTTTATATAGTTTTGCAAGTTGGGCAGCAAACCTGGAAATAGCTTTTCATTCAAATAGACTTGCTCCACTGATTCAAGGTAAACGAAAATGACGTTTTTTCCGGATTTAGCCTCAATGTTTTCTTTGTCTACTGGCCGCCAATTGATCCCCAAGGCGGTGGCTTTTTTCCCATCGAAGGCGGTAGGGGCTGCTGAAATTTTGTTCCAAAGTGAAGGAATAAAATTAGAAAAGGAACTGTCTATGCAAAGAGTACTAACCCCCATCAACCCCAGATAGAGAGCAAGAGTTCTTAATTTTCGAAATCGATGGCTGAGGCGTTGAGACGGATTAAATTTATAGGCAACAAGAAAAATTGCGAGAAACGAATAAATCAAAGGAAGCAGCGAAAGTGCTGGGTAGGCCTTTATCCCCGAGGCAATGGTATCGAGTCTAAGATGATAAAAAAATCCGTCATTAAATGTGGAGCCTGAATGGTGATAGGAAATAAGTTCTAAGCCCTGAAGTAATAAGAGTGGCACACAAAATAGGATAAACAACAACTTTTGAGACCCCCATCTTTTTAACTTCAAGACGAGTATTTGCGCTATCAATAAGTAGCAGAAAGCCGCCGCCAAGCGGCTTATCAGAAAATATGTGGGATGTAAGCTAAACCAGGCAGTTATAAATACTGGAATCGTTAGTAAGAAGAATAACATTTGAAATTGCTTACTTCTTACCAAAAGGGGAAGAGCGAAGATCTCTCTTTTTAAGATGTATGAGCTGAGATAGAGAGTGAGGTTTTTAAACATTATTATGAATCCAAGAATAAAAATTCATTTTGACACTTATCAAATTAAATTAGCATAGACCTTCCCAATAATCAAGATCCATTTTGATACTTATCAAATCAGATTACATACAAGTCCTCAATGGTTTGGTGCCAAAATGCCTTCGAGGGATGTCACACTTTCAATTTAAGTTGCTATATTAAAAAAAAACAGATTCTTAAGAAAAATTCCTATACCTTCCGAGTTCAAGTAAACCATTTTTTTGAGGGGAAGGCAAAATGAATAAAATTCATTTTATGGTCTTTGGACTTTGTATTTCTTTTTTCATAATAGCGGGTTATCAGAATTGTGGGAGCTCAAATAAAAAGACAAAGAATAACAACCCGAATTACAGCGAAGATAGTACCACCACCCAGCAATTAGTCAAACCAGACCGCGACTCACCAGAATATATAGAACTAACCTTTTATGGTGGTGCAAATCTTGTTGGTTCCACCATGGAAGAGCTATATGCAGATTATGCCTTAGATCAAGAAAACGAATCCGTCTCCTGTTTAGTAGGTACTAAGTGCTCAGATATTCCACAAAACCTGGATAAAGCCCTAGCCCAAGCTCAGGAAAGGATGGACTCCGGTGATTTGGAGAGAGGACTTTGCAAAACTGCCGCTATCAGAGATGAAGCCGGTCTACGGGGTGATGATGAGGCCCGTGATGCAGCTAATAAAATCTTAGTAGGCTAGGTTGATGATGTAAAAAAGGATATTAAGGACAAAAATACAATTGACGCTGTACTGAATATCAATCGGGCCACTCAAGGTGCGTCTGGATGGGATATATTTAAAAGGACAGCTTTTACCACAGAGGACACCTTGACCAAAGTTGCGGGAACCGTTCCTCTCACAAATAAAGAACTCCAAGAAATTAATGAAAAAGCCACTGCAATTCAGCCAAAAGGGGCCATTGGTGGGAATGTCTCATTCGAGGGTAATATTCCGGTTAATAAAGAAGGCAGACAAACAGACCTTCCGGCTTTTACGATTACTTATAAGCCTGTTAATGAAAAGGATCAATATGCAGAGACCAGGGTAGCCGTAGTGTTGTGGGTTTATCTCGTCAAGAAAAAGCGGATAAGAGATATGGTTTAGAAACAGAAAAAGCGGAGATTAATAAACAGATAGGAACTGCTCCTTCTCGCAAAACTCCAACTAAAAGTACCAGTATTATTGGCAACCCAGATAATTTTCAAGACAAATCACAGCCAAGAAGAGCCAGAATAGTATCTAACTCAGAATACGTTCACCACCTTATGACGCCTTAGACTGAGCTTTTTCCCTTGACAACTTTTTGCCCAAAAACCCTACTCACCATCTAAAAGGCTTAATTATAAGGCTTCTAGACAACCGCATCAATTTTACCGCAGTATATTATCAAGAGTTGCCCTCCTCCTAAGCCAGCCTTTTTTTCATTCAATTATACCCCCTTCTAGGACTCGATAAAGAGTGCCAAAAACATATGTTAGGGTTGTACCAGAACAAAAAGGAGGATTATATGAATTCATTAAGTCATTTAAAGAATAGAGAAATAATTAATAAAGTTCAGGGGCTAGTTGGCAAACAAAGAGAGTGTATGAGTCTTTTAATTTATCATTTGATTGAATTGGATAAAAGACAGTTACATCTCTCTTTAGGCTATTCAGGGCTTTTTGCCTATCTTTCTAAAAATCTTAAATTCTCAGAAGGATCAGCCTGGCGTTATACTCAAGCGGTTAAAGTGGGTATAATCTTACCTGAGGTAATAAATTTATTAAAGGAGGGGCAAATCTCTCTTTGTAATCTAGCGCAGGCTGGTAAAAAACTCCTTTCTGAGGAACTTACTTCCACCGAGAAAGTAAAACTTTTAGATGAATTAAAAGGAAAGACAAAATCTCAAGTTGAAAAACTGTTAGCACCAAAGGTAAAAAACCCTCCCAAAGAAAAAGTACAGACTCTCATATTTGATCAAGAACCAATTAAGCCTCAAGCTCGTCTTCAGAAGACAAAGAGTAAGGAAAAGAAAAAGAATGAGGCTCCCATCAAAGTGGTGTTAAAAAAGCTCACCTTCACAGTTTCCGAATCGAGTTATAAAAAATTAGAACGAGCTAAAGAGGTGCTTTCAAATAAATATCCGAAAGGTGCTTCCACCAGCGAGATCTTTGAAGAAGCTTTGGAACTTTTGCTGGAGAAAAAATGCCCTAAAAGAAAAGAAAAACGTACTAAAAAAAGAGCAACCAAAACAGCAAAAACTACTTTGAAAACAACACAGGTGCAAAGAAAGGCTTTGCCCGAAAAAGTCAAACAACAAGTTTTGAAAAGAGATCACCATCAATGTTCATACACAGGAATAGATGGTATAAAATGTAAATCAAATCATAACTTACAAATTGATCATATTTTGCCCCTAGCTTTGGGAGGCAATGATGAGATGGATAATTTGAGAACACTGTGTCAACAGCACAATCTGTGGGAGGCGAAAAGATTGATGGGAAAGGATTTTATTTATAAGCAAATGGCTCGTGAAACATCCGGGTTTACTCTTCAGAAGAAATTAAGTACTGTCAAAATATTATGACTCATACACTAATACCTTCGCCCAACATCGTTCGCAAAATTCTCTCCCCCTGGACAGATTTAGACCCCCTCTCGATCGAACGGTTTACAACGGGAAATCATCACTATGTTTACGATGTCACTCTTTCTGACAAGTCTAAATTAGTGGTTAGAATGACAACCCAAGATGAAAAAAATGCCATGGAGGGGGCTTATTATTGGAATCTGGAACTGAGTAAGATGCAAATTCCCCTACCCAAAATTCTGCACTCGGACTTAGACTTTGAATTTCCTTATTTAATCTTGGAGAGATTTCCGGGCAAAGACTTAGGTTTTGTTATTCCTCAAATGACAAACATTCAGTTAGCTAAACTCGCAAAATCGTTGATGGGGTATCAAAAGTTAGTAACTTCATTGCCTCATAATAACCGTTTTGGTTACGCTATAAATGCCACTGTAGCTCCCCTTAAAAGCTGGTTAGAGGTATTAGAAAGCTCGGTATTAAGAAGTGAAAAAAGAATTAAGCAAACAGGGTTTGTGAATCCTATCTGCATAAAAAAAGTTCGAGAGTTATTAAAAAAATACGAAGGATCACTTGCAAAAGTTAAAGCCACCCCTTTTTTACATGATATTACCACTAAAAATGTGATTATCAATGATCAGGGTGAGCTGTCAGGGATTGTGGATGTAGATGATCTTTGTTTTGGAGACCCTTTATTTCATATAGCCTTAACTCAGATGGCTTTTTTAAGTGGTGGCAACTCTCTAGATTACATTGATCTTCTTCTTAAAGAAGCCTCATTTCAATGTTCAAATAAAATTCTCAACCTTTATACCTCCATCTGCTGTGTGGACTTTTTAGGAGAGATAGGCCAAACTTTTAACGGAAACCGTGTTGATGGATCTGTTGAACGTAAGCATAAGTTAGAAAATATTTTAGAATCCTTGTGGGGGCAATCTCTATTAAATCAAGACTAGCCACCGAATTTATAAGTAAAGCCCAAAGTATTGTATATAGGAACTCCTAAAGAGGTGACATTCATCTGATCAGATGTAAAGAGTCCCATTCTAAAGGAGATTTCATACTTAGGTCGCTTCCAATTGATGGCCATACCAAACATCTGATAACCACCAGTATTTGAATACCAACCATCCTCAAAATATCCTTTACCAGTATCTAAATCGGTAATAACGTCTTTGAAGGCTTTGTGATGAGTTATTTTAGTAGTAAACACACGATCGTGTTCTAACTCCATAAGAAAGTCCCAGGAATCACCTACCCATCCGCCGAGGAGTTTAAGATCACCGAATATAGCAGTAAGATCAATAGCATCACTGTCAAGACCACGAACACCTGTCCCCACCTCAATAAAAAGTCCCCACTTTTGATAGTAAAAGGGTGAGGTTTTGGAACCAATTTTGAATTCATAATCACCTAGGTCTGGAGCAAAAGTATTGATTCGGTAATGGGTTTTAAAAACATGATTATCACCAAACATGCTGTAGCCCAGTTCATAGCGTAAAACAGTGGGCAATAGGGCAAAATCCATTCCTGTTTCGTAGGTAAATGCCTGCTGACCACTTTTCAAGTTAAGCATAGGATTAGCAGTAAGAGTGGTAAAACTAAAAAATAAAATTATTAAAAGAGTTGATCTCAACATAATTATGTACCTCGATAAGTTATTCATCTTCACTAGCTAGAACTTCATCTAAATAAGACTTCATCATGCTGACATGTTGCGCTGCTGCCACCCATGGAAGATCATGCCCCACATTTTTGATGGTTTTGATTTCGACTTTTGGGTAGGCAGCTAAGTTCTTTTTTTGATAAGCGGGAGTGAGTATTTCATTCAGATCACCGTTAATACAGAGGACTTTAGTGATGAATTTTTTGAGGTTGGTGGTGAAATCAAATTTCTTTTTCTCTCCATCCATTAGATCAGTCCAGTAGTTGACATTGGCTGCTGTGCCATATCGACCTACGGGCATGGGGTCTTTGGTAGAAGGATGATAAAAGTCAGCCATCCCCCCCATATTCACATACCCCACACTCATCATGTAATCGAGTCTAGCATGCTCATCATCAGTAAAAAAGTGTGTCATCCACATCATATCGTTGGTACCTTCACCCGTCAGATCAAGCTCAAAAGCAGGTATTTCTTCTTCTAAAGCAGAACTCATAAAACCTGGTTCAGATAAGATCACCCCAGCCACTTTATCAGGGTATGTATTTACGTATTGTGTGGCATGAGTCCCACCCCAAGAGTGACCAAAGAGAGTGACCTTTTTATCTTTGGAATATTTATGCACAATGGCATTTAAATCTTTTAATGCCTCTGCAGCGGTGAGTTCCTTAATTTCATGTCCTTGAGCTTCAGCTATGGTGCCATAGCGCCGGGACTGTCCGGCACCTCTTTGATCGTAAAAAATCATAAAATACTCATCGGTGAGAGCATAACCATTGTGTTTATCTTTTAATCTTAAAAGACCATCCATGGTTCCCCCAGGACCACCATGCAATACTATAATGGCTGGATTCTCTTTCTTCCCAAAGGTGCGCACATGAAGCTTCGTTCCATTGACCTCAACCGCTGGGAGATCCATATCATCATCCACCGTTCCCTTTAAAAGAATTCCCTCTTTGCTGGCATCCTTACCACAACTTAATAACAAGGATAGAAAAATCACCACCGATAAGATCTTCATCTTTTCTCCCTTTAAAATTATTACCACTGCATTTGCCATGCAACTCGCTGCTCTTGATAAGGTTTTATCATAGCACTTTTTACTTCCATTTTAGACAAAATATTCCTAAAACAATCCGGGATTTCTAAGGTTAAGATTTGCTTCTTATCACGGTGAACAATCACATCTAGGAGTTTCCCAAAATCGAACTAAATCTCCTCCAATCCCTCCTGGACAAAATTTAAGCTCTTCTCCTGGGTTGAGATCGATACGGGTGTTATGCATAAAAGAGGCCCAAAGCCCTTCTAAATGGGTGGAGGTATTGAGGTCATCTACCGGTAGGGCCTTGGCCCATAAATTGGGCTTTAAAATACCAATATTATCTCTATGCCATAGCTCTACATAATCATGATAGGTAGAGCGACTGCTAAAAGCCACTGCGAGATTATGATGAAGAATCACTTTAAACATCACATCCCCATTCGGGATATGAGTATCTAATAAATTTTGAATAGTGGTGGCTAATTGATTTCCATACTCCTCAGTTTGATCAGGATCAAAGCAGGGGGAGTGAAATTCTCGTTTATCTATATTCATGATGTACCCTGGAAAATCCAGGTACTTTTGATCCAGATGGTCCTTCTTATCACAATGACCTAAGATTAGAGGTATCATCTGCACCTCGTTGGATTTCATTGTGACGGCAAGCTAGGTCAGAGTAAATGAGATTTTTTCGAGCAAAGGTCTTGTAGGTTGTGACGATCTCACCTTGCCGATTCAAAAAGAAAGCATAGGCACATCTGCCCAGGAATTATCATTGGGCAATTTTTCTTCTGACACCTTTAACCAATTCCCTTCTCCTGCAATCATTGGATTGGTGTTGTAATTGGAGGTTCTATTATACCTCTTAATTAATGATATTGTTAATAATTTTTGCCCCTAAAAAGGCGAGCTTCAAATACCCCACCCCCTTTTCCATTACATAACCAAAGGTAATATTTACATTTTTTGTATTCCCTGGACTTTTTTATATAGGTGTATGAATTTATCCAGCCATTTATTGACAGGTATAATCGACTTCCCGGTCTGTTAGGCTTAATTACAAAACTTCAATAAGGGAAGGGGTCCCACCTTGCTGGGACAATATTTTGAATTTTTAAGATTCTCCACCGGATTCATATCCACTCGAATATATTCTAGCTGAGAAGACCCTATTAAAGGTCTCAAATCAGAAATATTATTGTGATGCAACCAAAGAGACTGCAGCTGGATCATCTTTGCCAAAGGTTCAATTTGATCGATTTGATTTCGAGATAGGTCGAGATAAACCACATTGGTTAAAGCTGCCAAGGGTGAAAGCCTCTCAATTCGATTTAGGAATAGGAGTAGATGGGTGAGATGAGTAAGACCTGCAATTGGAGTTAAATCGGTTATTTGGTTATCAGCAACACTGAGCCAAGTCAAAGGTTTTAAATGGGCTAGGTTTTTGATATCTCTAATTTGATTCCCCATGAGGTTGAGCACTTGCAATTTTGGAGCACGGATAAGAGGAATTTCTTTAATCTGATTTCCTTGAATATGAATTCTCTCTAACTCTGGTAATTGAGTCAAAGGACCCATATCAACAATGCGATTATTTTCAAGACGAATGACCTTTAACTTTGTGAGCTGAGTTAGGGGAGCTAGGGATGTAACCTGATTTCCACTTAATATAAGGACTTCCAACTCAGTTAAACCTACTAGAGTAGACAGATCATTAATCTGATTATTTGACAAATCTAAATATAACAGTTTTTTAAGTTCACCCAAGGCTGAAATGTCACTGATATTATTATGGCTCAAGTTTAATCTTTCTAGACTCTTAATATGTTTTAAGTGAGTAATATTAACAAGCTGGTTATTCTGAAGATCCAGCTTCTTTAGATATTTCAAAGAGGCTAGTGGTTTGATATCAAATCCATAAACTTCATTTATTTTAATGGAAGTGAGCCATTTTAAAGACTCAAGGGGAGTTAAGTCCTTTAGAACAGGGCTTCGCAGAAGTTATAAGCAGACCAACCGGCACAGTGATAGGAAAAATGGGATAGGTTTTCTAAAAATTGAACCGCCTTCAGGTTTTTCAAATGGGGAACCTGTTTGAGCTTGAGTGACCTTAAATTACCCAAAGACATTAAAGGCATAATACTTTCAGCTGAAACCCCTACGAGCGTTAGTTCTTCTAAGGAAATAAGATCTGAAAGAGGGGCCAGATTGGTTATCTGAAACATAGAGTATTGCATTCCTTCTAGCTCTAAGGACTTTAAATTGGACAAATAAGCAAGAGGAGCCAGATCTTTAATGCCCTTAATTTGCAGCTTTCGTAACCCTCTAAGATCCTTTAGAAAAGAAAAATCACCCTCCCTTTTGCGATAAAGAGTGATGGATAGCTCTCTCAACCTATTCTTAAGAGAAGAAAGGCTGGCCACATTTTCATAGCCATTGGAATGATCGATGAGAAAGGATGTTAACTTGGGAAAGAAGTGAAGTTCTGCAAAGTCTAACTTAAAGGCTCCATTTGCTAGCTCTAAGGTTTGAATATGTGAGAAATCCTTCAACACTCCAATGGAAGGGATGGCATTTCTGATCTGAATACTATTCCCTTCTCTTAAACTTTTATAAATTGCTTCACAAGAGGGACCAAACTTCTCACGAAATTCTCTAAACATATTTTGGTAAGTAATATGCTGATCTTCCTCTTTCAGACAAAGATCAATGAAGCCTTGCCCCCATAAAGAAGATTCATAACTTCCTAAGAGCAGTGTTATAAACAGGATTATCAATCGTTGGTTTACCATAACTCCCTATCGACTCTCCCTCGAAAAGCTTTAACTCAAGTAAATTGTTTAATTGCTATGCTTTTGTTAAAATTAGAAATGAACTCCTTTAACTGATTTTAGTAGGTGATTTATGAAGAGGCTTTTCCTTGCACTACTCTTTCTTCCGCTCTCATTTCTCTGGGCCGAATCGGGCTATTATGATGAAATTTTTGATACCAATGGCAAAATTCGCCCTCAATACCTGCAAGCCTATGCTGCTTATAAAGAAATGGGACCGGCTGCGGTGGAGGCTTTCAAACATAAATCAAACCAAGAGTTTTGGAACGATAATGCCCTCTTCCCGCTGCCCCGATTGATTTTAGAAGAGGAGATGGAAACCCTTCGAAAAGGAGTGGCCCAACGGGGAGAGGCTCTCCGGCGCTTTCTCCAAGATCATTACTCCGGTAAAAAGAGCTATCTAGGGGCAGGAATCATACCTAAAGAGGTGCTTGCTCGAATTATCAGTCGTGCCGGAGAAATGGGGTATGAAGGGCATTTAAAACCTGAAACCATTGCCTTTAATTACGGGCCAGATATCTTAAGGGCTGGAAATGGAAGGTGGCATGTTATTGAGGATAATCCAGGTTATGTGGGAGGATTTGGTGATATTAAAATGGCTCGCGACATTCTGATGCGTGATATGGCGGTTTATAAATCTCTGCTTAAGGTCAAAGATAATCCGGTGAACTTCTACCGCAATTTAGTGGAGCGCTATCGACAGCAAATGAAAGACCGTGAAGGGAAGATGGTGCTCTATGTGCTGCCAGAAAATATGACCACCGATCATGAAGATCAAAGGATGATCGAGATCTATAAAGAGTATGGAATCGAAGTGGTCACTCCTTATGAGCCGGGTCGTAAATTGATAGTGAAAAATGGAGAGGTTTATCTCCGTATCAAGCAGAAACGATCCCCTCCCCGACTCGAAAAAGTGGGGTTCATCATTTTGAACGCGGAGATCCGAGACATTGACATGAGTTTTCAAGTGACCGCTCGTCAGGGGATTTTAGAGGAAGCCAAAGAGCATCTCGAATTTTATGAACTGCTCTTGGATAAATCTAAACAAAGAGATCTCAGCCCTGAAGATCGTGAACTCGTTGAATGGGGGAAGAAAATACCCATCGATCAACGACAAGAAGCCCATCGGCAAATCAAAGAAGCGATTGATCTTGCGGTCAAAGCTCCCAACTCCGATTTAACTCCTTTAAAAGAGGTCGTGAAACGCTTCTCCTATTTATACTTTGAATTCTATAACGATCAAGCTATGCGTCCCACTGGTGTATTAAAAGCCATTATGGAAGGAAAGGTGGGCTCTAATTACAGCCCGGGAGTGGATTTTATTGGTGATAAAGAGTTCTATAAATATGTGGAACCTATGATTCGACATTACCTAAAACAAGAACCTATCATTACAAATATTCCCACAGGAACCTTCTACCAAACCGATGCAGATGGCGTATCACGAATATCAACTTCTGAAATGGATAAGGTTTTCGAAAAAGCCTCCGAGTATGTGATCAAAGCGGTGGATGGAAGAGGAGGTAAAGCTGTCTGGATCGGATCAAAGATGACCCCAGAAGAGATTGCCCAGCTGAGAGCGAAAATCACCAAAGACCCCACCAACTATATCCACCAACCTTTTCTAGAATTATCGCGATGGGCTGGACATTTGGTGGATCTTAGAATGTTAAGTGTGGTTGATTCATTGGGAGTTTTAGTCGGGGAAACTCCTTGGGGAAGAGGTGTTCCTATTGATGGAGATGGAAAAGTAAACTTAAGTGCGAATGGAGTCGAAACTCCAGTGGTGGTGGTGGAACATCGCCGTCGTCCCTGCCTCAAATTAAAAAAGAGTCTCCCTCCTAATTTGTAATTTGGAACATTAACAATGAGATTAATTTTTATAATTTTTCTGCTAGCATTTAGCCTCTTTCTCGGATGTAAAAATCGAAGGGAAGAAATGAAATCGAAGGTCACAGCACAGGAAAGATCCACTAGAGTCTACACCTATGAAGCGAAGCGCTTCTTAGTTTTTTCGGCTTCTTTCACTTATAAAGTGACTGAAATTTCCAACGATACTCTTCAAGTGAATACGGTGGGCAGTATTCATTTTATGGGTATGGAAGTCCATCGAATCATTCATCAAAGCCTCAACGATCGTTCTTCTTTTTTACCACGTATCAATACCCAATATGATGGCGGTAAAGACCTTTGGTACACCCAAAAATTCTTACCTCATCACGATTACTTCCTCTACCGTGAACATAACGAAAATCCCACCATTCAAAAAGATCTGAGGGAAGGCGAATCAGGAGTCTCACCTATTTATGTGGATCAGTATTACAATGACTTTCAAAAAGAGGTTCACTTATTACACGATTTCTCATCGGTGGTGCTTTCTGCGGGTAACTACAATCTCTCCAATGAAAAACCCAGCACCAGTGTCTATTTAACCTATCGAAACCGAATCAAGAAAATTGACATTCAACTCGTCAAAACCAACTCAAAAGGAATACAAGAGTTCACCTTCTCAGTTGCTCCAAATATTCGGGGGGAGATAAGAGATAAAAATGTTCCCGATAAACTCATCTATGACAGTAAAAATAAGCAAGTTCTCAGTATTTTCGGTCATGTTCCATCAACCGATATTGAGTATGAATTGAAGCTTGTGAACTGACTTTAAAAATCCACCATCCAAAGAATCCGAGTATCTTTTAAAGCAAAGACATAATTAAACCCTAGCTTCATTGAATCTAAAAAGAGAAAATGATCGATATGGAAACTGGCACCAGCTCCCCATAAGTATTTGCCATTCACTTTTTCCATCAGCTCTGTTGGAGACATTTTAACCAAATCTTCTATGGTTTTATCTACTATTTCGGCCTTCTCCTTATTGGTTTTATCCTTATCAGAGACTTCCTCTACTAAAGTAGCCACCGTTTCAGAATTCACTTTCTCACCTTTTGAGATCCGATCAGATAATTTCGATAACTCAGGTGGATCTTTAAAAATGGAGTATCGAGATAGATTGGCTCCAAGAGCTAATTTGTAATCACGAGCTAATTGAAAAGCCATTTCGATCTCCAAGCAGTGACTTTTTCGATCGGCAAAGTAGGTCTCGCTGAGATACTTTGAACCGGAGAGACCGGCTGTCATATCTTTTTCAAAGATATTATTGAGAGCATGAATGCTTTTGAGCATATCCATTTTTTCCAGCTTGTAACCATAGGCAAAACCGATCAAGACATTCTTAGTAAAATGCAAGGAGCTACTTACTTCCACATGGGTTTGGTAATCCACCCCTAATACATGGTAGATTTCATGAGGCTGGGTGGCTCCAACGTTTAGTTTGGTGGTAAAAACAGGAGTTCCAAAAATCTGCTGAGAAAGGTAAACATTGGCTCCCCATAGCCATTCAAAGACCGAAGTTCCTAGTTCGGTAAAAAGAGGGAAAACATAACTGAGTGTCATAGGAGATAACTTTGAATCTAATAATGAGGTATTGGCTCCCCAATCAAAATTAAATCCATCGCGGGGTACCAGAGATGAGTTTCGAGTATGTGTACTTCTCTCCAAAGGAATCACTGGATTCTGACCCTGCAGATAGGATAGATTAAAAAGACACACTAAGGACAAGAATAAAAAAGTGCTTTTCATTGATAGCCTTGAATAAAAAAATTAAAAAAACTGGGATACTTAATTATAACTCAATTACTGGGAGGAAGAAAACTTGACTTACAGCTTTATTGGCTAAACTTACTTTTTTACATGTATTTACCCACATTTATCTAATATCAAATTTAAAACGTAATCTTTATTAAAAGTATGGTAAAATGGCTCAAAATTCAAAAAGAGCAAGAGCATAGACCATAGGGGATTCTGATGAACAGGCAAAGAAGCTTCATAATCTGTTTGCTACCAGTGCTATTTACAACATTCATTAGCTGCAACAACGTTTCTACCAAGATGAAGGAAGTTGAGGTTACAGTCATCAATAAGTTAAATGGATTCTACCTCACCTCTAAAAATATTGAGATGGTAGTTATGAGGGTCACCCACCCTGAAATGCAAACGGTGAAAGTAGATCTACAAAAAGACTCTCAAGTATTGTTGCCTGTGGATTTGCCCTTAAACTTTGAAATATTTGCCTATTTAAGCCAGAGTAAAAATGATTTCAATGTCACTGTCTATCAATATACAGAGACCCGATCCATTCCCGATGGAGCAGAAGTCGTTGACTTCACCTTAAATAAAGACAACTCAGAAGTTCATCAAGTAAACAAAGTCTTTTTTAAAACCCAAATACTAAATGCAGACAATGAAGGAATCGGCAGCGCTCAATTGAAATACCAGGAGTCCTTTACTGAAATTGAAGTAGAATCCATTGCCGGTGAAGGTATCTACTCATCTGCTAGTGGTAATATGGAAGGTTTTTATTACTTTTTTCCAGGTAAGCCTTTTCGTTTCAATATATATCAACCCAACAGCAGCACCCCCTACTCATTTGGTTTTAGTTTAGAAACAGACCAGAGATGTCTTCATCGACTGCCAAATATTATTATTCATCCCCAATATAACTCAGTACTCAGCTATGGTGATGAAACTGACTTTGATCGCGATGGAGTTCCCAATGACATCGAAGATGAAGGGGAAGGTTTTAAATACTGTGCTGACACCGATCAAAATGGGGTGAGTGATTTAGATCAGTATTTTCCTTCTCCCATTATAAGATCTATTATAGGAGATTCAGGAAAAGAGGGAGTGTTCAGAAATAGTATTATCGTTCAAGGCGAGTACATCAGTAGTGCTACTAAGGCCTTTCTATTAGCCGATAATTTTGCAGAACCAAAACTTCTTACCTCTAGTTTTAATAAAGACTCTTCCTATTTCTTTATAGCTCTCCCAGAAGATGTGGAAGAGGGAAAGTATCAACTCAAATTAGTCAACTTTATAAATGAAGCTACAACCCACCTGTCTATCTTACGAGGAAATAATGCTCTGATCGACTTAGCAGATCCCGAGGAAAGCTCTTCTTGTCCTAGTGGCAGTGGCAAAGTAATCAAATCAGGTGTTGACTACAATGCAGATAATAAACTGGATGCTGATGAAGTTTTACTCTCATCCGAAATCTGCCTATCGGCTGCTGCTCTTACAGGAACCAATGGAGGATTATCAGTCAAAGATGGAGAGGGTGAAATAGTGGGAATGCTCGCCGGCAACCACAGTGTCTATAAAGGAGTCAGTAGTGATGCCAATACCTTAGCTATTTTTAACACCTCTCAAAGTCTGCTTTTCAATTTAGATAAAAAGACCGGTAAAATGAGCGGAATGGAACTGCTCTATGAAGATGGATCATGCACCACAGGAACACCCTATGTCACAGAATCCATCACCGACTTTGGCAACTCTATGGCCTTTAGAAATGGATCCAATGTTTATCAACCTGGAACCGAAAGTCTGACGAAAACTATCACCGGTTTTCTCTCAGCTGAGGGAAACTGTACCTCTGATTTTGATGAGTCTGAAATTTACAGTCGGAGTAACAGCAACTACTTATGGAATGGTCCTTTAAGTTTAGAAGTGGATTCCCAAGGGATTACTCATATTCTGGCAGGTTATTATAACTATTCCTATAACTCCTTTCGTTCAGAGGATCGAGCAGCAACACTTATGGGAGGCGACTTATACTATGGTCAATGTAAATCCAATTGCGGTGAAAGTGCGGGATGGACTTTTATAAAAGTAGCTAATAGCGGAACTGGTAAACAGGGAATGGCTAGCCATATGGCTCTCGATGGGGATACACTTTATATTTCTTATCTTAGGCATGAGGGCTCCTCATCTACATATTATTTAGCATCCTGCTCTCTCGCTAGTAATCCAGCTGATTGCTCCGATGAAGCCAACTTTTCCTCGAATTGGTCGGTAGTATCAATGGGAACTTCTTCGGATACCTGGGCGGCTCGATTTACAAAAATATTTGTAAGTGAAGCCGGTAAAATGGCTTACCTCTATACCACTATAAATAGTAAAAAACTGACCTCCAACAATTTAATCAATCGAGCTGGACCCAACCTTAAAATCAGATTTTGCAGTTCTAACTGTGGTGAATCAGGAAGTTGGAGCGGCGCGACAGATATTAAATTCGATGGGATTTCCTTTGATGCTATTCAAACAGAAAAAGACGAAGTCTATGTTATCTACAGTTACTATAATTCGCTCAATAAATTAGAATTAAAAAGTATAGATCTTGATACTCAATCCATATCCAGTGCCTATCAACTAGGAACAAATTCATACCAATACTCGACAGTGCATGTAAACTTAGGGGCACCAGACAGTAGTAATAGTCAAGAAATATATTTAACCACATCACATGAATACACGAGAGAGAATGGAAATAGAACCGGAGAATACGGTTCTTATTTTTCCATTTGTACGCCAGGGCCTTTCACTTGCACCAGTGAGATTCAATTGGACTCAGGTGATATGAGTAATCAACAGTATGGAGTTCAAAGCGCCACCATTCATGATGAGGGAGATAAACTATCGGCTTACTACTATAAAATTACTAGTTCTAGCCAAGTGGACCTGCTCAAAAAAACCTGTACAAATTCTTGTAGTAGTTCCAGTAACTGGAGTAGCAGTAGCCAGATGGGATATTTAAGCATATCAACCAATGAAAGCATGATCCCTGACTACCATCGATACCCAGTCTTTAAAAGAGGGGACACCCGTAAAATCATGGTATACAACTTAGGTCAAAAACTCATTCACTCTGGCAAGTCGGCTCAGACCATGACTGTACTGCCGGTATCCGTTAACAATGTTTTACAAAGTGAGTACTCCACTCCTTTGACCATTTCTGCGCAATAGTAGAGTGAGAAGATGAAGTCACTTTTTCTACATATAAAGATTATGTTGCTTATCAGTTTTGGTTTTGCTTTTTATTGCGCTGATGACTCTTCAACCTCTACTGATGAGAATCAAACTTCAGCCATTGAAAATACCAAATCACAATCAGAGAATCCCATCTTAGCCTCAAAAAGTTTTGATAAGAACCTGGGTGGAAGTTTAGAAATCAATTCAGGATCATTGAGCGGCACCAAGGTAACTGTTCCCCCTGGCAGTCTGGCCGAAGATGGAGTGGTGGAGGTGAAATCAACTACCTTTCCCTTAGTTGAAAATGAAGTCATCAAGCCAGTGGTTCCCCCCTTTTCAGTCTCCTCTTCCGTCAGTCTCAATGGCTCGTTAAAAATATCTATTCCTTTGAATGAAGAGTCAAACAAGGCCTCCTTAGTTAAGGGAGATGAGGACCAAAAGCAATATCATGTACTCTTCACCCCCGTAGATGATCCGAATATAGAATTCGTTACTATATTACCTTACGACCTTTTAAATTTTCGCTATTCTATGATTGAATTTGATATTCAATCCTGGTCCATTATTCTCGTGGTTTATGCAAAATTATCGGATCTCTATAAAGAGATAAACAATCTGGAAGCTGAAGAATTTAAATTCTTGATAAAAACTCTATCTTTTCCCGGTTTTCGTACTAAAAAAACTATTAGCTATAATAATAAAGGAGAAGCGAAAGCAACCCACATCAGAAGTTGGAATAATGATATTGATTTAGGAGCCATTCAAATTACTCCACTGGGCTACCGTTTAACCCTCCTGCAAAGAACCATTCTTGAGTATCTGTCAAAAGAATTTCGAGGACAAACCCCTGTGACGGTAGAACGATCTGACAATAATAATTATATAAGCCATCTCTCTTACCGAGATCAAAATAACCATGATCATCTCTTCAACTTCGAGTATCCTGACCTAGCAGATGAAAACCCTAGCACTCAAATAGAGCATTTAATTCGCTCGGATAGTACACTCGTTGAAAAACAAGTTCACACCGAAACGGTTGCAATGAACCAATTAGTGCATGAAACTTATAAAGAGTGTGGTGGTGATATGGCCCTGCAAAGTATCAACACCATTAACTATAATACCTTTGGACATCCCTACTTAACCACTACCAAATCAGACTTCAGTGAGAAAACTTGTACTCTCACGAAGAAAGTAACCGAAAATCCCCACTCTAATAAGAGTACAGAGATCCTTAAAACCAATGTTTATGGCCAACCGCTCATAGTGGAGATTAAAAATGACTCTCCTAAAGGAAATGAGTGTTCTAAACAGCAGATCCACTTTGTCTATGACGATCAAACCCGTATCAGTGAAATGGAGACTCTTTGCATTACAGAAGAAGATGAGCTCCTGCCAATAGAAACAACCCTTTATTATTACTATTAATACCTCTGAGGTATCTCCTATGGATGATCATGATTTTGAAGGTACATTAGTTTTAGAAAAATTGGCTATAGTCAATTTAGTTGAAGACTTTTATGATGCGGTTGATAGCGACGATTTCGAAAAAGCCCGATCACTGATGGAAGCGGCTCGAGTTGATCCCGTCGATATTGAAACGGTTCTACAGATGATGGCCGATTCCTCTTCGGAAAGGAACTCACATTGAAAGAATTCGAACAAAGGATTAGGTGGTTATTGAAAGGAGATATCTCCCTCCAATACCAAACAACCCGAGACCTACTCGGCAAAGAGGATTTATCCCTTCAAGCTCAAATACATCATCAAGGATGGGGCAAGAAACTACTAGGTTTACAAAAAAAAGATACTGGATGGGGACAAAAGTTTTATCAACCCAAATGGACCTCCACTCACTACACTCTTCTGGATTTAAGAAATCTAAATATGGATCAGAATCACCCCGCTCCTCAAAAGGCAATTGATTATGTACTCTCCACCGAAAAAGGACCAGATGGAGGAGTCAGACCCATTGGCAAAGATAAGAAATGCGATGTCTGTTTGAATGGTATGTTTTTAAATTACGCCTGCTATTTTAAAGCAGATCCTAAAGCCCTTAAATCAGTCATTGATTTCACCCTCGATCAACTCATGCCAGACGGTGGATTTAACTGCCTTTTAAATACCAAAGGAGCTAAACACAGCTCTCTTCATTCCACTATCTCTGTTATGGAAGGCCTCTTCGAATATGATAGACAAGGGTACAGTTATAAAATTAAGCCCATAAGAAATGCCTTAAAATCTGCAGCTGAGTTCATCCTACTTCATCAATTATTCATCTCAGATCGTACTGGAAAAGTTATCCATAAAGATTTTCTAAAACTAAGCTATCCCCACCGATGGAAATATAACATATTAAGGGCTCTGGATTTTTTTCGTTTGAGCGGGCAAGCTTGGGATGAGCGAATGAGGCCAGCAATCGAAGAACTTAAGAAAAAACAACTCAAAGATGGAAGGTACAAACTTCCCTCAAATCACCCAGGGAAATTCCATTTTCCCATGGAAAAAGTGGGAGAACCGAGCCGGTGGAACACCCTTTTAGCTTTACGAGTTTTTAAACACTATGATGATTTTATCAACGTCAATTAGTTAGGTGAGCCTACGGTCACATTAACATTACTGTTTTTCGAAACAGTTACTGCCTTTGAACAAGTTCCTAAGTTATTCACACTAGAACCACCGCACACCATCCAACGTCCTACTGGCACACCCTGAGTGGTGAGTCCTTTTGCAAACTTAAAACCGGTTTCAACATAATCAACAAAACCCTGATCAGTTTCGTGTACCAGTTCATATTCCACTTGATAAGGTATAGATAAAATAACCTTCTGGTCCTCAGAAGTAACAAAGAGGAGATCCCCACTAGAACTATAATTAGTTTGCAGTTTGCTGTAACTATAGTAGACACCAGAGATCGCGCCATATTCTTGAGAGGTGGTACTTCCACTGCTGGTATTAGCAGCAGCAGGATCATTCTCTTCGATAAATTCTAAGTATAAATTTCCCGACAGTTTCTCTTTCGGATCACTATTTACTATCACCAGAACCATTAAATTCTTATCCACCTCTTTATCGATGACTTTGCCAAATTTGGAGACCGTCAGATTAGATTGATTGATTAGAGTACCCGCAACTGGCCAGTTTACAATTTCAGAGCCTCGACTCTCACCGGCATAGACAGTGACTTTATGATGTTTACTCTCATTCGAACTAAATTTTGCATCTAGAGTTATTTTCCCCTCTGAAAAATCGCTCTTGATAGTATAAGCTTTAGCACTAAGCGGAGGGATTTTCATAGGAATAGTAACTTTTTGATTACTTGATGAAAGAACTTCTAGTTCTTTTGTTGGCACTGCCCATTTAGCAGCCTGATCAAAATCATGAGATGTATAATAGGCCAAAGCAAAGTTTTGATAACTTTCTTCGATAGAGGAATTATATTCTACCAGGGCTTCATTAATCGCTTCAATGGGAGATCGTCCGCCTACAGATTGCCCTTCGATCTTGCCAAATATTTTACTTACGATCTCCTTAGTATGTTTAAAGGCAAGGTATTTAATAAAGGTGGCCGCACCATAACCATGGTCATCTGTGCGAGTGTCTAAGGTCTTAGTCACAAAATCCGCATTGGCATTGAGCTGCTCCAAATAACCCTCTAGAGTAGGAAACATTTCATTTTCCCACCAAAGAGCTGCAGCCTCACAGATCCAAATATAAGGGGTTTGCACCCACCACAGGTTAGTGAAATAAAGATCTTGGCTCAGGTGAAAATATTCATGAATGGCGGTCACTTTGATAATATCTTCATCGGTTTTATTATCAAGTTCAATATAGTTAAAATGGTCACCTAACTTACTACGGACAGCTTGCCCATAGTTCTTCCCTTGAGGACGAATAAGTACTTTGACTTTATGTTTATCATAACGAACTCCCCCTCCGGGCAGCACCACTTTTAAATCGAGTTTCTTTCGAACTTTAAAGCCAAGTCCTTCTAATTTAACTTTAGCATCTTCCAGCACCATTCCAATCTTTTCCACATAAGCAATATCTGAAACTCCATTGGGACCTTCCGATAGGTAATCAATTAAAAAGTTCTCAGTGTTGTAATGTTTGACTCGAAATTGATCTACAATCCAGGTCCAGAGAGAGAGATGACTGGTGGATACGGTTAATATATTGTTTTGAGCATCTTGATCACTTTCTACTGGAATCCAAGCTTTCGCCTCTTCATCATAGAAGGCCACTTTAAGATCTCCTTCTTCATGACCACTGGGAATTTCACTTTCATCATAAGGAATTTTTAACTCTAAAGGCAGATTAAATTTATCTTGGTTTTCCACTTCAAACTTATAAGCTTTTTTAGGTAGTAGAAGGTTCTTGTCCCGGGAAGATGGCAAGGTTGAAACACTTTCCACCACAACCTTCTTCTCTTTTATAAGCACACCCGCTGGCAGAGTTAAGGTGGCTCCATCCGATAGAGAAATACTCCCCCCTGTCTGATCAATTATCTTGTCTACCTTTTCATTTTCATCTGATGAAGAGGGATTGCATGAACAGAGGAATAGGGTCACTAGGCCGAAGATTAATAGGTATGGTTTATTCATAGTAAAATCCTTGTATGGGCTCATTAGAAACCCTTCCTATGTATCAAGAATTTAGAGAAAGTGCTAGCTAGAAGAAGGTTTCAGCTCTAGCTTCGACAATTGAGCTGGTCCTTATAAATCTTATATTGATAAAGAAATTGCAGCTCCTCTTTGAGACCTGTAAGCAGGAGAACCATCTGGTTTTTTTGGGCCTTTTCCAAGGTGGTAATAGCCAAATCAAGCGAGTTAAGGCATAGATCATCTAAAGCGGAATCTATAAGATCCTTGAAGCGGGAATCTTCATAGATTCTTTTCAGTTCATCATTTTCAGTAATCGTCTGCTTCACTGCCTGAGCATGTTTCTCACTGGGGCTGTTGAAATCTAGATAATTGATTAATACTGATATAGCTGAGAAGCTTATGAGCGCAATGGCCTCAAGTCTTATAACAAACAAGTAGGGCTTGGTAATCTTATCGGTGAATTTATAGGCGGAGGTCATTCCGCTGCGTGCCATTACTGTGAAGAATTCATGATTAAAGCCCTCGGTATGAATACGGTCAATATATTTTTTTGCAGGCTTTAAGTCAGATTCCAGTATCTTTTGAAGGTTTTCCAAAAAGGCTTTGTAGGGCTCTGACACATAACTTCTGCCTTTGATCTTTTCTTCCATAATACGCCGCGTCCGATTAAGGAGTTTAAATAATATCGCTTGCTCATAATTCACCTGATATAGAGTACCGAGCCCATCGCTCTGCTTCTCTTTCCAGCCTGTAATCTTCTTAATTTGCTGCTGATTTTCAAAAGACCAAGCATGTAATTTATCTCGAGCGTAAACAGCTTTGCGATCAAGTACATGAGTTACAGATTGCCCCGTAAGCATATCAAAAATCACAATTCGGCGTGGGTAAGGAGGGCCTTTCTTCAAAGTTTCAGACAGCACTTGACGATTAATCAGTAAGTTGGTCAAGGCATTTTGAATATTGGTTTGCCTTGTTGGAAAGCTCTGGAACTCCTTGAACCAAGTTTGAATCTGAGAAGGAACCTTGAAATCACTGGCTCCATATAAAGGTTTGGCCATATTCTCAACCGCCCGATCGATAAAAGATCGAATATCAGTTCCATTTAACCCCTCTATATCCAAATGCATGATAATATCAGCGGGATGTTTATTGCTTCGAGCCATGAGTTTTCTAACCCGCTCTTTCACTGCGATTAAAGGTAAGGATAATACTCGATAAACGAGGGATGGATCTTGAGCCTTTTGTATAACTTGTTTGGCCTCTGTCAAAATTGTTGGGGTGGCCAAATCTCCTTCAACCTGAATCACTTGAAAATTTTTCTGACTTCTTTGATTCACCTCATTTTGCCAGTGAGTTACATAGACATCGTTTAAAAGATCATACTCACTGGTCCCCTTCTTTAATTCGGAAGAGACCAGAAAGATTCGTTCTACTTCTTTTGCGGCGACATAGAGTTCCGATTGTTGGCCCTTGGGACGAATAACATAAAAATCTCCCGCATGAATAGGAACATGTTCTACTCGGCCCTCAACAAATTTAATCACCTTACCTTGTTTACCGAGAGCCGTTAGCCTCACCGATTGCCCCAAAATGTCATTCGATTGAATGGGATTATTATGTTCTGGATGAAGAGGAATATCCCGGAAAAAAACTTCCGCTTTCGATCCAACTTTAGTTAATTCACTCACCACCATGGAACCGGATAAAGGATTTGCAATATCATGGTTCAGTGGCCAAACTCTTTGGCCAGCTTCTGCATCATTGTAGTAAGAGGTTTCACTGCGCAGTAGTTTTTCTCCTGCTTCACGCACGGACTCAAAAGGACTTCTTAATGCACTGACCAAGAGCTTTGTATCGATTTTTTGCTGATCCACATATTGAAAAGCTTTGGAAGCTATCCCCTCGTTATCTCCTTTTAACATATGATTTGCCAATTCTCTGAAATGCACATTGGACGTGGTATAAATAGGTAGAGGATTTAATATTTCAAACAAA
The DNA here is from genome assembly GCA_964343805.1 of uncultured bacterium. Taxonomy (GTDB): domain Bacteria; phylum Bdellovibrionota_B; class Oligoflexia; order CAYFLR01; family CAYFLR01; genus CAYFLR01. The sequence continues at coordinate 192,890 of CAYFLR010000003.1, read as the reverse complement.
TCAACCTTCGTTTCATAGCTCCCCCACCAGATAACTTCTCTAATTACCAAATCTCTCATAGAGCTACTTCTATCTGACACGGCCACTTCATTAAGAACTTTTCTTAAAAAGAGAGATCTCTCACCCCGAGGAACTTGAGCCACTAAATAACGAACAAAATTGAAATCAGATGAGTCAGTCAGCAAAACTCTCCCCACCACACGGTCGATGGTGCTCTCTTTAAGGACTTCACTTAAAACCCGACTGTCCATTCGAATCATTTTGAGCGCCACCTCTTGAATGGTTTCAGAGTGGGAGTTCTCTGCCAGTTTTAGTATGCGACTCAATATAAATTCCTCTATGAGAACTTCGCTTTTTTCATGACCCAATACGGATCGTTTGAAGAGCTGCTCCTTAAGATAATCAAGTTTGGCCAACACGGAAGGTTTTTGAGAAAGTTCTGCAGTAATATTATGAATTACCTCCTGAGGATCTATGCCTTCAGCAGCTTTTCCTTCAACCAGAGCCAGAGAATCTGCCTTTTCTTTCATACCATCACATGAATTACCACCCATGAGCTGGCTCGGAACATAGAGCAGAAGACCCATCAGAAACAATTGCAGGTAAGCTTTCCTACTCATTTAATGACACCCCCATTTCTTAACAATCCAGTGAGACTTCCCTGATAACTCTTGTCCAAAACCGACGACATATAGATTTCCCTCTTTATCACTTCCCAAACTCATGGCCGATTCGTCAAAATTTCCTACCTCATCTTCTGGTAGGCCAGCACTTAAAGCATCCGATTCATCATACTTCCATTCATATGTCGATTTAAAGGTTTTCCCCTTATCACTGCTTTTTAAAATGAGCCACTCTCCTTCCATTTTACCTGCAACCCATAGAGTACCTTCGTGATCTATATGAATGGCTTCCGGTCGAGAATAGATTTCCTGCCACTCGGTTGGACCCTTCACTAACTTTTCATATACTTTTTCAAAGGAGTTCTTAGTTTCGCTGCCTTTTTTCAAAAGCCAACCATTGGCAGCCTCTGCTCCCACATCTATGGCAATATACAAATCACCTTGTCCATCATGTGCAAAACCCACCGTGTCTGAGGCCATGGGAAGTTTTTTTCCTAAAAAGGTTCCCGTATGCTTGTATATTTGGTGGGTTTGCCAAGTACTCCCCTTATCTTTCGATTGCCTTACTAAGAGTGACATTTCATCAAATATCCCTTCATATCTAGCAAATGAATAGAGATTCCCTTTCTCATCAAATCCAACCGACTCAATGATAGCTCGGTTATCACTCTCTTCTGGAAAAGAATCCACCGTAGTCCAGCTTTGACCTCCATCTTTACTCAGCCTTATTAATGAGGAGACTTTATGGAGGCCATCCTTTTCATCTAACATTTGAGCGTATCCCCCGGCAAATACCATCTCATCAGTTGCTGCAATAGCTTTAACCCCAGCATAGTGCCACTCTCCTTCTCCATGATACTCATCCACCTGTTTCCAACTTTTCCCTCCATCTTCACTCTTTTGGACCTGCCAGTAGTACCGTCTTTTACTGCTGCCTTCCGCTGGTTTAAGGGTAGAGGTGTTGGCGAGATAGAGATCTCCATCTTTATTGATTGCAAGTCCACCAATGGACAAATAGTATTTTTCATCTTCAGGTTGAGCAATTTCATGTACATTCTCCCAGATCGCTCCTCCATCCGTACTTTTTCTAACAAGTATCTTTCCGTTCGCCATTCCCGCAACATAAAGCTCCCCCTCATTGCCCACCACCAGACTTTGAGCTTTGCTAGATTTTGACTCACCATAGAGATAATCATCTATCAACTTCCAGCTTTTCGTTTCACATACGGAAAGTGTTTCGGCTTTGGATTCTTCTTCCTCATCCTCTTTTTCACTTTCGGTTGAGCTCTCAGAAGTGGTTTTACTTAGAATGGGTTCATTATTAGTGGAAGTGTTTGATGAAGTAACTTCTTCTGATTCATTGGTTTTCTCTCCCTTGTTATTGTTATCCGTGGGTGTTTCGAAAAAATCGTTACAAGTTAAAAGCGGAATAAAAAATAAAACCCAAAAACACCATTTGACCATATTACCCTCGATCCATGGGAATGTTAAAAAAGTTGTTTACAGGAAAACACTCTGTCACCTGATTCACTTGCCCAGGGAAAGGCTTACCATCAAGAGCAACCCAAAATTTTTCATCAGGCAGCCGTTTAAAAATCATATTGTAAGAATGCATCATCTGTCTTAAAAACTCCTGACAAGTTGAAGGTTTTTTCATCCATAAATCCTTCTTAATTTCATACTCATTGAGCACCTCACTGGCCGCTGCTAAACAATGGGGTTCAGGTAGAGGTTCGAACATTAAATAACTTTCCCACCAGGAACCCCAGTGTTGTCTACGCAGTTCACATATATTCCAACCCTTCCGTTGAATATCCATCAATTCTTCCCCATCTTGACTTGCCAAAGAGATCAAACTCTTCACATAAGGCCAGTTTTCATACAGTAAATAACCTAAATAGGAATAAATAGCTGATGTAAGAATCAATCGCGACCAATGGAGAGTCTGATCCAATCGGGCTATTTTCACCAATGAACTCTTTTGCTTAGACCTCTGAACAGCCTCAGATGGAAGGGCATTTTTCAAAAAATTAAATTCCGGGAGAGAAAGAGGCACCCCGAGATAAATAAGAGCAGGGATGTTCACTGCTGACCAAGTGATACCTTCAATAATATTGTTATTTTTCCGAACAGTTAACACTAACTTTTCCCATATTCGAGGATCCCTTTTTAATCCTAAATTATCTAAAACTTCGGTCAAAGTGCCTTCAATCAAGAGTTGATCCACTCGCTCTTTAACTTTAGCTCGGACTGAATAACTCTTCTGCCAGCTAGTCAAAATCGAGGTATCTCCTAAATTCCACAAATAGAGTAAACTTGTAAAACCTTGAATTTGCTTTTCACTCCAACCCTCTCTGCTTTTTTTGAGATCAGACATTAATTTTAAGATCTCACCTCGTTTCTTAACTAATGAGGGACTTAATTGAGATACATCTGTTTTTACTAGTGAAATCAGGGAAATCGGCCTTGATAGAGATCGGTTTAATTTTTGCTCTGCTTGGGCTAATACCACCTCAATTGACGTCTTGTTCAAACTAGAGGCAGGTAATCCTTCTTTTACCTGCTGAAAAAGTGACCAATCAAAGCCCTTATCTACTTGTTTTTGAGAATGCCGTCCTTGAATCAAGGACTCGCAATGGGTAGAATACATCCGCTCTGCAAGAAGGATTTCACTCAACAAAAGGAATACCACATTTAGTAAGATAAAAAGCTTGTTTTTCACTTTCAATACACCAAATAACTCACTGTTTTCATAGAGTTCATCTTATCAACTCTCTTATCGGCAGCTGACGGATAAGTTTAATTTTATTATTAAGGTATAGAAACTATTGATGGGTTAATTGGTTGTTAAACAGGAACTGAACTCACCTTGACCCGAGGAAAATGGAGAGTAAATAGACTCCCCTTCCCTTCAGTGCTGGTAGCATTTATGGTGCCTTTATGGGAATCGATAATATTTTTAGATATAGAGAGGCCGATGCCTGTGCCTTTGCCTGTTTCCTTAGTGGTAAAGAATGGATCAAAAACCTTTTCCAAAATGGGGGCAGGGATGCCGATGGCATTATCTTGATACTCAAAGACAACTCGATCGCAGGAGGTCCGAACCTTTATGGAAATTTTCTTCTCTCTATTATCTATAATCTCGCTAAAAGCGTCATTGCTGTTAACAATTAAATTTTGAAAAACACTTTCTAATTGAACAGTGTCACCTAATATGTGAACAGGTTCATCAGGAAAGGAGGTACTCACCTGGATCCCTTCTAAAGACAATTGAGTTTTTAAGAAACCTAAGGCGTTCTTAAAAGAAGTCACAATATCAATTTCCGTCCAATCTTCCGCTTTTGATTCACGTGCATAGGATCGTAGGTTACCTACAATTTTCTCCATACGACGGGCCGACTGTTCCAATTCTTCTAGCCGTTCTTCAAAACTGGAATCCTTGCCAAAATGTTTGAGTAGGTATACTTGACCTGTAATAATAGCAAGGGGATTATTTAATTCATGAGCAACACCTGAGGCTAATGTCCCCAGAGAGGCAAGCTTAGATGATTGTACCAATTGAGCCTGCATAATATCTTTCTTTTTAGCAGACTTTATAATATAGATGGTAATAAAGTAACCGGTTACAAAGGATAATAGAATACCTACTAAAGTGCCTAGAATTAATAGTAATTCGCCCCTATGCATAGAAGCATTGGAATGATCATAAAAACTTTTTGCCTTAGAATTAGCAAATTCTATAAATGACGAACTTTGAAAGAGCAGCTCTGCTACATAATCAGCGCCTTCATTTTTGGTTACAGCAGCTGCATCTTCAACTCGGTCCTCTTTTAATGCTTTTACCACCTTGGAGCGAATGACTTTCCATTCTATAAACTCATCTCTAAAATTCAGCAGTTTTTGCTGATCGCCAAGAAACAGCATTGAAACACGATCAAAATGCTCCAAAACCATTGACTCTCTTTGGTCCACCTTTCTCAAAATAGCGTATCTCTTTGTGGCCGGACTGAGAACCACATCCTTCATATCACGGTGCATCATCACTATCTGGATTTTTATTTCTCGCACCAGATTACTAACTTTAAAAGGATGGGTATAGAGTTTTCTTACCTGATCTGAGAGATCCCGCACATGAAAAAGGGAAAACCCTCCCACCAGAAGAATAAAAAAGGTAATGAGGCCAAAACCGGTAAATAATTTTAGTTTCATTTCACCTAAATATTTGATTCATCAGATTGCTCCGAAAGTTATACTATCTGAAGCCTTCAATTAAGGGAAGGGAAAATTTGGCATCGAAAATCTCCTTAACATTTATTAAATAATAATATTTTGCCTCTAATTATTTAACCCAGTTAAAGATTTCTTAATAACTTTGAAAAAACCACAAAAGCTCGTTGACAAACTGAAAATGATGAGCAATAGAAGAGGGTATGAAGTTGTAGTTATAGAAAGGAGGATGACTAACTGAGCTAATTTTAATCACTGTAGGTAAAAAAATGAATGACAAACAATGCAACTATCAAAAACACTCAGACTGTGCTGCCACAGACAACAATCAGCAACAGTTTCTCGATGATCTGAGTCATGAAATAACAACTCCTCTACATTCCATAATCGGCTTTGCCGGTCTTCTCTCCCAATCCGAAAACCTAGAACAAACTGAGAAATCCGAATACCAAGAGCGTATTAAAGATAGTACTTCCACCCTGTTCAGAGTTATGAACGATTTAAAAAGGTACAATGGCCTAGATTCACAATCTACCAACTGTGAAGATCAGGAATTTAATTTTCATGACCAACTGGAGCAAGTTTTGGACGTGTTATCGCTTAAAATCATGCGGAAAAAGGTTAAAGTCTCTATCTTTAAAGCCGGCGGCTTCCCATCTATAGTTAAAGGAGATAAGGACAAAGTTAAACAAATACTCAATAATCTACTCGATAACGCTATAAAATACTCCCTCTCTCGAGGGAAAATCGCTATTTACCTAAAATCCCGAACCCTGAATAACATTGATTCCCTCCCTTATGATATAAATCACATTCAGGTTTCCATCTGTGATCAAGGCATTGGCATCAACCCAGAAAAGATGAAAAATATCATGACCTTTCCCCTTGAAAGAAGGACAGATAAAAACACCAATAAGAGAGGCGTGGGGCTCGGTTTACCCATAGCGAAGAGCTTAGTTGAGTGCATGGGAGGCAAATTCTCTTTGAGTTCTCAGTATAAAAAAGGAACCACAGCCACCTTTTCACTTCATTTAAAAAGCCTCATTCCCGACTGATAGATATATCAAAAAACCCACATATGAGAACCCGTCTCAATATACCCACAATATAATTGACGATTTAACAAATTAACGGTAACTTAGAATAAGCTTATTGAGATAGAGTCTCATTTTACAAGTTTTAGTGTATCCTCGGAGCCAGGTACCGAGCCCAACTATCATTAGAGAGGTGAAATATGAGCTATGCCCTACAAGATAAGGAAAGGTTTAGGAAGTACTTAAAAGAGCATGGTCTGTCCCTTTCCCAAGCCAGGGATCAAGCTTTTGAGATGATAAAAAAATGGCAGGGGAGCTTTAATGCCGAAGAACTCATCCAAGCCATTGAGAAACAACAGCTTGGTATTTCTAGAGCTACAATTTATCGGACGCTATCGTTATTAAAGCAGGCTCAATTTCTACATGTCACAGGGATTACCAATCGACAAACAAGATATGTTTATGCTGGTGGTAGCGAACTTCAGGACAGCTTTTTTTGTATGCATTGTAAAAAGGTCGTGAATTTGCAACCCGCTAGCTAGGAGAATAATATTATGGAAATCATGAATTTGAGAAAAATGAAAAGTGAACAATCTGGTATTATCAACTCTATTAGCGCCAAAGGTGAGTTGGGACGAAGAATCCGAGATATGGGACTTGTTCCCGGTACTGAGATCAAAGTAGTGGGAAGAGCTCCGTTAAACGATCCGGTCGCTCTTAAATTAAGAGGATTTACTCTTACACTCAGAAATTCAGAAGCAGATCTAATTGATGTGGAGGTACACTGATGACAGCCGGAACCATCGCTCTTGCAGGAAATCCTAACTCTGGAAAAACCACCCTTTTTAATGCCCTCACCGGATCACGTCAACATGTAGGGAACTACCCTGGAGTTACGGTAGAGAAAAAAAAGGGATATTACACCCATAATGGCATCAAATATGAAATTGTCGATCTCCCCGGAACCTACTCTCTATCAGCCTATTCTTTGGAAGAAGTGGTGGCACGGGACTATATTGTAAAAGAGAAACCTCAGGTGGTGGTTAACATTGTAGATGCTTCTAATTTAGAGCGAAATCTCTATCTCACTTTACAATTTATGGAGATGGGAATTCCTGTTTGTATAGCTCTCAATATGATGGATGTGGCAAAGAGAAGAGGTATCGAAATTGACCGGGATCATCTTTCTAAGAGTTTAGGAGTTCCAGTCATATCTACCATCGCACGGAGTGGCGAAGGAAAAGAGCTTCTCATGGATAAAGCTCTTTCAATTCCCACCGATGTAGAGCCATCCACTCGTCATATCTCTTATGGGACTGATATAGATCGGGCCCTACTCTCTATGGCAACTCTAATTAATGAAAATGAGTTTCTTACGGAAACTTACCCCACTCGTTGGATTGCTTTAAAGTACCTGGAAAAGGATAAACAGTTATTAGAACTGGGGGAAGAAAGAGACCCCATTATTTCTAATAAGTTAAGACTCATCTCTATGAAGTTGGAAGATCATCTTTTGAAGACGATGGATATGGAAACCGAAAGCTTGGTTGCAGACTATCGTTATGGTCATATCCGATCGATTTTAAAAGATGATGTAATCTCCTTTAATAATGATGATCGTTTGATTAAGTCTGATTTAATCGACAAGGTTCTTACCAATCGGCTCGTAGGACCAGTAATTATGTTGGGAGTATTTTTTGGACTCTATCAATTTACCTTTAGTGCCAGTGAAGCACCTGTTGGTTGGCTCGAGTCATTCTTTGGATGGTTAGGTGCCACCGTAGATGGCAGCATGGCCGATGGTTTACTAAAATCACTGATTGTTTCAGGAATCATTGATGGTGTAGGAGGTGTCCTTGGTTTTGTTCCTCTCATAGCCTTTATGTTTTTAGGGATCTCCTTCCTCGAAGACAGTGGCTATCTGGCCCGAGTAGCCTATATGCTCGATAAAGTTTTCCAAATTTTTGGTCTGCATGGTAGCTCTGTCATGCCTTATATCGTATCAGGAGGAATCGCCGGAGGATGTGCGGTACCAGGTGTTATGGCCAGTCGGACTTTAAAGTCGCGACGGGAAAGGTTGGCCACCATTTTAACAGCACCCTTCATGAACTGCGGAGCCAAGCTTCCCGTGTTCGCACTCTTAGTTGGAACTTTTTTCACTGCCAACAAAGCAGCAATTATGATGGGGATTACCATCTTTGCCTGGTTAGGAGCACTGATCGTAGCAAAAATGCTCCGCCAAACCGTGGTAAAAGGAGAATCCACTCCCTTTGTAATGGAGCTCCCCCCTTATCGTTTACCCACAATCCAAGGTTTATTTATTCACACCTGGGAGAGAACTTGGGGCTATATCCGCAAAGCGGGAACTATGATTTTAGGTATATCGATCTTCCTCTGGGCTCTTATGACTTTTCCCGGCTTATCTGAGCAAGAAGAGATGCAGTTTGCTATGGCCAAACAAGCCGCAATGCAAAATGTTCCGGCTGCCATTCAACAAAAAATTGAAGCGGGTGAAAGTGTTCCCACCAGCTATGCCGTAGTTCAAAATAAGATTCAAACAATTTCAGCCCAGGAAGCTGAACTCAGTTTAAAAAATTCAGTGGCCGGACAAATCGGTCTGGCCCTAGAAAGCATCAGTAAATTTGCCGGCCTTGATTGGCGCACCAATATTGCCCTGGTGGGCGGATTTGCTGCCAAAGAGGTAATTGTAACCACTTTAGGAACTGCTTACTCTTTAGGATCTGATATCGATCCCGAAGAAACCGGTAATCTTGGAAATAGGCTAGTAGCAGCTGGATGGACCCCGCTTTTAGCCCTAGTTTTAATCGTGTTTACCATTTTTTATGCTCCCTGTTTTGTAACAGTGGCCTGTCTAGCTAAAGAGGCAGGATCATGGAAATGGGGAGCCTTTTCCATGGTATTTAACACGATTCTTGCTTTTTCTTTAGCTACCTTAGTGTTTCAAGTTGGAACATTTTTGGGATTTTAATTAATTATCATCCGGAAAGAACAAGGATGTTATCTTTCCGGTAGGGAAAGTAACATATGCAAAATATTATTGTAGGAGTCATCCTTCTTATTACAGCAGGATATCTTTTGAGTGTGGTATACAAAAAGATTCGTCAAATCACAACTTCGAAGTACCGATGCACATCTTGCCCTTCATCCAAATGTGCCGGTTATCAAAAGGAGACCTCATCTTGTTAAATTGATTGCTGACTAGGTAATTGTAAGGTCTCAGTTGCACGACTAATAAAATCAGGATCATGAGAGATGCAAAGGATAGTTTTACCTTGCTTAATGAGTTCTTCAATGCTCTGATTCAAAGCTTGGATATAATGATTATCTAAGTATGTGGTGGGCTCATCCAATAGAATTATATCTTTTTCACTAGAAAGAGCTCTCACCAGTGAAACTCTCTGTTTTTCCCCACCAGATAGATTATTTCCGTCATATTGATTCTCTGTTTTCTCTTTTAACTCCTCTATATTAAATAGGTTCATAAGATGCTCGTTCATTTTGTCCGGATGATCAAACCAAAGATTCTCATCCAGGGTGCCGTTAAAAAGAATAGGAGTTTGTTCTGCAATAGCCACCGATTGACTCACCTGGAGCTCATCTTTTTTGGTAGGATAAAGATCTGCTATCAAATTAAAGAGAGTACTTTTCCCACTGCCATTCCTGCCAGTAAGACAGTAAAGTTTCCCTTTATCTAGTTCACAGTTAAAATCAGAAATGATCTTTTTATCACCAAAGGAAAAATTTAATTGGCTGGCTTTAACCATGAGCCCTTCTTGCTGGCAAGAGTTTTTTACTTTTGATCGAGATGAACTCTTCAAAGATAAGAGATCTAAGTTTCTTTCAAATATGGGTTTTATAGCATTCTTGTTGGTAAGAAAGCGAAAAAGTTCATCCAATGGAATATAAAGATCTCCCATAATGATATAAAAGGTCATTAACTTTCCGATACTCAAATTACCCTGCATGATCAAATAGGTTCCAAATGCCAAAGTGACCAAGGGAGCCAATGAAGAAATATAGCTTCCGGCCATGGAAAACATCTCTTGAACCAAAAATAGTTTAACCTTTTTTCCTTGCCAAAGATCGCTTTGCTCTTTGACTTTATTTTGGAAAAATTTCTCTTTTTGAAAAACTTTAATCAGTTTAAAGCCAGCTAAAGTTTGAGTTAATAGCTGGTAAAAACCATCACTCTCTTTACGCTCTGCTTTAGTCATCTCTTCCAAAAATCTGCGACTCCATTTTATAAAAATGTAGTAAAGAGGAATTATAACTAGAATTGAAATGGTGAGCTCCGGACTTAACCAAAATAAGACTCCCAAAGTAATTACAAACCTCAGGGTATTAGAAAAAAGAACATACCAAAACACATTTACATACTCACCCAATCGCTCTGCATCTTCCATCACTTTATTGATATAGTAGCTTTGATCTATTTTGATAAAGTTAAGGAAAGAGCGATTGAGAACATTCTTTAACATGAGTTTTCTAAGATCAAAAACCACTTGGATCGTATATCTTTTGATCAGTACGTAGTAATAAAGGTAGGTCAAAATAAAGCTGGCCGTGAGCAAAGCTCCTGCATAGAGACACCACAGATAAAATTCATTAAACTGCTCTTTAATTAAAATATCATCTATGAGTATTTTGACCATGTACTTGTAATACAGGTCTGCGGCTACCACCAGTATTGCTCCTAATATCATTAAGATTTGAGGCTTTTTATAGGTTTTAAAAAAGTGAATCAAAATTTCTTTCATAGTTTACTCTCTTTATACTTAGGCATAGTATGTGTTGGTATAGTAATCGACATTCTTGATAAATTGTTTTTTCAAGGCGGCTAATCTTTCATCATCTGCTAGAATTTCGGTAAGCCTGGATAATACCAAGTCTGATATTTTCTTTACAAAATCACATTGACGAAGCTTCACTGTTTTTACGTCTTCTTTTTTCAAGACATTCATTCCTTTGATACAGTCAGAGCAGTAATCTTTAGCAAAACAAGATTGACACTCATCATAATTATTTTTGCTATTGAGATATTCAGTAAGATCACTGTAGGGTTCAGAGTTCTTAAGTTCGAAATCTTTTTCGCCCCAGAACATTTGGCAGATGTATTTTTTACCATCGTAATCATAAGCCATGGTATCTTTGCTTAAATCGTTACAAAAAACATTAGTTCGTTCTTTCATTAAGAAGGTGCGAACAATACGATAAACTTCAGGTAACCATATCTGATCTTCCAATTTAAGGTTTTCCTCAACCTCTGTAAAAAACTTCTGGTTAAACTCTTCTATATTTTCATTGGTAAAGATAAACTGTTGTCCCAGCTTGGCAGCTCTTCCATCCACATCTTGGATAATAACTTCCACACCGGGGTACTTTTTTTCGATCTGCTTTTTGACACCTTCATGGGAATAACCTGCTTCTATATGTTTTGGAGTATAGACACATAAAATGGCGATTTGCTTTTTTGGAATCCCACTGCCAAGCAAAGTACCTATAAAGTTATCTACTTTGGAGGCGGTTCCATCTCCTCGATGGAGATCATTGATATCATTGACTCCGTCGTAACTGATGGTGGTAATGATTTTATAATTTTTAATCAACTGAACCACTTCATCATTAAGGATGGTCCCATTGGTTACCATATAGAAATTTTCAGTTTTAAAGGCGAGGTTTTCGCAGATCTTTTTCATTTGTTTATAATTCAATAAAGGCTCGCCGCCAAAGAAGATAACCTTTCCTAAAGGTTTGTCTTCACTTTTTAATTCTTTAATTATTTTTGTTGCAGCAGATGCTGATAGGGTGGCTCTTACTTCTCTCTGATAGGTACCATGATCGGCAAAACAATATTTACATTTTAAATTACAGGTATTAGCCATATTGATCACAACTTTTTTCCCCGGTTGATCTAGCCCCATAACGGGAATAGCGTCTTCCTCTGATTTAAAGTTTTCTTCGGCATCTTTGGCTTTATCCTTCTCACAGGTGAATAACTGCATAGAAGAAGGAACATAAAAAGCCACCTCTTTTTCTCCGGCATAATTTTTTAATTGGTACAATTTAGAGCCACACATTTTTTTCTCCTCAAACAAAAAATGCCCTGAGGAATTACTTCCCCAAGGCAATCATCCTAATTAGGACAAACGTCCACCACCGCAAGAACCGGATTGACAGTGACATCCACCGCCAGGTCCTACGATGTATGCTAAAGCTTTTACTAAATCTTCGCGATCAATTGATTTTATTTCTTTCATGATTTTCTCCTTTTCCCTCTATAGAAGGTTAATTGAATTTAAAAGTTTGAATGTATTTAAAATTGATGGAGAGAACCTGGATCCAAGGTTTTCCTTCAACACCGCAACTGAATAGCAATATCCATGCCATTCTAGTTAACCCCAATATTCATTGTATATACAACAACTTAGAGCCTTTATGCGGTAGAGTAAAAGAGAGACTTTTTTGCCTCAGAAGAGACAGGGATGACTCAAGGGCTTCCCTAAAATGAGAAAAAATTGAAGACGTAGCCGAAGAAGATAATGCTGAAGGTAATGGTGGCAAAATAGATAACCAGCAGTTTCATCTGCATTACTTTTTTCAATAAAACAGCCTCAGGCAAAGAGAGACCCACCACACTCATCATAAATGCCAAAGCCGTTCCTAAAGGAATTCCTTTGGCCACCAAACTTTGAACTACGGGAATCACGCCAGAAGCATTGGAATAGAGTGGAACTGCAAAAATTGTCACCAATGGAACAGAAATCCATTGGTTTTTGCGCATAATCTCTTCAAAGTATCCTTGTGGAACATAACCATGAATAAGAGAGCCTATAAAGATACCTCCTAGAACATAGGGAAAGATTTTTTTAAAGGTGTTTAGGGCATCTTGTCGGATCAGGGGCAGTCGCTCTTTGAAAGAAGGTGACTCTACTTCTTGTTTCTCCTGTACAATCTTTTCTTCAAGGCTATCCTTCACCCAGTCTTCCAAATAGACATCTAGACCTAACTTTCCCAAAATAAAACCAACTAGAGCTCCCGTAAAAAGACCAAAACCTACATATATTAGAGTCACTTTAATACCAAAGACCCCCCAAAACAGGACAATGGCCACCTCATTTACCAAAGGAGAGGTTATTAAGAAAGAAAGGGTCACTCCCAAAGGAATCCCTCCCTTTAAAAAGCCGATGAACAGAGGTACAGATGAGCAGCTGCAAAAAGGAGTTATAGCTCCTAAAGCAGAAGCAAGGAGATTTTCTAAGCCATACCACTTCCTTTTGGTGAGTATTTCCTGCACTTTATGAACCGGAAAATAGGAGTTTACCACTCCCATTAAACTTATAACTACAATCAACAGAATTGAAATTTTAATTGAATCCACTAGAAAAAAATGAAGAGCGTTGTAAAAAGAGGTTCCTTCGTTAATACCGAGGGGACAGCATAAAAACTTCCTAATAAGTTCCGAAAGCATAATTCGTTTCTCCCTAATTCGATAGGTATCTGTACACTTCATCTAACAAAGAATCACCATTCAGGCAATAAAAAGAACCATCCAGCCACCTCTCTCTTGGATTATTTGGATCATCTGATAAAGATAACGGCATTTCCTGGGGGGAAATCAATATTATACATTCTGGGAGGAACTGATGTTAAAAAAACTATATCTTATCATATGTACTCTATTTCTCTTTCAATGGAATCTTATAGCAAAACCACTGCTTACCGATCAGGTTATTTACGTAGAAGACGCTAAGAAAGATTCCACCACAGTGGCTTGCAGTGGAATGTGCGTCTATAAGTACTTCTTTTGGGTGGATCTTATCGTTAGAAACGATTCACCCGAGAAAGATGTGTTTATTAAGTGGAACTACGATGGAGCCCCCAAACATATAGCCAGAGCTTACTACCGAGAAAGTCTAGCCAATAACTATGAGAAATGGCATGTGGAAATAAAGTACGCCAGTGGCCGTAAAAACCCCTATCCTGATGCCAAAAAATTTCAATTTGAAGCCGAAGTAAATATGAACGGACGGTCCTACAAATCAGAAGGCGGCAAGATATATGCGATGAATCAAGAGGTCTATCCAGGTAGTCCCACCTCGATGCCCTTAAAACCAGAACCCTTTTTAGATAAAGAAACTGGCCTGCTTAAACTTAAATCTAAAGGTTATTTTTACCCCTTTAAAGAAGCTCAGCATCTCAAACTTAAAGTGATTTACACCAATGACAATTGGGACACCCAAAAAATTGAAGATCTCACCGATCAACTTAAATTCTTCCCGGAGGAAACGACTTTAACCTTTGGCGAGTACACCCCAGGTGAAGAACCCCGGACGGTTCAATTGGTATTTGCCTATGAAGTGAATGATGTCACCTTTTGGCAAAAAAACTGGTCAACCAATTACCTTATCTATTTAAAGCCTCAATTACTGACCAGCAACAGTTCCTTTTTTATCCGTAGTCTTTTAGGTAAAACCTATTCTTATGAAACTCCCAATACGGCATTAGATCAATCAGAACGCTTATCTGCCTATATACGATCCGCTCTTAAAATTCACTCTTTTAAGTACAATTTTGATAACGGAGAGTGGAAAGATGCCAAAGGCGATTATTATCGTGAAGTTCAGTTTCCCTATCAACTGCTAGAGGAAGGAGAACATCAGTTAAGTATCCAAGTTCTGATGAATAATGAGCAGACTTACAATTGGTCTTACTCCTTTAGTGTCATAAAAACCCTGCAACCTAATGGCTACAAAACCTATGGCTTTCCACTCACTTCCGAAGAAAATAAAGTCACCAGAGTTGTCTATCAACAAGGAATGGTATTCACTTTAGATGATCAAAACACTCTCAACTCCTATGAATTATCTGATACCGAAGAATTCGAACTGATTCCTAATGATATTGAATACGAGCAGGTTCCGGGTTTTATGGTTTCTCACTTAACGATTGATGCCCAAGGTCTCATGGTTTTGGTAGGAACCTACAATAACTCCATCTCTTTGGTTCGATATCTTAAAGATGGATCATTAGATGAAAGTTTTGGTTTTAAGGGTCTCTCTATCTTAGATAAAGAATCCAGCAGCTTTCGTAATTATCTGAAAATTGCCAGTCATCCTAAAGGCTATTTTGTCTTACAAACCGAACATAAAACCTGGCAAGAAGATGATCGACTGGTATTTATTGACCAATCTGGTCAAGTTGTACGATGGCACCGCATCAAAGATATCAATCATAACTACGCCCCTGTGATGGATATCATTACAATTGATGATAGAACTATTTTGTTTAATGGACACACCATGCAAGAGGTGGTTTTGGATGAAGATAATTATATTCAATTGGTTAATGATGTCAAAATCCATAAGTACAAAAGAACCTTTTCCAATATTCTAAATGCTCCTGCTGTCGCCTCAACCAAAGATGGAGGAATCTGGCTGGGTAGCACGTCTTACCTTGGTTATATTTTACCCAATGGAGAGGTAGATTATTATTACTACAGTGATATGTATGATAACCCTGAAGTCAGAATGACAAGGGTAGACGGCATTATTCCCTTAGGCGACAAGGTATTGGTTTATAATGGGGAAACCCAGTCATTCTTAGAACTAGAGAAGAGTCATTAAGAAAATTGCTGCCATAGTTTTTCAAATTCCTCCGAAAACTGGGTGAGTAAATGAGGATCATTAGTGGCAACTAGGTTTTCCTGGTTGCCAAAACTCGCACTTCGCGTCCAATTAAAACTCCCATTTAATAGCATCTTCTGATCAATTAAAGCAAACTTATGATGCATATGATGAGAGCTACTATCAAAGACCACAGGCACGCCTTTATTCTGCAAAAAGGTCACATCGCTGCCTCTATCTTCTTTTTTATTATCATCTGAAATGACTCGAACCTTCACTCCCCGCTCAAAAGCTTTAAGTATGGCCTCACTAATTTGATCATCGGAAATGGTAAATACACATATATCTATGGTACGAGTTGCGTTTCCTAGATTATTCACAACGGCTCTGCGGCAATCTTCCCCAGGACTAAAATAGACCGAGGATTTTATTTGGGTACTGCTCTGTACATTTGAAACAATTTTAATAACTTGTTCTAGCCACTTTAAAGCCTCTTTATTAAACTTTGGACTTTTTGCAAAATCTTGGACCAGATCAAAGGCTTTGTTACGAATAAAGGGAAGTTGATCAGAATGAGGACCAAGATCTTTGAAAACCTCTTTGAGAGCCTGTCTCTCCCCTCGGGAGAGGGTATGGTCCTCAAATGTTTGACGGAGTATTTTTTCGAGTTGGGCGTGGTCCATAATACCATCCTTGGTAAAAATTGGATCTTAGTAGTAGTAATTATATCTATTTTCACACTCGTTATCAAAGTTGATTACCTCTTCTACCTCACTTGGATCATCTAACGAATGAAACTTGATACCAAACTTAGAAACCGTGAGAAGTTGTTCATCTACTTTATAGACACGATTAATATCCACGGATTCACCATCTGCTTGCCACCATCGACCATATTCAGAATTTTTACAAATGGTAGGGATAATATCCTTATGAGAGAGACGAGCCACTTCAATCATTTCATCTCTTTCCACTTGATAAATTACCGCACCTGAAAAGTTGAGTTTATTTTCATATTCCCAATCTTCTTGACCGTATTTCACGCTTCCTAATTCAACTAATGGGATTCCCATAAGGCCACTTTGTTCATCATAAAAAAAGGCATGATGATTGCTATTTACTTCAGAATAAGAGCCACGAATTCCATAGATTTTATTATCAATGCGAGCCATGTTTTCAGGATTTTCTATATCAAAAAGAGAAACTTGAATACCCTGATAAAGAGCATACTCACCCATATCTTTCGCATCAAATCCGACTCCCACCATACGACCTTCAGACACAGGATGCATATAGAGAGAGAAACCAGGAATCTTTAACTCACCTAAAAGCTCAGGCTTTAGTGGATTACTGAGATCAAAAGCAAACAAGGGATCGGTCTTTTTAAAGGTCACCACATAGGCCATATTTTTCACATATCTAACCGATCTGACATCTTCATTGAGACCAAAATCATTGATGGAATCTACTCGTTTTAATAATTGACCTTGTTGTTGTAATATCCAAAGATGGTTTTTTGCGGCCGCATCACCTTCTGCCCATAACACTCCAGTAGTAGTCACAACCGAAAGTGCATTGAGGTTATCAAAGCCTTTAAAAGCCCATTGGTCTTTGACATAACCCCTTACTTTTCCATAGGCAACCATCATAGAGTGATAGCTAACTAAATTGAAAGCAAATTTATTGATATGCAACTCTGAACTATTAGAGGATCGAATAAACCTTCTGCGCCCAGAGTTTCTTTGAGAAGCTTTGTCTTTCTCTAAGAAGGAAAATTCTTGGAACCAGTTATAATCCCCTTTGGTTACATAGAGGGACTTAAGGGTCATATAGATGTTATCTCCTCCTCCTAATTTAGCTGCAATATAATCTTCTGATTCATTATTTTGGACATCAATGGTGATCACTTTTGTGAGTCTAAAATCCATATCTTCTACGATAGGTCTGGCTATCTGTTCACATGGGATATTATTGATTTTATTTTCTTTTTGTTTAACTGGTTTTCCTGGGATTTTTTCTTCAATCTCTTTTTCTGAATAGATCACATCTCTGGTGTAGGGATCATTTACAGCCAATTGATCTCTCATTACGAGAATAAGCTTACCATTTACAAAACGAGTATCAATTAAAGAACCCTGGTACTTCTTTTCACTAATGAGACTGGGAAGATCTTCTTCATCAAGTTTTTGATAGATCTTAACCTGATATTCATTTGGGTGATTTTGTTCATTTCCTAACACCACCAAGCGATCCTGAATAGTAAAAAGGTTTAAATTGTTCAGATTTTTAGTATCTAAAATGCCTAAAACTTTCTTCTCTTGACGATCAATCACCTGAATACCACTTTGAGTGGCCACATAGATTAATTTCTCCCCGATTTTAACAAAGTCGGCTTCATCCACTCCCTCTTCTTGGATATTAGTATAGGATTCACTTGAATCAGATTGTGTTTTTTCGGAAGTACCTGCCATCAAGACTTTTGGTCGAGGTCCATATTTCTCTTCTTGCCAATCGCGATACTTGCGTAGCTGTTCTTGATACTCCTGATATTCTTTAGCTATTTCTTTATACTTATCTCTTTTAATGGTGAGTTGACCGTGAATGTAATTTTGAATTTCTTTACAGTTATCATAGGCATTGGCCCAGACTAAGGGAATTCCACTGGCAAAAGATCCATCGGAATAGGGGTCAATATGAGGTACTTGCTTCTCTTCAAAAACTCTTATTCGAGGAGAACCCGGCTCAAAATTGCCAGATGGAGGATCGACTTCAGAAGATAGAAAGGAATCCATCACACCACAGCCAGTTATTAATAATACTAAAATCATCACGCTCATCATTTCTAATAATTTCATTTTCAACTCCAAATTAAGAGGTTTTTGTCTAACTCTATTTTCAATTATACCAAAGTCAGATTGATAAAACAATAATAAATTTAAATTTTGTATACTTTAAATATATATTTCTTTGTTTTTATTTTGTTTTTTATTTTTATATTTTTTTATTTTATATTTTTTGTATATTATTACCCCCAATTCCTGAAAGTCCGCTAATTTTCACAAAACCAGAATCGTTCAGTTTTTATAAAATTATATATCCTTATTTTTTTTAAATTTTTTAATGTTTTTTTGGTTTTATTAAAATTTTTTATTGGAAAAAGTATTTTTTTTTGATACAACCCCTTTCGGATTGAATGAAACTTCTCAAAAAATCGAAAGGGGACAACCATGAGAGCTTTATTATTCCTATTATTAGGACTGACAGGAACACTTTACGCTTTTAACCCAAGCTACAACTTGGAAAATGCCAAAGAACTCAAACCCGGTGAGTACTTTGGAGCAGAATTAAAAGGGAAAAAGAACAAACATTGGTACGCACTCTACGTAAAAGAGGGAACCGTAATCCAAGCATCAATTAAGTTTGATAAAGAAAACAGCAAGAAAAAAAGCGACTTAGACCTCTACCTCTATAACGACCAAGAAAAAACCATCGCAAGATCAAATACTTCCAAAAGAAATTTTGAATCCATCACCAAAGGTGACCTAAAGGGCGGAATTTACTTTCTCAAAGTTAAATCCAATACGAAAGAGAGCATGAGCTACTCCATTAAGTATGAAGTTACAGGAAACACTGAGACCTGTGGCTTTGACCAAATGCCCGCAGAGTGGGCTGATATGGAAATTGAAAGCAAGTGGGAAGGAACCAAAGAGCAATACGATGCATTAGCAGC
This sequence comes from uncultured bacterium, assembly GCA_964343805.1. Classification (GTDB taxonomy): domain Bacteria; phylum Bdellovibrionota_B; class Oligoflexia; order CAYFLR01; family CAYFLR01; genus CAYFLR01. The sequence continues at coordinate 173,632 of CAYFLR010000003.1, read as the reverse complement.
TGCTTTAACAAACGGCGCTAAAAAATTTGGTTACGATATGGAAGTTCGTTGGGATGGAATTCCTAGAAGATTTGTTGATATTTACTTTGATACCGAAGATCAGCAATTAGTAAACAGTGGACATGCACTCAGATATCGTACTCAATATTCTACAGACGCTAAAAGAGGCGATGATTTAGTCGGACTTTACGCAGCTAAAAATTACAGTGCTAACTGGACTCGACTCCAATACAAAAGCACTCCAGAAAGAGTGGGCGAGGTTTGGTTTAGACAAGAAAAAGGTGACTGTCGCGTATGGCTTCCAGAAAATGATAACGCGGATGACAAATGCAAAATCAAAGAAAAGGATATCTTTAAGGACAATAACTTCTCAGCTCTTAACTTAAGCAAAGAGGCAAAGAAGCACGATGCCATTACTCGATTACTAAGCGATCATCCGAAAATCAATCTCAAAGGACTTAAAGCCTTCAGCGCGGTTGAAGATTTCCGTTACCGCGTAGTTTTCAAAGAAAAAGATGTGGTTGTCTTCGAAATGTCCATGGACCGTCTAAGAACTACCAAACTGGCCAATCATGAAGTCAGTGATTCCTATGAAATTGAATTTGAAATCCTAAAAGAAGGATATGGTACCCGTGAATTACATATGCTCTTTGAACTCAGCAAGAAATTAAGAAAAGAATTCAATCTTTCTCCCAGTGAAAACTCCAAAGGTGGCAACTTTATTAAAGCTCGTTGTAACTAATTATTCATAAGACATAAAAGGTCGATCACTAGATCGACCTTTTTACTATTCCCCCGCACTTCTTACCGTATGCATTTAAAGCTGTCAGCACTGCCCAGGTGGGATGAAACTGATCATAAGGGTCACCTTCAAAGTCTTCAAGCTCACCCCAGCTTCCATCATCATGCTGCTTTTTAACAAGAAATAATATCCAGGGTTTGACTCGCTCGCAATGAGAGAATGACAACAAGATAAGAGCATGAACATATTCTGCTAATAAATCCAGATCCTCCATCTCCTCTATTATATGAGGTAACTCTTTTATTAATAAAGATTCCAGTTTAAGAATGAAAGGATCCGCGACAATTTTCCTCTCTCCGTAAAAAGAAAATGCAAAAACAAGATGGGTTAAAAAGTAACCCCTATCCCACATCTCACCCTCTAATGGAGGAAGTTTGACTGATTTGATCATTTTATAAAAATAACTCTCAGGCAATTGAAACAGTAATTTCTTTTCATACTTTTTAATGAGCTCTAGAAAGGAATGATCTATTAAATAATCTCCCAACACATCCCAATTTAGTGTACTCAGCGCATCCCTAAAGGAAGTTTTATAGTAGGGCTGGTAACTACTTGAGTAGATTGCTTTATAAAAAGAGAGAAAGGGTTCCTTATCAATATTGTATTTATAAAGGTAAGGAATGATAGAAACAAACTCCCAATAAGAAGAAGGGGTTTTCTCAAATATTATATCTAGATTAAGAGCAGCTCGCCTGAAGTTTTTGACAATGAGCCTTTGGGCTTTTTTCTGTAATAAAGAAGACACTTTCTTATGCTGGGGTTTTCCCAAGGCCATTTCATTCAGCATGACGATCAAATCAGAAAAGATATAATTAAAATTCGAATCCTTTTGGATAAACTTCAGAACCCAAGAAAAAGCATTCAGTTGGGCTCTATCAAGACTGGAGAGCCTATTGGAGGAAGAAAGCGAAGGAAGTTGATGGGTAACACACCCAGCCTCCATAAAGAGGATCAATAGGTATAAAGCTAGATTCTTTAACGTCATTTTATTAAACTGATAGTAACAGAAGTTAGAGTGTTACTTTCTAGGATGAAGGCATCTATGCTAAAAATCAATGATGAACTTTTCATCGATGAATCAGTTATCACATTTCAGTTTATCCACTCTTCAGGACCTGGAGGTCAAAATGTTAACAAAGTAGCCACAGCTGTGCAGCTACGTTATGATTTAAATGATTGTGATCTTCCTGAGGCAGTCAAACAACGATTATATAAAATTGCAAAAGGTCGAATCTCTGAAGCCAATATTTTAATAATTGAGGCAAAAAGATTCAGAACTCAAGAACGCAACAAGCAAGACGCTGTTTCTCGTCTTACTGATTTAATAGCAAAAGCGCTTTATAAACCAAAGCCTCGAAAAAAGAGTAAACCCACTAAAAGTTCTATTGAAAAAAGGCTGGAAAGTAAAAAGAAGCGCAGTGCTTTAAAAAAGCAAAGGGGAGCAATAAAAATATGATTCCTAAAGCTTGGTTAAATAATTATCATAGTCCGAAACTCTGGATCATTTTGTGTTTTTTTTTATTAATTTATCTATTTATTACCAGCTATACCCTCAATCAGATACCCGTAGGAATTAAAAGCATTAAAATGCTAGATCAGTGCATCGCTGGATTTAACTCACCTCTTTATTCATGGGATGGAACTTTTGCTAAAGAGCTTTTAACTTTGATAGGAGCAGAAGGACGAGACTTGAATTTCAGATACACCCTTCTAGCCGACCTTCCCTTTTCACTTCTTTTGTTTCCTCTCTTACTCACAGGACTCCTTCACTTACTATACAAAAACAACATTTTCCTTCTTGGATTCCTGTCTCCGCTCTTCGATGTAGGGGAAAACATTTGCACACTCACCCTTCTTAGTCAGTTTCCAGCACAACCATCATGGGCAATAACTTTCGGACCCTACTTTACTTTGTTTAAATTTGTTTTTTTATTTAGTGCGGGGGTTCTGATTTTATATAAGGTGGGAAAAAAGTTAGCGAGCCCCTTTAGAAATAAGTAATTTGGAGTATTTTTTATCCTCGTTTAGCACATGATTAATAAGCCAATCGAATAAAAACCTAACTATATTGGAAGCCAAAGCTAATTTTTCTTTACTCACAGTATCCTCTACTGAACCATTCCCTTCGCTGCCCTGCTCTGTTATCTCCACTCGACACCCGGTCTCTTCCTTGACCTGCTTACTCTCTTTGGTTGAAATAAACTCCTTAGCAAAGTCTTTGATTTGGGTAATAAATTCTTCATGTTTTGTTTTATGATCTGAGTAACCCTCATAGTTTAGTTCTACGAAGAGTCTCTCTTCATGCCTAAAATGGTCTTGGCTGTATTCCAGGAGCTCATACAAGATAGTATTCAGACCTCTCACATCCTCTTTGGCTATCTTTTCAATTAATTGATTTATAATGGAGACAATTCGATTGTGCTCCTGATCTAAAGAAGGAACTCCCACACTCAATTTAGAGCTCCACTTTAATCTTTTCACCCCAACCTCCTTATTAAACTATTGGTTCCATAATTATACAAAAGCCCCTCCATCTTTTAAACTTATTTATCTCTCTACTAGAACACTCCGCCAGCCAGTGCTACAATAGACCAAATTTAACTTAGGGAGATTTCTCATATGCGCGTCATTCATATTTTAGCCGGTGCTGGTGGCAAATATGATTGCCCTAACTGCCGGCGGGATCGAGCACTCATCGGAGCATTAAAATCCCACGATGTAAAGATGGTTCCAGTTTCCCTTTACCTTCCTTTACTCCTAGATCCTGCTGAATTAGAGGTCAATGCTCCAGTATTTTTTGGAGCCATCAATATTTACCTGCAAGAAAAAAGTGGATTTTTTAGAAAGACCCCTCGCTTTTTAGATGCTCTTTGGGATTTAAACCCCTTACTTAAGCTCGCAGGGGAAATGGGACAATCCACCGAAGCAAAAGGTCTAGAGGAACTCACTATTTCTATGCTGCAAGGTGAAGAAGGACGTCAAAAAAAAGAGGTAAAAAGACTGGTAGATTGGTTAAAGACAGAGGGAAAGCCAGATGTGGTTCATCTCTCAAATGCCCTCTTATTAGGGTTAGCAAAGCCCATTGCAACCAGGTTAAAAATTCCAGTAATCTGTTCTCTGCAAGATGAAGATAGCTGGATCAATTCCATGAGAACAGAATATTGGCAAAGGACTTGGCAAACCATGGCTGAGCAGGCGAAATATGTCACTACTTTCGTTCCGGTGAGTGATTATTTTTCCAATCTCATGCAAGAAAAACTCTCACTCTCTTCCTCTCAACTAAAGACAGTACCTATTGGTCTGGATTTGCATCTTTATAAGAGAAATGCAATTGACTTAACAAGCCCCACCCTAGGTTACCTTTCCCCTTTCAGAGCACGGGGAGGACTTGCAAAACTGATCATTACCCTAAAAGATCTGATTAAAGAGCATCCCAATATAAATCTAGAGGCCGCCAGTTGGGGTGGTGAAGATGAACCTCAGTATCTTAGATATATAAAAGAGCTGATCTCAAAATATCAGCTGGAGGATCGAGTCAAATTACTCCCTAAACAGACTCGGCAAGAGCAGATTGAGTTCTTTCAAAGAATTACCTTATTTTCCAATCCCACTTCTGTACCCGAAGCCTTTGGTATCTATCTGATTGAAGCTATGGCATCAGGGGTACCCATTATTCAGCAAAACACCGGGGGATATCCTGAAATTCTCAGCAAAGGAGGGGGAATTCTCTTGAATGATGAAAAACAGGAGACCCTGACAGAATGCATTTCCAACCTCCTTAAAAATGAAGACAAATTAAAGTCCTTGAGCAACGATGCTTATAATTCGGCCCAGCAGTTTTTTACAGCGAATGAAATGGCTCAGCAAATAATGGAGATCTACAAAGGAGCAAAGGGCTCAAGTTTTAGTTGCATATAATGGGAGATCCCTATTAAATGAAACACAAAATCTACAATGGGAAATAAAATATGAAATTCATTTTAATTATATACCTTCTCCTTAGTAGCTCCTTTCACCTCTATGCAGAAGACATTCCAGGCTGGAGAGGAGTGAATCGAGATGGCATTTACCATGAGAGAGGGCTACTTAAAAAATGGCCCACGAGTGGACCTCAACTCCTATGGACCCAAAAAGGTTTAGGTAATGGCTACTCGAGCCCTGCCATTGTGAATAGAAAGATTTATATTGGCGGAGAGAAGGGCGGCACCGAATTCCTTACCGCCCTTGACATGAAGGGACAAAAACTCTGGTCCACCTCCTTTGGAGAAAACTTTGGTGGCCGTTTTGATGGAGCGCGTTCCACACCTACAATCTATAAAGGAAAGGCTTTCATTATTAGCGGATCCGGTCAACTGGCGGCCATCCATGCCACAAATGGTAAAAAGTTATGGCAGGTGGATGGGGAAGAAAGATTTCGCGCCGACTTTGGAGGATGGGGGGTAGCAGAATCCCCCCTCGTTTATGATGATAAGGTGATATTTAGTGTGGGTGGTTCTAAAACTTC
>CAYFLR010000003.1:160756-168316 GCA_964343805.1 uncultured bacterium | reverse complement strand
CAATAATGGAAAAACGATTTGGCAAAGCCCCTCGCTTAATGAAATGGCTGCCTATGTTTCCCCGCTGCTCATTTCTCATAAAGGTAAAAAGCAAATCATAACGGCTCTCGCCACTCATATAATAGGCATTCACCCTCAAACAGGGAAAATAGAGTGGAAAGTCAACTATCTAAATGAGGGGCAAAAAAGCCGTAGAGCGCAACTCAATACAAATACACCGCTTTTTAGAAATGGTCGCCTATTTGTGACCAGTGGTTACGACCATGGCGGAATCATGCTCCAGTTGGCCGATAATCTTAAGAGTGCTAAAGTGATTCACACCATTCCTGATTTAGACACTCATCATGGCGGGAGTGTTTTAGTAGGAAATACCATTTATGGATCCAACTGGATCAACAATAAAAAGGGCAACTGGGTGGCCATTGATTGGAAAACCGGGAAAACCCAATACGAGAAGAAATGGGGTGGAAAAGGCTCCATCATCGCAGCGGATAATATGCTCTATCTTTATGAAGAGCTGAGGGGTAATCTCGGACTGGCTTATGCCACCCCCAAAGGATTAGAAATTGTCAGCTCCTTTAAGATAAAAAAAGGAAACAACCAACACTGGTGTCATCCCGTTATCAGTGACGGTCGTCTTTATTTACGACGGGGAAAAGTTTTAATGGTCTATAATTTGAAAAAATAAAATGGGGTCACAGATGCGAATTACAATCTTAGGAATCTTATTAAGTCTCTTCTCTATCAATCTGTTAAGTGCAGCGGATAGTCATCAATGGAGAGGACCGAATCGAGATGGAATTTATCAGGAAACCGGTCTTCTAAAAAGCTGGCCCAAAAAAGGACCTGCCCTGCTTTGGCATTTTGAAGATATTGGAATTGGCTTTTCTAGCATCTCAGTGGTGAAGGGCAAGATTTATGTTTCAGGGGTCAAAGGGGAAATCGAATTTCTCACAGTCCTCGATTTAAAGGGCAAAAAGCTGTGGTCACTGAACTATGGAAAAGCCACCCCCTCTAGCTATGAAGGATCCCGAACCACCCCTACAGTGATCGGTAAATACATCTATGTCATCAGTGGAGGCGGAGATGTAGTGGCCATTGATGGTACCAAAAGAAAAATCTTATGGACCGTGAATGGAGAAAAAAGCTTTGGGGCTGATCCGGGAAGATGGGGGACAGCAGAATCTCCTCTGGTTTTTGATAATAAGTTGATCTACACCCCCGCTGGTGAAAAAACCACCATGGTAGCTCTTGATCGTATGACCGGAAAAACCCTCTGGCAGAGCCCCACCCTTGATGAGGGAGGAGCCTATGTTTCTCCTCTATTAATTAAATACAAAGGGCAAAGACAAATTATCACTGCTATTACTAAACACATCATTGGTGTGAATCCCGACAATGGCGAGATCGATTGGAAGGTTAACTACTTAAAGGTTTTTGATTCAGGCTTTTTTGACAGCATGATGCTCCATCAAATTAATACCAACACCCCTATTTTCAAAGATGGCCGACTCTTTATTACCAGTGGTTATGATCATGGCGGGCTCCTTTTAGATCTGGCAGACAACCTGAAATCCGCCAAGGTTTTTAAATTGGTTCCAGAACTGGATAACCACCATGGCCATGTTGTGCTAGTGAATGGCTATCTTTACGGCTCCAATTGGATCAATAATAAAAAAGGAAACTGGGTGGCAGTGAATTTTGCTACTGGTAAAAAGAGTTATGAAACCAAGTGGGGAGGCAAAGGCTCTATTATTTCGGCAGATGGCATGCTCTATATCTATGAAGAGCTACGGGGAAATTTAGGACTCGCAAAGGCCAACCCTAAGGAGTTTAAAATCATCAGCTCTTTTAAAGTAAAAAAGGGAAACAACCAACATTGGTGTCACCCCACTATCAGTGATGGCATCCTCTATCTTCGCAGAGGAAAAACTTTGATGGCTTTTGATATTCGAGCTAAAAAGTAATAGGTTTTTTATTTGAATAAATTCAATTCACCGTCGTGGACGGCCGCCAGTTTTTATCCCTTTCTCGCTTCGCTTATAACCTCACTATTAGCAGCGGGCTCTCTTCTTTGGTGGCTTTCTCGAGAACCCGCGATCCACAAGCAAATTATCAAACACACTGCCGGATTAGATGGAGTAAAAGAAGGGGATCGAGGTCAAACCGCAGAGGTGAACATTGGAGAATTTTTTAAACGCTTCCAACCGGAACCTCAATTTTCACTAGAAGGAACCTGGCCTCAATTTCGAGGAGCTGACTCGGGCAACATTTTAAAAGGTGGTCCAACACTTTCTGATAAATGGCAAGACACTCCCCCCATTCTCTGGCAAGCTACCTTAGGCGAAGGATATGCCGGTCCCGTGATTTACAAAGGAAAGGTTTACATTCTCGACTATTTAGAAAAAGAGAAAGCGGACTCGTTGCGTAGTTTTACTTTAACCACCGGAGAAGAGATTTGGCGCAGGTGGTACCATATTGACATTAAAAGAAATCATGGCAGATCTCGCACCGTTCCAGCGGTGGATGAAGATCATATCATAACTATGGGTCCACTGGGTCAAGTGATGTCGGTGGATCGATTAAGTGGCGATCTCAAGTGGTCGGTGGATTTAGTCAAAACTTATCAAAGCGAAATTCCTCAATGGTACACCGGTCAGTGCCCCTTGCTAGAAAAGGGAGAGACCATTATCGCTCCGGCAGGACCCTCCGCTCTGCTGGTGGGTTTTGATGCAGCTACCGGAAAAGTAAATTGGCAGACACCCAATCCCCATGGATGGAAAATGTCTCACTCTTCCGTGATGCCCATGACCCTTTTAGGCACTAAAATGTATATCTATGCCGCCTTAGGCGGGGTGGTGGGAGTTTCTGCTGAGGAAAAAAACAAAGGTCAGATCCTATGGAAGAGTAATCATTTTTCACCCTCAGTAGTGGCACCCTCTCCAGTGAAAATAGCTGAAGATACCATCTATCTCACTGCCGGATATGGAGCGGGCAGTACCACCTTGCAAATCACTCGAGATCAAAATGGTTTTCAAGTGATTCCAGGTAAAAGGTTTAAACCAAGGCAAGCCCTCTCTATGGAACAGCAATCTGCCATTTTATACCAAGATATTCTCTTTGGAGTGATGCCCAAAGATGCGGGTTCTTTGCGGAGCCAATTTTTAGGAAGTAATCCCAGAGATCTCACTGATTTTGTGGTGAGAGCTGATACCTCTTGGCGCTTTGGCCTATGTCCTTTTATCATTGCTGATGATAAGTTTTACACCCTCGACCCTAAAGGCCAACTCTCCATGATGCGGCTTATTAATAATGAGCTCCAACTCTTGGACCAAGCAAAAATTTTAGTTCATGGGGATCCTTGGGGACCCATCGCTATTGCGGATGGGATTATGGTCATAAGAGATGCAGAAACCCTGGTGGCAATAGACTTAACCGCAGATCAAAAATGGAAGAGGAAACCTTAATGAACCCCAAACTCATTAAATATCTCTTCCTTGGTTGCTCCTTTGCCATCTCTTGTCTCATTCTTTATTTCACCATTCATCAGGTATCCACGCTTCCTGCAAATACAGAAAAGTTCAAAGAAGAAAAGGTACAAACTCCCCAAGGCCAGATATTCAATCTACCCCTTGAAAGGCCCAGTAAAATAACCCTGGATCCTGATTCCACCCTATGGATAACCACAAAAAGCCATGTTCACTCTTTAGATAAAAAACTACAAATTAAAGAACAGGTTTCCCTCTCTCATCCTCCCACCGATCTTATTGCACAATCTTCTCGAAGGCTTATAATCTTAAGCACCAGGCACCTCATTTTCCTAAATAAAGAGTCCGCTTCTTGGCAAGAGAGGGTGTTAAAACTAGGGCAAGAGAACTCTTTTTTTACCACTTTGATTAGCTCAGAAGACCAACTTTATATTGCCGATGCGGGAAAAAAAGAGCTGCTAGCAACGACTATGGAAGGAAATAAATTATGGTCTTCCAAGGGATTTGAAGGATTTAGTATTCCCAGCCCATATATGGGAATGGCCCCTGATGGTGAAGGTGGAGTGTGGGTGGTTAACTCAGGAAAGCATCAAATCGAACGCTACTCTAAAAAGGGAAAATACATCTCTCTCTGGCTTCCCAAGAAGACAAATCCCTTTTTAGGATGCTGCAATCCCACTCATATTGCCCTCCAATCCGGGCTGCAATTTATCACTTTAGAGAAAGGGAAAATAAGGTCTCGGCTGTTTAATCCCGCCGGGAAGCTGATAAAAATACTGGCTTCTTCTACAGAATTCAAGCCACAAATCTTTGGATCCTTTGATCTCGATATGACGGTGAGCAGTGAAGGAAAAGTTTATATTCTCGATCCACAGGCAAAACAGTTGAAGGTGTATACACTATGAATGAAAGTAAAAGAGAATTTTTAAAAACTACCACCCGCTGGATCACTGCGGGAGGACTTTTTGCAAGTGGCATTGTAATAGGAACACGTTCCCCAGCAGAAGACTGCATAGACAATCAAAGCCGATGTGGACAGTGCTCTGTTTTAAATAACTGCAATTTAAAAGAGGCCAATCAATTTAAAGAGGGACTCGGCAAAAACTCGGTTTGGCAACTGGACCCTGATAAGTGCATCCAGTGTGGAAGATGTGCCACTGACTGTGTTTTGAACCCATCAGCAGTGAGAGCAGTTCATGCTTTTGATGTATGTGGTTACTGCGATCTCTGCAGTGGCTATTTTGAAGAAAACACCCTCAATTTAAATACGGGAGCGGAAAACCATCTCTGCCCCGCAGGTGCCATTAAAAGAAAGTTTATCGAAGATCCCTATTTTGAATACACCATCGAAAAAGATCTCTGCCTCGGCTGTGGGCGTTGTGTAAAAGGGTGTGGAGCCTTTGGCAATGGATCGCTCTACCTGCAAGTTCAGCATGATCTCTGTATGAATTGTAATAAATGTGCCATCGCAAAAGTCTGCCCTGCGGATGCCTTTAGTAGGGTGGATCGGGACACTCCCTATATAGAAAAAAAGAGTGGCCCTAAGAAGGGAGACGCATGACTCAACGTTTTCCCAATCCTGAATTTAAAAAAGACTACCAGCTCCCCACCGATGTTTTGGGAGAGATGGATCTCGCCACCAATCCCACCATTGCCTTGGTGGTTCTTATTGTAGTATTGGCAAGTACGGTTTACCTTTTATTCTATAAGCGATCTCGTAAATCCTTACGGCCACTTATTATCGGCTCCCTAATCTATTTTGGTTTCTATCATAAAGGGTGCATTTGTTCGGTGGGATCCATTCAAAATATGGCGGAGGCTCTTTTTAATTCCAATCGGATTCTTCCCTACACGGTGATGGGAGCCTTTTTACTCCCTCTCATTGGAGCTCTTTTCTGGGGCCGGATTTTCTGTGTTGCAGCTTGCCCTTTAGGAGCCATTCAAGAGCTTGTGATTTACAAACCTGTCCGAGTGCCCCCCCTACTTAATAGAGGGCTTAAACTCATTCCCCATATTTACTTAGGCTTGGCCGCCCTTTTTGCCATCAATGATTTAGGGTTTATAATTTGCGAATATGATCCCTTTGTGGGCTTCTTTCGCTTTTCTGCCACTCTGCCCATGTTTTTATTTGGAGCGGGTCTTTTACTCTTAGGAACCTTTGTGGCTCGGCCCTACTGCCGCTATATTTGCCCTTATTCAGTTTTACTAAGACTCTGTGCCAAACTTTCACCCCGACGAGTGGAAACCACCCCTACGTCCTGTATCAATTGCCACCTTTGCCACAGTTCGTGCCCAGTAGATTCCATCACTCCTCCCACTCCTATAAAACAAGCTCCAAAGAAGAAATCTCTCATCTACCTTCAATGGCTATTGGCTGCAAGTCCTGCAATTCTTGCTATTGGCCTTGGATGGGGAGCTCTTTTAAGTGAACCCATCGCCTCTTTGCACCCAGATGTAAGGCTCTACCAAGAGATGAAAGAGAACAAAACCAGCGACTATGTCACGGCCTTCTTGATCCAAGGGGGAAGCAAAGAAGAGATCACTAACCGTATGAAAGCTGCCAAAAAGAGTATCCGCAATGGATCTCTCATCTTTGGAGCTTATTTAGCTCTCGTCTTTATGCTCACTCTCTTTGTCACTCTCAGAAAGAGAATGAATAAAAACTATGAGGTGGATGTGGGTGAATGTATCAGTTGTGGGGTCTGTTACCAATACTGTCCGAGGGAGGCAGAAAAATGATGAGTCAAATATTGAAATCCATGGCTGCGGTGGCTGTGATCTATATAGGAATAGTTAGCTCGCTGTTGATCGTTAAGCATGCGGATATAGGAAGGCTCTCCCTCCTAGAATTTGAAGCACTGGATGAGCTGAAGTTAGAACTGCGCCAAAACCCTCAGAAGGAGGACCTAAAAAACCGGATTCAAATCCTTGATCATCTCAACCGCAAAAGCTGGTTCAGTGAAAAAGTTCAGATGAAGGTGGGAGGCTATCTCCTGCTAGCAGGAGTGCTATTTTTGGTTCTCACCTTAGGTGGAGCTAAAGTAATTGAGGGACCAGTGGCTGCTGACCCTCCCCAGCAAGAGAAGACCACCCCTATTCTCGATTTTTGGAAAATGCTACTAGTTGGATCCTTAACCATGTCCATATCCATGGCGCTGCTCTTTTTCTGGCCAGAATCATCCCCTGATAAAACGAAGACTAAAGCGATTGCAGCACCCACTTTAAAAACAATCACACCCGCAGAGGTGGCTCAAAACTGGCCCCATTTTCGAGGGCCGGAAGCAACTGGTATTTCAAATAATAAAACGGAAATACCCTCTTTTGATGGCGAAAAACAAAAAGGAATTCTTTGGAAAGTCAAAATTCCCCTACCCGGCTACAGCTCCCCCATTAACTGGCAAGGCCAAGTGTTTATAACAGGTGGAAATCCCCAAGATCGAAGTCTCTTTTCCTACCACTTTAAAACTGGGAAACTCCTTTGGCGGGCTTCCACCAAAGGCATTTTACCTGCCGGGGGTCCTTTACCCAAAGTGACCCCCGACACCGGTTTAGCGGCTTCCACCGCCAGTACCGATGGCAATCATGTTTTTGCTATATTTGCCACCGGTGAGCTTTTAGCCACCAACCTCCAAGGTCAAATTATTTGGACCAAAAACTTAGGTAACACCGACAATCACTATGGTTATTCCAGCTCACTGTTAGCCCGAGATAACAAACTCTTTGTGCAGTATGATGGCCATAAGAGGCAACGTCTTTTTCTATTTGAAGGCTCCACCGGAAAGATCCTTTGGCAGAAAGAGAGAAAAGGGAGTATCTCTTGGGGCTCACCAGCCTTCATTGACAAACTCGTGGTGATTTTAACCAGTAAAGAGGTGGAAGCCTATGACTTTGCCACCGGCAAGAAAATGTGGAGCGTTCCCTGTCTCGATGGAGAGGTGGCCACCTCCGCCACCTTTGATGAAAATATTCTTTTAGTGGCCAACGACAATGCCCGAGCCGTAGGCATCGATTGGCAAACCGGCAAAAAACTTTGGAGCAATGAAGATATTGTCCAGCCCGACGTATCTTCTCC
>CAYFLR010000003.1:158029-160746 GCA_964343805.1 uncultured bacterium | reverse complement strand
AAACCGGTGAAATGCACTGGGAGATCGATTTAGATCAGGGATTTTATAGCTCGCCCTTAATCATGCAGGATCAATTGGTTCTCTTTGATCTGGATGGATTGATGCTCGTTATGGATCCCAAGCCTGAAAAACTTATTATAAAATCAAAGCAGAGCTTAGGAGAGAAAGTGGTCACCACCCCAGCCTTTGCTCACAACCTAATGTGGATTCGAGGTGAAAAGCATCTTTTTGGGATCGGTAAAAAAGGAGCCAGCAATGACACTCCTTAAGAGAAAAGATCTTCTCCCCGCACTGATAAAGATCAAGAAGGAGCACCAATATCTCCCCCCAGAGGAACTGGATAAACTCTGTAAAGAGAGTGAGATCACCCCGGCACAGATTCAAAGTGTGGCCACCTTCTATAAGCATTTTAGTTTTGAACCGGCAGCTCGTCATGCCATCCGAGTCTGTGTAGGAACCGCCTGCCACATCAAGGGAGCAGAGTTTCTTTATCAAGCCTTTAGACAGCATCTCAAAATCAAAGAAGGCAAAAGCTACGACCAAGATCGGCTTTTTTCCGTGAACAAGGTGGCCTGTTTAGGCTGTTGCATGATGGCTCCTGCGGTGCAAATCGATCAAAAAATCTATGGTTGGGTAGAACCCGCCATGGTGGAAGATGTTCTCACAGACTTTCTAGCCAGTGAAAAAGTAAAAACTTCCACCTTAAAAAAAAGAGAGGCAGCCAGTACTACCGGAGAGGTAAAAATCTGCCTCTGTTCAAGTTGCAGAGCCGCAGGCGCTGACAAAGTTTATCATGCCATGGTGGAAGATGCTGAGAGGTTCAATATTCCCCTTCGCCCATTAGAAGTAGGATGCAGTGGAATGTCTTTCCAATCCCCTTTGATGCAAATAACCACCCCCGAAAGCGAAATCTTTTCCTACGGTAAAGTAAATGAAGAGGTGGCTCTCAGTCTGCTGCTACGGCACTTTAAACCCAAGAATATTGTCACCTGGCTTGATGCTCTTTTAACACCCCAATTTAACCCCGCCAAAGGACATATCATAAAGGATTCAACCCCGGAAAATAGAGCATGGCTTTCGGATAAAACTCGGATTGCCACTAAAAACAGTGGGGCAATTCCTCCCAATGATTTAGCAAGTTATAGGCAGTTAGGGGGTATCAGCGCCCTGCAAAAAGTCCTCACTCTTTCGTCTACAGAAGTGATCACCCAGATTATGCAGTCTGATTTAAAAGGTCGAGGCGGAGGAGGATTTCCATCTGGACAGAAGTGGGAGATGGTCAGAGAGGCAAAAGAGAACCCCAAATATGTCATTTGTAACGGAGATGAGGGAGATCCGGGTGCCTTTATGGATCGCCTTCTTTTAGAATCCCATCCCTTTCGTATTTTAGAGGGCATGATTATTGCGGCTTTTACGGTCTCGGCTCATCAGGGTTTTATCTACGTGCGAGAAGAGTATCCCTTGGCAGTAGAAAGGATCAAAGAGGCGGTGGAAATATTCAAACAAAACGGCCTATTGGGAAATAATATTCTAGGCAGTGATTTCGCTCTCAACCTTGAAGTGGTGGAAGGAGCGGGAGCTTTTGTATGTGGAGAAGAGACCGCTCTCATTGCCTCTTTGGAAGGAAAAAGAGGAGTTCCCAGCCTGCGCCCCCCCTATCCAGCCACCTCCGGCTATGATGGAAAGCCCACACTTATAAATAATGTGGAAACTCTAGCCTGTGTCCCTTGGATAATTTTAAATGGGGCAGAGGCATTTCGAGAATTTGGCAACCAAGAAAGTGGTGGAACCAAAACCTTTGCGCTCGCGGGTAAAATCAAAAAAGGGGGTCTCATTGAAGTGCCCATGGGTACCACCTTGCGTTCCATTGTCTATGATATTGGTGGCGGAGTGGAAAAGGGTAAAAAGCTGAAAGCCATCTTGATAGGAGGTCCTTCGGGCGGATGCATACCCGAGAGTCAGCTGGATTTACCGGTGGATTTTGTAAATCTCAAAAAGGCAGGAGCCATGATGGGTTCTGGGGGATTGGTGGTACTCGATGAAGATGATTGCATGGTGGATATCGCTAGATATTTCTTGGAATTCACCGCCAATGAGTCCTGTGGTAAATGCACCAGTTGTCGGATTGGTACTCAAAGAATGCTGGAGATTTTGCAAAAATTCTGTACTGGAAAGGCCAAAAAGAAAGACCTCACCCAGTTGGAAGAGCTCTCAAATTTAGTAATTGAAGGGAGTCTTTGTGGTCTGGGAAAAACCGCACCCAACCCAGTGCTGTCCAGTCTCCAGCACTTTCGATCCGAGTATGAAAGCCACCTCAATAAACAGTGTCCCGCAGGCAAATGCCCGGAGCTTTTCTCATTTATTATCAGTGATAAGTGCACGGGATGCACCCTTTGTGCTCAAAACTGCGGAGAGCAAGCCATCTCCTATACTCCTTGGCAACAGCATGAAATTATTGATAACAAATGCACTCGTTGTGGCGTGTGTCGGCAAGTTTGCCCTGAAAAGGCTGTGCAGGTGAAAATATGAGTTCAACAAAACTACAGATTGACCAGCAAGAAATCTCTTTACCCGAGCCTTTAACTCTGATGGAAGCTGCTGCCCAATTTAAAATTGAAATCCCTCATCTCTGTTATTCTAAAAGGTGTAAAAGTGGCGATGGATGTATGGTTTGCGCTGTTTGGGACCATTCTAAAAATCAGTTTCTACCCGCTTGC
>CAYFLR010000003.1:156061-157930 GCA_964343805.1 uncultured bacterium | reverse complement strand
CTTGCAGCTCGAAGTGTCAACCCGGCATGAAAATAGAGACGAACTCTCCCCGTGTACTTAAATTTCGAAAACAGATGGTTGAACTTTTGTTAAGCGAGCATCAAGGAGCCTGTGAATCTCTCTGTAAAGTGGTCTGCCCACAGCAATTAGACATACCCCGCTTTCTTTGGGGATTGGCAAAGCAAAGTCCCGATGCTGATTTCTATTTTGACCCGAACCTCTGTGCCAAATGTGATGAAAAGTGTGAAAAAGCCTGCCGCCGAGGACGTCACGATGAGGTGATTGCGATTCGTAAATTACTTAGTGAAGCGCCAACCAAGAGTTTTGCATCCACTTCTGTAAAAACCCCTTACAATCATCTCTGGGGAGCGGTGGCCAGTGAAGATTTAGACACCATGGTGAAGGAGTGCCCCAAAATACCAAATTCCAATTCTACAGCTCAAGAAGCAGCTCGCTGTTTGCAATGTGCCTGTTCTGCTAAAGATAACTGTGCCTTAAGAGATGTGGCAACTTTGGTGGAAGCCAAGCAAATCAATTATAAAGCGGCCTCTCCGGCTCCATATCAAATCATCACCACACCCCACCTCATTTTTGAACCTGGAAAATGCGTGCGGTGTGGACGTTGTGTCCGACTAGGAGAACTACTCCAACCCGATAAAGGGCCGGTTATGTCCTACCGAGGAAAAGAGATGATGATCACTCCTCCACTAGGTGCCGATTTTAATTCCGTCTTTGAAAACTATGCGAAGGAATTTATCGCTGAATGTCCCACCGCAGCTCTCGGTCCGAACCCACAGGAGGACTTAGATTGAAGTTGGCAGTTTTTGGATGCAGTCTCATCCTCCTTTTTGGATCTCTTTGGTTCATTTTAAAAGAACCGGAATTTTCACCTAAAACAGCCGTAAAGAATCCTCTAAAGAAAAAACTAAATCAAGGTTTATGGTGGTCCATGTACCGAGGAAGCCCGGATCTCACCGGACAAGTCAAAGGTATAATGAAAAAAAAGCCGAAGCTGGATTGGCAATTTAATAGTGAAGGGGTTGTGACCTCGGGTATTGCGGTGGGCTTTGGACAAGTATTTTTTGGTAATATTAACGGCAAACTCTTTGCCCTCAACCAGATTGATGGCAGAAAACTGTGGGAAATAGATACCAAGGCCACCATCACTGCCACCCCCCTCCTTTTAAAAGGAACCGAACCGAGACTCTTTGTGGGAAATCACGATGGGGTGTTCTTTGCCATTCAAGCTAAAACTGGCAAGGTCTTATGGAAATATGACTGCAATTACAAAATATTTGGAGGTGCCTCTCTCTATTATGAAAATGGACAAGCGAGATTGGTATTTGGCTCTTATGATTCCATTTTGCATGGACTGGATGAAGATGGAAAACTCCTATGGCAGGTAGAAACCGAGAATTTCATTCATGGCACCCCTGCTAAAAGGGAAGATCAATTGGTCTTTGGTGGGTGCGATGGTTTTTTAAGGCTAGTGGATTTTAAAATAGGCAAAGAGACCCATAAGTACTCTTTGGATTCCTATATTCCTTCCTCCCCCACTCTCAGTGGAAGCATTTCTTATATCAATCTTTATAAAAATCAGGTGATTGCACTAGATATATTGAGTGGGAAAAAACTTTGGAAATTTACCGATCCTAATTTAGCAAGGCTAATGGCCCCTCCTGCAGTGAATGGACAACTCGTTGCCACGGTAGATCAAGAGGGTCGAGTCTTTTTGATGGACAGGCAAAAAGGTCTCTTGATAAAAAAGTGGAGTGTTGCTGGCAAGGTAGAGTCCGGCCCGCTCATTGATGATCAGTCTCTGCTCATTGCCGATATGGCCGGTTTTATCTATGCCTTCAACCTGAGTGA
>CAYFLR010000003.1:153925-156051 GCA_964343805.1 uncultured bacterium | reverse complement strand
ACGGCAAAGAAAACTGGAAAATAAGACACGGTGCTGCCATTGCCGCACCACTCACTCTGACTGAAGGTTTCCTATTGGTAGGAGATCGTTCTGGTTATTTAAGTGTTTACTCAACTACTCCATGAGGTGCTCTATGGAAACCCTTCCTCTGTTTCGGTTAGAAAACATTCATAAAAATTATTATCCAGCGGCAGGTCCCTTACCGGTATTAAAAGGTATCAACTTGACCATCAACAAAGGGGAAAGTCTTGCTATCATGGGTCCTTCTGGATCTGGTAAGAGCACTTTGCTAAAAATCTTAGCCGCTCTAGAACCGATAGATAAAGGAGAGATTCTAAATGATCAAAACAGATCATTAACAAGTTTTAACCAACAAGAGCTCACTACATTTCGACTCAATACGATTGGTATTATTTTCCAAGACCATCGCCTTTTGCCTCAATGCACCGCCATGGAGAATATTTTACTCCCCACTCTACCCCTTAAAACGCCCCCCGAAGAAGCGAGGACCGCAGCGGAAAAGCTTTTATCTCAAATGAATCTAAATCATCGTGCCTCTCACTTTCCCCATGAGCTTTCTGGCGGAGAGTGTCAAAGAGTAGCTATTGCCAGAGCGCTTATTAATAATCCCTCTTTGATCTTGGCTGATGAACCCACAGGATCTCTGGATAATGACACGGCATTAAAAACACTGGAAGTCCTCACTCCACTTATAAAACCAGAGAGATCCTTAGTGCTCGTCACCCACTCTCCACTGGTGGCTGAGCAGATGCAATCCACTTATGAGTTGAAAAACGGTTTGTTAAATCATTAACAGGAGTTCGTCATCAAAGAATTTTCCTTACTTCACTTTATTAGAAGATCTCTCTTTTATTATGGAAAGCAACTGATACCTACTCTTTTAGGCACCTGCTTCACTGCTATGATTATCACAGGTGCTTTAACTGTGGGAGATTCTGTTGACTTTACCTTAAAACAAAATAGCCAGGAACGATTAGGACAGATCAAACAGGGAGTGGTGAGTCATCAAAGGTGGTTTCGCTCCTCTTTAGATCAAGAACTCCGGAAGACGAGTTCTGCTCAATTTGCCAGCGTAATTGAGCTTCCAGCCTTTGCCCACTCTCAGGCAAAAAATATAAACCGTAAAGTGAAACTCTATGGAGTTGCCAATAACTTCTTTCAACTGGCAGGAAATAATTCGCCCCCTATCTCTTTAAGCAAAGATGAGGTCTTTTTAAATGAAAAGGCCTCCTTGGAACTCCAGGTTAAAAAAGGGGACTTTCTAATCTTGGGTTATCTTAAGCCTCAAATGATGCCCGGGGAAGCTCCTTTATCTCAAAAAGACTTCCAGAGGTTAAGCCGAAGGCTTAGAGTGGGAGGAATAATACCTTCCAGCCAGTTAGGTAATTTTAGCACTGAGCACTCCCAAAATTTAGTCCTTAATCTTTTTATCAATAGAGAAAAACTAGCGGAGGATCTCTCTTTAGAAGGAAGAGCCAATGCCCTTTATACTGATTCTCAAAAAAAGCTGGCTCCCCTTTTTAAAGCCTCTTTAAAACTGACTGATTACGGCCTTGACTTAAAGCAGGTGCAACCCAACTCTTGGGAAATGACTTCCACCCGAGTTTTCTTATCTCCTCTATTAACATCGAAAGTACAATCTCTCTCTTTTAAACAAGAAGCACTACTCAGTTATTTTGTAAACTCTATTGAAGGAAACAATAAGTCGGTCCCCTACTCGATTGTGGCGGGAGTTCCCCCCACATTTCACTCCTTCTCACTTAAAGCCAATGAGGTGATCATCAATGAGTGGCTTGCTCAAAAATTAAAGGCAAAGAAAGAGGACTCACTCACCATCAAAGCCTTTGTCATAGATGATCAAAGCAGGCTCATAGAAAAAAGTTCTCATTTTAAAATTCACCAAGTGGTCCCCTTAGCCGGTAAGTTTTTAGATAAGCAAATGATGCCCCCTTTTCCAGGAATTAGTGAAGAGGAAAGTTGCGGAGACTGGAAACCCGGCATTCCTATCGACCTGGATCTCATCACTCCTGATGACGAAAAATACTGGAAAAATTACCGCGGCAGCCCGAAGGTTTTTCTCCCTTTAACCAAGGCTCAAGAACTAT
>CAYFLR010000003.1:122181-153915 GCA_964343805.1 uncultured bacterium | reverse complement strand
CGAGATAAATTTACTGTGTTGCACATAGCTGTTTTGACAGGCAATGAGGACATGTTTGAAAAGTTGTTGCAATATTATAAATTGGATGTTAACGCAACTAGCAGCAAAGGTTTTACTGCATTGCATTTTGCTGCGCGTGATGATCATCTGAAAATGGCAACGCAATTGATGGTAAAAAACGTCGATAAAACTATAAAAAACAAATCAGGGAAGCTCTTTTAAAAACTCTTTCTCCCCATGAACTAGGTTTTCAATTTTTCCATTTAAAGCAAGAGGCTAAAGAAGGGGTGGCCAAAGCTATTGACTTCAGTGGTCTCATGATTGGCCTTAGTTTTTTTGTGATAGTGACCGCTCTACTTTTAACCAGACTGCTTTTCTCTCTCTATCTGGAAGGAAGAAAAGCCGAATTTCATCAGATGCAGATTCTGGGATTTTCAGCCTCAGAACTAAAAAAGATCTACTTAGGAGAAGTTCTTTTCACCTCTCTCCTTACAACTCCCCTCGGGAGCATCCTCGGCATCCCCCTTGGTTTCATCTTGTTATGGGGGTTTAATAACGGATGGCAAGGAGCTGTTAATGGAGCCTCACTCAGTTTTTGCTGGAGTTTTCAGTCCATTTTTATAAGCTACCTGCTCACTGAAATATTAATTCTTATCACCGTACATTTCTCTTTAAGAAAATGGAATCTTCCTAAAAAAAACCAAAACCAAAAGCCACCCGCTTATGGCAAGAAGACAGTCATTGCTCTTTTGCTGTTTGCAGTCATCTTCCCATCAGTCCTTTTTGCTTCCCAGCAACTGCAGATGATTTTATTAGTTCTATCCGGCATCACTCTCTTGGCACTGGGCTACTTTTACAGTGGTTACCTCGTCTATCGCTGTTCCCATATAAAAACTTCCCTTTCGTTTTTTACTTTGGCCTTAAGAAATTTAGGAAGAAATCCTAAACGCAGTTTAGCGGTTTTCTTAATGCTCTCTATCGCTACCTTTTTAATATTTACTATCTCGGTCAATCGAAAATCTATCACCCTTCAATCATCAGGTCTCTCTTCAGGGACAGGGGGGATCACCTACTACATGGAAAGCGCTCTCCCTCTCATTGGTGATCTCAATCAACCGGATGTTCGAAATAAGATGAAATTAGAAGAATTAAATAAAGAGGTCAGGTTTATACCCCTTCCTACAATACTTGGTTCTGAAGCTAGCTGCCTCAATCTCAACCGAGTGGTAAGACCTCATATCTCGGGCATATCCCCAGATGCATTAAGAGGTCGTTTTTCTTTTCGTACATTTCTTCCCTCCTTTGCAGAACTTCCTGATCCATGGGAAATCTTAAATCATCAAGAGAGTGATCCCACCTTAATACCTGCTGTGGCCGATATGGATGTTATTCAGTGGATATTAGGTAAAAAGTTAGGTGATGTCATTCTCGTGAATTCCCCAACCGGCACTATCTACAAACTAAAGCTGATGGCCGGACTGGAGAACTCTCTTTTTCAAGGACATCTCTTAATCTCCCAGAAGAATCTGCACCGTATTTTCCCTGATCAAGCGGGTGCTTCTCTTTTTATGATTACCTCTCCGCCAGCCTTAACCGCAAAAACCAAGAGTCTATTAGATAAAAACCTGGGTCCCTTTGGCCTCCACCTGGAAAAAGGAATGGATCGGCTCAATCGCTTCCATCAAGTGCAAAATACCTATCTCTCGGTGTTTGCCCTGCTAGGAGCTCTCAGTCTCATCTTGGGCTGTGGTGGATTGAGTATTTTAAACAGGCGAAATATCATGGAGAGATCTGCAGAGTTAAGACAGTTAATGGTTTTAGGATTTTCTTTCCCCCAATTAAAAAGAATGATTTTTTATGAAAATTTTATCCTTTTTGTAGCTGCAATAAGCCTTGGAATTCTCGCCTCTATTCCCATCTTTTTTCTGGTAATAAATTCTCCAGGTGGGCAATTGCCAACCTTTGAGGTCATTGGAATGGTGCTTATTGTCCTGATTTTTGGTACACTTTCTCTTACTTTATCCATAAAACATTTAAGGAATATATGATGAAAAACCTATTTATTCTTTTACTCCTTCTTTTCCCTCTCACATTTTCCTGTACCAATAACAGCGATGAAGAGAGTGATAATGACAATGAGGATTCAACTGAACCTTTAGCTGGATCACCCGAAGCGGAAACGGTAAATAGAACAGCGGGGGAAGGATACTCAGGCAGTGGCACATCCATCAGCTATACTCCCTCTAACACATCTGCTAGTAGCTCGCCAAAGTATGGATATAAATTTGGCATGAACCTGGATTTTATGGCTCCCTGGGCCACCCAGATTATGTTTGTAGATGTATTCAAGAGAAGTAAATATTGGGATGCTCATCAACTCAGGTCAGACGATTATCTCACAAAACTTTCCAGCATCGGCCTGGAGCTCACTGATGATGGTTACCCGGCTGTGGATATTCCCTTTGATCATGATAATGATGCAAGTACACCCGGATATATCATTCATACCGTCCTCTTTTTTGGCATTGGCGATAACTTTCCTGCAGGGGATTATACTCTCAAATTTAAAGGTACCGGCAAAGTTCGAGTCCAATGGGACGCCGGTGAAAATCCGGAAAAAGGTTACGACAGCAAAGCCAGACACTATGAAAGTAGCGGAGAGGAAGTCACCGCCACGGTGCCAGTGAAGCCCAATATTGGCGTCTCTATCCAAATCGATGAATCCAAAGCCAGTGATCCCATTAGAGACATTCAGTTTATCCTACCCACCTTTGCAGACAGTGAAACCACTAACACCTATCACCCCTTTTATCCTCCCTTCATATTGGGTCTAAATGATTTTGAAGTAATTCGAGTGATGCAACTGCAAGG
Source organism: uncultured bacterium (assembly GCA_964343805.1). Classification (GTDB taxonomy): domain Bacteria; phylum Bdellovibrionota_B; class Oligoflexia; order CAYFLR01; family CAYFLR01; genus CAYFLR01. The sequence goes on along the minus strand of CAYFLR010000003.1, from coordinate 151,044 downwards.
AATCAATGAACTCGAATGTGATAACAAAAGCCATATCCCATCTAAGCCCAGTGAATATAAAAAATGTCAGGTGGATTGGGACAACCGTGTTAAGAAAAGTCACTTTACTCAAACCGAAGCGGGACGAGGAGCGGCTTGGGAATACACCATTGATCTGGTCAACAAGGTAGAAGGAGCTGATATTTGGGTCAATATTCCCCATGCCGCCACCGATAATTATATTAAAAAGCTCGCCGAGATGCTGCTCGCCAATTTAGAGGAGGATCGCAAGATCTACTTGGAATGGTCCAATGAAGTTTGGAATCAATCTTCCAGCTTCCCTCAGCACATTTGGTATGAGGAGAACGGCAAAGAGACTTTTCCGCAGGACTCTACCCACGACGCTGCTGGTAAATACTTTGTGAAAGGACTGCTTAATATTTTTAACATTTTCGAAGAGGTGTTTAATGAAGATCCTGATCGGCTAGTGAGAGTTCTGAATTCCCAAGGGGGATATACCAAAAGAACGGAGGATCTTTTATCCTATTTGGAAATAGAAGCAGTGAACCCTGGCCTGGAAAACCCCATTGATGCCCTGGCTATCAGCACCTACTTTGGTTTTTCTCTCCTACCGAAAACCAATGGGAAATATATATCTCCCTCTGTAGACACCCTTCTTGCAAACGCAAAGAAATATATTGAAACAAGTGTGGGAAAATCAGTGAAAGAGGCGGTGGAGGCAGTGGATGACTATCGAACACGAAATGATATTACCAAAGAAATTAAAGTGATCGCCTATGAAGGAGGGTCTCATATGACCCCAATGAGTGAAGATTGGGAGTACCTCGGATTGGGAAATGATCATGATCAAATTAACTGGTCGAGTTATACTGAAGCCAACACTCACCCTGATATGTATGATGTCTATATTGCTTGGGCTAAAGAGTGGTTTGATAATGGGGGCGACTTAATTATGGCCTTCTCTTATGTGTCTCTTTCTCCTGGCCTTTATAAAAACAAAGCGGGGGAAACCATCCATGCGGGAACCGGCATTTTTGGGCACTTAGAGCACCTCAACCAAGACATAGAAAAAGCACCTAAGTACCGAGCCCTTAAGGATTTGATGAAATAAAATTTTCTAAAGCAAGGCAGATTTCATCTACGCTTTCTAAGGTAACCTGACGAAAGAATTTACCACCCGGTGCGATGCGCATATTGGGTCCTCTTTCACACTCGCCTAAGCAACCAACCCTTTCAACCTTGACCTTTAATCCCCTCTTATCGATCTCTTTTTCTATCGCGGTAATTATCTTTTCACTCCCGCTCACTCCACAAGATTTATTGATGGGAGCCCGTTTGTTGGTGCAAGCAATCAAAGATACATCCATGCCTATTCCTTTATTTCTTAGAAATTACTTTTGAGTAGATTCCCTCAAGGCTTTGATGATCATACCTGACAGCCTGAATGTAAAGACCGGGATCTGAAACCCTAATAGCCGTTAGTTTTTCTATACTGATATCTAGTTCCTTTTTGGAAAAACTATTATGCAAGTTTCTTAAAGCTCTCAAGTTGGATGCGGTTTCAATAGCTATGATGGAAGGATCCAGCTGTCCACTTAAATAAGCCGATTTAACCAATCCCGAAGAAAAACCAACCATTAGAAAAAGGCCAAATAAAGGGTCAGGTAAAACCTTTAGCTGGCTCTTATGTTCTTTTAAAATTGACAATCCAGCCATTATGCCCGCGATCTGCCAGGTAGGTATCACTGCATGAGACAAACCGGATCTCTCTTTTTTCTTAAGCTGCTGTGCCACCTGACCATACCTTCGAAAGTACTCTTTCATTAACCTCAATTTGTTGGGCCAATAGATATGCTTACGATCAGTAATGACCACTAACTCTTTGCCCGTTTTATCATCTCTAACATGAGTGACCTGATAGGGAATACCTAAATTTATTAATGAGTTAGCCATTTGAATAAACTCATCACTCGATTCAGGGCTATCAAATGAAAGAATCGACTGCAAAGTCGATTTATTTGGAAGAACAGTGACCAATTGGAGGGTATCATCGCGACGTTGAATCACCGATTGAATAGAACCTAAAGGTTTGAGCTTTTGAGACTGAGAACCATTTATTTGCATTTGATAAAAGGCAGGCTTTACTAGGGAGCTTTGCTGTAACAAAGAGAAATTTTGTTGATGGACTCGGCTTTTACAAGAAGCTAAAAACACCAAAAAGGCTATAACTCCTATCACTTGTAACACTTTAAACATCAAGCTCTCCTCCGATAGATATAAAACTAGATCTATATATTATAGGTGAGATTCTATCTAAATCCAAGCAGACATGGAGTAAATTATAAAGCTAGAAATTTAAAGGAATTTTTTGATTTTTTTGAGAATCACTCTTTCCATTTCACTATCATATCCCACATGAACGTCTCGCACTGTTCCCTCTTTATCAAATATAAAAAGAGATGGAATGCCGGCAAATTGAAAGTCTTTTTTCAGGTCATCAGAACCGAGTAAAACCGGGAGGGTGTATTTCCCTTCTTTAATGATTTCCTGAACACGATCTGTATTGGATAATCCATCCACACAGATAGAAACAACCACAGCCTTATTGTGATCTAAATTCTTATGAATCTTATTTAATATAGGAAACTCCATCATACAGGGGGGACACCATGTAGCCCAGAAACTAAGAACGACCAACTTACCTTTCAAACTAGACCAATCAAAGGGTTGCCCTTGGACAGTGTTGAGGTTGACCGATGGAATCTTCTTATTGAGTAAAGGGTGAACTTCCTCCTCTTCCTTTTGCTCTTTAGTTAACTTATTTTTCCACCAGCTCACTGAGGATTCAAGCTCAAAGGGTTGAGCATAGAGCCTAGATGATATCAATTTCACTTGCTTCTGTGCCGTTTTTAAATCCTCTTCCTTAAATGACTCTTTTGCTTTAGCTAGACTTACTAAATACCATTCTTTGGCAGCGAGTTCATTGCCTCTCTTTCTTTCAGCCTCACCTAAATTGAAAGCTATCTCAGCATCATACCCTAAAGATAAAGCTTTCGATAAAGTCTCTGCAGCTCCATCAAAATCTTTCTTCACCAATAGTAATTGTCCTTTAAGAAGATAAATATACTGCAAATACTCTTTTTGGTTTTTTAGAAAATCAAATCCGTGGGAAGCATAACCATCCTGATTAAAAGGGAGGATCATCAACTCTTTTTCTGCGGTTTGTAGTAATTTGACTGCTTGATCTAGCTTGGCTTTCTTTTTCAATAAAGACTTTGCCAACTTCACCTTTCCACCTATACTTTTGGGGGCTAGCTTTAGGCTTTGCTCTAGAGAATAAACTTCCTTAGATAAATCTTTCGTCATAGGATGCTCATAAATGGCTGCTAAATATTTATAACCAAGCGAAGCTAGCTTAGGTATGGCTGCTAATTTTGGGAGTACTTTATTTACCTCTGCGGGTCTTTGCTTTACATTGGCATGATTTTTCGCCTTCTTAAGCTGACTATAAAGTTGATAGCTTTGATAGTCGGTTACTCCATAGTCTTTAAGATAAGTGACTGGAACCCAAGATGGATCTTTGTTAACTATTTTTTCAGCGACCCAATGGGATTCTTGCTCTTTTTTGAGTGATTTAAAAACATCATAAAGGTCCTCTAACTGGGTGAAATTGAGTATTTGAGAGGAACCAATTAGTTTCAAATTAGCAACTTGTTCATCAAGAGCTAACTTCTGTTTTTTATCAAGTTGACCTTTGACTCTCCCTAAATAAAAACAGGTATCAAAGTTGTAGGAGCTGGTTTGACTCGTTCTTTTACAAAGAGTCAGTAGTTCATCAAATAAACCCTGATCAGCTAAGGTAAAGGCGAAAGTGGTTTGAGCCTTTCTCTTCTCTGGAAAAGACTTTATTAGATTACGAGCGTGCTTTAAACGTTCTTTCCCATCATCTAATCCACGAGCCAGTTGATTCAATACATAAAAAGATAGTTGAGAATCAGTTTTTAAACCTTTCATCTCTTTTAAAAGTTGCTGCTTCTTTTTGGCATCTTTCTGACTCCAACCGAGAGCGTTCTTTTGAGCCATAAGGGAGAGAAATTGATAGATAGGATCTGTTTGTTCTTTAGCTAATTTCTGGTATAAAATGACCGCTTGGGAAGCCTGCTTCAGTCTAGATAAGGATTTTAAATAACGAAGATGAACGGGGACTGATGATGGATATCTTTTTAAGAGTTTCTTTAAGCCCTCATGTTTTTTAAAGAGATCTTCTTCTTTTTTAAATTTTTGCTCCCATTTTTGGAGTGCTTTTTCTGACTCTGTTTGTGACACAGCAAAAACATCTGAAAAACAAAGAAACCCTGAAAAAATTATAATAACTCTACTTAAAGACATAGCCCCTCCAATTGAATCAAGCAACTTAAGTAGTTCTTATGAAATAATAAAGAAGGGAAGTAAAGCTAAAAATAGTAACGGAGACCCAAACTCACCTGATCGGCTCCATCCATGATACTCACTCCATACTCACACTGAAGCTGAATGCGAGGATCGATGGTGAAAGCCACTCCCGGAATAAAATGGATAGGGAGTGTAACTTCTGGGTTTAGATTAACATTAAGATTCAATGCTACAAAGGGTTTAACAATCTTCATAAGGTAAAAGGTCATTAGGAAATGGGTTCTCAATCCATACTGGCTATCATTTTTATAAGCTCCAAAGTATACAGCGCTTAAAGATTTAAATTTAGGTATGAGCTTAATGGATCTTTTCACACCTAAGGAAAGCAACCAACCGGCTTGATTATATTTGGCAAGCTTAATCTTACCCTCCATACCCTTCGCAACAGACAAGCCATAATCAAAACTGCCACCTAAATAAAACTTATTCGCCATGGGAGGAGAGGAAAAGTACTCAAGACCAACCGCCATTTTTCCCGGACCTAAAGCTCCAGAGGTATCAAATATCGACACAGCACCCAACTGAGAGGTCAAACTCAAACTTAAAAATATAATCGCAATTTCAAACACTTTTTTCATAGGCACTGCCTCAATGCTTTCAACTGAGCCTTTAACTCTTCATCTAACTTCTCAGCTTGGACCAATTGCTTTCCCATTTGAGAGAGCGCTGAACAAACATAGATATAATTTTCCACACTTTCTAAAAAGCCTGAATGAAGATTGTTTTGTTTAATCCAACGATTGATAATATCTTTCTCCATTGCGGTATATTCACCATCTACCACACCGATTGTTACTGCCGCAACCACCAACTCCTTGGCAATGGCCGAATTACTAGGTGTATCAATTTGTTCAACCCTGGATACATCCAGCGGTTTTTTTAATAGGCTCTGAACATAATCAATATCCGATTGATCCAAATCATTCTTAAAATACTGTTTGAGACACTCTATCTCAGAGCCATATATTTTCTGATCTGCATGTATCACCAAAGCAAGAAATGATAACCCAGTCCATTTATCTGCACCTTGTAGGCTGAGAGGTTGATGTAGCATAAGGGCCTTCCTTTTCTTATTAAAAATAGTAATTTCATAATCATAACTTAAATGAGCGGGAAAACACAGTGTTAAGATCAGCCCCATAAAATTCAACCTCCCCAGTTTGGGGAGTAAAAGTTTTTGGTATCAAAACCCCACCACACACCCGAACATCAAACCAATTTATTTTTTAATTATTAACAATTTTTATATAATTTTTTTTAATAATAATTAATTAAAATTTTATATTTTTTCTTGGCATTCAATTTGCATTGCAAGTAAATCGTTTTTAACAATTTAACTTTTTGGAGGTCTATCATGTATTATCGTATTTTCTTTGCACTCATCATCACTACTATTTTAACAGGCAGTTTATTGGCAGACACTTTGTCGCCCGTACAACCCATTCAGCCCATTACCCTAGAGCCGGTTAAGCCTTATGGAGTTAACCTTTTTCCAGCCAGTTTAAAAATGACTTATAAAAACAGTGGCTACAAAGTAGATGGTCTTGTATTTAATAGCGGGAATAAAAATCAAAGAGGAACAGTTCGCATGATGGTTGAAACTTATGAAATCGTACATCCTCTCCTAGACAATCAAAGATTTGTACAAAGAAAATATTCTCGAAGTTTTCTGGTCAGCGGTGGCGTTGAAAAGGGATGGTATAAATACTTTTCTATTATGATTCCTCACTCTAAAATTCCATTTGAAGGCTATATTAAAGTGACAGTAGATCCACGCAACACCATCAAAGAATTAAATGAAAAAGACAACACCGGTCACCTTGGCAAACATGGAGTTTATTAATGATAAAAAACTGAAATGAATGGCTTTCTAAAGGCCATTCCCCCTCTTCCCTTCACAACTATGCTATAATATCCCATATCCATTTAATAAAAACCTTATTCAAATACTGATTCATGGAAAAAGAATTACAAAACATTGCCCCCCAGGACACTCAAATCATTTTTTGGGGATCTGATTGGCAAGGGCATCCCACAAGCTCAATTCATCTTGCCAAAGGTTTAATCAGACAGGGTTTTGAAATTTTTTGGATTAACTCCATCGGCATGCGATCTCCCAGGTTAAGCCTTTCAGATGGGAAACGGATTTTAACTAAAATCGGCCATTTACTAAACCGAAGCTCTCATCCCCCCAAGACCAATAATCAGGATTTGCTTCCCCAACATCAGATTCACCCATTTATTATTCCCTTTTTTGGCAATGCCCTCTGCCGGTGGTTAAACAAAATTCTCATCTCTTCCCAGCTGAAAAAGAAATTTGGCCCTTTTATTCGAAAAGAGGCTAAACAGATACTGATCACCACCTTTCCTAACAGCGTAGACCACATCAATTTGTTTCATCCTGCTAGCAAAGCTTATTATGTGATGGATGATTTCTCCCACTTCCCTGGGGTTGATCATCAAGCCATGATGAGGGAAGAGCAAAAAATGTTCAACCAGATAGATCGAGTGATTTTTGCAGCAGACCTTCTCCATCAAAAATTTAAGCAAGGAAATCATAAAAAAACCCCATCTCTTACTTTGACTCATGGCGTAGACACCGAGCATTTTAAAAAAGCTTTCACGGAAGAAACACGAGTACCAAAAGATATGCCCGGAGAGGGAATCAATCTGGGTTTTATTGGACTTTTGGATCAACGAATTGATCAAGATCTTCTGTTCAAAATTGCAAAACACAATCCTAAATGGAATATTATCATCATCGGAAATCATATCGTTCCCATCAATCAGCTAACATCCATTCCAAATATTAAAGTGCTCGGCCCCAAACCCTACAAGCTCCTCCCCACCTACCTAAGACACTTTAATCTCGCTCTTATGCCTTATACTAGAAGTAAACTCACTGAAGGACTCAATCCGCTTAAAATGAAGGAGTATCTGGCTGCTGGTAGAAAAATAGTCACAACGAAGCTAGATTCAACATATTCCATCAAAGATATTATCTTCGAAGCCCCGTCTTCTGATATTTTTCTTGATCACATCAATCAGGCATTAAAATCCCCAGCCAAGCCGAAAGTGATCGCCGGACATCTTGAGAAGAAAGAAAGTTGGGATACTAAATCAATAGAACTGATAAAATTCACCCTAAGAAAAGACTAGGGCGTTTCCCTATCCCCACACCACCCCCATTTATAATTTTTAAGGGGGTGAAAACTGACAAATTTGTCAAAATCCCTAACCTAGAACCCTAGTATTCACCAATTCTAAAATAAAAACCGGACAAAATTGTCCATACCCCGCTCTCCACAAACCCTACCCACCTTTTTACTTATTGCGACAAAAGTACAATCTAGGTAAAATTTCGAGATTATGAATAAATCAGATGCATATTATAAAATTCTTTATGAAATTTTACACTTAGCCAATCAAAATCTCCCTTTCAATGAGTTATTAGAGCAGGTCTTTGAGGTGGTGATCTCTTCACCCGAATTTCCTTTTGAAACTAAGGGATGCATCTTCTTAACCGACCCCCACTCTCACAAACTTATTTTGCAAACCCAGAGAAGGTTAACTCCAGAGCTGCATGAAAAATGTTCAGAGGTGGACTTTGGTGAATGTCTCTGTGGCCAAGCCGCCGTCACCCAACAAATCGTTTTCAAAAACCACCTCGATGACCAGCACTCCATCTCCTATGACCAGATTAAACCCCATGGACACTACTGTGTCCCTATTGTTGCTAAGAAAAAATGTCTGGGTGTGCTCAATGTCTACGTAAAGCCAGGGCATAATAAAAATCTAGATGAGCAAAACTTTTTAATAGCAGTGGCCGACACCTTGGCGACTATCATAGAAAACCATCAGGCCATCAAATCGAAAGAAGAGATGCGCTCAGAACTTATCCAATCCGCCAAAATGGCCACCCTGGGAACTCTTTCTGCAAGCATTGCTCACGAACTCAATAACCCTCTTACCGTAATTATTGGTTATGCACGCATGTTAAAGAGTTATAAAGGAGATGAAAAGGTTGCCAAAGTAGCTACTGGCATAGAAAAGTCTTCCCTACAAATGAAAAAAACAGCAGATCATTTAAGGAAATTTGCTCGTAAAAGTAAAAAACAAGACCAACAGATAGTAAATATTGCCGAAGTGATCCTAGATTCGATTGATATTTTAGATAGGAAAATAAAACAACTAGGGATCGAGATCAAGTTCACCAAAAAAGAGAAACCCATTTTTATGTGGGGAGATCCCATACAATTAGAGAGTGTGTTTCAAAATTTATTATCCAATAGCTGTGACTCCTTTTTTGAGATCAACGACCAACGAACTTGTAAAATTGAACTGCATCTTTCCACCACCACCAACAGCCTGCAAATTAAATATAAAGACAACGCCGGTGGAATGAGCCCAGAAACTAAAAAGAAATTATTTCTTCCCTTTTTCACCACGAAGAGCATGGGAGAGGGGACTGGTTTGGGCATGTCCATTAGCCAAAAAATTATTACCTCTCATAAAGGAACCATCCGAGTTGAGAGCGAATTAAAAAAAGGGACCGAATTCAACCTGGTGTTCCCACTTTATTTTCCAGAAAACCCTAAAATACTCATCCTAGAAGATGAAAGTATCACGGCGGAACTCTACAAAAATATACTCGAACAATTAACTTGCACTACCTTGGTCACTGATAATAGCAGTGACGGTCTCTCACTTGCTAAAACCGAAAAACCCGATCTTATACTATTAGACTACCAGTTGGTAGACTCCACCGGATTAGAGTTTCTTAAAAAAATCAAAGAGCAAAATCCCCACACCCCTGTTTTTGTAATTACCGGTTATTATGATAAGGATCTTTCAGATCAATTTATCTCAGCAGGAGCCGAAGAAGTCTACCCCAAGCCTCTTCCTCCCCCCAAGTTAATTGATATTGTCATCAAGGTTTTTCCCAATCTTGACAATCCTGATCCGAGCACAAAACACCATCTTCCTTTACCTGACTTGAAAGGTAAAAAGGTGTTACTAGCCGATGATGAAAGTGGTGTTTGTATATTGTTTAGCGACATTCTAAATGACCAAGGTCTTAATGTAAAAACCGTCAACAGTGCTCATGAAGCGGTAGAATGCCTTTCAAAAGAGCACTATGATCTATTTATCGTAGATTATCAGATGCCACTTAATAATGGTATTTGGGCTGCTGAAGAGGCCAAATCACTGAACCCGAACATCCCCATTATCATGATCACCGGTCTCGTTAGCCATTCTGACCTAGAAAATATTGAACAGCGTGGAGTGAGACAACTCTTACATAAACCCATCCATCCTGACGACCTCATTGAAGCGGTGGCAGAATCACTAATAACCCCTTCTTAAAGAAGTTCCTGGCATTTATTCGGTTTTAAAATTGGCTCTAATAGAAGTAATTTCGGCCTCATTTCCATCGGTATTATTGGCTTTGATTCGAATGCTGGCGCTATCACCGCGATCCCCATAAAGGGTTCCGCTCATCATCAAAGTGGTTGAATTTACAATTGTGTAATCTTCTTCCAAGGCTTGGTAGGTAGCAGAACCGGTATTGAGATCGACCTCCAACTCTAAAGGAATTAATTCCACATTATAAAGATTGGCGGGCAGCGATTTATTCACCGTTATTTCAGTTAGAGAAGTAGACCTATTCACCGTACTTACTGTGGCAATTTGATTGGTATCACCTAAGAGAAGAACTCGATCTCCCACCAATAATTTCTCACTACTGGTCAAAAGAGAAATTACATCTCCTGCCACCCCCAATGCCCTATCGTTTGATAGTGAAGTATTAGGAGTAAAATTCGACCAATAAATACTTAGACCATTAATCAACCGAAGGCTATCCAGCCAGCCATCAAAATTACTGCCAGTAGCTGTCAGCTGAGCTAAGGTCAATGCCCCTGCCGAATTGGTTAAAGATTCATCAAAATCGGTTTTGGCAGCAACCTGCATCCCATCAATAAAAAAGCGCACTTCATTTCCTTTTCGAGCCAGAGCCACATGATACCAAGTGCCTGCGGTGGGTGTCCAAGAATAGGAAAAGGTATCTTCAAGACCATTAAATATCAAGGCACTGCCATCATATTTAAAAGTAAAAGCACCTCCCTTATCTAAAATAACTCCATCTCCCACCGTATTAAAGTTTACCCAACTCTCAATGGTTAAATCATTGGTTCCTAGGGTTAAGGAATCTGAATCTCCGGTTGAAATGGAGTTACTGCCATTAAAACGAACTGCATAAGAACCTATTTTTTTTGTACTGCTATCAAAGGTAGGAGAATTTGCTGGAGTCCAGGTCACCTGATCATCAAAGTTATTCTCAAATTCTAAAGACAAAACTGCATTATCAGGTATTGATTGCCGAGTAAAATCAACCTCCACATCCATTTCAACAAAGTCGCTTTGTCCGTTTTGTTGCTCTATCTGAGGGACTTCATAATAGCTGATCAAATTTTTTAAAGTAAAATTGTCGTTAAAATTGAGTTTAATATTGCTATAGCTCTTAGCGGTCCCTCCCCCCGGGCCAGAAAATGCCACCATCAGATAACCATTGCCACTATAGTTGTTAGCATCCTCCATAGCGTAACCGCCAAAGGATAAGGTTCCTCCAGATCTTGAAAGGGTACCCGACAGCCCCCCTGAAATACTACCGGTAGTAGCACCCGCACCTTCTGTATCTAAAGCCCCATTATACCAGTAATGAGAGACCGATCCGTTTCCATAATAACGATGCTCCCAAACCTGAGTCATAGAGGATTGACGAGCTGTATCAACATCAAAGTTACCCAGTTCTCCCACCGCAAAAAAACCAATCGTTACATAATCTGTATTGTCGGTGTAAGTGAAATTACTCTCATAACTAATAGAGAAGTCCCCGCTTATTTCATTGGATCTTAGAGCAGCTGGAGTGGTTCCAGTGGTTTGATTTATGTTGTTCCCACTATGTGTCACATTGGAATGGGAGGACCAATCAGATACCACTGAATCCACAAACACCCCCGACTCGCCTGGAAGAGAGCTAAAATCTATCCCACTTAAAGTGGCGCGCTGAACATTCCCAGTTTGCTCACTTATGCTGCCAATTGTACCTAATTGAGTTCCTAAGAAAACTGGTTGAAACACAATAAAACTTGAGTTGGGACAGTTCAGTTCCGTACTAGTATATTTTCGACAGACATAGTCAGTAATACTCAAGGTCCGATTGGTTCCATCACTAAAACTAGAATCTCCATCCGTCTGAATACTCAAAAGAGGAGAGCTGGTGACGGTATCACCCCCAGAAGCATTTGAAACTTTGACTCTGAATTTTATTGATAATCCAGCTGTTCCTGTGGTGAAGGTTGGAGACTTGATTTCAGCATCAGATAAACCGGTTGATTCCCAGCTCACTCCGTCATCATAACTCACTTCCCATTTATAACTGACATTGGTAGAACCGCTATAGTCATAGGAAACATCCAATGGTAAATTGGTATTAATGAGGTAGGTGGAGGGAGTACTCAGACTGAGATTTTCTGGAATTTCATTACTTACTGCAAAACTCTCACTCACCGAGGAAGAAACTGTCAAATTCCCACATAGATCCTTCGCACTCCCAGCTAAAACTTTAATGGCCAAAGTACCGTTACCTAGCACATTTGCAAGAGAAACTACCCGAGTTCCAGCATCTTGACCAGAGACTTCAATATCTGCCTCAGCATTCCCGGTACTTATCACTTGAACTGAGTCTTTAGTGATTAAAATCTCATCTGCATTAGTATAGCTCACTTGATAACTGACCGGTCCTCCGGAAGTAGTAGAAGCAGAAGGGGAACCTAGCTCTATGCCCATCGGGGCACAAACTGGAACATTAGTAATAGTGACCATCTCGCTGGTAATGATTTGAGTGGATACAATGTCATCTTTATCAATAGCACTTCCGGCTAATACTTTGATCCCAAGAGAACCATTTCCTGAAATTTGGGATAAAGTCACAACACGAGTGAGGTGGTCATCCCCAGTGATGTTAACAGTAGCCTTTACATCACCTTGTTTAACTAGCTCAATCTTGCTTTGATCTAAAAGAACCTCATAGGCTCCTAAAAAATGAATAACAAAAGTGACAGGACCTGTTCCCGTTGACAAAGGTTCCGGAGAATCAATTTCGATCTCAATTTTAGGATAGCACTTATTGTCAAGAGGGGACCAAGTCTCATCCCGAGCACATTCCGATTTCTCTACACACTCTCCTTCTACTAACACTTTCTTATCACCGCATTCCTGTTTCAAGTCTTCGATATTATCCACCGTCACAACCTTTTCCAGTTCAGCAAATAAGGATTTGGTTTGCTCTGTTTGAACGGGATCCTTATTTAATTCCTCCTGTATTTTCTCAAGTTCATCGGCCACAACAATTTCTAAAATCAATTCATCTCTGTTCGAATCTGTGGCTGATTGTTGTTTTTCAATAAGCTGAGTGGTTTTTGCTTGGAGTTTAAGTCCCATTTTCTCATTGATCAGCGAGACTAAAGCCTCCTTATCCATTTCACTTAGCTCTTGCAACTCCTTGGCCGCCTCAATTTTTAAGTTCTTTTCCAGTAAACCCAGTTCAATCATGGTGCTGTTTTGAAATTGAGGGTTGGTGGTGATTTGAGATTCTATATAGCCTGTCACAAAAGAAACCAACTGACTCAATTCAATTTCCAATCCCTCTTTAATCAGATTTAAAACACCTTCTTCATTTGCCGCTACAATCTCCTCCACCTTTTTTAAATTGAGCATGGTGGCTTTGGTCACACGAGGAACACCGTCTACTGAAACTAAATTCGCTACCACAGTTCCGCTATTATCTAGAACCACTAATTGTCCCGAACTTTTTATCTGAGCAATTTTTGAAAAGACAGTGGACTCAACCCCGTTCACTCTCTTAAAAAGAACAAACACTGCCAGAGGTTCCTGTTCGACCCCATCAAAGTTTACATGAATGTTATAATCACCTGAGTTGAGCTGGTTTAAAGTGATCGGTAAAAACTGTTCGGGACACTTGTCCGGATCGGTCTGTAAATTTTTGATGGGAAGAGCGGGCAATCTCTTCTGATCTACATCAATCAATTCCGTACTATTTTCAGGCATTTGCAAAACTTTAACATAATACTTATCAGCCTCACCCTCATCCCCTGGGATCAGAGAAAGCAGCTTCGGTGAAGATTTGGGTGAAGACTTAGGAGATGATTTTGGTGAGTTCTTAGGAGAAGATTTGGGTGATAGAGCCTTAGGGCTCAGCTTATTTGCCTTCAAAACCCCCACTTCAAGTTTAACGGGTGTAGATAATCGGTCCTCCTGGTTATCTCTACAAATTGGAGGAGCTTCCACCAGCTCAGTATCTTCCTCACTTTCATCTTTTTGACAAGAGAAGCCAAGGAGACTTCCTATTAAAATGAACCCTAATAAGTTCAGACGAATCATAACCCACCAACTACATGCAATAAATTTATGGAAAACTGCTTACCTTTCTTATCGGTCTATTTGCCTATTTTATTAAATATTCGTTCACCTTGATAATTATCATTAATCACATAAAATCTTTAATATTATACAATTTTCGTTCAATTTATCTATTTTAGTATAGACATAGACAGTCTCAACGTGCTAATAAAGCTCCATCAGAATGTTGAATTTACAAATGGGAGTTACTATGAAACTTATCACGATCTTAATATTTATGGTCATTGTCCCCCACTTAAATGCCACAGATGTCTTTCAAGTAGGCAATGTGGAGTTAAACTGTAGGGATGCCTGGGGTTCCACATACACTATAGAACGCAGCCAAACCGACACCCCTCAAAAACTAACTAAAAGAAGTTTTTGGAAAGAGCGTAAATATTCATTCATGCTCAATCCAGGCTTTTTTAACACCACCTGGATCTCTATTACTGATGACCGACTGGGTGGAGTAGTGGCCGATGGTCAGCAAATATTCCTTATGGGTAACGCTCCTGCCGGAGAAAAGGTTAATTTATATGGTGTAATTGGAACACTTGCTACTTGGCCTCCTCGCTTTTCACCAGGATTCAAGTTTCCTCTTGGATTTGTTCCTAGAGCCAGAATAAATTGTTCCGTCTATTGGGAAAATACCTACAACCAATAGGGACGGATTTTGAACTATTTCCGTCTAATTATTGAAGTAATGATTGGAAATCCTCGAAAACAGCGATAGAATAGATAAATCTCCAAACAAGAAAGGTGGTTTATCATGAAAAGAATTACACTCGTTATTATCGCTTTCATTAGCTTAAATCTTTGGGCGGAAAACTCATCATCAGAGTATCTGATAAAATTAAACTCTGAGGTAAATAGATCTATGGCTTTAAGCCAGCTCCATGATCTCGGCTTAGTCCCAAAAGAGCTTTATTTTAACAACTGGCTACTGATCGATCTAAATAAAAATGACAATTTACAAAATACTTTAGACGCTCTACAAAATAGCCATTATATAAGCTTTATCCAACCTAACTACCCAATCCGTTATATCAAGCATCCAGAACTTTCTAACAAGAGTCATGAAATTCAAAACATTCGAAGAGAAGAACCTCTCAAGATGAAGGATAACCCAGAAATACCAGATATTTATCAACAATCCGCAGGAGAAGACCCCGAATTAGTAAAGCAATGGGGACTACAAGATATCCAAGTGAATAAGCCATGGACGCAGAGTACAGGAGACGAAAATGTTATTGTGGCAGTACTGGATACCGGCATCGATTATCGACATGAAGATTTAAATAATAGTATTTGGAGAAATCTAGGAGAACTTGGCACCGACAATAATAACCAAGATAAAGCGACTAACGGAATAGATGATGATAAAAATGGCTATATCGATGATGTGATTGGGTGGGATTTTTATTCGAAAGATAATAAACCTTTTGATCTCACCCTGCCACTTTGGGTGGTTCTATTTCTAGGTGGTAATCCAGGTCATGGAACTCATTGTGCAGGGACAATTGCTGCTCAAGCTGATAATGCTAAAGGCATTTCAGGAATAGCTCCCAATGTTAAAATTCTTCCTCTTCGCTTTCTGGGCGATGATGGATCGGGTACCACAGCAGATGCCATTTTAGCTATTCGCTATGCAGTAGAACAGGGTGTACAAGTCATGTCAAATTCATGGGGATCTGAAGGTGAAGAGGAGGATGAACAAGAAAACTTAGCCATGAAAGAGATATTAGATTACACTCTCGATAACGATGTTGTAATGGTCTTTGCAGCTGGCAACAGCGCTTATGACAATGATACTCATCCTAAAGCCTCTTTTCCGGCATCTTATGATCATCCCAACATAATCAGTGTGGCGGCCTTAAATGCTCAAAATCAATTAGCCGACTTCTCTAATTGGGGAATTGCAACTGTTGATATTGCCGCTCCCGGAGTGGAAATATTTTCTACTGTACCGCTCAATATTTACACTGATAAAATTGGTGATGAAGATTTTTTTGTAACTTGGGATGGAACTTCCATGGCTGCTCCCCATGTTGCCGGAGCCGTTGCCCTCTATCGCTCCTATTTTCCTAAACACAATTTTGAACAAGCTATCCAGGCGATTTATTCAAGTAGCATCCATCTAGATGAATTAGATGGAAAGGTATCCACTTCAGGCAAACTCAATATGGCCACACTTCTCACCCCTTAGTATCTGCTATTTGCTTTTTTATTAGCTAATAAGTCTTCCTCATTGTATCATGTTAAAAACTTTACATGGAATTCATTAAGTGGGCGAATAGTATGAAATTTGGATATTATTTTGGACCTTTTCTATCTCTCTTTTTCCTAGCAACAACTCTACAAAGTCAAGATCAACAATATATTCACCCTTCATTAAAGCAGTGGAGTAGATGGGTCCAAGATAAGTACCCAGAACATGCCTGCCCGAAACATCTAAATAGTAAACAACGACTCTGCTCTTTTCCCTCACAGCTACAATTGGATATTACCTCCACCGGGGCACGTTTTACCTATCAAGTCAAACTCTTTAATTCAGGAAAGATTAAACTTCCAGGAAGCAGAGACAACTGGCCTTTCTCAGTTATAAAAAAAGGACGTACCATACCAGTTGTGGGGCAAGATACCCCTACCGTTTGGCTTCCTGCTGGCCAGCACAACATTTCAGGGGTTTTTAAATGGAAAAAACGCCCTAACTACCTCCAACTACCTCCTCGGCTAGCCATGCTCGACCTCCGAATAGACAAAAAAAGGATCTCATTTCCCCAAAGAGATCGAGCTGGGAAATTATGGTTTCAACAAATAGAACAGGTTCAAACAGATAAACAGGTGAGCAACCACCTAGATTTTAGAGTTTATCGTAGATTAAGAGATCATGTTCCCATGGAAATAGATACCCACCTGATCCTTGATATTTCGGGACAAGAAAGAGAAATTAAAATTGGACCAGCTATTCTTCCTCAAACAGAAATTTTATCCTTTTCCAGTAAACTACCGGCCTACATCAATAAACACGGCTTTCTAGTTATGCACGGCAAACCGGGAACTTGGACAGTGGATTTTACCTCGCGAACTCATGGTCCTCTTGCGGAGTTAAAACTCCCTGAAGTGGGTTTATTTTGGGCGAAAGAAGAGATATGGTCATTTCAGGCCAAACATTCAATTCGTACGGTAACTATCAAAGGACCTCCATCACTCGACCCTCACACAACGCAAATGCCCCGCGGTTGGAAAAAGCTCCCCGCCTACAGTATGACTTCTGGAACTGTTATGATTTTCGCTGAGAATAAAAGAGGTTTGACGGTTTTAGAAAAAAATAATCTCTCCTTAAACCGCTCACTCTGGTTGGATTTTGCAGGAAATGGTTACACCTTCCATGATCAACTCAAAGGGAAAATGGCTCGCGATTGGCGTTTAGAAATGATAGCTCCTTACTCATTAGGCCGTGTGGATATTAACAAAAAGCCTCAATTTATAACTAGACTTTATCCTCAAAGCCCAGCAGGAATTGAAGTAAGAAAAGAAGTAATCAACTTAACAGCAGATGGTAGAATTGATAAATTCACCACCTTACTCCCGGTTACCGGTTGGAACCAAAACCTAAAAAAAGCCCTCATCAAATTGCACCTCCCCTTACAATGGAGCGTTCTCTATATAACTGGCGCAGATGATGTAAAGGGAGATTTAATCGGCAAATGGAATCTTGGACTTCTCTTTTTAACCTTCTTGATTGGCTTTGCATTGGTTCGCTTGTTTGGTATTTTCTTTGGGATCGTAGGTGGTTTAACCATGCTTTTAACCCTGACTGAGCATCATGCCCCAGCCTTTCTTTGGTTAAATTTGCTGGTAGTGATTAGCTTACTAAAGATCCTTCCTGCCAGTAGGATCACCAAATTTTTAAAAACTTATCATATTCTCAGTCTTATTTTATTATTCGTGAGTGTTTTTGAGTTTGTATCTTGGCAAATCACAGGAGTTTTTTATCCTACAGCCAATCAAGCTCGATTTAGTAACCCTTTTCAGTCTTTTGCTCCCGCTCCCATGAATGACCATTTCCAAAAAGTAGATGCTGAGATGGAAATCATGGAACAAGCCGTTAGATCCGAAAAGAAAAAATTCTCACCTCGTAAGTTATCTAAAGGAGCGAATCTACTCTCCAATCAAGTGGCTCAAAGCTCTTATGGTGGAAACTATAGAAAGACATCCATTCCTAAACAACAGCAACTTAAAATTCAAACAGGTCCAGGTTTACCCAGTTGGAAATGGAATACCTTAAATATCAAATGGCAAGGCCCGGTTAAAACCGGTGACCAGATCAACATCTTCTATCTTTCACCAGCTGTAAACAACACCTTGGCCTTTGTAAGAATTGCTTTGGTCCTTTTCCTATTCTTTCTTCTCATCTTAAAAACCCCCTTTTTCAAACCATGGAACCAGCAACCTGTACTCACTAATGCGATCTTAATCTTCAGCTTATTTAGCTTATGGAATCCTTCTCAACTCAAGGCCAATTACCCACCTAAATATCTCCTTGATGACCTTGAAAAACGATTTACAGCCAATCACCTGTGCAAAGAACACTGTGTATCTATAGAAAAAATGACTCTAAAACAGTCGGGAATCAACCTCAAAATCATATTAAAAGTGCATTCAGAAGCCCATGCCATCTTACCCATTCCAAGTAATCCATTTCAGTGGATGCCAGCTCAAATACTCAAAAATGGGAGAGGACAAATTGCACTTTCTAAGAATGAGAGAGGTAGCTTATTGCTGGTGGTAGAAAAAGGAGTTCATACCGTAATTCTTTCAGGAGCACTCCCTTCACAAAATAAAGTAGAAATTGAGTTGCTGGTTCCACCCAAATTATTTGAAGCCGACACCAAAGAATGGAAGTTGAAAGGGTTAAATCAAAATGGTCACCCCCAAGGCGACCTCATTTTGGTGAGAAGCTCTAAAGAAAAAGAGCTCCAAGCTAATGAAGAAAAACGAAAAGCACTCCAAACTCAAATCCCCCCCTATTTTCAAATCACTCGTCAATTTTATCTGGATGTGAGTTGGCGAATTCACACCATCATAGAAAGACAATCTGCTTCGGATGAAGCTGTGGAGTTAAAACTAAAACTGCTGCCAGGAGAAGCTGTATTAACCGAGGGGGTTAAAGTTCGTGGAGGT
This sequence comes from uncultured bacterium, assembly GCA_964343805.1. Lineage (GTDB taxonomy): Bacteria > Bdellovibrionota_B > Oligoflexia > CAYFLR01 > CAYFLR01 > CAYFLR01. The sequence continues at coordinate 131,922 of CAYFLR010000003.1, read as the reverse complement.
ATAGCCACCGTTAATATCCCCTCTTCCAGATATCGCACTTTGATAATTAAATCGAGACTGAAGCCCTCCAACAAACTCATGCTAGAAGCAAGCAAAGATAAATCAACCAAAGAGATCTGGCAGTTTTATCCCAGCAGCTTCTGGAACCTTACATTTTCAGGCATTGTGGCCACCAGTCACGTATCAAATGGTATTTACACCTCTCGTTGGAATCCCTTTCCCGGGGAAGAAATAACAGTAAATATTCTAAAGCCGGAGGGGGTCAAAGGGGAAACTCTGACCGTCAAAAAAAGTAATCTCATTATAGAACCTGGACTCAGATCTTCAGATGGACATCTAGAACTCAAGATTAACTCCTCTTTAGGAGGAAAATACCACCTGGAACTTCCAAGCAAAACAGAAGTGATTTCCCTACGGGTCAATGGAGAAAAAGTACTTCAAGACAATAAGAAACAAAAGCTATCTATCCCTTTGCGCCCCAATGAAAACACTATAAAAATTCATTGGCGACAAAATACCCCCATCACTTCATGGTTTAGTTCTCCCACTTTTAAATTACTCTCCTCTTCCACTAATAACCATTTAACCGTTAAAGTGCCTCCAAACAGATGGATCTTGTGGGTGAGTGGACCAAAAGTAGGTCCTGCTCTTCTCTACTGGGGTAAGTTAATAGTACTGCTCCTCCTTGCATTAGTGATGGGGCAATATTTCAACACCATGATTAAAACACCCAGTTGGATATTGCTCTATTTGGGAATGAGCCTCTCTTCACCTTGGTTTATTCTCTGGATAACAGGTTTTTTCGTACTCATTGGACTCTACAAAAATTACCTTCCTAAAGAAAAACCCTGGCTCTATAACTTGGGACAGATCTTAATGATCGGGGCTTTTGCCAGTTCAATACTTATACTTATCTCAATCATCTATGACGGATTCTTTAGTTCCATTAAGATGCCTATTTTAGGAAATAATTCCAGCGCCCGAGTACTTAACTGGTATGTGGATCGAAACCAAGGACAATTCCCCCAAGGGAACATTTTTTGGTTAAACATCTGGTGGTTTAAATCGCTTATGATGCTGTGGGCGTTATGGTTTAGTCACTCATTAACCAAATGGCTGCCTAAAATCTGGACAGAATTTCAGCAAAATGGAATTTTCCAAGCTTGGAAGAAAAAGAAACCGACTTCGAAAAAGTAACTATTTATTGCACTTTTTGAGATTAGGATTGTAGGTCAACTGAACTTGACTCTGGACACCCAGTTTTTCTACTAAGAATGAGAAAACCGAGGCTAAGCTCTCATATGTAGGGCAAACATGACCAGATCTATTATCTAGATAAACAGAACTGATTTTATCACCATCCCACTTTAACTCAATGTATCCAGCAGAAAGAGCTTTTTTATCCCCACGCAGTTTCCCATGATTGGGCTTCTTCTTTCCAGTAATGCTAATTACTAAATTATGATCGGCTGTGAAAGCAAACTTACTTTTACCGCTTACTTTTTTTATTAAAGAGAGAGCCTCTTTCTTAGCACTTTTCTTACTAATTGTAACTCGATCTGCAGCAAACAGCTGAGAAGATAATAAAAGACTACTCACTAGAGTTAGTTTGACCAACGTTAACATAATTTCTCCTTAGAAACTTGAAGTGCACTCTTCTTTTTCTTTTACCTTTTTAGCTAATCCAACATAGGGGTACTTGGCAGAATATTCCTTGTAGGTAGTATATCCATTTGCACAAGTAGATGTATTTGATGCAGAGGAGCCAGGTTGAGTGGCTGTTATTAACAATTTACCTTTTTTATTAAAATTCCAAGACAGTTGTCCCCCCGGTTCGATGGTATCGGGTAGGATCTGAAAGGATTTTCTATCCTGTAAGCTATAACTCCACAACTCTTCGTGTCCTGTTTCGTTTATGTAGGTATAAACAAAACGATCTTGATCATAAGGTACCAGATCCACTCGAAACTCGGATCCAAGTTCTTCTCCCATTACCACCTGCTCTTTAACTCCATCTAGAGGATTGTAGAGCCAAACGCCATCTTCATAGCCGAGCAGAAGTCTGCCATCACCTAAAATTTGATAGTTGTGACGCCAATATCGTCGGGGTTCCCCAAAAAGACTAATCATGTGCTGATTGGTGATATCGTATAGACACGTCACACTTGAAATAGAGCAACCGGGATTAAATCCTCCACAGATCATCTCTTCAAATTCACCTGAAAAAAGGGAAAAACCATCTAAAGGGTAGCTATTATCTTCATAGTAATGGGAATGAATTAAGCCCTCTTCATCGATCCAAGTTCCGTAGATTTTGGCTTGATCTTCAAAAGAACAGTAAGAACTGGGAACCAGTGGTTCGGCAAAAATTCCGGAAATTCCGAAAAATCCCCCTATCAGTAAAAAGATAAAAAATTGAGAAAAGCCCTTTCTCATTACCATCCCCTTATTTATAAAGTCACACTAAGTGGCATCCGTTTATAATATTTTTTGGATTTTGTCAAATTATGTATTATTATTTTAACAAGAGGACCGGCGTTCAATGCATGAGCATTAGACAAGCGCCTTTTTATATGATTATAATAGGCTCGAATCAAACAGAGCAAGAAATCACTGGGGATGATAGTATGAAATTTAATAAAAGAATGAAGTCCTTTACTACTTTAATCTGTATTTATTCTCTCTTAGTTCTCCCCCTTCACCAATGTACAGACTCCTCCACTCCTCCAACTGACCCTCAAATTTCTTCAGATATTCCAGAGGGGAATATCTATGACTTCTTCTCTATTTGGCTACAAAATAAGTCTAAAGAGACGGGTTACCAAAGGACCTCTAAACCAAATCAGGCTACACTCGATATACTAAGAATAGAAAAGCAAAGGATTGATGATCTACTTCTTGCCTATCAACAAGGAGACCAAAAACAAACCGAGGAAATACTTAGAAAATATATTATTGACTCAAAGCAAATTCTATTACGTGTATTAAATATAGACCCTAGGGATATGCTACCCTCTAATCCGATTGTTAATATAATATATGAAATGGAAGACTCTTTACTTAGTTCATTTTTTAGTAGTTTTGTTAAGCACCCCTCAGTAAGTCATCAAACAGGAAAGGATCTAATTGAGCGATTAGAAGAGGATCAACAGAATTACCTTTACCAACTTCTTGAGACTTTCAAACATAAAGCAGGACTCTTTGAGCAATCCATTCGTCAAAGTCAGAAAATCATTCATAATATAGTAGATCACCTTGAATCTCCTGTAGATCAACCTAAAATTGACTTTAATCTCACTCCCGAAGAGTGGAAAGAGGCCAATCAACTGAATCTTCGTTCTTCAGAAACCACCTTGGGCAGTTTAATTGTTGGCGTCGCTCTTATCGTCTTATTGGTTTGGTATCTATTGGACGATAACGATGAAGATGAAGATTCCGAAAGCAAAGAGGAGGAAAAAGAGAAAAATGCAGTAGCAGTCATCTATTACCAACACGCCGACTTTAGTGGTAACTACAAAGAAGCTCTTTTTGAAAAGGAAGTGGTTGATTTAGACGATGTGATCTATGTTCCAGAAAAGTGCTCTTCCTGGATGTTCTTTTTAGGGCTTTGTCGCGATTGGGATAAAGTAATAACCTCACTGAAAGTGAAGGCAGGATATCGTATCCATCTCTACTCCCTGAAAGAAGGACTAGGAACTCATGTTGAGATTTCAGGACCTTTTAACATGAACTCTCTCACCAATGTTAAACTCAAAGGTCAAAGTGGTAACTTCAATGATAAAGCCTCTAGTATAAAAATGGAGAAATGTGAAAGCTGTAAAGTGCTGGGAGGATGGCGAATTTATTAAATATGAGTATTTCAACCCTCTTCCTATTCATTTTATCTCAAATAGCTTTTCTATGGCTCTTTAAAAGTCTCTATTTAAGCCTTAGGCAGCAATCATCCCGTCCCAGAGACAAAATCGACAATGACCAACTATTCGATACCTTTAACGATGGGATCGCCATAGTTGAGATAGCGAGCCTCAATTTAAAATATAGCAACCAGGCATTAAACTCTATGTTTGGATACTCTATCCAGGAGATGAAAGGTAAGAATATTAGAGAACTCCATGCCAGCAAGGATATGCCATATATCAAGAGTCAATTTGAACTTATGGCGCAAGGGACCCGTAGTACTGCCAAGAATATACCTTGCTTGCAGAAAAATGGCGAGACCACATATGTTGATATCAATAGCAGCCCTGTTACATATAACAAATCTGCCTGCCTCATGGGGATTTTCAAAGACATAACCCCACTCCTCTCTAGCCAACAACAAATTGATCTTTATAACAAACAGTTAAAGGATCTCGCCAATCAGTTAACTATAGCAGAAGAAAGTGAAAGGCATCGGATTGCTCTCGGCCTCCATGACCACACCTGCCAAGAATTAGTGGCAGCAAGACTTAAACTCCAAAGTATCAACAGTACTAAACTCTCTCATGAAGACCAAGAAACTCTCAAAGATATCTCAAACTTACTCAGTACTAATTTGCAGGGCCTACGTAAACTCATATTTGAGCTGAGCCCTCCTAGCTTACATGAGCTTGGTTTTGAGGGAGCTCTTCCTCAGCTAACAAAAAGCCAACAGGAAAACTTCCCTGGTAAAATACTTCTAAATATGAATATCCAAGGAAGAAAACTCAACAAAGACCGCCATGTCCTTATTTATCAAGTCGTGAAAGAGTTACTGCACAATTCCATCAAACATTCCAAAGCCAATGAAATCCTCATTAGTGTTTCACAACCTGCACACAATATACTAATAACTATTAAAGATAATGGGGTCGGATTTGATAAGGATCACCTTAATAGAGATGGCCATCATTTTGGGCTATTTAATGTAAAAGAGAGAGTCAACTCTATAGGAGGTGAGTTTAAAATTAATTCAAAACCTAAAGAGGGAACTGAAATAACCTTACATATCCCCTACCTCTAATTTGGCACTTTCCTGTCTGCGAATCAGATGCTTTAGCCAAAGAGTCACCAAGGGCCAAACTAAAATTCCGCCTAACAAAACCAAAATACTGTGACCCATAAACCGATGAGAGAATGTGTCTAAAGAGCAATGAAAAGCACTCACCAAAGAGCCGATAGAGACACTACAAATAGTAAGTAGTAAAGCTAGGTAGGTGGGGTAGAGAACTGTCAGTCGGGTAAGAATCCATGATACACCGCCTATAACAGAGAGGGAACTCAATATGGTTATAAGCGTACACATATAGCCATCATGGACATGGGCCCAAGCCAAAGAGTGCAATGTGCTATCAAAAAGATTCAAATCTTCATTTAGCAATGGCTGTATCATAAACAGAGCCATTCCTCCCAGCAGAAGACCTAACCCCACTAACAACAGCCTGAGTAAGTTTTGGCATTTACCTGGAATGGCTAGTTGAATTAAGTAATACCCTAGAAAAATTCCTCCGATCATAAAGCCAGCGAGATAAATAAGGATATCCCAACTAAAGGTTGGTAGAAAAAGATCAGGGCGAACTCCTATAGCTAATAATACAGCAATACTGATAAAGGTAGAAATCCCATAAAATAGAACCACAAGGTTCCGTGGTGACACCACTTTAACAGGGGTAAGTTGATCGATTAATTGATTTTCAAGTTTATCAATTGACACTCTAACTCCTCTAGCTGAAAAACTCTTTAAACACGGCATAAGCCCTATGGACTCGCACTTTTAAAGCAGATGTAGAGATATTTTCTATCTTGGCAGCCTCTTTGACCGAAAGTCCTTTAATTTTTACCAACGAAAGAGCTCTTTTCTGCTCCGGAGATAATTTTTCATCCACCCTTTTTAAAGCGAGAGAAACATCCCCTTGATGTTGAAAACTGCCACCTGCCACTTCTTCGATCATTTCCACACCACTTTCCTTTCTCCGATCCATTTTTCGAAAATGATCAATAGCGGTATTTTTGGCGATAGCAAACATCCAACTCTCGAAAAGTAAATCGGGTTGATAAGTATGACGGGCAGCAAATATCTTCATTAACACCTCTTGATAAATATCCTCCCAGTCATGAGCGTGAGTGGTTTTCTTTTTTATAAAGCCGGTTAAACTCGGTTTTATCTCCTGTAACAGGATACGAAAGCTCTCCTTGTCACCCTGCTGGGTTTTTACCATCAGCTGAGACCACCGTTTGGACTTTTCGTTCATTCTCACTCCGTTACCAGATAAAACCTGTCAACAGTGGTCATATCATATAAGTAATACGTGATCACTAGGTAAAGGTTACATTGTGCGCTTAAAAATGGTGGAATCAAGGCTGAGAAAAAAACACCAATTTTAAGCGCACAATGTAACCTTTCAAAAAATTCTTCGTAGTAGTCTACATTGGGAAACAAAACCGGTTAAAAAAAGCCCTATTTAGAAGATTTATTCATTAACCAACTATGGAAGGAAGAAAACACCATGAAAAACTCAATTCAACTTTTATCACTTTACATTTTACTCGCTATCACTCCCAATTTCTTACAAGCTGTGGAAGTTGGCGACTCTGCGCCTTGCGTGGTTCTGGATCAAATAATTCCTAATGAATCCGATATGACGGGTTGTATCAGAGAACCGTTCAGCAATGACCAGGACTATACGATCTTAGAATTCTCATCCATCTTCTGTGGAGATTGCCATAAAAGTCTCCCTTATTTAAGTGAGTTAGCCGAAGATGTGAACCACAGAGCCACCACTCGCATGGTCACCATTGATCGAAATGAGAAGATGGTTCGACGTTATGTTAGCAGAAATAGAGAGCTCATTAACTTTCCGGTGGCTTTAGATAGTATGAGAGATGCCAAACAATCTTATAGTGTGGTTCGGACCCCCACCTACTTTGTACTTGATCGTAATCAAACTATTCTTTACCGAAAAGCGGGTCCTTTGACCAACAAGGATGTAGAAGCCATCAAAGATATTGTTCTTAAATAGAATTATGAGCAGAGCCCAGGGCGGGCTCTGCTTACATAGGGGAGTCATTCTATGAAAAGGGTTATCTATTTAGCAGTTTGGTTCATCTTTTTGATCGCCGCAACAGGTTGTACGACTTATCAGATTCAAGATAGAAGCATCTTAAACCATCCGGCTATGAATCTATCTAAAGACTGGACACCAGCTCCCAAAGGGGTGCTAACAAATTTAAATGAAGAGAGTAATGGAGTGAATGCATCATGTTCCGTTTGCGCACATTGATAATTATTTTAAACTATCTCATACTTCCCAATGAACTTTGGGGAGAGGGACTCGAGTATTTTACTCATTTTAACCATGCGAGACAGAAGCTGCTATCTCCGGTGGATGAGGTAAAAAACTATGAAGTCACTTCTCAGAGGATAGGAATGAATTGGTCTGGATTTCTAAATAATTTAGATACCAGTATCAGTTTCTACCATGCTTCTCCCTCCTATGAATCAATTTTGATCAGGCAAAAAACAGGAGTTGAACTTCCACTCGGTCAATTGACTGAAACAAAAAGAGAGTATTCGATTCAAACCTCTTTGACCGGGTATTTAGGGAGTGATCTAAATTGGAACTTAGCAGGCTCTGCTGATCTAAATGATCATCCTTACCGTCGAACTGAAGGAAATTTATCTCTTTCCAAAAGTTTCAATCATGGGATGACGATCATGAGTACCTCACTCTCTCATAGCCAAAACAGGCAACCAGAGCAGTGGTATATTGATTGGAAATTTAAAAACCAAAGAAGACCACTCAAGCTGCATACCAATCAATTGCAACTCTCTATAGAACAACTCCTTTCTACAAGAATCAAAGCAGGTGTGGATTTCAAAATGGGACAACGAATGGAAGACCGTCCCCCGCATTTTGCGATAAAAATAAAAAGTGGATATCAAATTCTAGAACCTTGGTTTGTAAGACTGAGTCATTCCTATCTAAGAGAATTAAGGAGTGAGAACCTCAAAGATGAGAGAGGTTATTTTAACTCCCAAAAAACCCTGATCTCTCTCACCTGGGAACCGATTTTTGATCTCCTCTTAACAGGCCAATATGGAATCATGTTTGAACAAGAGGAAAACCCCATCACCCAAAAAGTGACTAAATCCGGGGTTGATCAGGTGGGATGGGGAATCGAATACCCTTTTCAAAATTTTCAATTGGCCACCAAAGGATCTTGGCAAATATCTAATGAACAACAAACTTATTTTGAACTATTTGGAGGTATTACATGGCAAATGTAATGTTACTTTTACTCATCATTACTTTGAGTGCCTGCGGCTCTCAAATCAAACAAGAAGACAACTCTCCCAAAGAGGGTCAACAAACAAAAACAAATGCTCTGGTTATGAATGAATCACAAAAGGAATCAAATCAAGAGAGAGTGAGTCGAATCAAAGGTCAAGTTCAAGCCACCGATGGAGTCTTTGAATTATCTGAAGACCAAGATCAAAAGACCCTCATTCTCTTTGCCCAAGATACGTGTCAAGTTTGCATACAAGAAACAAAAAGTATTTTATCCAAATTAAAAGACCCTACAATGTCCCCCCAAAACTTTCGAATTTATACCATCCTCGTAGGGGCAGAGAAAGAGACGGCAATCGCTTGGAAAAAAGAACATCAGGTTCCTTGGCCCGTAGGGTTTGACCCTGACGCTGATCTTTTTTTCACTTTCAGTGAAGAATTTGAAGTTCCCTACGCGCTGTTACACGATCCATCCAAAGGGATTGTCTACGAAGCACGCGGTCATTTTAATTTAAACGAAATCGATTCCCTCATCGGCAAATGGGAATAAGGAGATAATTATGCTACGCACTTTATTTATTATTACTTTTATGACTCTTGGCTTCCCCTTATGGGCGAACCCTTTTCAAGAGGTTGTAGATTTAAAAAAACAACCCATCGTATTAAAAAAGCAGGCCGATAAAACCCTAGTGGTTTTCTGGGCCACCTGGTGCAAAGAGTGTAAGAAAAAAATGACCACAGTACTGCCAGAACTGCATCAAAACAAATCACTTAATGTGCTGGCAATCAGTCGTGATCGAAGTACTAAACGAATTTCCCATTTTATGAAAAAGAACGATATAAAGATTCCTGTTTACCTGGAGTCAACACCGACTTTATCAAAAACTCATAAAGTCTTTTCCGTTCCTCACTGGGCCATTTATCAAAAAGGGGATGATGGAAACTGGAAGTTCATCGCTTCAGAAGGTGGATTTGATCAACAAAAAATTGACTCACTTTTACAATTAGGGAGCTGAAATGGAAGCATCAATTGTCTCTCAAATCGCACTCAGCTATGGAGCAGGAGTCCTTGCTTCACTCAGCCCTTGTGTTTATCCTTTAATTCCAGTGACCCTTGGTTTTTTTAGCAGTCAAGCAACAGAAAAAGGAACCACCTCTCGGATATCTGCTTACTTTATTGGTCAATGTTTAATCTACTCCCTCTTGGGAATCATAGCTGTAAAAGCCGGAGAGGTCTTTGGTTTTACCTCACAATCTCCCACCGTTAATATTGTGATGGGAATTTTTCTCATCTTATTTGGCTTAATGACTTGGAAAGGGAAGCTCCCCGGTTTTTTACAGAGATTTAATAATTTCAATCCCGGCAAACTGGCATCGAAGGGAGGTCTGATTGGTTCTTTTCTGTTAGGGGCTGGATCCGCGCTCCTCGCATCTCCTTGTACCACCCCGATGCTCTCAGGAGTTCTCACCCTTCTTTCGACTCAATCAACGCTCT